>NZ_BANS01000021.1 GCF_000332995.1 Gordonia amicalis NBRC 100051 = JCM 11271
CAACCGGCGTGTCGCGTGGTGCCGAATCCGGAGCTTGCGGAGGATGCGTCTCCTCCCGCTCCCTGAGGAGCGTCCGGAGCTTGCGGAGGATGCGTCTCGAAGGGCCTGGCGAGTTCGTCTCACCAGGCCCTTCGAGGCTCGTCGCTATCGCTCCTCGCACCTCAGGGAGCGAGGGGGGTGGCGCTGTCGCTCCTCGCACCTCAGGGAGCGACGGGCGCTGTCGCTCGTGGCCAAGGAGCAGTGGCGTTGCGCATCAAGCCTTTTCGGCCTTCGCCTTCTCCTGCGCCGACGACCGTGCCGGGTTGCCCTGGTCGTCCTTCTTCGGGTCGGACTCGTCCTTCTTCTCGGTGACACCCGATTTGATGCGAGCACCGATGTCGGGATCGACCCGGTGCCAGTACTCGAATGCGCGCTGCAGCACGGGTTCGGAGACACCGTTGAGGAGATGGCCGACGACGTTGTCGACGAACCGCTCTCGCGCGTCGTCGTCGAACACCTCGCGGACGAGCGTGCCGGCCTGCCCCCAGTCGTCGTCCTCGGGATGGTCGACGTAGGCGCTGCGCAGGATCTCACCGTTGGCCGCCCACTGCGGTTCGCCCTGACCGGGATACAGCGCAGAGGGGCCGCCCTTGGAGTTGGGCGCGTAGACCGGGTCGGTGACGTTGTGGATACGCATCGCGCCGTCCTTGGAGTACGAGTGGACCTCGTTCTTCGGCGCGTTCACCGGGATCTGCTTGTAGTTGCCGCCGAGTCGATGTCGATGCGCGTCGGCGTAGGAGAACACCCGTCCGAGCAACATCCGGTCGGGGCTGAAGCCGATACCCGGGACGACGTTGTTCGGTTCGAAGGCGGCCTGCTCGATCTGCGTGTGGTGATCGACCGGATTGGTGTGCAGCGTCATCTTGCCGACCTCGATGAGCGGGTAGTCGCCATGCGGCCACACCTTGGTCAGGTCGAACGGATTGAAGCGGTAGCTCACCGCGTCGTCGAACGGCATGAGCTGGACCTTGAGCGTCCATCTCGGATGATTACCCGCGGCGATGTTCTCGAACAGGTCCCGGGTATGGAAATCGGTGTCGGCAGAGGCCATCTGGTCGGCCTCGTGCTGAGTCAGGTGTTCCACGCCCTGATCGGACTTGAAATGATACTTGACCCAGTGCTTCACGCCCTCGGCGTTGACCCACAGATACGTGTGCGAGCTGTAGCCGTTCATGTGTCGCCACGTCTTCGGGATGCCGCGGTCGCCCATCAGCCAGGTGACCTGATGAGCGGACTCGGGCGACAGCGTCCAGAAGTCCCACTGCATGTCGTGGTCGCGAAGGTTGTTGTCCTGGCGGCGTTTCTGGGAGCGGATGAAGTGCTGGAACTTCATCGGGTCCTTGACGAAGAAGATCGGCGTGTTGTTGCCGACCATGTCGTAGATGCCTTCGGATGTATAGAATTTCAGCGCGAATCCGCGCGGATCACGCCAGGTGTCGGGGCTGCCCCGTTCACCGGCCACCGTCGAGAACCGCGCCATCATCTCGGTTTTCACACCCGGCTGGAACAATGCGGCACTGGTGTAGGCCGAGATGTCCTCGGTGGTCTCGAACGTCCCGAATGCGCCGCTGCCCTTGGCATGTGGCTGTCGCTCGGGAATTCGTTCGCGGTTGAACTGGGCCATCTGTTCGATCAGATAGTGATCGTGCAGGACGATGGGTCCTCCGGCGCCGACCGTCAGGGAGTGTTCGTCACTCCCGGCCGGTGCACCCGAGTCCCGGGTTGTGTACAGCGAATCGTCGGACATATCGCCTCCGAGAGGTCGTCGTATCCGTGCAGAAAATGCGCGACCCGAGGGCTGCAGGTCCGCTTTGCCGATCCTACGCTGAGGGAATGATCGTCACGGCTGCTCGTCGGCGGTGATCCCGAACTCGCGGAGCACCGCTTCGGTGTGTTCGCCGAGTGCCGGTACCGGTCCCATCGCCAGTTCGACGTCGTCGAAGGTCATCGGCGGCAGCACCGCTTTGATCGGGCCCACCTCGGTGTCGACATCCCGCCAGCGGTCGCGTTCGCCGAGCTGGGGATGCGCCACCACGGCCTCGAGGTCACGGATCTCGGCGGCGGGCACCCCCGCGTCGGCGAGGCGGCGGTCGAGTTCTTCGGTGGTGAACCGCTTGGTCTCCGCGGCGATGATCGCATCGACCTCCGCTCGACGGGAGACGCGGTCGATGTTGGTCTTGTACCGCGAGTCCTCGGCGAGGTCGGGGCGTTCGAGCACGACGCGGGTCAGCGTGTCCCACCCGCGGTCGTTCTGGACGCCGATGAGGATGGTGCCGTCCTGGGTGGGGTACTTGTCGTAGGGCACGATCGCTGCGTGGCCGAGGCCCGCCCGGGCGATCTGGCGTCCGCCGTAGAGCCGCATGTACATGGGGTGACCCATCCATTCGACCGTGGCGTCGAACATCGACACCGACACCCGTGCGCCGACGCCGGTGGTGGCCCGGCGGAACAGTGCCGACAGCACCGACGTGAGGGCGTACATGCCGGCGGCGATGTCGGAGGACGGGATGCCGGTCTTGGTCATGTCCTCGGGGGTGCCGGTCACCGAGATGAGACCGGTTTCGGCCTGGACGAGCATGTCGTAGGCCTTGCGATCGCGGAACGGTCCCGCGTCGCCGTAGCCGGACATGTCGATGACGATCAGTTCCGGATGGTCGGCGCGCAGGACGTCGGCGCCCAGCCCGAGTCGGGCCGCGGCGCCGGGGGCGAGATTCTGCAGGAAGACGTCCGCACCGGCGATGAGCGTCCTGATCGCATCGCGCCCGGCGTCGCTCTTGAGGTCGAGTTCGACCGATTCCTTGCCTCGGTTCAGCCAGACGAAATGTGAACCCGCGCCGCCGCGCACCGCCGAGTCGTATTGGCGGGCGAAGTCACCCTCGCCGACGCGCTCGACCTTGATCACCCGCGCACCGAGGTCTGCCAGATGCCGGGTGGCCAGGGGGGCGGCGACGGCCTGTTCGAGGGCGACGACGGTGATTCCCGCGAGTGGCAGCGTGGCAGTGTCGGTGGAGTGCGGCAGCGGGGCACGGCCCGAGGTGGGCGACTGGTCCGAATTCACCGGCCAAGGATCACCCGCGCCCGTCCGGTTCGTCAACGAGACCCCGCCGCCATGCACGTCATGACGACGATCGCGGCCGCCGTGGTGGCGGCCGCGATCGGCTTCCCTCAGTTGTCCCGCGTCACGGTCGGCGCGCTGCGGCGCGGGCGGAGGTCATGATTTTCGGTCGACCGGTTCCACAGCCGGGTCGATGACCTCCCGGCGGTCGAGGTCGGCGTCCATGCCGTCGAGGTTCTCGCCCGCGAGGACCTGCGTGAGTTCGGCATCGGCCGAGTCGGCGGCCGTTTGGGCGGCGCGTCGCTGATCCTCACCGCTGAGCCTGTTGAGGGCGACCTCCTTGATGAAGAGGACCGCGATCGTGCCGATGACGGCCATCGCCATCGAGACCAGGAAGATCCGGGCCGTTCCGTCGCCGTAGGCACCGCGGACGATCGCCGCGATCGGCGCGGGTAGTTCGTTGAGGTTGGACAGGCCTGCGCCTCCGCCGGAGCCCGTCTGGGTGATGCCGATGGCGCGCAGTCCCTGGCCGATGAGGTCGGTGACGTGGCTGGACAGCACCGCGCCGAGCACCGAGACGCCGGCCGCACCACCGAGTGAGCGGAAGAACGTCACGGTCGACGTGGCCGCACCGAGGTTGCGCGGCTCCACGGTGTTCTGCACCGCGAGGACCAGGTTCTGCATGGTCATGCCCATGCCAAGGCCCAGGGCGAACAGGAAGCCGCTGAGGACCGCCATGTTGGTGTGGGCGTCGATCGTCGACAGGAGCCCGAAGCCGATGGCCATGATCACCGAGCCGGCGAGCAGGTAGTTCTTCCAGCGGCCGTACTTGGTGATGAGGCGCCCGGACAGCGTCGCCGAGACCACCGCACCGAACACCATCGGCAGCGTGAGCAGGCCGGCCGCGGTGGGCGAGTAGCCGCGAGCGATCTGGAAGTACTGGCCGAGGAACACCGCGCCGCCGAAGAGGGCCACGCCGACGGCGATGCTGGCGATCGTCGCGAGGGTGGTCGTGCGCTCCTTGAACAGGTGCAGCGGGATGATCGGATCCTTGGCCCTGGACTCCACCCACACCGCGGCGGCGAGCAGGACGAGGCCGAGGGCGACGAGGCCGAACGACGTGGCCGAGGCCCAGTCGAAGTTCTTGCCTGCCAAGGTGACCCAGATCAGGATCGTGCTGACGCCGGCCGAGATGAGCAGTGCGCCCGCGTAGTCGATGTGGACCTCGCGGCGGATGACCGGCAGGTTCAGGGTGCGCTGGACGACGACCATGGCGATGACGGCGAGCGGGACGCAGACGTAGAACGTCCAGCGCCAGCCGAGCCAGCTCGTGTCGACGATGACGCCACCCATCAGCGGTCCGGCGACGGTCGCGATGGACATGACGCCGGCGATGGCGCCCTGGTAGCGGCCGCGCTCACGCGGGCTGAACATCGACGCGATGACGATCATCACGAGCGACTGCATGCCGCCGAGGCCGAGACCCTGGACCACACGGAAGCCGATCAGCATCGAGACCGAGGTCGAGAGACCGGAGAGCACCGAGCCGAGGGTGAAGACGCCGAGCGACAGCTGGACGAGGAGCTTCTTGCTGAAGACGTCGGACAGCTTGCCCCAGATCGGGGTGGCCGCCGTCGAGGCGAGGAGCGTCGCCGTCACGACCCAGGTGTACTGATCCTGCGTGCCGTGAAGGTCGGTGATGATCGTGGGCAGTGCGTTGGACACGATCGTGGCCGAGGTCAGGGCCACGAACATACCGAGCAGCAGACCGACGAGTGCGTTGATGCGCTGCTTGTGGGTCATCGGTGTGTCGACGGGTTCCACGCGTGGCGGGGACGTTGTCATACGGGGCTACCTCCGAAGTCGTGCGTGCACCGTGTGGACGGAGCCGAATGGCGGCGACCACAGAACATCGACGGAAGGACCTCGTCGACCTCGTGGACACAGGTGCCGGAAAAGGGCTGATGGAAACGGGGACCGGACGTGGGCCGCCGCCGTTTAGTTGAATGCTGCAACCATAGGGCGTGAAAGGTGTAACGCGCAACTAACCGGGTTATTCCCGGCGGCCGGAAACCGGTGGGGAACCGTACTGCCTGCCCTGGTCGGGGCCCGTCAGGACTCCCGGTCCACGACCGGGTCGTTGGTCGCCTCGCCGAGTCGGTGGAGCAGGCTCGTGAGGGTCCGGATGTCGTCCGGGTTCCACTGGGCCAGGCGGGCCCGCCAATCGGAGACCGCCGAGGCGAGGACGGCGTCGACGCGCTCGCGCCCGTGATCGGTGAGCGTGATCACGCGTGCCCGCGCGTCACGGGGGTCGGGGTGTCGCTCGGCGAGCCCGAGTCGGACCACCGCGTCGATCTGCCGCGTGACCGTCGACTTCTCCATGCCCACGGCGCTCACCAGGTCGGACATCGGCATCGAGTGGTGGCGGGTGAGCACGGACATGAGCGGATAGCAGGACGGGTCGAGCCGGGGATCGATCTCGCGGGCCCGCAGTCGTGTGCGGATACGGCTACGTCGCCAGAAGTCGTTGAGTTCGGCTTCGAGGCCGCCGATGGCCTCGGAATCGATGGAGGAGGCGTCGATGGAGGAGGCGTCGGTGGAGGAGGCGTCGGTGGTCGGGTCCGAGCCCATGATCGCGGAGTCCTTTCGCCGGTTCGCCGTGCCGAGACGCGGTCAGATTACCGACCGCGCTGTGTTCGAGCACACGCAGCGTGGTGGATATGCCCGATTCGGCGACGAGTTCGCTCGTGTCGATCCGGATGCGGCCACCCGAGGTCAGTGTGGCGTGCGACAACTTGCTTGGGAAGCGGCAACCACATGGTGCACGATCGAGAGGTGAGCACCACGCAACGCACGACCCCGAACGCCTGGGAGTACGTCAAGTACTGCTACTGGGCACCCCTGCCGAAGTCGATGACCGACTGGGTCGAGAACGACCTCGCAGGACCCAGGGCCTCGCTTCGGATGGTCGTGCGCTGGGCGATCCCGTGCATCATCATCCTGATCCCGATGCTCTTCGTCCCGGCGGACTGGGGCGTCCGGTTCACCATGACCGCGCCGATCCTCATCGCCTACCTCTTCTTCTCGATCGCACTGAACCGCGTGTACCGCCGGCACCGACTGGCCCAGCATGGACTCAACCCGGACCTGGTCAACCGCCTGGAGCGGGAGAAGAACTCCGACCTCTACGACGAGTACCACCGCAAGTACCGCGGCGAGCGTCGCGGCTGATCTCGATATGGCCGCGCACCCAGGTCGGTACAGGTAGTCCTCTCAGTACAGGTAGTCCTCGCCGCTCGCGCGCACGGTCACGTCCGAGAGGCTGATGCCCCAGGGCTGGTCGATGACGTGGACTACGGCGTCGGCCAGATCCTCGGGAGTGATGAGCCAGTACTTGATCGAGTCCGCGTCGGTCAGCTCGTCCGGTAACTCGCCCTGCAGCATCTGGGTGACGTGCTCCTTGTACGACGACACCCGCTGGCCGACGATGCCGCGGATCGCGCGATCGTTGACGATCCAGCTGGCCAGGTTGGTGCCGGCGACACCGGTGGGCTTGACCGTCGTGACCTTGATCTTGCCCTTCGCCTCGATGCGCAGGGAATCCGACAGCATGGTGACCGCGGCCTTCGTCGCGCTGTAGACGCCGGAGCCCTCGAATCCGCCGTTGCCGTAGATGGACGCGATGTTGACGACCTGCCCGCGGCCCTGCGCGATCATCTGGTCGTAGACCGCGGAGATGCCGTTCACGACGCCCTTGATGTTGATGTCGATGGCCTTGTGCCACTTCTCCCACGCACGTTCGTGGTCGGCGAAGAACGCCAGCGGCATGACCCCGGCGTTGTTGACGATGACGTCGATCGCCCCGAACTCCTCGACGGCCAGTGCTGCGGCCGCCCGCATCTGCGCCATGTCGGTCACGTCGGCGACCTGGGCGAGTGCCGAACCGCCCGCGGCGACGATGCCGCCGACGACAGTGTTCAGACCATCGGCGTCGATGTCGACGCCGACGACACGAGCGCCGCGAGCAGCGCATTTCTCGGCGATGACCCTGCCGAATCCACCACCGGCACCGGTGATGACGATGGTCTTGTCCTGCAAGTGATCTGACATGTACTTCCCCCGGCCGCGATGTGGTCGGGTCATCCTAACAGCGGGTGACGAACCGGCAGCGACTCGCGGCCCCGCCACGGTGCGCACCCCTCTGCACACCGTGGCCGAGGCAACGCAACACTCGAGAGGCCGGATCGGCGGCCTGCTCGGAAGACCGGTCCCGGTCGGTGTCCGCTGGTGGGGTCCGTGGTGCGGACCCGCTTGCGCTCGATTCAGTCACATGACTCAGCATCTGTCAAGCGTGCCACGCCGCGATGTCGGAATCAGGGCCGAAATCCGTTGTTGCCCTTGACACAGCGGTGGTCGATGCCAAAGTCTTCTTCGGACGGCTGCATCCCTCGCGGCCGTACGTCGTTCTCCCGCTCGCGGTCGTTCCCTTCGCAGGCCGCGAGCTACCCAGCACGTCTGCGCGGGACGTTCTCGTGCACTGATGACAGGAGACCCATGTCCGGGGCGTACCCAACGAGACGTACCTTCCTCAAGGCCGCGGCGGTCACCGCGGCCGGCGCGCCGGATTCGGCACACCCGTGAGGAGCATCGGGTGGTGGTCGTCGGCTCCGGTTTCGGTGGAGGGGTCTCGGCGCTCCGACTCGCGCAGGCCGGTGTGCCCGTGCTGCTGCTCGAACGGGGCCGTCGGTGGCCGACCGGGCCCAACTCGGAGACCTTTCCGCGTGCGTCGAACCCCGACAAGCGCATGCTGTGGCACGAGTCCACCCCGAACCTGTTCGGCAAGCCGCTCAGCGTCGAACCCTATGTGGGACTGTTCGAATCGGTTGCCGGTGCGAACATGACGGCACTGTGCCCGGCCGGGCTCGGGGGTGGGTCGCTGGTCTATCAGGGGATGACGTTGCAGCCGAGCGAGGCGGTGTTCGACGAACACTTCCCCAATGCGCTCGACTGGCGGTTGATGGACCGCGTGCACTACCCGCGGGTCGCACGGATGCTCAAGGTCGCGGTGGCACCGGACTCGGTCGTGCGGTCGCCGCAGTACCTGGCGCCGCGACAGTTCGCCAAACGTGTTCGCGCCGTGGGACTCCCACTACAGAAGATCCCGATGCCCATCGACTGGGGATATGCCGAGGCGGAGCTCCGCGGCGAGATGAGACCGGCCTACACCAACGGTGACGGGTCCATCGGCGTGAACAACGGTGGCAAGCACAGCGTCGACGCCACCTACATCCGGCAGGCCGAGGGCACCGGACTCGTGACCGTGCGGACCCTGCACACCGTCCGACAGGTCACCCGGCGCCCCGACGGCAAGTGGTCCCTCGACGTCGAAAGGACCGATGAAACCGGAAAAGTACTGGAACACAAGGAAATCGTCACCAAGACGCTCATCATGGCCGCCGGCAGCGTCAACACCACCAAACTCCTCGTCCGCGCCCGTGAGGCCGGCACGATCACCGACCTGCCCGACGGACTCGGACACGGGTGGGGCACCAACGCGGATCGCATCTACACCTGGACCAGCCCGCGCATCGATTTCGGTGCGGTACAGGGCGGTCCGGTGGTGTACGGCAGTCCCAACTGGAACAACCCCAAGAGTGCGTTCACCATCATCCAGGCGTCGCTGCCCCCGATCCCGGTCTACGCCGGCACCACGATGATGGTGGGTTTCGGCGTCAGCTCGGGGCGCGGCGTCATCGACTACGACTCCGCGGCGGGGGACGCGATCATCAAGTGGCCGCACGAGGGTGACTCGGAGATCCAGACCAAACACATCGACGGTGCCGTGCGCAAGATCGCCGGACCCGACGCGATTCTCACCGACACCAACGCGTTCTTCCCGTCGACCTGGCACGCGCTCGGCGGTGCCAACATGGGGACGGTCTGCGACCTCGAGGGGCGCGTCAAGGGGCAGCGTGGACTCTACGTTCTCGACGGCGCCCTCATGCCGGGTAACACCGCAGCATGCAATCCGTCCATGACGATCGCCGCGGTCGCCGAACGGGCACTCGACCACATCGTGGCCAAGGACGTGGGCACCCTCATCTGATCCGGGAGCGAAGGGTGGCTCGCTTCGTTCGCACTTCAGGAGCGAGGGACGGCTCGCTTCGCTCGCCCTCAGGGAGCGAGGGGGGTGATCGGGGCGAGCCACATGCCGGTCAGCGCGTCGACGACGATCTCGCACTGATGCTGCCAGGACGTCACCGGGTGATCACCGCTCTCGGCAGCGCGTTCGATGTCGGCCAGCGTGTTCACGATGATGTGACGCGTCATGTTGTTGCGGATCTCGAGGACGTCGCCGGGGAACTCCGGCAGCGCGCCGTAGAAACCCTCGAGAATCGCCAGCAGTGGTTTCGACTCGCCCATCTGCTCGTACAGCAGGATGGTGGTGGCCGGATCGCTCGAGACATTTGCGAAGAACCGGGCGAAGTAGGTCGGTGCGCCGAGCTTGCCGAGGTACTCGATCTCCGGACAGACCAGGCACCGGATCCAGTCACGGACCTGCGGGTTCTGGCCGACCTCGTCGACGGCCTTCTGGCGCAACCGGTCGATGGGGATGTTGTGTGTGGTGAGCGTGGCCCGGATCAGGTCGTCCTTGGAACCGAAGTGGTGACCGACCGCGTAGTTGTTGCCCTGACCGGCGGCTTTGCTGATCTGCCTGCTGGAGACCGCGGACACCCCGTGCAGGGCGATCAGCTCCTCCGCCGCGCTGATCAGCGCCTGACGGGTACGGGCAGACTGCTCCGTCTTCCCCTCGGTCATGGATAAATCATGCCCTACCCTCGCCGGCGTCCGGTGCCGGGTTTGGGACCTGTTCCCGGCGACACCAGGCCGGGTTTGCGTGGGAGCGACTGCCCGGCCATAAGGTGGATCGACTGTACTCGAGTGAATCCGGTTTGCGTCCAGCCATGGCGTGGCCGTTCACAATCTGTGTGAGGGGACCTGATGGCGACAGCGCCCACGGCCACGGCCACGGCAAGTCTGCGAGAACTGACGCTGCGAGGGGTCATCCTCGGCGGGGTCATCACCCTCGTCTTCACCGCGGCCAACGTCTATCTCGGCCTCAAGGTCGGGCTCACCTTCGCCACCGCCATCCCGGCGGCCGTCATCTCGATGAGCATCCTGCGGTACTTCGCCAATCACTCGGTGGTGGAGAACAACATCGTCCAGACGATCGCGTCCGCGGCCGGCACGTTGTCGGCCATCATCTTCGTGATCCCCGGCCTGGTGATGATCGGCTGGTGGACGGGGTTCCCGTACTGGATCACAGTCGCCGTGTGCGCGATCGGCGGCATCCTCGGCGTGATGTACTCGATCCCGCTGCGCCGCGCGCTGGTCACGGGGTCGGACCTGCCATACCCGGAAGGCGTTGCGGCAGCCGAGGTCCTGAAGGTCGGCGACTCGGCCGGCGGTGCCACGGAGAACAAGGCCGGTCTGCGCACGATCGTGATCGGCTCGATCGCGTCGGCGGGTTTCGCTCTCCTGGCCAAGCTGAAGGTCCTGAGCGACTCGATCTCCGCGACGATCAAGGTCGGTGCGGGAGGAACACTGTTCAGCGCCGGCCTGTCGATGTCGCTGATCGGCATCGGGCACCTCGTCGGCGTCACCGTCGGCGTCGCGATGCTCGTCGGCCTGCTGATCTCCTATGGCGTGCTGCTGCCCATCGAAAGCCAGAACCAGGGTGAGGCCGGCGAGTCACTCAGCGATATCGTCTCCGGCGTCTTCGCGAACGACGTCCGCCTCATCGGCGCGGGCGCCATCGCGATCGCTGCGATCTGGACCCTCATCAAGGTGATGGGGCCCATCGCGCGGGGGATCAAGGGGTCACTCGCCTCGTCGCGTTCACGTCGCGAGGGCGTGACCGTGGACATCACCGAACGCGACATCCCGTTCAACATCGTCGGCGGCAGCATCCTCGTGCTGCTGATCCCCATCGGCCTGCTCCTGTGGGACTTCGTGCACGACACCGCCCTCGAGGGCAGCGCCGCCGGGATCATCGCGGTGAGCATCGTCTTCGTCTTCGTCATCGGTCTGGCGGTGGCGGCGGTCTGCGGCTACATGGCCGGTCTCATCGGCTCGTCGAACTCCCCGATCTCCGGCGTCGGCATCCTCGTGGTCCTCATCGCCGCGATCCTCATCAAGGCGACGTTCGGGACCGCCGACTCCTCCCAGACAGACGCGCTGATCGCCTACACGCTGTTCACCGCCGCGGTCGTCTTCGGCGTCGCGACGATCTCCAATGACAACCTGCAGGACCTCAAGACCGGTCAACTGGTCGGTGCGACACCGTGGAAACAGCAGGTGGCGCTGGTGATCGGCGTGCTCTTCGGGTCCGCGATCATCCCCCCGATCCTCGGACTGATGTACGACGTCTTCGGCTTCGTGGGTGCTCCGGGAGCGGGAGAGGACGCACTGGCGGCACCGCAGGCCGGCCTGTTGTCGACGCTCGCGAAGGGCGTGCTGGGGGCCGACCTCGACTGGGGTCTGATCGGCATCGGTGCCCTCATCGGCGCGGTCGTCATCCTCATCGACGAGTTGCTCGGTCGCACGGGGAGGTTCCGGCTCCCGCCGCTGGCGGTCGGCATGGGCATGTACCTGCCGATGTCGGTCACCCTCATCATCCCGGTGGGTGCCTTCCTCGGTCACTTCTACAACCGCTGGGCCGAACGAAGCGGCGGCGCAGTCGAACACAAGAAGCGTATGGGTGTTCTGCTCGCGACCGGCCTGATCGTCGGTGAGGCCCTGTTCGGTGTGGTCTTCGCGGGCATCGTCGCCGCCACCGGCGACGACTCGGTCCTCGCCATCGTCGGCGACGGCTTCGACACCTGGGCTCAGATCCTCGGCGTGATCGTGTTCGCCGGCGTGGTCGCCTTGCTCTACGACCGCATCGCCAAGCTCGCCACCGCCAGCGGCGTCGTACCGAGCAAGGCCGACACGGCCGGCGTCGACGACACCGTCAGGTCCGACCCCCACAGCTGAGGACCTGACGGTCGGCCTCGGCGGTGGCGACGACCGCGGCGAGACAGCCGAATATCGTGTGCTGTGCAGTCGGTTTCCGCCGGAGAACCAGGGAGACACCATGGCAGACGAGCAGCGTCTGAGCAGGGCCATCGAGGACTACATCGCGGGGGCCGAACACTTCCTCCTGCTGGTCTCCGCGGTGAGCCCTGAGCAGTGGGACCGGCCCGGCCTCGGGGAATGGTCGGTTCGTTCGCTGATCGGACACACGAGTCGCTCGCTGACGACGGTCGCCGACTATCTCGCCCAACCCGAGCCGGACACCGTCGAGATCGATTCGGTGGCAGGGTATTACGCCCGCATCCAGGGACTGGCCTCCTCGCCCGAGGTGACGTCCCGCGGCGTGGCCGCCGGAGTCGATCTCGGCGACGACCCGCTGCGGGCCGCGGTCGAACGCCGGGACCGTGCGGTCGCGGCGATCACCGGCGTCGCCGACCGACCGGTCGCCACCCCATGGGGTGGAATCCTGCTGTCCCACTACCTGCCGACGAGAACCTTCGAGCTGGCCGTCCACGGTCTCGACATCGCACGCGCGATCGGATCGGCGCCGACGCTGCCGCAGTCGGTGCTGGCCTCGGCACTGGCGACGGCCGTCGGGGCGGCCGAGCTGACCGGGCAGGGCGAGCAGGCGTTGCTGATCCTCACCGGACGCGGCCAGGGCCCCATCTCGGTCGTGTGACCGTCGGTCAGCTCGGCACCCGGCTGTGGGCGAACTCGGCGACGATCGCCGCGTTGAACGCCGGCAGGTCGGCGGGCTTACGGCTGGTGATCAGCACGTTGTCGCCGCTTCGGCAGGTGACGACCTCTTCGTCGACCCAGTTGCCGCCGGCGTTGACGACGTCGGTCCGGATACTGGGGAACGATGTCAGCGTTCGTCCGCGCACGACGTCGGCCTCGATGAGCGTCCACGGCGCGTGACAGATCGCGGCGACGGGTTTGCCCGCCTCGAAGAAGCCGCGCACGAAGCGCACGGCCGGTGCCGAGGCACGCAGGAAGTCGGGATTGGCGACGCCGCCCGGTAGGACCAGGGCGTCGAAATCGGCGATGCGGGTGTCTTCGAGGGTCACGTCGACGGGGAAGGTGTCCGCCTTGTCGAGGTGGTCGAAGGCCTGGATGGTGCCGGAGTCGGTGGACACCAGTACCGGCTTCCCGCCGCAGGCCTCGATCGACTTCCACGGTTCGGTGAGTTCGACCTGTTCGGCGCCCTCGGTGGCCACCAGGAATGCGACGGTGACGTTGTTGAGTTCTTCGGCCATGATGTCTCCTCCTCGTACGCGCGGACGGTCGGGGGATGGGACCGCCCTGCGGGCTGATCGATTCGACCGCGTCTTGATCGCCTGGCATCGGCCGTAGCCGCGATGCCTCGATCCGGACATACCCACCTGCGCTCGGCCCCAACCACGACCCGAGCCGGCGCACCGTGTTGAATGACCAGCGCTCACGCGCCCGCGGGTGCGTGAGGAGTCTGCGAACGAGTTGCACGGGGAGGACTGTCATGGGTGGTCTCGACGGCGTCGCCACACTGCTTCACCTGGCACGCGGTGGGGAGATCGGTGAGTCCGGAAAGTCGCCGCACACCGTCGTCGTCGACGCACCACATCGTCAGCTGCGGCGCTACGGCACCGTCGAGCAGCTGACGTCGTCCCGCGAGTCGGCGCAGCGGCCGGTATTGCTCGTCCCGCCGCTCGCGGTCTCGACAGACTGCTACGACCTCACTCCGGGATTGAGCCTGGTGGAGTTCCTGCTGTCGACCGGCCGGGTGCCGTATGTGCTCGATTTCGGGGAGATGACCCGCGAGGACCGGCACCTGGGGTTCGCCGACTTTTTCGCCGACATCGTTCCCGGCGCGATCGCCGCAACCCTTGCGGACTTCGACGCCGGCCCGTCGACCGGCGAGGGGATCGACCTGCTCAGCTGGAGCCTGGGCGGCACCATCTCGTTCCTCACCGTCGCCGCGGATCCGGGTCTGCCGGTGCGGTCGATCACCGCGGTCGGAACCCCACTCGATTATGACCGCGTCCCGCCGTACCCCCTGGTGAAGGCGCTGATGCGGCCCATCGGTACCAAGCCGGTGTCACTTGCGCTGCGCGTCCTGGGAGGTATCCCCGCATTCTTCGTGCGGACCGCCTACCGGGGTACCGCCTGGCAGCGGGAACTCAAGAAGCCCGGCTACATCATCCGCAACGCCGACGACACCGAGGCGCTGACGCGGATGAAGGCCATCGACCGCTTCCAGGAGACGATGCCCGGCTACCCGGGCAAAGCGTCCGAGCAGATGTGGGAGAACTTCATCATGCGCGGTGAACTGGCCCGCGGCGTCCTGCGATTCGACGACGTGACCGTCGACCTCTCGAAGGTCGCGGTATCGGTACAGCTGTTCGGCAGCCACCGGGACGCCATCGTCAGCTGGGCGGCGGCCCACCACGGCGTCGACCTGTTCACCGGATCGCCGCGAGTGGAGTTCACGACCGTCGAGACCAGCCACCTCGGACTCATCGCGGGGTCGGCAGCCGTGGAACAGACCTGGCCGCGGATCGACGAGTTCCTCGCCGGTCTGGACTGACCCTTCGATACGCTCGCGAGCTCGCTACTCAGGGGGCGTGCGGTGCGCACAAGTCTTGCAGGGACTAAGCCTCGATCCACCGATCGGGAACGTGTGGAGGTCGGCGCGGTAAACGGAGAATGCCTCTCTGATCAGGGATAATTGTTCTTACTACGGAGCAATTGAACCCGAAAAGAGAGGCATCTCGCAGGTGCAAGTTTCTCACGCCGCACGGACGGCTGTCGCATCATTCGATGACCCGAATCTCGTGTCGAGTGCCGGTCTGGTCCCGATCGTCCGTCTCGCCGAGAAGGCGGGCCTGCGCAGCCTCACCGATCAGTGGTTGAGCGTCCCGACGGATAAGGGCGCGAATGCGGGGTTGAAGGTGTCGTCGCTGGTGGCGGGGATGGTCGCGGGGGCGGATTCGATCGATGACATGGCGCTGCTGCGCCACGGCGGGATGAAGAAGATCTTCACCGCGATCTACGCCCCCTCGACGTTGGGGTCGTTCCTCAGATCGTTCACCTTCGGACACGTCCGCCAACTCGACGCCGTCGCCTCCCGGCTCCTGGTGAACCTCGCCGGTGAAGCGGCGATCGTCTCGAGTGGACCCGACGGCGGGCTGGTGTTCGTGGATGTCGATGACACCATCATCGAAGTCCACGGCCCGAAGAAGCAGGGCGCCGGGTTCGGGTACTCCGGGGTCCGCGGCCTGAACGCGCTGCTAGCCACGGTGTCCACCGATACGTCCGCTCCCGTAGTCGTTGCCCAGCGTCTGCGCAAGGGCGCGGCCGGCTCCCCGCGGGGCGCGGCCCGGATCGTCGCCGATGCGCTGAAGACCGTGGCCCGGCTCCCCGGGATGGAGGCCGCACCCGTGTTGCTGCGCGCGGACTCCGCCTACTACGGACACGCGACCGTGACCGCCGCGCTCCGCGCCGGCGCGGACGTGTCGATCACCGCCCGGCAGGATCCGGCCGTGAAACGCGCGATCGGCACCATCCCCGACGACGCCTGGACGAAGATCCGATATACCGACGCGATCTACGACCCGGACACCGGCACCTGGACCTCTGACGCGGAAGTCGCTGAGGTCCCGTTCACCGCGTTCACCTCGAAACCGAAGAAGGACCGGGTCGAAGGGCGTCTGGTCGTCAGGCGCATCCCGGAGTTGAATGCGAAGAAGCTGTCCCAGCCGACCCTGTTCGACACGCACCGGTTCCACGCGTTCTTCACCACCAGCACCCTCGACACCATCACCGCCGACCAGGTCCACCGCGGGCACGCGATCATCGAGCAGGTCCACGCCGACCTGAAGCACTCCGCCCTCGCGCACCTGCCCTCGGGGATCTTCACCGCGAACGCCGCCTGGCTCGTCCTCGCCGTCATCGCGTTCAACCTCACCCGCACCGCCGCGACCCTCACCGGTGCTGCACTCGCGAAAGCGACAACGGCCACGATCCGCCGGAAACTCATCGCCATCCCCGCGAGGATCGCGTCCTCCGGGCGCCGCATCCGATTGCATCTCCCCCAAGCCTGGCCCTGGGAAACAGTGGGATCGGCACTGTTCGCGCACGCCCTCCCGCCACCGCGAGGCTGACGAACCCGACCGACCTGCCGCCAAAGGCACCGACGAAATGAACGAGTGGAACACTGCGGGCAGCGAGGCCCGCAGCTCCACCGCGTTCCACCACCACCACGCCCCCAGAAGCCCCGCAACGCTCCGTCACTCAAGGACATCGGTGGATCGAGGCTAAGGGGCGACGGTCAGCCAGTCGGCGAAGCCTGACGGGTCGTGTCGGCCGAGCGCACCGTGCTCGAACAGGCCCCAGCCGGTGCGGGTGGTGCCGTCGCCTTCCCGGCAGACCGCCCGTCCGACATGGTCGATCACTCCGAACGGTATTCGCCCGACGACCTCCGGGCTGGTCATGTCGTAGGTGAGTCGCTCGGTGAAATCCTCACCGCGCCACACGCCGTGGGTCCAGTCCGGGTCGCCGCCGACGTGGATCGGGACGGGAAGCAGTGACTCCACCTCGAATGTCACTGCCGAACCGTCCGATGCGGTGGCGGAAATGGTTGCGCCGGTGGGTATCCGGGTCCCGGACGCATAGTGCACGGAGATCCGCGGCCATCCGAGCTGTTCGACGCGGCCGTCCTTCCACACGCGGGAACAGTCGTTGAGGGTGCGGAATCCGCTCGGGTCCTCCTGGACGATGAGGACGAGCTGGAAGTCGTCGAAGGCCATCGGCACGTAGAGCCACCACATGCCCTCGAACGGCGGATCGGCCGGTCTCCCTGCGGGTTCCGGCTCGCCCACCGGCCGGATGCCCCAGGATCGGTCCCGGGTTCCGATCCAGGCGGTCGGGTCGACCGCGATCTGTTCGCCGTCGATCGTGATGAACCCTCGCCAGGTACCGACCTGCGCGAAGCGTTGCGCATCGAGCGTGACCTTGGTGCCCTGACGCATGACATGAGGTTGTTCCAGGAGTGGATCGAACAGACCCTCCCAGCGCAGGTCGACGGCGACGCCCTCGGTCTCCTCGAGCGTGAGATGCAGTGTGCGCAGCGGTTCGTCGACGGCGAGCCGATAACCGCCCACGTGCTGGTCCAGACGCGCGTCGTCGATGGCGTCGGACAGGTGGACCGCGGTCTGGGTGTCCGGGCCGTCGGCCGCCCGGCGCCGGATCAGGACGAAGGCGTCCTTGACCCCGAGATTGGGGTAATAGCCGATGCCGGTGATGAGGAAGATGTCGCCGCTGCGGTCGTGGGCGTTGAGGTAGGCACGATCGTAGAAGTTGCGGTCGGAGTTCGCGGGCCAGGCGATCGGTTGCGGCAGTTGATGAATCGGGAACTCGTCGAGCGGTCCGAGACCGGACATGTGGTCAGCCTTCCTCGAGGAGACGTTCGAGCAACGGACGGTGGTAGAAGAGCGTGCCGTCGATGTCATCGGGACGTTCGAGCTCGCCGAAGTGCACGCGTCGCGCGCCTGTCCGCATGAAGACGCAGCACCATTGCACCGCGGCGTAGACGTAGAACCAGCGCAGGTCGCCCAGTTCGGCCCCGGTCCGCTCCCGGTACGTCGCGCGGACGTCCTCCTCGCGGAGGAGGTCGGGAAGGCCGGGCAGGCCGGCCATCGTCGCGAGCTCCTGGAAGACGCCGTGCGCGAAGATCACCCAGGCGACATCGAGTTCACGCGGCCCGATCCGTGCCATCTCCCAGTCGAGGACGGCGGTCGGCGTGAAGTCGACGAACATCATGTTGCCCAACCGGGAATCGCCCCACGACAGCACGGGGTCGGCGGACGCGGCCTCGTCGGGGAAGTTCGCGGTGAGCCAGGTCAGTGCGCGCTCGACGAGAGGCGAGCGGCCGATTCCCTCGGCGGACAGGTCGTACCAGTCCTGCAGCCACGCGAGCAACCGCGACAGGATGGAGTCCCCGGCGGGCAGGTCGTCGAGGAGGAACCCGAAGTTCTCCGTCGCGTCGGGGATGGAGTGCAGGTCGGCGATGACGTGGATCGCGGAGTCCTGCGCACGACGCCGGTCGGTGGCGTCGGCATCGGCAAACCAGTTGTCGCCGAATGTGTACGGCATGACGTCGGGCGGCACGTCGCCCTCCATGCGGTCCATGAGGAAGAACGGCGCACCGAGCAGCGATCCGGTCGGTTCGAGGTGGTGAACCCGCGGGACCGGCACGTCGGTCAGTTCGGCGACACGGCGCATGGTCTCGAACTGGTGGTCCATCCGGTACGTGCGGAACACCGGGATGTCGGCGGCGGAAGGCGCCATCCGCATCACCCAGTGCAGGGTTTCGGTCCCCGGCCAGGTCGCAGTGACCGAGATGGTCTCCGACGACATGCCGTTGGTGTCGCCACCCGCGCTCACCGTCACCTCGGGGGCCGAGTCCGGTGTGTCGGGTTGTTCGGCGAGCCAGGACGCGAGGATGTCCGGGACCGAGGTGGTGTCCCTGCTGGAGCGTTGTAGATGGTCGATGTGTTCGACCGCCGGTTCGGTGGCCACGGGCGCACCCCCAATATTCGCTACGGTGAGTAGCGTAATGACAGCAGACGGGTCGCGGAGCGCGCAGGGACTTCGGCAAAATCGCGACTGCTACGAGAGTTGGTCTCATGGACGCTGGACCCGACGGCGCTGATCTCGCCGGCACCGGTCTCGACGGCACCGGACTGATCGAGACCGTCGCCGGGCGTCCCCGTGACGCGCGGATCGACTCCGCCGTGCTCGACGCCGCAGCCGAACTCGTCGTCGAGGTGGGGTACCGCCGCCTGACGATGGCCGCGATCGCCGACCGGGCCGCCACCACCAAGACCGCGCTGTACCGGCGATGGTCGGGTAAGGCCGAACTCGTCCACGACGTCGTGTTCGCGCAGATGACGCGTCTACCGCCGTCGAGTGGCGAGATGGAGTCCGACCTGCGGTCCATGGTCGACGCGGCCCGGGACCTGTTCGCCAGACCGGTGACTCGGGTCGCGCTGCCCGGTCTGATCGCCGACATGTCCGCCGATCCGGCCCTGGCCGCCCGCGTCCACGCCGGTTTCGCCGAGGTGTTCGGTGGGGTACGCGAACGGCTGGTGGTGGCGGTCGAGCGGGGCGAGGTGCACCCCGACGTCGACCCGGACCGTCTCATCGAGGTCGTCGGCGGATCGGCGATGCTGCACATCCTGCTGCTCCGGGACCAGGAGTTCGACGATGCCTGGGCCGAGCGGCTGGTGGCCATCGTCCTGCACGGCGTGATGCGCTGACGCCGGCGAACACCGCCGACGTGCCGAATCAGCCGACGTCGGCACATACACTCTCAGAATGGCTACCCAAGACTCCGCCGACCCCCGCACGACGGACGAGATCGTCGAGAAGATCCTGTCCACCTACGACACCATCACCGTGGTGGGTGCCAGCGCCAACACGGCCAAGGCCGCCAACGAGGTGCCCGCGCACATGAAACACCTCGGCTGGCGGATCATCCCGGTCAACCCCACCGCCGACGAGATCGTCGGTGAGAAGGTGTTCCGGTCGCTCTCGGAGATCCCCGACCAGGTCGGCCTCGTCGATGTGTTCCGTCCCGGTCCGGAGTGCGCCGACGTCGCGCGTGCCGCGGTCGAGGCAGGCGCGACGGCGCTGTGGCTGCAGCTCGGAATCCGTTCGGAGGAGGCACGGAAGATCGCCGAGGACGCGGGACTGCTCTACGTCGAGGACCGCTGCCTGATCATCGAGCAGCGGCGCACCGGCATCGTGCCGGCATGACGAGAGAGTGACCGACGGTGGAATTACTCGATGACCTGACGCATCAACGACTTCCGCTGTTCCTCCTGTTCGCCTCGTTCACGGTGACGTTCGTCGTGACGCGGGTGATCACCCGACTGATCCGGGCGGGCAAGGGGCCTTTCAAGAACAATGTGTCCGGCGGTCTGCACGTCCACCACATGGTCCCGGGACTGATTCTGCTGCTCGTGGGAGCGTTCGTCTCCGTCGGCGTCAACGGCGTCGAGCCCGGCGCGTCCATCAGTGCCGTCCTGGTCGGTATCGGCGCGTCGCTGGTGCTCGACGAGTTCGCGCTGATCCTTCGTCTCCAGGACGTGTACTGGTCACGCGAAGGCCAACTCTCGGTGCAGGTGGTCGCCCTCACCGTCGCCGCGCTGGGAATGGTCCTTCTCGGCTTCAACCCGTTCAATGCCGAGGCGGACGTCGAGTTCGGACCCGTGGCGTTCGCGTTGACCGCGCCGATCAACATCGCCGCCGCGATCTTCTGCGTGGTCAAGGGCAAGTACTCGACGGCGATCGTCGGTGTGTTCATCCCGATCTTCGCCTGGGCCGGTGCCATCCGTCTGGCACGACCGAGATCCACCTGGGCCCGGCGCCGCTACTCGCCGGCGAAGCTGGAGAAGTCGACCGCGCGGGCGCGGCACTTCGACAAGCGTTGGGGGCGTCGAGGATTGAGTATCGGCGACTGGATCGCCGGGAAGCCGACCGACGATGCGGTGGATCCCGCGCTGCCGGAGGAGTCGGCGGACGAGGCCGGGGACGCGCTGGCGAGCTGAGCTCGGAGCGTCACTCCGGGTCGGCGAGGCGGAATTCCTCGCGTACGAGGTCGACGAACCGTCGCGTCGCGGGGGCAGGGTCGGTTCTCCAGAGAACACCGAGCCGTGCGTCGACGTCGACGCCGTCGATCGGGAGTCCGGCAACGCGTTCGTCGGCAGCCGCGATGGACGCGCTCAGGATGCCCGTTCCCATGCCGCTGCACACCAATTCGACGATCGCGTCGGGGGATGACGCCTCGATGGCCGGCCGGATGGGTCCGCCATGCGCGACCGCCGCGTCGTCGAAGACGGTTCGGATGCCTGCGCCGCGCGGCAGGCAGATGAGGGACCGGCGCCGGAGGTCGTCGAGTTGCGTGGCCTCGACCTTTCCCGATGTGTTGGCCGGGACAACGGCGACGACGGGTTCGGAGATGACCGTGAGTGATTCGATGCCGCGCGGCAACTCGTCGCCGTAGCCGGCGAGCACCACGTCGAGACTGCCGTCGGCCACCGATGCGATGAGCCGGTCCGACGGCGACTCACGCAGGCTCAAGGCGACTTTCGGGTGGGCGGAACCGAACGCGCCCAGCGCGGTGAACAGCGGTGCGACGGTACAGCCCTCGACCATGCCCACCGCCAGGCTTCCGCGCAGCAGGCCGCGGACCTCCGACACCGCATCAATCACGCCCGCGGCGGCTGCCAGCGCCGGGCGCGCCGCGGGGAGTGCTGCCCGCCCGGCGTCGGTGAGGCGGACAGACCTGCCCGACCGGTCGAAGAGCGCCGATCCGAGTTCGCGTTCGAGGCTGCGGATCTGTGCGCTGATGTTGGGCTGCGTGGTGTGCACCCGCTGCGCCGCGGCGGTGAAGCTCTCCTCGTCGGCCACTGCCACGAAGTACTCGAGCTGCCGCATCTCCATAACTTTCGATGATAGCGACCATCAGGACAATCACTTGGACTTATTCTGGCTGGCAACGCACCGTGAAGAGGTCCCTGTGACTCCGCCCGAGAGGAATCGTTGTGACCGCCTACGAGACCGCCCGAACTCCCGAAGACCTCACCAGGTTGTTCGTCGAGTACTCCAACGCCGGCGACGCGGACGCGGTCGCCTCGCTCTACCACGAGGACGCCGTCATGGCGTTTCCGCCGGGGCGGGTGACCAGGGGTCGCGCGGCCATCCGCGACCTCTGGGCGTCGGTCCTCGAACACCGTCCGACCTTCGTCCCGGAGTCGCCGCTGCCGACGCTCGCCTTCGGTGACGACCTGGCCTTGACCTCGACACCGCCGCGCAACGGAGCGGGGGCCCGTGCGCAGGTCGTCACCCGTCGTCCCGACGGCTCCTGGGTCCGCATCATCGATCAGCCGGAGTTCCAGACCCCCACAACCGGAGAGCGCGCCTGACACGGGAGTTTTCTGACAGCGGATTCAGCTTCCGTGCTAGCTTCGCTGTGTCGGGGATTACACCGGTGATGGCGTCGGTCACCGGGTGAGGCGCGAAGGGACGGATCTGCGTGGGAGTGCCTGAGGCCCGGGATGTGGCCACCCGAGTCGCCGAGCGGCTCAGCGCGACACGAGGTACTCCGGTGACGGTCGATTCCGCCCGGCGACTACCCGCAGGTGCGAGCCGCGCGACCTACGCCGCGACCCTCGTCGACAGCGAGGGCAGACCCGAAGCGATCATCATCCGCGCCGTACCGGCGGCGCAGGACGACGGCGGACTCGGGGCGGAGGCGGAGGTCCTGCGGGCCGCCGCCGACGCCGGGGTTCCGGTGCCGGCGATCCTCGATGCCGGCCTCGGCGAGGACAGCGTTCTCGGGTTTCCCTACCTCACAATGAATTTCATCGGTGGCGAATCGATCCCGCGTCGGATACTCCGCGACGACACCTATGCTGCTGCGCGTGACCGGTTCGTCCAACAGTGCGGCGGGATTCTGGCGCGGGTGCATCAGATCGATGCCGCTGCGACGCCGGGTCTCGAAGAACTCGTCGATCCGGTCGATGCGTTGCGCGCACTGTTCCCGCGCGAGTTCGACGCGATGCCGGCCGGGCTCCTCCTCGCGACCCAGTGGCTCGTGGCCAATCCACCGCCGTCGTCTCCCGGTTCCGGTGTCGTCCACGGTGACTTCCGGCTCGGCAACCTCCTCGTCGACGCCGATGGCGTTGCCGCGGTGCTTGATTGGGAACTGGTCCACATCGGTGACCCGGTCGAGGACCTGGGTTGGCTGTGCGCCAAGGCCTGGCGGTTCGGTGGCTCCACCCCGGTGGCCGGGATGGGCGAGCGCGCTGGGCTGCTCGACGCCTACGCCGAGGTGGCCGGGTGGCGACCCGCCGAAGAGGCGTTGCGCTGGTGGGAGCTGTACGCCACGGTGAAGTGGGGCCTGATCTGCGCGTTCCAGGCCAACCGGCACCTCGACGGCATCGAACGGTCCGTCGAGCTCGCCGCGATCGGACGGCGAAGTGCCGAACAGGAATTCGACGCCCTGCTCGATCTCGGAATCGTGTCGCCCGAGGTGGTGCCGGACCCGTTGAGCGTCGAAACCTCCGGCCCCGACGAGGAGCCGCACGGCTCGCCGTCGTCGCTCGAGTTGCTCGAAGCGCTCGGTGGATTCCTCCGCTCCGATGCCGTGACGTCCGAGATGTCACCGCAGGTCAAGTTCCACACGCGGGTCGCCGGCAACGTCGTGGATGTCGTCCGACGCCAGGTCCTGCTCGGGCCCATCCACGCCGCGGAGAGCGCGCAACGATTGGCCGCCCTGGGCGTCACCGATCAGCGAGCACTGTGCGACGCCCTGCGATCCGGCGAACTCGACGGCACCGACGAGAAGGTGCGTGCCGCGGTCGCGGCCGACGTGCGGGCGCGGTTGGTGGTCGCCAATCCGAAGTACTTCGCGGTCCCGCACCCGTGACATGACCACACGACAGCCGATCACCAACGAGAAGGATTCACCGTGGATTTCGCACTGCCCGAGTCGCTGAGCGACTACCTGGATGAACTCGACGCCTTCATCGAGGCGGAGATCAAGCCTCTCGAGCAGGCCGACGACAACATCCGGTTCTTCGACCACCGGCGTGAGGACTCGCGCACGGACTGGGAACGCGGTGGGTTGCCGAACGCCGAGTGGGAAGCGCTGCTTGGCGAGGCACGGCGGCGGGCCGACGCCGCGGGACACTTCCGGTATCCGTTCCCCGAGGAGTTCGGCGGGCGCGACGGATCGAATCTCGCCATGGCGATCATCCGCGAGCATCTCGCGTCGAAAGGGCTGGGCCTGCACTGCGATCTGCAGAACGAACATGCCATCGTCGGCAACAATATCGGGCTCCTGCTGATGCTGGAGTACGGCACCCCCGAGCAGCAGGAGGAGTGGGTCGAGGGTCTGGCGGCCGGCACCAAGTTCTTCGCGTTCGGGATCACCGAACCGGAGCACGGCTCCGATGCGACGTACATGGAGACGACCGCTGTCCGCGACGGTGACGACTGGATCATCAACGGCGAGAAGACCTGGAACACCGGAATACACGCCGCCCACCGCGACATCGTCTTTGCCCGTACGAGTGGAGAACCCGGTGACGCACGCGGTATCACCGCGTTCCTCGTCGACCCGCAGGCGCCCGGCTTCCGCGTCGAGGAGTACCTCTGGACGTTCAACATGCCCACCGATCACGCCCACATCTCCCTGCGCGACGTGCGAGTCCCGAACTCGGCCGTGTTCGGGGCGGAGGGTGCCGGCCTGCAGGTGGTGCAGCACTTCTTCAACGAGAACCGGATTCGGCAGGCGGCGTCGAGTCTCGGTGCCGCGCAGTACTGCGTGAACCGGGCGGTCGAGTACGCCAACGAGAGGGCTCCGTTCGGTAAGAAGCTCTCGACCAACCAGGCGATCCAGTTCCCGCTCGTCGATCTGCACACTCGGTGTGCGATGGTGCGTGCGCTCATCCGGGAGACGGCCTGGAAGATGGACACCCACGGCAACTTCGCCGCCTCGGCCGAGGTCTCGATGTGCAACTACCAGGCCAACCGGCTGTGTTGCGACGCCGCCGACCAGGCGATGCAGGTGTTCGGCGGACGCGGGTACTCGCGGCATGAACCGTTCGAGCACATCTACCGTCACCACCGGCGCTATCGCATCACCGAGGGCGCCGACGAGATCCAGATGCGGCGCGTCGCCGGATACCTGTTCGGTTTCATGTCCGGCAAGGCTCCCAAGGGTGTGCGCACGTCCTGAGTAGGCTGGGCCGTATGCCAGATCATGTGCGAACCGTGTCGGACGAGGTGAGCCGGCCATGATCGCAGTCATCGTCATCGTCGTGACCGTGGTGGTTGCGCTGTTCATCCTCGGTGGGGCCGCGTGGTTCGCCTACGACTCCGACAAACGGGTGCGCCGGTTTGCCCGGTCCACCGATCTCATCCCCGGCCGGCCGGGCCGCGCACCGGAGAGCTGGACCACCGACAACACCCTAGAGGCGTTGCTGCACCGGCGTATCCGCTACGCGATCGCCGACGTGCACGCCAATCCCGCCATTCCGCACGACGATGAACTCGTGTCGGCGCGGGACCGGCTGGACGACGCGGTCTTCGAACTCGACGATCGCCTCATCGCGGCCGCCGACACCGGCGGCGACGCAGCCGTCGAGATCCTCGACAGTGCCGAATCGGCGGTCAAGGCCCTCGAAGAGCTACCGAAGAAGCTGTGGGAGGCGCCGAAGTCGGATCAACTCGCCGACCTGGATCGCGTGACGCGGGTCCTGTCGCGCGGCTGACGCTCAGATGACCACCGGACGCGGAGGCGGCTCCGGATCGGGCGGTCCTGGTTGGGGATCGGGCGGCGGCGTGGGCGTCGGGAAAGGCGGTTCCGGCGGAGGCTCGGGGATCGGCTCCGGCACCGGAACCGGGTCCGGAGGCGGCGGGGGCTGAGGTACCGGCTGATTCCCACGCGTGGGGTCCGTTACTGTCGGGTCCGATTCCGGGCGGTCCATGGGGACTCCTCTCGACGTACGCGTCCGGTGTCCTTGTTCCGACGCTACGCCCGCACCTGCGGTCCGGCCACCGGGCTGCTCAAGCCTCGGTGAGATCCAGCAGCTTTCGGACCGTACGCAGGTTGCGGCCGGTTCCCTGCACACCCAGACCCCGGGCGATCGCGGGCGCGGTGAGCTTCGATCGGCCCGCACCCTCGGCGTATCGGATGTGGAGATCGGAGCCGATCACCTGCCGGACATCGCCGCCGAACTCCTTCTCTTCGAACGCCGCCACCTTGTCGGCGTCCGGTCGGGCGACGAGAAAGTAGATGTAGGAGTATTTGTCGTCGACGATCTCGAACGGGTGCGCGTCGAGCGCGGCACTCACTTCGGCGGGGGTGCGGCTGATGACCTCGCGGAAGAAGCCGTAGCGCTCTTCGATCACGGCCTCGAGCGCACGGTCGAACTCGGTGGGATCACCTGGTGGTGAACAGAGGAGATTGCCCGACGCGATGTACGTCGAGACGTCCGTGGCCCCGAGTTCGGTTGCGATCTCCCGCAGTTCGGCCATCGGCAGCATGGCGCCGCCGACGTTGACCGCTCGGATGAGAACGATGCGCGTCGTCTCTGATTCACTCACCGGTCCATGATGGCAGGTCTCACAACTTGGACAGGTCGGTGCGCGCCAGCATCACGTTGTAGTCGTCCCAGCGGGACACCACGAAGTACAGATTCTTGCCGCTCGAGCGGGGGTGGATGTACGGCGTGTACAAACCGCTCGAGTGCGCGCTGGGGATCAGGACGCGCTCGCCGCTCCACGGGCCGACCGGGGTGGGGGACGTGCGCATCATGATCGTGCCGGCACGTTCGGTGAGCATCACGAACTTCTTCAGGTAAGCGTTGTAGGCCACCGACATCTCGCTGACCGGCAACCCGACGATCGGGGCGGCGTCGGCCGGATTCGGCGACCATCCATCACCGCCCCGGAAGTACTGGTAGCGGCTGAGATTCAGGATGTCGCCGGGCCGGAAGCGGGCCACGAACGCCGATCCGTGCCGACCGTTCGGCGTGCCGTACTGATAGATGTACTCCCCGCTGCGCAGAAACGCGCCCATCTGGAACCGGCTGTGACCGCGCGCGATCTGCGGAACGCCGGGTACGGTGAGGTCGAGGTTCACGCGGATCGTGTTGTTGTCGACGGTCCAGGTCTGACCGTTGTTGCGCGACACCGCGATCGCCGAGTAGTTGGTGCTCCAGCGTCCCGGTCCCAGCCACTTGTGGATCGACATGAAGCTCAGGAACTGGATGCCGTTGACCGAGATGCCGCCGGTCGGGATGCGTCCCACCTCGGTGTTGCGGACGCCGATCGCGTTGAACATCGGTTGTGAATAGGTGGGATGTGCGGGTGTCACCGAGGCGCCGGAACGGACGGCTCCGGGTATCGCGGTCGGGAAGCGGATGGCCTTGTCGAGATTCGAGTTCGCATCGCTGCGGAGCATCGTGTTGTGCCGCCAGACCATCTGACCGGCGCACCTGCCCCAGGTGTCGCCGAAAGCCATGAGGATCTGGCCGGAGCCGTTCTCCCACGGGACGCCGACATCGGTGGCCGTGATCCCGAAGCGGGTGTCCGTGCGTTCGGGGCTCCGTGGACCGGTGACCCAGGAGACGGCGGTCGTCGCGCCCTTGAGCTTCGGCAATGGTCCCTGCGGTTTCTTGCCGCCGGCGCGGTAGCTGCCGAAATCGGCACTGCCCCAGCCCAGGTCGCTGGATCCGGTGCTGCCCGTGCTGCCGACGTCGCCGCCGGTGATGCCGGTGACGTTGCAGACCGCCGCGCCGGCCGGTGGGGCCGCCGAGAGAAGGCCCGCGGCGAGTCCGATGGTGAGGCCGCCGATCACGAGAGTGCGGCGCGCAGGCGAGAGCGGGCGCAGGCGCACGCGGCTGCGTCGGGACATGCGGACCCCCTGTGACTACTGGTTGTTGCCAGTGTTGCAGAAGTAGCCGGTCCGACCGGTGGAGGTGGCCGAAGCTTGACCGGGATGTGACCCTTCGATTCGCCCTGCAGCCTTCCCGGCTGCTCAGGCGGCAGGTTCAGTGCCGGGTGGCGACCGCGAACGCGCGCCGGAACGGGAGGAGCGTGCCCCATTCGTGGCGCGGGTACGCCTCGGCGAGGCGGCGTTTGAGTTCGGTGACGAACTGTTCACGCAGGTCGGCGGGCAGGGCCTGGATGTAGGGCCGGATCCCGCCACCGGCGATCCAGTCGAAGACCGGATCGTCGCCGGCGAGGACGTGCAGGTAGGTGGTTTCCCAGGCGTTGACGCGGAAACCGTGATCGAAGAAGAACCTCAGGTAGTCCTCGGCGTCCAGGCGGGGGAAGGGGCGGACGTCGCTCAGCGACTCCGCGAACGGTTCGGTGGCGGCGAGCTCGGCCAGTACCGTGCGGAACGGGGCGTCGTGGCCGTTGGGCACCTGGATCGCGAAGGCGCCGCCGTCGGAGAGATGGCCCAGGAGGCGGTCGATGACGCCGAACTGATCGGGCACCCACTGGAACATCGCGTTGGAGATCATCAGATCGTACGGGCGGTGCGGTGCCCACTCGACCACGTCGGCGACGTCGAAGTTCGCGCGAGGATCGAAGTTGTCAGTGATGGCGCGGTCGACCATCGCGGCGGATTCGTCGATGCCGAGGATCTCGGCGGACGGCCACTGAGCGCGCAGATGTTTGGTCAGGTGCCCCGGACCGCAGCCCAGATCGACGATCGTCGTCGGGTTGGTGGGAATCTGCGCGATCAGGTCGAGGAAGGGCCTCGCCCGGTCGTCGGCGAATTGCAGATAGCGTGCTGGATCCCAGACAGCCATGTGTCCACCCTAGGGGTCGGCGGTGGTCGTGTCAGCAAGAAGACGGCTTCGGCGCAGCATGGTTCGGGATGTGAGCGGTCTGGGGAGCCGTCACGCCGCTGACGTAGGCTTCCCTGCGTGACAGATCCCGTGAACCCCGCTCTCGAGAACCCGACCGGCGCCGATGGCATGGCGGTCGTGGAGATCTCCACCGACGGCGCCTGCCTCGGGAACCCGGGCCCCGGCGGATGGGGTGCGGTGCTCCGGTACAAGGGCAGCGAGAAGCGGATCTCCGGGTCGGAACCCGACACCACGAACAACAAGATGGAGCTCACCGCGGCGATCGAGGGTCTCGCAGCGCTGACCAGGCCGTCGAAGGTGATCATCTACACCGACTCCACCTATGTGCGGAACGGCATCATGAAGTGGGTGGCCGGCTGGCAGGCCAACGGCTGGAAGACCAGGGACAAGAAGCCGGTGAAGAACGCCGACCTATGGCGCCGCCTCATCGAGGAGGAGGAGCGTCACGAGGTGGAGTGGCGCTGGGTGAAGGGCCACGCAGGGGACCACTTCAACGAGATCGCCGACGAACTCGCCACCACCGCGGCGCGGGCGGTCTCCCGATGACCGCGGGGGCAGGGCGCCTCCATTCCGGTGGCGATCGAACCGAACCACGACGAGCACCTCGTCGCCGCCGTCGAGCGCGGCGGCGGCAAGATCGTCGGTCTGGACGAGGCGCGGGTGCTGGTCTGGATCGGACTGCCCGACAACTTCCCCGAGCTGCCGGATGCCGTCGAATGGGTGGCGCTGGAGTCGGCGGGCATCGAGGACTTCTTCGACGCCGGGATCGTCGACGACCGTCGGGTCTGGACCAACGCCTCCGGCTTCTACGCCGAGAACGTCGCCGAGCATGCGCTGGCACTGCTCCTCGCCGGGCTGCGCCAGATCAACACCGCCGTCACCCGGCACTGGGACAAGGAACGGATCGACACATCGGTGCGGTCGCTGCGCGGCTCGACGGTTGCCATCGTCGGAGCGGGCGGCATCGGTGCATCCCTGGGGCCGCGGCTGAAGGCGTGCGGTGCGCGTGTGATCGCGGTGAACCGGTCGGGCCGCGACGTGCCGGGGGCCGATGAGGTACGACGCTCCACCGAACTCGACGCGGTGTGGGCCTCGACCGACCACGTGGTGCTGGCCGCACCGGCAACCGCGGAGACGCGGCACATGATCGACGCCGAAAGCCTTGCGGCACTTCCGAATCACGCATGGATCGTAAACATCGCACGGGGTCCGCTGGTCGACGAGGAGGCGTTGTACGACGCACTCGTCGCCGGCGAGATCGCCGGGGCGGCGCTCGACGTGACCGACCCGGAGCCGCCGGCGGCGGACCATCCGCTGTGGTCGTTGCCGAACGTCATCATCACGCCGCATGTCGCGAATCCCGCGTCGGGTCTGACGCGCGAATTCGCGCCGTGGCTGGCGAAGAATCTCCGCCGGTTCGCGGCGGGCGACGAGCTGATCTCCGTGGTCACCCCCGGCCGGGAGTACTGATCCGGGCGACTTTCTAGAACACGTTCTCGTTTTCTGGCGGTTCGTGGCAAGGTCGGGGAGTGATTCTCGACAGATTCCGAATCGATGACCACGTCGCCGTCGTCACCGGTGCCGGTCGCGGGCTGGGCGCGGCGATCGCCGTGGCCTTCGCGCAGGCGGGCGCTGACGTGGTGATCGCGGCACGTAGCGAATTCGACCTCGACCAGGTGGCGGGACAGATCGCCGACGCCGGGCGCCGGGCGCACGTCGTCCCGGTGGACCTCAGCAACGCCGACGCCACGGCCGCCCTCGCGCAGACCGCGGTCGACGAGTTCGGGCGCCTCGACACGGTCGTCAACAACGTGGGCGGTGCGATGCCGCGCCCGCTGCTCGACACGACTCCCAAACACCTGGTCGACGCCTTCGACTTCAATGTGGCCAATGCTCACGCTCTCGTCGTGGCCGGGGCGAAGCAGATGCTCGCGACGACGGGTCACGGCTCGATCATCAACATCACCTCGGCCGTCGGCCGGGTGCCGGGCCGTGCGTACGCGGCCTACGGCACCGCGAAAGCTGCTCTCGCGCATTACACGAGGATCGCCGCGATGGACCTCAACCCGAAGATCCGGGTGAACGGTATCGCGCCCGGCGCGATCCTCACGTCGTCCCTGGAGATCGTCGCCGGCAACGACGAGATGCGTACCGCCGTCGAGAACGCCACCCCGATGCACCGGCTCGGCGAACCCGAGGACATCGCCGCCGCCGCGCTCTACCTCGCCTCACCGGCGGGTGCCTACGTGACCGGCAAGATCCTCGAGGTCGACGGCGGGATCATCGCACCCAACCTGGACCTGCCGATCCCGGATCTGTAGTCGAGGTTTCGACGGGGCTCAACCAGCAGTGGTAGGGGCTCAACCAGCAGTGGTAGGGGCTCAACCGGCAGTGGTAGGGGCTCAACCGGCAGTGGTAGGGGCTCAACCGGCAGTGGTACGGGCTCAACAGCCGTCAGGGGCGGATGTTCCGGGCGGCCTGCTCGACGATGGTCGCGATCCGTCTGGACTTGGTCTCCGGCCTCTTCGCCAGTGCGATCTGGCCGAGACCCTGCTTGCGGGCGCTGAGCGGGAAGGCATTCCAGTTGGCGCGCGCCACCGGGTCGGCGTCGAGGGCGGCGGCGAGTTCAGGGGACTCGATCCCGGCCTCGGCGTCGTCGAAGATGGACCACAGGCCACGTGCCTTCGCGTCGTCGACGACCGCCTGGCCGGCCGGTTGCATGCGTCCGGACTCGACGAGGTCGGCGATCCGCGCCTTGTTCGACGCCGCCCACGGGCTGTTGCGGCCGCGCCGGGTGAACCACAAGCCGCGCCGGGCCTCGTCGAAGACGCGGCTGTGGCCGTCGATCCAGCCCCAGCAGAGCGCTTCCCGGACCGTCTCGTCGTAGTCGAGCGGCTCGCGTCCGGAACCCTTGCGCCAAAACACCAGCCATACACCTGACGAGGTCCGATGGTTGTCGCGCAACCACTCTCGCCAGTCATCGACGGTGTCGAGAACGAGCTGAGGCGCGCCCGGATCGGCCATGCGTTCACCCTAATCGCGGACGGTCGGTCTCGGTACAGTTGGGCTGTGACCGGCATTCTCGAGTTCGCGAGCAACAACTGGTGGCTGATCTTTCCCATCGGTGGAGTCGTCGGTGGCTGGGCCGGGTCGATCGCCAAGTACAACGAGAAGCGGCGCAAGGACAAGATCGAGCTCGCCCGGATCAAAGCGGCCGCACAGACCGAGCAGCTGAAGCTGACCACGACGTCCGCCGAGCAGCTGCGCAAGACGCTGAAACAGCACGATGCGCTCAACGAGAAGTGGTTCGCCTACGAAGTCGACCTGGCCACGCTGATCGAGTACCCCCTGATGACCGACATGCGGGAACCGCTCACCCTCGCCTTTCATCGTGCGCGAGTCCACGCGGACGACCTGCGTCCGGACGCTCCACGTCCCGGTGACACCGAGTCGACGATCGCACCGGCCGACTTCGCCGACTACCGGGAGGCGGTCGGCGACTACGCCGCGGCCTTCGACGCCGCCGAACGCGAGGCACGCCGCCGCAAGCAGGCCGGTTTCTCGCCGATCGAACGGGAAGCCCTCGACCGCGCCCGCAAGCTCATCAGCGTCGCCTCCGACTCGGGTGCCACCGCTGCGGAACGCCAGGCCGCCTACAAGAAGGCGCGCGCCGAGCTCGACGGACTCATCGACGTCCCGCCGCCGGCGGCCGAACGGCTCGAGCGCCAGATCGCCGGTGCGCTCGAGCGGGGTCGTGGGGACTGAGGTTCCCGTTCTGTGTGCATGAAAGCGGGAAGTCGCGGGACATCGTGGCGGACATTCGGTCCGGGACGGTTCAGTTCCTGAGCAATCGCGAATGTCGTCGGGCTCAAGGCTTTCGGGTCTTGGTGAGTCCGATGAGTGCGGCGCATTGCAGTTCAATGGGTGACAGGTCGGCGAGTGACATACCCCGGTCGTCGGGCGATTCGGGTCGGTGGTCGATGACTTCGCGCATGTGTAGGCGTGGGTGATCGCCGGACGCCTCGTCGGGTCCGTAGATCTCGGTACGCACGTGTTGTAGGTGTTCGGCGAATCGTCCGGGTATATCAGGTGCCCGGTTGATGCGTTCGGGGTTGGGTGGAGCACCGGGTTCGGCATTCAGCTGCCAGGTGCAGCGGCCTTCGTCGGGTCCTTCGCGGACCATGCGGGTGGTGTAGTCACCGGGCTTGTCGCTGACCATTCGGTTGTGTTTCGGGCACGCCGGGGCGAGGTCGACGATGTCGGTCAGCCCGCCCAGGCCCCAGTCGAGTTGGGCGTGATGCATTTCCACATACGCCGCGGACAGGTCGCAGCCGGGTGTGGAGCAGACGTGACCGTCGGGGCGGGCGAAGGAGACCAGGCGTTGTTCGCGGGTGGCTAGACGTTTCCCGCGCCCGAAGTACAACGGGATCGCGGTGGCGTCTTTGAACACCGTCAGCCAGGGTTGGGCGTCGGCGGCCATCGTGATCAGGTCGGGGATGGGGATGAGGGTGCCGGTGGCGGTGGTGGCGAACCCGGCTTCACGTATCAGATCGGTCAGATCGGCCTTGACGATCATCTGCACAGGCAGCCCACGGTGACTCTTGCCGAGCATGCCGTCCTCGAACACCGCTGTCAGCAGCGCGTTGAACGCATCGTGGTTCAACTGCGCGGGGCTGCGGTCATCGCGCTCGGCCGCGGCGGCCACCTGGTCGGGGTCGGCGTTCTCGATCGAGCCGTGGGGTGAATCGGGATCGGTGGGGTTGTTCATGCCGGGTTTGGCCCACACCGCGAGGAACATGCTGATGCGCGCGAGGAGTTCGGGGGTGAGGGTGGCGGTGAGTTGGGCGGTGCCGTCGGCGCGTTGGCGGTTGACCCACAGTTGGCGGCGTCGCTGGCGATCCGAATCGTCGGTCAGGATGCCGTCGGGATCGAGTTGCGCCAGAAGCCGTGCGCCGAGCGCGGTGATGTCGGCGGGGGTGTGGTCGACAGCGATCTCGGCCATCTGGCGTTCGGCGGCGACCTGCATATCGTGTGGGGTGGCGTGGGGGATCTGGTCGAGGACCTCCATCACCGCGTGCACGTGCGCGGACCCGACGCGGCCGTCGGCGAAGGCCTTGGCCAGGGTGGGGTGGGCGGGTTCGAGGGGTTCGCCGGTGGTGAGGTCGGGAAAGGTTGCAGTGGCCCGAGTTTGTTTGAGTCGTTTGCCCGGGTAGGCGATGCGCAAGCGGTGGGTCATGAACTGGATGACACTGCGATGACCGGTCTTACGTGGCAGATCACGTTCGGTGGCTTCGACGACCTGACGGTCACCGGCGAAACTCAGTCGCGCGATCGCGCGTTCGGTCTCGGCGGCGACATCGACCAGCTCGGCATCCGGACACTGTGCCAGGCTCGCCGTCTGCAGTTGATCGATGAGGGTGTGGATCTGACCGATCAACGCGGCGGGGTTGGACGGTGGCGGTGTGGTGGTGCCATCGTGCAGTGCGTGATCGGCCATGGTCACCCCCCCGGAGACATTGACTCGAATGTGTGTTCGATAACTCGACAGTACCCGCAGTTCGACTACCTCGCAACGACTTTCGGTACTTGGCTTCGTCGCGTGACTTGTCGGTGGGGTCTGGTAGAGGGCGGTGGGCGGGGGCTTCGACGCGGTGCCTCGCTGCGCTCGGTACCGGCTCAGCCGGCGGGGTGGATGCCGGGGGCTTCGCTCGGTACCGGCTCAGCCGGCGGGGTGGATGCCGGGGGCTTCGCTCGGTACCGGCTCAGCCGGCGGGGCGGGGTGGATGCCGGGGCTTCGACGCGGTGCCTCGCTGCGCTCGGTACCGGCTCAGCCGGCGGGGGCTGTCGACTCAGCCCGCCTCGAGCGCACCGGTGAACTGGCTCTCGTAGAGACGGCAGTACGCACCGCGGGCGGCGAGGAGTTCCTCGTGGTTGCCCTGCTCGACGATGTGGCCGTTCTCCATCACCACGATCACGTCGGCGTCGCGCACCGTCGAGAGTCGGTGTGCGATCACGAAACTCGTGCGATCGGTACGCAGGTTGGCCATCGCCTTCTGGATGAGCAGCTCGGTGCGGGTGTCGACGGAACTGGTCGCCTCGTCGAGGATGAGGATCGTGGGCTTGGCGAGGAACGCCCGGGCGATCGTGATGAGCTGCCGCTCACCGGCGCTCACGCCGCCCCCCTCGTCGTCGAGGACGGTCTCGTAACCGTCGGGAAGGGTGCGGACGAAGTGGTCGACGTGGCTCATCCGCGCGGCCTCGAGCACCTCCTCGCGGGACGCAGCCGGGTCGCCGTAGGCGATGTTGTCGTAGATGGTCCCGCCGAACAGCCAGGAGTCCTGCAAGACCATCCCGGTCCGCTCACGCAGGTCGTCGCGGGTCATCTCGGCCGAGTCCCCGCCGTCGACGCGGATGGTTCCGGAGTCGACGTCGTAGAACCGCATGATCAGGTTGACCAGCGTGGTCTTGCCCGCGCCGGTCGGCCCGACGATGGCCACCATGTGCCCGGGCCGGGCCGTCAGGGTGAGGTTCTCGATGAGCGGCTTGTCCTCGACATAGCGGAACGAGACGTCGTCGAACTCGATGAGACCGTTGTCGACCTCGGGGGACTTCGGGTTCGCCGCGTCCGGGGTCTGCTCCTCGGCGTCGAGGATGTCGAAGATCCGTTCGGCCGAGGCCACGCCGCTCTGCATCAGGTTGATCATCGACCCGATCTGGGTCAGCGGCTGCGTGAACTGACGCGAGTACTGGATGAATGCCTGCACCTCGCCGAGGCTCAGGGAACCCGACGCCACCCGCAGACCACCGACGACGGCGACAGCCACGTAGTTGAGGTTCCCGAGGAACATGATGGTCGGCATGATGACGCCGGAGATGAACTGCGCGCGCCAACTCGACTCGTACAGCTTCTCGTTGCGCTCGTCGAAGGTCGCCTCGATCTCGCGCTGACGCCCGAATGCAGTCACCAGCTCGTGACCGGTGAAGGCCTCCTCGACCTGGGCGTTCAGTGCCCCGGTCGATGCCCACTGCGCGGAGAAGTGCGGCTTGGAACGCTTCGCGATGACGGCGGTGGCGAGGACCGCCAGCGGGACCGTCGCCACCGCGATCAGCGCGAGCAACGGCGAGATCCAGATCATCATCACCAGCAGTGCGATCACCGTCAGCGCCGAGTTCACGAACTGGGCGATGGTCTGCTGCAGGCTCTGCGAGAGGTTGTCGAGGTCGTTGGTGACCCGGCTGAGCAGCTCACCCCGCGGCATCGTGTCGTAATAGCGCAGGGGCAGACGGTGGACCTTCTCCTCGACCTGGGCACGGAGCTCCCGGATGGTCTCCACGACGACGATGTTCAGCAGATAGGCGGCCAGCCAGCCCAGTCCCGACGCCACGACGTACATCACGAACGTGATGAAGAGGACTCGGCCGACGTCGCCGAAATCGACTCCGACGCCGGGTGTCACGTCCATCGACGACACCATGTCGGCGAACGTGTCGTCACCGCTTGCACGCAGGCCCGCGACCGCCTGGTCCTTCGTCTGGCCCGCGGGCAGCATCCGGCCGATGACCCCGTTGAAGACGAGGTCGGTGGCGTGCCCGAGAACGCGCGGGGCGATGGCCAGCAGGACGACCGAACCCACGATCGAGGAGAGCGTGACCGTCATCAGGCCCCGGTACGAACCGAGTTGGGCGACAACTCGTCTGATCGACGGCCAGAACGAGCGCGGCTTGGACTCGGGGCTGCCGGCCGCCGGTGGCCCACCTGGGCGGGTCATGCGCGCTCCTCCATGGCCATCTGCGATTCGGCGATCTCGGCGTAGGTGGGACACGAGGCCAGCAGGTCGTCATGTGTGCCGATGCCCACGATGCGTCCGCGGTCGAGGACGACGATCTGCTCGGCGTCGACGATGGTCGAGACGCGTTGGGCGACGACGATCACCGAAGCGTCCCGGGTGGCCGGGCGCAGGGCCGCGCGCAGTCTGGCGTCAGTGGTGAGGTCGAGGGCCGAGAACGAGTCGTCGAACAGATAGATGGCGGGACGCCGGACGAGAGCTCGGGCGATCGCCAGCCGCTGCCGCTGCCCGCCGGAGACCGTGGTGCCGCCCTGCGACACCTTCGTGTCGAGGCCGTCGGGCATCGCCGAGACGAACTCGTCGGCCTGCGCGATGCGCAGCGCCTCCCAGATCTCGTCGTCGGTCGCGTCGGCCTTGCCGTGCAGGATGTTGGAACGGATGGTTCCGGAGAACAGGTACGGCCGTTGCGGTACGAGACCGACCACCGCCCTCAGCTCGTCGGGATCAAGACGTTTGACGTCGGTGCCGCCGACCCTGACCTCCCCGGCGGTCGCGTCGATGAGTCGAGGGACGAGTCCCAGGAGCGTCGTCTTGCCCGAACCGGTCGACCCGACGATGGCGGTCGTGGTCCCGGGCGTCACGCCGAAGCTGATGCCGCTCAGCACCGGATCATCGGCGCCGGGGTAGCGGAACTCGGCGTCGTCGAACCGCACGGTGCCCGGATGGCCGGCGAAACCGACCGGATCGGTCGTCGGATGCACCGAGGTCTCGGTGTCGAGGACCTCGGAGATGCGCTCGGCGCAGACCGCGGCGCGCGGCGCCATCATGGCCAGGAACGACGCCATCATCACCGACATCAGGATCTGCATGACGTAGGTCATCAGCGCGGTGAGCGCGCCGATCTCGACGGTGCCGTCGGAGACGGCGTGCCCGCCGAACCAGATGACCGCGACGATCGTGACATTGGTGATCACCATGACCAGCGGGAACATCAGGGCCATCAGCTTGCCGACCCGCAGGGTGGCGTCGGCGAGGCGGTCGTTGGCGACGGCGAAGCGCTGCCGCTCGTGGTCCTCCCGCACGAAGGCGCGCACGACGCGGATGCCGGTGATCTGTTCGCGCAGAACCCGGTTCACCGCGTCGATGCGCTCCTGCATCGAGCGGAAACCGGGGATCATGCGGGCGATGACGAGCCCCATCGACAGGCCGAGGACCGGCACGGCCACCGCGATGACCCACCACAGTGCGGGGGCCTCGCGGATGCCCATGATGATCCCGCCGACGCACATGATCGGCGCCATCACGAGGATCGCGCTGCTCATGACGATCAGCATCTGTACCTGCTGGACGTCGTTGGTGGTGCGCGTGATCAACGACGGTGCGCCGAAGGTGCCGACCTCGCGGGCGGAGAACGAGTTCACCCGGTGCAGCAGGTCGCCGCGGATGTCGCGGCCCGCGCCGAGGGCGGCCCGGGCGCCGAAGAACTGCGCGATGACCGTGGCGACCACCTGCACGATGCTCACCAGGAGCATCCAGCCACCGATCCGCAGGATGTAGCCGGTGTCGCCGGTCGCCACACCGTTGTCGATGATGTCGGCGTTGAGACTCGGCAGGTACAGCATCGCCGCGGTCGCCAGTAGCTGCAGCGACACCACCATGACGATGTTGGTGCGGTACGGCTGCAGGTACGTGCGGATGAGGCGGGTCAGCATCCCGGCGCCGGGAGCGGAGCGAGCGGGCCGAGGTCATGGCCCGGCGCCGGGAGCGTAGCCCGCGGGGCGAGCGGGGCGGAGGTCACTGCGATCACCTGCGTCAGACTAGTTGCCCCGGCTAAGTGAGGTGCGTCGGTCTCCGTCGATCAACCGCCGAACAGCGCGACGGCCGCCTCCCCGGTGTGGGTGAGGTAGGTGAACGACTCCTGGAAGTAGAGGTTCACGACGTCGGCGTCGTGGGAGTCGTAGCCGATCGAGACGTCCTGCCCGATCGTCAGCTCGAAGTCGCCACCACGGGTGCTCATGACGAACGCGCCACGGATGGCGGGCGCCCACACGATGTCGCCGGTGACCAGCCGCTTGATGTGGTCGCGGATCGGGTAGCCGTGGTTGGACGTCTCGTTGACCTGCGTGTACACCTCCGCCGACATGGCGACCGAGTACGGCCCGTCGACCGAGGCGAGTCGCAACGTGGTCAGTGCCTGGCTGACGGCCTCGGGGTAGTCGCGGACGTCCTCGGGCAGCTGGATCGGGGTCGCCGTGGCCTCGGAGCGGATACCGGCGATCGAGGCAGCCGCGTAGCCCTCGAAGATCGCCCGGTCCTCGGCGAGCGCGAGCTGGCGCGCGGCCTCGACGACCGGATCCCAGTCGGAGTCCTGGGCGCCGCGGTCCACATCGTCGATGGCCTCACGGGAGACGGTGAACGGCACCTTCAACTCGACCAGCGACTGTGTGCGCCGGATGAACGCCTGGATGCCGTCGGCCGGCGAGTCGATCTTGCTGCGATGGCCCAGGGTGACCGCCGCGGTGTCCTGACCCATCGGCCCCTTCACGTCGACGAGTCGACGGCCCGCGATGTTCCGCTTGAACGACCGGGTCGCCTCCTCCTCGATCTCCGCCCAGGCTGCCTCGGAGATGGGCGCGAGTTCGCGGTGCAGGTTGTTCATGGTGGCCTCCTGATGCGGTGGTGTCGGGCGGTGGGTCTGTCTGCAGGGACTGGTTCCCGGGGGGACTAGCGTAGGGAGCCGATCCCCAGGGAACCGTCGCCGCGGCGGGGCGGGACCTGGGCGGCGGGTTCGGATGTCTGGGGTGCGGGCGGCAGATCCTCGAGGAAGTCGATGGTCGGGGTGAAGAACTGCGCACCGGTGATGGCGGTGGTGAAGTCGAGAAGGCGGTCGTAGGTCCCCGGCGGATCGCCGATGAACATCTTGCGCAGCATCTCCTCGGTGACGTCGGGTCCGGCGGAGTAGGCGATGTAGAAGGTGCCGTTCTCGCCGGCCCCGGAGACGTCGCCGTAGGGCATGTTGTCGCGGACGACGTCGATCTCCTCGCCGTTCTCGTCCTCGACCTTGTTGAGCGCGATGTGGGAGTTCGCCGGCTTCACGTCGTCGGACATCTCCACGTTGTCGAGCTTGGTCCGCCCGATCGCGGCTTCCTGTTCACCCGTGCTCAGCCCGTTCCACGACGAGAGGTCATGGACATAGCGCTGGATCGCGACGTAACTGCCGCCGGCGAAGTCGGGGTCCTCGTGGCCGACGGTGATCGCCTCGACCGCGGCCTGCCCGACCGGATTCTCGGTGCCGTCGACGAAACCGATGAGGTCGCGTAGGTCGAAATAGCGGAAGCCGTGGACCTCGTCGACGACGGTCACCGCATCGCCGAGTGCGTCGGTGATCAGGCGGCCGAGTTCGAAGCACAGGTCCATCTGGTCGGACTTGATGTGCACCAGCAGATCGGCCGGGGTGGCCGGAGCTGTGTGGACGTCGCCCTCATAGGGCACGAACGGACGCAGCGCACGGGGACGGGGGCCGTCGAACAACCGGTCCCACGCGTCCGAACCGATCGAGACGATGCCGGCCAGCGCCGCCTCCGGGGCACGCGAGGACACCGCGTTGTTCAGTCCCGGGATCTCCGCCAGCACATCGCGGACCGTGTCCTCACCACCGTCGTCGATGGTGAGGACGAGAAAGATCGCCGACTTGGTCTTTCGCGTCAGGATCGTCTGCGGCACCGGCACGCCCATTACCCTAGCCCACGCATGTCCGAAACGGGATCGCGGATGGGGTCGCGAAAAAGTAGGGCAGGCAGCCCTTTTCGTTGACGTGCCACCACCCGGTCGAGGGCCGGGGTCAGCTGCGCGCGACGGCCCGTCCGGCCGCTCGTCCGGAGAAGATGCAGCCGCCCAGGAAGGTGCCCTCGAGAGCGTTGTAACCGTGCACACCGCCGCCCCCGAAGCCGGCGACCTCGCCGGCGGCGAACAGACCGTCGAACGCGCTGCCGTCGGGTCGCAGCACCTGGGAGTCGAGGTTCGTCTCGAGGCCGCCGAGGGTCTTCCGGGTGAGGATGTTGAGCCGCACCGCGATCAACGGACCGTGTGCGGGATCGAGGATGCGGTGGGGCTTGGCCACACGAACCATCTTGTCGCCGATGAACTGTCGCGCGTTGTTGATCGCCATCAGCTGGGCGTCCTTGGAGAACTTGTTGTCCACCTCGGCGTCGCGGGCGGAGATGACGCGTTCGATGTGGGCGAGATCGAGTTCGGGGCCGCGGGCGATCGCGTTCATGCCGCTGACCAATTCGGGCAGGTTGTCGGCGACCACGAAGTCGATACCGTTGCGCAGGAAGGCATCCACCGGACCGGCGGCGCCCTTGGCGAGGCGGCTCCTGGCGGCGAGCCGGAGATCCTTGGACGTGATGTCTGGGTTCTGCTCCGAACCCGACAGCATGAACTCCTTCTCGACGATGGACTGGGTGAGGATGAACCACGAGTAGTCGTGACCGGCGGCGAGGATCGCCTTCATCGTCGAGTTCGTGTCGAAGCCCGGGAAGTTCGGCGGCGCGAGGCGGTTGCCGTTGGCGTCGAGCCACAACGACGACGGGCCCGGGATGATCCGGATGGCGTGGTCCGGCCAGATCGGGTCCCAGTTGTGGATGCCCTCGGTGTAGTGCCACATGCGGTCCCGGTTGACGATGCTCGCGCCGGCGTCCTCGCTGATCCCCAGCATGCGTCCGTCGACGTGGGCCGGGACGCCGGAGATCATCGTCTTCGGTGCCGGTCCGAGACGGTCGACCGGCCAGTTCTTGCGGATGAGGTCGTGGTTGTGGCCGATCCCGCCGGAGGTCACGATGACCGCGCCGGCGCGGACCTCGAACTCGCCCGTCACATCGCGGTTCGACGCCTTGCCGCGCCCGAGGTCGGTCGGTGCGAGGGTCGCGCCCCGCACGCCAACGGCGACACCGTCTTCGACGATGAGTTCGTCGACGCGATGGCGGAACCGGAACTCGACCAGCCCGCGCTTCTCGGCCTCGACGACCGGTTCGGCGAAGATCCGCACGACCTCCGGCCCGGTGCCCCAGGTCAGGTGGAAGCGTGGCACGGAATTCCCGTGCCCGTCGGCGAAACCGCCCCCGCGTTCGGCCCAGCCGACGATCGGGGTGATGCGCAGCCCGAGATCGTGCAGATACTGCCGCTTCTCGGTGGCCGCGAAGTCGACGTACGCCCGGGCCCACTGCCGCGGCCAGTAGTCCTCGTCGTCACGGTCGAATCCGGCTGACCCCATCCAGTCCTGCAGGGCGAGGTCCGCGGAGTCGGAGATGCCGAGTCGGCGCTGCTCGGGGGTGTCGACCATGAAGAGTCCGCCCAGCGACCAGAATGCCTGTCCCCCAAGATTGTTGCGGTTCTCCTGATCGACGACGACCACCCGCCGGCCGGCCTTGGTGAGCTCGTATGTCGCGACCAGACCCGCCAGACCCGCACCGACGACCACCGCGTCGGCCACCTGCTCAGTCACGACAACTCCTCACCTCGTTCGATGTGCCGCTCGTCCCCACGAGAACTCGCGATCTCGAGAAGACATTAGCGCCGCGTCACACGGTGATGTCGGCGTACCGGTGGAACCACGGCGCGGCATCTTCGAGCGATGCGGCGAGGGCGAGGAGATCGCCGTCGGCGCCCAGCTTGCCGACGAACTGCACCCCGAGCGGCAGGCCGGTGTCGGTCCAGTGCAGGGGAACGCTGATCGCCGGACGCCCGGTCAGGTTCGCCAGCTGGGTGTAGGGAACCCAGTCGAGGTTCTCCTCGATGAGCTGGTCGACGATTCCCATCCGCGACATCACCCGGCCGACGCGGGCGCGAGCCGCGAGACGCGCTGCCCGCTGGAGGAGGGGTGGGGTCGTCATGGACCCGATCCTCGGTGGCGGTACGGCGAGGGTCGGGGTCAGCAGCAGGTCGTAATTCTGGTGGAAGCGTTCGAGCGCGAGGACGTGGTCGTTGACGTGATCGAGTGCCCGGAAGAGCGGCACGACCCCGGCCGCACGGCCGATCTCGGCGAGGGCGAGAGTGTCCGCCTCGAACTCGGAGTCACCGGCGCCGGACAGGCGTCGCGCCTCGTCGACCTGGGCCGCCGCCTTCGCGAACCAGATCTCGAGGAAGTCGCGGGCCAGTTCCGCGTCGTCGTGCGGCGGGTCCACCTCCTCGACGTGGTGCCCGAGTCCGGTGAGCACGCGTGTGGCGTGCTCGACGGCGGCGACCGCCTCGGGGTGTGGTGCGGGGTTGATCGCCGAACGGGTGGTGAACCCGATCCGCAGCAGTCGCGGCGGCGTGGCGATGCGGGTGGTGAAGGACTCGGTGTGGAGGGGAGCGGGATAGGTCGACGACGAGGTGGGGCCGATGATCGCGTCGTAGAGGGCGGCCGCGTCGCGCACGGTCCGGGTCACGACGCCCTCGACTCCCATCCCGAAGAGCGGTTCACCGGTGGCGGGGCCGAACGGCATCAGACCGCGCGAGGCCTTCAGGCCGACCAGGCCGTTGCACGCCGCCGGGATGCGGATGGATCCGCCGCCGTCGTTGGCCCCGGCCGCGGGCACGATGCCGGCGGCGACGGCGGCCGCGCTGCCACCGGACGAGCCGCCGGGGGTCACGTCGGGGTTCCACGGATTGCGCGCCGGGCCCCAGAGGACGGATTCGGTCTGTGCCTTGGCACCGAACTCCGGGGTGTTGGTCTTACCGAAGATGACCAGCCCGGCGTCGAGGAAGCGTTGGACGACCGTCGCGTGTTCGGTGGCCACGTGCCGGGCGAGTGACCGGGAGCCGCGCGTCGTCGGGTAGCCGCGGTAGTCCTGGGCGAGGTCCTTGATCAGGAACGGGACGCCGGCGAACGGTCCGTCGAGCTCGGTGTGCACCCGGCGGTCGGCCTCGGCTTCCATCGGGATGACGATGGCGTTCAGGTGGGGGTTCACCGTGGCGGCACGTGTCCGTGCCAGATCGAGGAGTTCGACTGCCGTGACCTCGCCCGAGGCGACGAGTCCGGCGAGTGCGGTGGCGTCGGCGCCGAGGTATTCACCCATGTCCACCGCCCTGACCCTAGTGATCGAGGCGTCGAATCGCGGGTGGTTGATCGACATGGCCGGCCCCGAAGCTCGTGGCAGATCTCTGTATCCGTTAACCACCCAAACGAATAACGGTGCGGTCGCGGCAATTTCATCCGTTCAGAGGGCAAAATCGGGCAAGGGTGCCGCGTATGGGCCATATGGGCTGCTCAGATCGCGGCAGATGTGAGATGTGCCACTGCCATCCGGGGTCACGAAGCACGTTCCAGCCTTTGCCGCGACGTTATCGTGCCGTTACACTTCACGACGACGGGTACCGCGCCGGACGGGGATCAATACAATCCCCCTCGTACCACTTCCGCAGTACCCGGTAGGCAAGACCCAGACAGCGGCCGACTCCGGCCGAGATCCAAAGGAAAACTGACGAATGCTGACTCGCGCCCGTAAGCGCCTCGTCGCCGGACTCGTGGCTCTCGTGGCCGTGTCAGGTGCCACGCTGGTCGCAGCTCCGCCGGCGTCCGCAGCCAATGGCTGCAACGTCGAGTACGTCCGCTCGAACGCCATGAACCGGACCGTGCCGGTGTGCATCGTCTCGGCGGGTGGCGGCGGACCGAAGCCGACGCTCTACCTCCTCGACGGACTCCGCGCCCCCAACAACAACAGCGGCTGGCTGATCAACACCGATGTCGCCCGCTACATGGCCGGTAAGGGCACCAACGTCGCCATCCCGTTCGGCGGCGGCGGCAGCTTCTACACCGACTGGCAGTCGGCCGACCCCAAGCTGGGCGTCAACAAGTGGGAGACCTTCCTGACCCGCGAATTGCCGGGCTACATGGCCGCAAACCATGGCAGCGACAACCGTCGCAACGGCATCGCCGGCCTGTCGATGTCGGGCACCTCGGCGCTCAACCTCGCGTCGCGTCACCCGAACTTCTACAAGGCGGTCGCGTCCTACAGCGGCTACCCGACGGTCACCATGCCGGGCTTCACCCAGGGCATCCAGGCCTCCGTCATCGAGATGGGCGGCAACCCCACCAACATGTGGGGCTTCTACCCGGCGGGTAGCTGGTTCCAGAACGATCCGTTCCTGAGCGCGGGCAACCTGGCCGGCAAGTACGTCTACGTGTCGTCCGGCAGCGGCGTCGGCAGCAAGTACGACTCGTCGGTCAACCCGACCAGCGGCAACTTCGACCCGGTCAAGTTCGCGCAGATGATCCCGCTCGAGGTCGCCGCCTCGACCAGCAGCCAGCTGTACGTCGGCCGCGTGGCGCTCGTCCCCGGCGTCAAGCTCACCACCCGGATCACCCCGGACGGTGCGCACTGGTGGGACTACTGGTCGAGCACCTTCAAGGAGTCGTGGGCCAAGACCTTCCGCCCGGCGTTCTTCTGAGCCGAGTGAACGGTCTCGCAACTCCATAGGGACAACAACGGCACGGGCCGGTGACCTTCGGGGTCACCGGCCCGTGTTGTGTGTGTGGCCCTGCCTGGCTACGGGAGCGGGGTGGCGCGGTCCTCGCATCTGAGGGGCGGGGTGGCGAGCCCTCGCACCTGAGGGGCGGGGTGGCGAGCCCTCGCACCTGAGGGGGTGGCGCGGTCCTCGCACATCAAGTGGGCAGAGGAGCCTCGCGCCTCTGAGGGCCAGATTCAGCAGTTCGTGTCGCCGGCCGACACGTAGTGCTGCACCTGCCACAGACAAAACACCGCGGGCGCATCCGGTGGGTACCGGATGCGCCCGCGGGGGTCGCCGTGCAGCTGGGCCCTACTCGGGCGGCGGCTGCTTGCGGAAGGTGCGCGTCGACGAATCGTCGGCCGGGGGCTCGCCACCGTCGACCTTCGGGATCTGCTCGGTCGGCCGCTCCCACGGGTTACCCGCTGACGGTGCGGCACCGGCCGGAGGGACATCCCGCTTGATCAGTCGGGTGTCGCGGTCGTCCGCGGCGGGCGGGGCGCCGACCGGACCGGCGGTGGCCACGACGGCGTCGTCGCGACGTCCGCGGAGGAACAGCAGGACCGCGGCGGCCAGCAGGATGGCGCCGATGACGCCGAGGATGATCGGCACCCAGGTGCCGCCGACCTTCAGCTGGTTCAGGTAGCCGCTGGCCTTGTCGGCCTGGTTGGCGACGGTCTGGTCGGCCCACTTGAACGTGCCCTTGAGCGCGTCCATCCGGAATTCACGAACCGGCGCCGGAGTGGCCTCGCTCTGGTCGGGCGACTTGAAGTACTGGTGCTGGTCCTCGCGACCGTCGACGATGGTGCCGGTCTCGGGTTCGACCCACACGTGGCGGGTCGCCGCCGCGTAGCGGTGCATGGTGACCGGATCGTTCGGGCGGACGCCGCGGCCGGTGATGCCCCACCACCTGGCGGGCATGGTCAGCATGGTGCCGAGAGCGGCCTCACCCTGGGCGTTCGGCAGCGACGACAGATCGGTCTCGGGGACGTCGCACGCGAAGTGATACGTCTTGACCCCGTCGATCTCCTCCTCGCCCTGGAACTTGGCCGCGCAGTCCTGGCGGGTGTTCAGGTCGTAGTACGCGTAGTCGCGCTTCTGGACGTCGAAGCCGAACTTGTACTGGAAGCCGGTGCGGTTGTCGAGGGTGACCGACACGTCGTTGACGTTGCCGCCCGGCGGGACGGCCTCGAGCTGCAGCGAGCTCACGGCGCCGTTGGGAACCGAGGTCTTCCGGTTCACCGACACGCGGTCGATGGACGCGGTGAGCAAGCCGTCCTTGCAGGTGCGGGTCTCACCGGCAGCGGCGACGCTCGGCTCGGTCTCCTGACCGTCGGCGTCCCGGAGCCGGTCGATCAGAACGGTCTGCGCGGACTGCAGGCTCGCCTGGCGGCTGTCCGACGGTTCGGTGATGATCGAGCGGCGTTGCTGGGTGAGGTGCGCCTCGAGTGTGCGGGCACGGTCCTCGGACACCGAGCAACGGTCGAAGATGACGGCCGGGAACCGGTCGCCCGTCGAACCGTCGGCCGCCACCGTCGTCGCGTCGGAGGTGATGTCCAGGTCCAGCGGCACCACCTTCAGTTGCGGCACCAGGTAAAGCGGGATGGCGATGGCCGCCGCGATGAACGCGGCGCCAAAGAATGCCAGCAGTGCCGGCACGAAACGTCTCATGTGTGACTCCTGTGAATCAGCAGCTAATCGCTCTCACCCTAGCGGTCGATTCGCGCTCCGTACGCGTCAGTAGGCCCGACATGCCGCGATTTACCACCGTGCATCAGCTCATTCGTTCACGGTCGGCCCGGCGATCGCGCTCGGCCTCCTTCAGGATGCCGGCCATGTAGCCGTAGATCTCCTTGTCCGACATGGCCTTCCATCGTGGCGCCAACAGCTTCATGTACTTCTCGACGTACAGCAGCTGTTTGCCGACGAGAACCAGTTCGCGCGGCAGCCGGGCGTCGTGGGCCTTGGCCACGGCGGCGAGTTGTCGGCCCAGGTCGGTGTAGGACATCGAACCGAGATCGGTCGTCGACAGCGGGGTCGTCACCTTCTTGATGTCCTCGGCGCCCTTGACGGTCGACCCCGGCTTGTGGACGGCGCCCAGCAGGAAGATCGCGCGGCCAGCGGATTCGTAGTCTGCCCGGACCACCAGATCGACGACGAGTTGGCGAAGGATCCGGCGCGTGCGCGGGGTGAACCGGCCGACGATGCCGAAGTCGAGCAACACGATCTTCCCGGTTTCGTCGACGAGGACGTTGCCGGCGTGCAGATCGCCGTGGAAGAGGCCGCCGTGGAATGCCGAGTCGAGGAGCGACAGCAACAGGTTCCGGCACAGCGCGACGCCGTCGTGACCGGCCGCCCGAACCGCGGCGGCGTCGTCGATCCGGACCGCGTGGATGCGCTCCATGGTCAGGACGCGCGGCGTCGTGAACTCGTCGTACACGTGCGGGACGCGGACACGATCCCCGAAGGGGCCCGGTTGCAGGCACTCGAACCATTCCCGCATGGTGTCCGCCTCGATCCGGAAATCCAGTTCGGCATCGAGGCCGGCCGCGAAATCCTCGACGACGTGGCGCGCGCTGAGCATCCGGCCGTACTCGGAGACCTCGACGAGACCGGCGAGACGTTCGAGGATCGCGACGTCCGGGGCGAGCCGGTCGGCAATCCCGGGTCGCTGGATCTTGACGACCACTTCTTCGCCGCTGTGCAGGGTCGCGGTGTGGACCTGCGCGATCGACGCCGAGGCGATCGGCACCGGATCGAACTGCGCGAAGACCTCTTCGGGCGGGCGGCCGAGTTCGGCGACGAACTGTGCACGCATCTCGTCGGGGTCGGCCGGTTTCACGCGATCGAGCAGCGTCTCGAACTCCGAGGAGAGGGCGTCGGAGAAGACGCCGGGACTCGAGGCGATCAGCTGCCCGAGCTTCACGTAGGTCGGACCCAGATGCTCGAAGGTGGCCCGCAGTTCATGCGCCGCGCGCGCAGCAGTGGGCGCGCGACCGCGAATCGCGTCGCCTGCCGTGTGGAGGACTAACCGTCCGAGGCCCGCAGCCGCGTGGGCGGTGGTTGCCCCGAATCGCGTGACCTCGGCGATGGGCGACACCGGATGCAACTGCGTGCGCCGGCCGTCGTCGACCGAGCTGTTGATCGTCACCGTCGGCCATTGTAACGATCTTTGAAGTCCGATCCAGTGTCCGTACGTGCTGCGTCGGCTCCCGACGTGCCGTTCTGGCGATGACGCACGCGCGACGGCAGACTTGTCACGTGCCGACCCATGCGCACCTGCGCATCGGTCGCCCCGAACGCATCAGCCCCCGAACACACATCAGCCCGCGAACACTTCAGTCCCTGAACATCCAGCCCTAGGAGTCCCCCGCATGCCCACGACGGTCAACGCGTACATCGCCCCGGCAGCAGATCGCCCGCTCGAGCCGACCACGATCGAACGGCGCGACCTCGGCCCGAACGACGTCGCGATCGCCATCGCCTACGCCGGGATCTGCCACTCCGACATCCACACCGCACGCGACGAATGGGGTGGCACCCGGTTCCCGGTGGTCCCGGGGCACGAGATCGCCGGTACGGTCTCCGCCGTCGGTGAGGGCGTCACCCGGTACGCGGTCGGGGATCGCGTGGGCGTGGGCTGTTTCGTCGACTCCTGCCGTGAATGCGAGCCGTGCAGACTCGGTGAGGAGCAGTACTGCGAGCGCGGCAGCACCGGGACGTACAACGCGCTCGGCCGGGACGGGCAACCCACGCACGGCGGCTACAGCACCTCGATCGTCGTCGACGAGAACTATGTCTGCCGCATCCCGGAGGGGATCGCGCTCGACGAGGCGGCTCCGCTGCTGTGCGCGGGGATCACGCTGTATTCGCCGTTGCGGCACTGGGGTGCGGGTCCCGGCAAGAAGGTGGCGATCGTCGGTCTCGGTGGCCTCGGACATGTCGGGGTCAAGATCGCCCACGCGCTCGGCGCCGAGGTGACGGTGCTGTCGCAGTCGCTGAAGAAGATGGAGGACGGCTTGCGTCTCGGGGCGGACCACTACCACGCGACGAGTGATCCGCAGACCTTCCGCGACCTGCGCAACTCCTTCGACCTGATCCTCAACACCGTGTCCGCGAACCTGCCGATCGGCAAGTACCTGGGCATGCTCGCCCTCGACGGCACCCTCGTCGAACTCGGTCTGCCCGAACATCCGATCGACGTCCCGGCCGGTGCGCTGATCGGCAAGCGGCGCAGCTTCTCCGGTTCGATGATCGGGGGGATCGCCCAAACCCAGGAGATGCTCGACTTCTGTGCCGAGCACGGCATCGGTGCGGAGATCGAGGTGATCTCGGCCGATCGGATCAACGAGGCATACGACCGCGTGGTCGCGTCGGACGTGCGCTACCGGTTCGTGATCGACGCCGCCACGCTCTGACCCCCGTCTGTTGCCCGGCACGCCGACCGGCGGCCGGGCCGGGATGTTTGAGGGCCTCCTCGCTGGGCACCCGTAGAGGGTCGACGTGCCCGAACAACCCGTGAGGAGACCGCGCATGAACTCGACCCGACTTCGAGCGCTGACGACCACGACAGGTCCGTTCGCCTCGGTCTACATCGACGATTCGCACAACACCGAAGATGCCGCGCACGCGATGGAATTGCGTTGGCGCGCATTGCGCGACGAACTGATCTCGGCCGGAGCGGAACCCGCTGTCGTCGATCCGATCGGCACCGCCCTCCTCGGCCAGGTGCCGTCGGTCGGTGTCAGTGGTCGAGCGGTGATCGCCGGTCCGGACGGAGTGATCCTCGACGAGCAGCTCATCCGTCCACCGGTGACCCCGACGGCCCGTTACTCGCCGGTGCCCTATCTGGTCCCGCTGATCGAGCACGGCACCGCGTCGCCCTGCCACGTGGTCGCCGCCGTCGACCACACCGGGGCCGACATCGAGGTCTTCGCTGCCGGTGGGGTGTCCGTGAAGACCGAAACCGTTGAGGGCGAAGGGTATCCGGTGCATCACGCGGCAAGTGCCGAGTCCCCCGGATACGGCGACCCGCAGCAGCGCAGCGACGAAGAAAGACGCAAGAACATCCGGGCGGTGGCCGAGCGCCTGACCGCCATCGTCGACGCCGACGACCCCGAGATCGTCTTCGTCATCGGCGAGACATCCTCGACCGCCGATCTGACCGCCGCGGCTCCCGAGCGGCTGGCCACGCGACTCGTCGATCTGCACCTGGGCGCGCGGCGCGGCGGAGTGGCCGACGCCGACGTCCGCCGTGCTGTCGCCGAAGAATTCGCGCGGCGCCAGAACGAGCTGATCGCCGATGTGGCCGAACGTTTCGAGGCCGGGCTCGGTCATGATCCGGCACTCGCCGTCGAAGGTCTCACCGCCGTCTGCGGCGCGCTGCGGAACGGCGAGGTCGAAACGCTGATCATCGGTGACCTCGACGGCGCGACGGTCGTCGACGGCGGACCGGACGCGGGTGGGGTCGCAACTCTCGCACCGACTCCGGAGAATCTCTCGGAGCTCGGACTGGCACCCGAGCGGACGCTCCTGGCCGACGAGGCGCTGCCGCTCGCGGCGGTCATGATCGGCGCCGAGTTGGTGCGAGTGGACGAACGGATCGCCCCGCGTGACGGGGTGGGTGCGGTGTTGAGGTATTCGCCTCGTTCTCCGGCCCTGGGCTGAGGCCCGGCCGGCGTCGGTGATCGGAGAGGGGCCGGTTCTGATGATGCGCCGCGTCTTACGCGACAACGGGCTGTTCCTGGCCTGTTCGGCGCTGTTTCTCGTCTTCATGTTCGGGATGATCGTGTCCGGTTGGCATGCCTTCAACGCCGAGCAGATGTCCCACGGCGCCGCGTCGGTCTCGCTGTCGGGGTACCTGCGCACCGGCGAATTCGTCGAGGCGACGTTCGAGAACTGGGAATCCGAGTTCCTCCAGATGGGCATGTACGTCGTGTTGACGGCTTTTCTGTATCAACGGGGTTCGTCGGAGTCCAAACCCGTGGATTCCGAAGCGCCGCAGGACGTGGACCCTCGCGCGGAGAAGGACCAGGCCGGTGCCCCATGGCCGATCCGCCGCGGTGGGTGGGTTCTCGCGGTATACGAGAACTCGTTGTCGATAGCGTTTTTCGCGCTGTTCCTCGCCTCGTTCGTCCTGCACGCCGTCGGCGGCGCGCGTGCGTACAGCACCGAGCAGGAGCAACACGGTGAGGCCGCGGTAACGGTCTGGCAGTACCTCACCACATCGCAGTTCTGGTTCGAGTCGATGCAGAACTGGCAGAGCGAATTCGTGGCGGTGGCCGCGATCGTCGTATTGTCGGTCGTACTGCGACAACGCAATTCGGCGGAATCCAAGCCCGTCGCCGATCCCCACCTGGCGACGGGGGCCTGATCAGGTCGTCACAGCACCATCACGATGAGCCCGACGATGATGACGAGCATCGCGATCACCAGGAGACCGACGCCGAGGAAGGCGCCGACCCCGCCGGCCGGAAAGTGTTTCGTCCGATTGGGTTGTTCGTGCGAGAGCCCCGACGTCTGGGGGGTGTCGGGTGGAGTGTCGCCGGGTGCCACACCGCCACCGGACTCCAGATCGGGTGTCTCCTCCGGCGCTGGGTCCATGGACTTGCGCTGTTCGTCAGACATGCTCGTGGCATACCCACGTCACGAAGGGCCTACACCTCGTGGGAGGCCGTCCTCACGGATTTCCGGTGTTTAGAAACCGAACACCCCGGGAAGTCGCACATGTCCGGATACCCGAAACGGATTGGCGGTGAACACACCTAGATGTCCGAAGAACTACCGATGGAGCCGGCCGAGACCGGTTCACCGGACCAGACCCCCGACGACGCCCGCCGCAAGGTGGACGAACTCGAGGCAGAACACGTCGACGAGCCTACGGAGAAGGAGAACGAGGCTCAGCCCACGTCGGGCGACGAGGAGGACCTCGAGTCGCCGGCCGCCGGCGAGCCCGAGCCGCCGGACTGACCCCGGCGGACCGACCGTCGGTGGATGAACAACCGTCGAGCGCCAGGAGGGCAGGAGAATCTCGAGTCTGCGAATGGTGGCCGAACACGGGTTGCCCGAGACGTTGATCACGAACGGCGAGGACCGGATTCGCGGGATCGCCGAGCGATTCGGGATGGATTACCGCGGAGTCACCGTCACCCGTGACACCACACTCCAGATGACCCCGCGCGGCGATCTGGAGACCGTCTGGGGTGCCGACCGGGTCCCGGACGAAGTCGTCGTGTTTGTGACCGAGATGCCTCGCCTGTTCACCGTCCGCGGGGGTCTCGGCGGTGACCGGCGTACCCGGGACAGTGTCGTGCTGGCCGAACTCGACCGGGTACGTGGGGCCGCGGTGATCTCCCTGCCGGCGCTCGGGCCATCCCCCCGCCGGCGGCTCGGCAACCTCATCGCGACGGTGGTGTCCTCTCTGAAGGACTCCTCGACCGAGTCGTTCGAGCGGTCCCGCGGACTGCTGGTCGAACGCGATGGTGAGACGGAATATGTTGTGGCCCCGGGTATCACCCCTCGGATGCGTTTGACGGCGGGGATGGTGCGCGGCAACCGGCCGTGGCGACTGATCCCGACGCTCACGGGCATGACGGCGGCCGCTGCCGCGGCGGCGTCGTTCGGTGTCTTCTTCTCCACCATCTGGTCGATGGCCAACGCGCTCAGTCCATGGCGTCTGGCCGCCATCTCCATACTGTCGATGGTCCTGGCAACGCTCTGGCTGATCGTCAACAACCGCCTCTGGGAACGGACGACCGACACCTACCGACCACGCGCCCGGCTCTACAACACGGCCACGGTCTGCACCGTCGCCTTCAGCGCGGTGGTCCTCTACGTGGGCCTGTTCGTCGCGGTCCTCGTCGCCGCCATGACCGTCATCGAGGAGACCTTTCTGTCCTCGCAACTCGGCTTCCGGGCCGGGCTGGTCAACTACGTCAACCTCGCATGGCTGGCGACGTCGATGGGGATCTTCGCCGGTGCGCTCGGTTCCAGCGCCGACAGTCACGACGACGTGCTCAGGGCGACATACGGCTATCGAGAACGCCTGCGACGCCGCGCCGCGAAGTCGTCACACAGCGGCGAGATGAGCGAAGCCCATTGACCCGCACCCCTGTTCCGTCATAAGACACGATCGGAGCCCCGACACGATGTCTCTGGATCAATCTCGAGCACCACTACTCGAAGCACTCGACGGGTACCGCCGCGAGAACCGGTACGGCTACACGCCGCCCGGCCACCGACAGGGTCGTGGCGTGGACGACCGCACGCGCTCGACCATCGGAGGGGCCGCCTTCGAATCGGATGTCCTCGCCTCGGGCGGTCTCGACGACCGGCGGATGACCAACGCCTACCTGTCCGACGCCGAGGAACTCATGGCGGACGCGGTGGGCGCCGAGCTCGCGTTCTTCTCCACGTGCGGCAGTTCGCTGTCGGTGAAGGCCGCGATGATGGCCGTGGCCGGTGGCGAAGGTGGGGAACTCCTCATCACCCGGGATGCCCACAAGTCGATCGTGGCCGGGCTGATCTTCTCCGGACTACGTCCGCGGTGGGTACGTCCGCGATGGGACGAGACGCTCCACCTGACGCATCCGCCGTCGCCCGCGGAGGTACGCAAGGCGTGGGAGACGGATCCCCAGGCGTCGGGCCTGCTCATCGTGAGTCCGACTCCATATGGCACGTGTGCGGACATCCGGGCCATCGCCGACGTCTGCCACGAGTACGGCAAGCCGCTGATCGTCGACGAGGCGTGGGGCGCGCACCTGCCGTTCCACGACGAACTACCCACGTGGGCAATGGATGCCGGAGCCGATGTTTGCGTCGTCAGTGTCCACAAGATGGGCGCGGGCTTCGAGCAGGGGTCTGTCTTCCACGTCCAGGGCGACCTGATCGACCGCTCTCGGCTGTCACGGTGCGCGGACCTGCTGATGACCACCAGCCCGAGCGTGCCGATCTATGCCGCGTTGGACGGCTGGCGTCGATACATGGTGCGGTCTGGGCGAGAAGTGCTCGGCCGAGGACTCGAGTTGGCGCGCACCGTCCGTCGCAGCGTCGACGAGATCGACGGTCTGACGGTGACGCATGACGAACTGCTCCGTGAAGAGGCCAGCCATGATCTGGATGAGATGCAGGTCCTGATCGACGTGGACGGGCTGGGGGTCAGTGGCTATCAATGCGCCGACTGGCTCCGCGAACACCATTGCGTCGACCTCGGATTGAGCGACCATCGACGGATTCTCGCGACCATCTCGCATGCCGACGACGAGGACACCGCGGATCGGTTGCTGACAGCGCTGCGCGATCTCGCTTCCGCCGCAGACTCTTTCGATCCTCCTCGGGAGATCCGCCAGCCGTCTCCGGACGAGCTGCAGCTGGAGAACAGGATGCTCCCCCGTGACGCCTTCTTCGGCGACACCGAGTCGGTCTCCCTCGACGAGGCTCCGGGACGTATTGCAGCCGAACAGATCACACCGTACCCGCCCGGTATCCCGGTGGTGGTACCCGGCGAGGTGCTGAACGAGCCGGTTGTCGAGTACCTACGGACCGGGAAGAACGCCGGGATGAACCTGCCAGACGCCGCAGACGACGCCCTGGACACCATCAAGGTGGTGTGCCGCCCTACGTGACGGCCCTCCGCATGCTCCGGCCTCCTCGCCCAAAGCGGGGCTACTCGTAAGCCGGGAACACTGGATGAATCCCGGCTCTCAGCCGGGCTGACGCTCGGCGAGCATCGCCAGTCGAGTCAGGCACTCGTTCAGTCGGGGTGACATGGCGGTCTGCTGGACCACCGGCGGAACCCACTTCAGCGGGGCCGTCTCGACGAACTCCTCCATGCCGATCAGGGAGCCGTTGCCGTCCTTCTCGATCGTCATCCGGATGCGGGCGCGACCGAACGGCCAGCCGGCTGCGGACATCTCCAACAATCCCGCCTTGGACTCCACCGACGTCGTCTCGTCGTTGAGCAGCACGGGCCAGACGCCCACCGAGTGGTGGATCTTCGCTCCCGCCTGCGGCCAGGTGGGGTCGACGTCGCGGATGCGTGATGCGCCCACCACCCAGGAGGAGTAGAGCCAGCCGTCGGACAACACCGACCAGACCTGCGCGGGGGTTGCGGATGTGTGGCGTTCGACGCGATTCATGAATGATCTCCGTTCCCTTGTGGTTTCCACGGTTTCGTGAGGTGTCTGGTGATGGTGCGGTTCAACGCTCTTCGCGGCGTTCCGCGTATACCGTCGGAGGCAAGGGCGGCGCGTGCGGCGTTGTTGCCGCAGGCCCCGTGTACCCCGCCGCCGGGATGTGCGGCCGATCCCGCGAGATAAAGGCGGTCCACGGGTGTCGTGGCGCCACCGAGACTCGGCGATGGACGGAAGATCAACTGCTGGAACAATTGTGCCGTTCCCCCGTTCACCGTCCCGTGGACGAGGTTGGCGTCTGCGGTCTGCAGGTCGTGCGGTGTCTGCACGTGGCGGCCGATGGTCATGTCCGAGACGCCCGGAGCGTGCTCTTCGAGTACTTCGTCCATCCGGGCGGCGAGAAGACGAGCGGCCTCGTCGTCGGTGACCCCGCGGGGCAGGTGGCTGTAGGACCATGCGCTCTCGGTGCCGGCGGGTGATCTTCCGGCGTCGGCCGTGGTCATCTGACCGAAGAGCAGGAAGGGGTGTTCGGGTATGTTCCCGGTCTCGATGTCGGCGGTGGAGTAGGCGATGTTGCGCGCGTCCGCGCCGAGGTGCACGGTACCCGCGCCGCCGAGATTGGCGCTGCGCCAAGGTATCTTCCCGTCGATCGCGTAGTTCACCTTCACCACCGGGGTGTCCCAGGTGAACTTCTGCAGATCGTCGAGTACGCGCCCGGGCACGTCGGCCGGAGAGAGCAGGTCCGTGTAGAGCGCAGGCGCCGAGACATCGGCGAGAACTGCCCGGTCGGCCCGCCAGCGGCGTCCGCCGCTGTCGACGACACCTACCGCACGTCCACCCCGGACCTCGATCTCGGTCACCCGGGTGTCGCAATGTACCTGTGCGCCAGCACTTTCCGCGCGGCGCCGCAGTGCGGCAGACAGCGCACCCGCACCACCCACCGGGACCGGATATCCGGTGTCCTGGCCCAGCATGGTCAGCAGGTACCCCATCATTCCGCTGCCGGGTGCATGGAGGGGGATGTCGGCGTGCAGCGCGTTGCCCAGGATGAGCAGTCCCGACTTCTCGCTGTGGAACAGTTCCCGCACCATCCGATCGGCGGGCAGGATCAAGAACCGGGCAAGGCGCAGAGCCTCTGCGGTGCCGACGGAACGCAGCAGGGACAACACCGCGCGGACCGGCGGGAAAGAGCCGAACAACGTGTCGAGGATGGCGGGCCGCAGCATTTCCCACTGCTCGACGAGATCGAGCCACGCCTGGCCGTCACGTCGGTCGAAGGCGGCGAGTTGGGCTGCGGTGTCGGCCGCGTCGGGGTGGACGACCGGTGCGTCGTCGTCCTCGGGCCCCGCCGGATGTCCGAATGCCAATGGCGCTCTGCTCCAGTTCAGGCCGTGGGCTTCGAGATCCAGGTCGGCGAACACCGGGGAGGCGACGGCGAGGGGATAGAAGGCGCTGAAGAGGTCGGTCACGTAACCGGGGGTGAGCTCGGCACTCTTGATCGCCCCGCCCACCTCGGGCGCTGCCTCGAGGACGGTGACGTCCCATCCGGCGTCGGCGAGCCGGATGGCGGAGATGAGCCCGTTGTGTCCGGCGCCCACCACGACTGCGTCTGACACTCGTTTCCCTCTCCGTGATGGCTGCGTTCGGGTGGGTCGAGCCCACGGTGAGAAGGGGTACCCGTGCAGGGGCCGGATAAACGCGGTGAAGGTGTAGGACGGGACGGGCGGGGTAGTCCGGTGAACGTGAAGGTTTCCCTGGGTCTCGGTCGGTTGTGGCATCCGCAGGTCACCGATGATCGTCTTCGGCGGTTGTGTGCCGGACGGCCTGCCGTCATCACCGGCGCCGCTTCGGGAATGGGCCGGTCTCTGGCGAACAGGCTGGTGGCCGCCGGGGTGCCGGTGCTGCTCAGTGACGTCGACACGCAGGCACTCGCCGAGACCGCGGACTCGGCTGCGGAGAACGGCGCGACGGTGCATGCCGCCGAGGTGGACGTCGCCGACACCGCGGCCGTCACGGCTTATGCGGATGAGGTGGTTCGACGGTACGGCGCGCCGGCGCTCGTGTTCAACAACGCGGGCATCACGATGGTCGCGTCCGTCCTCGACGAGGACGACGATTATGCGCGGCGGATCCTCGCGGTCAACTTCGGTGGGGTCGTCAACGGTACCGAGGCATTCCTCCGACACCTTCATACCGCGGGGGGAGGGCGCATCGTGAACACGTCGAGCGCGTTCGGGCTGATGGGATCGCCCGCCCAATCGGCGTACTCGGCGTCGAAGTTCGCGACCCGCGGATACTCGGAAACCGTTCAGAAACAGTTGCGAGACAATGACTCCGGTGTCCGGATCCACATCGTCTACCCTGGCGTGGTCCACACCGCCATCGCACGACGGGCCCGGTACGTGGATTCCGCTGTGCGTGACCGTGTCACCAAGGGTTTCGACCGCCGGTTGCCAGGTACTCGATCGGATGCCGCGGCGATCTCGATCCTCGCCGGTCTGCTCGGCAACCGTGACCGCATACTCGTCGGGTTCGACGCATACGCCCTGGATCTGGGTGTACGAATCCTGGCCGGGGCCCTGCAGCGCCCCGTGGCGACGGTGACGCGACCGGTGTTCCGGCGGATCCTGGGCGCGGGGTAGTCCTGCCGGGATCAGTCGTCGGATGCGTCCTGCGAGTACAGGTTTCGCGTTGCCGGTCCTTCGAGGACCACACCGGTGTGGCTGAAGCGCGACCCGTGCAGCGGACAGTCCCAGGACTGCTCGGCGTCGTTCCAGCGCAGCACGCCGTACAGATGGGTACACAGAGGCGCGACGGATCGGGTCTGGCCGGCCACCGTGCAGACGGCCTTGGGTGCCGCGCCGGAGTGCCCGACGCTGCCGTCGCCCTCGGCGGGTGAGGTGTCCGCGGGTTTCAGCAGGCCGAGGTAGCCGCCGGCCATATATGCCGCGACCTGCGCGTTGGCCGACACCGCCGACGCCAGCGAGCCGGGCTTGGTGACCTCCGAGGTGCGCCAGGGGCGAAGGGTCTTGGACCAGGGCGGCTCCGACCCCAGGATGCGTCCGGTCATTGACAGCGCGGCCGCGACACCGTTGGTGAGTCCCCACTTCGCGAATCCCGTGGCCACCTGAACGGTCTCCATGCCGGGCAGAAGTTGCCCGACGTAGGGCAATTCGTCGATCGTCGTATAGTCCTGCGCCGACCACCGCGCGACCATTCGCGCGGTCGGGAAGTGCTTCTCGGTCCAGGCGATCATGTCCAGCGCGTGTTGGCGTTCGGATTTGGTCCGGCCCACCTCGTGACCGAAACCGCCGACCAGTAGCAGTTCGCCGTCGTGATCGTGGCGCGGAGCGGTTCGCAGGGAGACCGACGGGTTGTCGGCGCCGAGGTACATCTCGCGGGGGATCTCCCCGTCGACGACGAACGCCGCCGCATATGAACGCTGCGGGTGCACCCGGGCGAAGAACCCGGCGCGGTCGAGGAACGGGACGCCGGTCGCGAGGATCACCGACTCCGCGCGCAGGTCGCCGGCGTCGGTGGTGACGGTGTGCGGTGAGCCGTGGCGCAGGCCCTGCACGTGGACACCCTCGTAGAGGTGGCCGCCGTGCGCGCGGAAGTCGTCGGCGAGGGCGCGCAGCACCACCATCGGGTCGATCTGCGCCTGTCCCTCCAGGCGGATCGCGGTGTGGACGTCGAAGGGCAGCTCCGGACAGTCGACGTGCTCCACCGGGATGTCGTGCGCTCGGCAGGCCTCGAACTCCTTCTCCACCGTCTTCGCGCCCGACGCAGTGGCCGCGAACGTCAGCGCCGCCCGCTCGTCGACCCGTAGTCCCCGGTGGGCGAGGTAGTGCCGCAGCCATGCCTGGCCTTCGCGATTCGCCTCGACGTAGTCGTGGACCGCGGCCTTTCCGTGACGACTCGCGATCGACGACAATCGAGTGCCCTGCAGGAGGGAGAGCTTGCCCGTCGTGTGTCCGGTGGCCGCGGCGCCGATGTGGCGTCGTTCGAGAACAGTGACCTTCTGACCGGCTCGAGCCAGCAGGAGTCCGGTGGTCAGACCGGTGATCCCACCGCCCACGACGACCTGGTCGTAGGTGTCGACGGTCCCGAACGGTGTGGTTTCGGGACGCACGTCCGGGAGCCCTGCGTGGTCGGTGTCACTCGCCGGGTCGAACCAGAGGGTTTTCATGGAGCTCGGGTTGCCTCGATCCGGCGCGATCAAACATTTCGCGGAGGGAAGCCGCGGGGTAGGGTTTTCGACTGGGAATCGAATACCCCCCGCCGGGGTTGTCGAGAGTACGACCGGCGAAAGGCGGATGACATGATTACGTCCACACATGGACTGGTGCGGGACGCGGCTGCCGCGGACCGTGCCGATCTCGTCGTGGTCGGGGCCGGCATCGCCGGTCTGACCGCCGCGCTCTGCGCCGCGGAAGGTGGACTGTCGGTCGTCGTCGTGAACAAGGGGCCGAGCTGGCGTCCGGATCGCGGCGAGCAGCCGACCTCGACGTTCTACGCCCAGGGCGGCGTCGCGGTGGTCATGCCCGAGGTCCGTCCCACCGACTCGGACGACACCGACTCGATCGATCTGCACCTCGCCGACACCCTTGCCGCGGGTGGCGGCCTCAGCGACGCGGTCGCGTCGCGTCCGATCCTCGCCGACGGATGGTCGTCGGTGTCCGCGCTGATCGAGTGGGGTGCCGACTTCGACCGCGATGCCGACGGGGAGCTGCTGCGCACTCGTGAAGGCGGCCACTCGGTGCGGCGCATCATCCACGCCGGTGGTGACGCCACCGGTGCCGCGATCCAGCGGGCCCTCCACAATGCCGTCGCGCAGCGTGCCGGTGCCGGAGCGTCCATCCGCTTCCTCGACGACGCGATCGTCACCGAGGTGCGGGTGTGCGACGACCGGGTGTCCGGTGTCTCCTACCTGCGGAACGGGGGGTGGGGTGCAGTCGACGCGCCGACGGTCCTGCTCGCGACGGGTGGTGCCGGTCATCTCTACGCCGCAACGACCAATCCGGCGGGTGCCACCGGCGACGGCATCGCGCTGGCGCTCCAGGCGGGCGCGCAGGTGGCCGACCTCGAGTTCATCCAGTTCCACCCGACCATGCTCTACACACCCGGCGCCCGCGGGCGTCGGACGCTGATCAGTGAGGCGGTCCGGGGCGAGGGCGGCCGACTCGTCGATGTGTACGGACGGTCGGTGACCGAGGGCGTGCACCCGATGGGCGACCTCGCGCCTCGCGACGTGGTCGCCAACGCCGTCGAGACCGCGATCGAACTGACCGGGCATCCCTGCGTCTACCTCGACATCAGTGGGGTACACGATTTCGAGCGCCGATTCCCGACGGTCAGCGCCGGAATCCGGGCGGCCGGCCTCGACCCGGCCGACCACCGCATCCCCGTCGTGCCCGGCGCGCACTATCTCTGTGGCGGAGTGGTGACCGACGACGAGGCGCGCACCGCCGTCGACGGCCTCCTCGCCGCCGGCGAGGTCGCGCGGACCGGCCTGCACGGAGCCAACCGGCTGGCGTCCAACAGCCTGCTCGAAGGGCTCGTGATGGGTCGTCGTGCTGCCGCGGTCGCCCTCGGCCGGCGTGATCTGCGGCCGGCCACCGCGGCCGCCCCGCAGGTGCCCGGACCGATGCCGATCCTCGACCGCGACCTGCTGCAGGATGTGATGTCGCGCCGGGTCGCGCTCCGCCGGTCCGCCGACGGACTGGCGGTCGCGGCCGAGGTGGTCGCGAACGCGCCGCGGCGTGTCCCCCGGACCGTGCGCGAGGTCGAGGATGCGGCGCTCACGCTGACCGCGTCGGCGGTCATCGCGGCGGCCACCGCCCGGACCGAGTCGCGCGGCGCGCATGTGCGCACGGACTTCCCGCAGACCGCCGAGGTCGGGGAATCCCACACGTTCCGACTCGTCGGCGGCGAGATCCGCGAGACGGGGTTCGCCGGCGTCGCGGTCTGACCCGATGCGCGCGCGCAGCGATGCGTGCAAGTCGATGCGCTCGTCGGGCCCGGGCGCTACATTGACGCCGATGACCCAGAGCTCACGACACCCACGCGACACCGAGCGCCGCGCCGCCGGTATCCCGGACGCTCCGCGACACGAGGCCATCGACCTCGGGCACATCACCCTCCGTGCACTGGTGTGGGGCCCGGTCGACGGACCGGTTGCGGTGTGTCTTCATGGTTTTCCCGACTCGGCGTGGACGTGGCGTCTGCTCGCGCCCGAACTCGTCGCCGCCGGCTATCGCGTCGTCGCGCCGTTCACCCGCGGATACTCGCCGTCGGACATACCGCTGGACAAGGACTTTCACGTCGCGGCCCTCGCCTACGACGCCCGGGCGATTCACCGGGCGGTCGGTGCCGGGCGGGATGCGGTGCTCATAGGGCACGACTGGGGTGCGCTGACGGTCAACGCTCTCGCACACCGCCCCGACAATCCGTACTCGGCTGTGGTCGCGATGTCGGTGCCGCCGATACCCGCGATCCGGCGCGCGGTCGCCGACGGCCCGGGTGCGGTGCGTCTGCTGGCGCGGCAGGCCACGATGAGCTGGTACATCGGGTTCAATCAATTGCCGTGGCTGCCCGAGCGGAGTCTGGGCTGGTTGATCCCGTTGCTGTGGCGACGCTGGCGTCTGCGGCGTGCCGGCGACCCGCGGCCCGATTACGACGTCGACATCGACCATGCGCTCGCCGCGCTGCCGACCCGCGCGCATCGATCCGCTGCCCTGGGCTACTACCGCGCGGTGCGCCGCCCACGCACCGATGCCCGCTACGCCGACCTCCGCGACGACTGGTTGGGTGAACCCCGTTGCCGCACCCTGTATCTACACGGCGCCGACGACGGGTGCATGCAGTCGAGGTTCACCGATCACGTGCGCGACGTGCTGCCCGACGGCAGTGCCACCGCGGTCGTCGCGGGTGCCGGACACTTCCTCCACCTCGATCGCCCGGAGGAGGTCAATCGCCGGATCGTGATGTTTCTCGCCCGGACGCGCGGAGGCGGACAGGGTGGCACCGAACCGGCCTCCTTCGTAGACTGACGCCCGGGATCTTCACAGCACCGCGGGCATGGGGGACGCCGTGGCGCTTGCCGGGGGACGCGCCGAGGTAGGCACGAGCACTCGAGAATCGCTCCGAAGACCGGCGTGGCATGGCGGGATGGCGCGCAGAAAACGTGAAGTAGTGCAGGTATGAAGGGGAGTCCGTATGAACGGCGAAGGCTGTTGGTCGACGGTGGTGTGCCGGCCGACCGAACGGGCGGCGCTGGGACTGTCGGGTGAGTCCGATTGGTTGCTGCAGTGCCGTCTCGCGATCGGCCACCGTGGCAACCACGCGACGGATGCGAGCACGCATCCGAGGCATGACCGCCGCCTCTGGCTGGAGTGGAACGACTTCGACGATCGTGCCCAGTCCCTCATCGAACGCAACCCCTGTCAGGTCCCGTCGCCGGAAGGTGTGGGCTGTGTCTTCTTCGTCGGTCACGGCGGACCGCACTTCTATGCGCACTCGAACGGTCACGCCCCGTCGGTGATGTCGCGCGCCGGAAACCAGCAGCGTCCGACTCCCGGACCCGAGCGCACCTCGGGTTCACAGCCGCCCAACCCGCAATCGCAGCGGATGGGGTCTCACCGGTTACCCGACTCCCACCAGCCGGCCCCATCCCCGCCTCCGGCTGAGGCACCATCGCCAGAACCGGTGCACGGGTCCTCGCCAGCGTCGGCTCCGGGTCCGGCCTACCGGGGAGGTCGTCGTTCCACGAACGCCGAACCGCTCGTCTCCGAGGACTACCACGGTCGGCGGCACCGGTCCGGCGCACCGGATCAGGGCGGTCCCGCACGGGTGGCACCGAACCCCGCGGCCGCGAACCCGCCGGTACCGAACACCAAGACCCCGAACCCGCCGGCACCGAACCCCGTGGCCTCGACGCACGCCGCACCGGCACTTCCGGACATGCCGCAGATCGCACCGGCCAGGGCCGGGGAGGGCGGCGTCCCACCGCGAGCGGGGACCGTAGGCCCGAGTCCGCAGGTGGATGCCGCCGACGAACACTCGGAGTCCGAAGCCGCCCGCCGCGCTGCGATCAACGCGGCCCTCGACGAGGTCGCCGTCGCCCTCGCGCGTCTCGCGGCAGCTCTGCGGGCCTAGTACTCGCGGTTCACTCAGTTCGACGCGCGCTCACGTCGGTGCGTTCAGTGCCGCCCGACTCGTCTGCGGCTCGTCCCGCGCAAATACGGTAGGGGGGTACCGTTGGCGGGCGGATGGTGGTATACCTGAGTGACATACCCCTGAGGGGTATCCGTACAACAGGAGCGACATGGACGAGCACCAGCACGGCTACATCGGCCGCAAGGACGACTATCTCAAGCGACTCCGTCGCATCGAGGGCCAGGCACGTGGGTTGCAGCGCATGGTCGAGGAGGACTCGTACTGCATCGACATCCTCACCCAGGTGTCGGCCATGACCAAGGCTCTGCAGGCGGTCAGCCTCGGCCTGCTCGAGGAGCACATGGCCCACTGCGTCGTGCACGCGGCGCAGGAGAGCGACGCTGCGGGCAAGGAGAAGGTGGACGAGGCCATGGCCGCGATCGCCCGCCTGGTGAAGTCCTGACGTCGACCCACACGTCATCGCGCACGACATCAACCGACCACGAGGAGTACGCATGAGCACCACCAGCACCTACACCGTCACCGGCATGACCTGCGGCCACTGCGTCGCCTCCGTCCGCGAGGAGATCGCGGAGATCTCCGGTGTGACCAGCGTCGACGTGACCCTCGAAGACGGAGCCGTACGCGTCGTCGCCGACCGTGAGATCCCGCGGGAGGAGATCGCCGGAGCGGTCGCCGACGCCGGGTACTCACTGGTGTGACATGAGCATCCCCAAGGGTCCCCTGGCCTACGTCGTCGCGCTGATCGCCGCGTTCGTGATCGCCTTCGGCGTCGGCCGGGCATGGGGGCCGCAACCCGAACCGGTGACCCACGACGCGCCCTCGCACGGTGTCGTCGAGACGACCGACGGCAACACCCACGGTGACATGACGAATGGGGGCGATCACTGATGTCTGCGAGTCCTGGCCTGCAACTGGTCGACCTCGACATCTCCGGCATGACCTGCGCGTCCTGCGCGAACCGCATCGAGCGGAAGCTCAACAAACTCGACGGTGTCACCGCGTCGGTGAACTACGCGACCGAACGCGCCCACGTCGAGGTTCCCACCGGGCTCGCCGCCGACGACCTCATCGAGGTGGTCCGTGCCGCGGGCTATGACGCCTCCCCGATCCTCCCCGAACCGCCGGCCGCATCGGCGGACGCAAATGTGGCGGACGCGAACGTGGCGGGCACTGCGACGACCGTCGACCCGGAACTCGACGCGCTGCGTCAGCGGCTGATCGTGTCGGCGGTGCTGTCGGTCCCGGTGATCGCGCTCGCGATGATCCCGGCCTGGCAGTTCACCTACTGGCAGTGGCTGTCCCTGACGTTGGCCGCGCCGGTGGTCGTGTGGGGCGCCTATCCGTTCCACCGCGCGGCGTGGATCAATCTGCGTCACGGTGCGACGACCATGGACACCCTCGTGTCGGTCGGCACGCTCGCCGCGTTCGGCTGGTCGCTCTATGCCCTTTTCCTCGGTACGGCCGGCACGCCCGGACTCACTCACGGCTTCGACCTGCTGCCCCAACGCGCCGACGGGGCGTCGCACATCTATCTAGAGGCTGCCGCGGGCGTGACGACCTTCCTGCTGGCAGGCCGCTACTTCGAGAAGCGGGCCAAGCGTCGTGCCGGCGATGCGCTGCGTGCGCTGATGGACCTCGGCGCCAAGGACGTCGTCGTCCGACGAGACGGCACCGAGAGTCGGATTCCGATCGGTCAGTTGGCCGTCGGCGACGAGTTCGTGGTGCGCCCGGGTGAGAAGATCGCGACCGACGGGGTCGTGGTCGAGGGCGCGTCGGCGATCGACGCGTCGATGGTGTCCGGTGAATCGGTCCCGGTCGAGGTGACCGCAGGTGACGCGGTCATCGGAGCGACGGTCAACACCAGCGGACTGCTCGTCGTCCGGGCATCCGCGGTGGGTTCCGACACCGCGCTCGCGCAGATGGCGCGCATGGTGGCCGCCGCGCAGGAGGGCAAGGCCGACGCACAGCGCCTGGCCGACCGGATCTCCTCGGTGTTCGTCCCCGCGGTTATCGCGATCTCCGTTGCCACGCTGGGTTTCTGGCTCGGTGCGGCGTCGTTGGACGACTTCGCGGGCGGCGACGTGACCTTCGCGTTCACCGCGGCGGTCGCGGTGCTCATCATCGCCTGCCCGTGTGCACTCGGGCTCGCCACCCCGACCGCCCTCATGGTCGGCACCGGCCGTGGTGCGCAGCTGGGCATCCTGCTGAAGGGTCCAGAGGTGCTGGAGTCGACGCGGCGCGTCGACACCATCGTGCTGGACAAGACCGGCACCGTCACCACCGGCGACATGTCCGTGTCGACGGTGATCGCGGCCGACGGTCACGACGAGACGCAGGTCCTCGCATGGGCCGCTTCGGTGGAGGCCGGATCGGAGCACCCGATCGGACTCGCCGTCGTCGAGGCCGGACGTGAGCATGTGACGGAGAAGGCCCGGGACTTCGTGTCCACGCAGGGCGCCGGAGTCTCAGGAACGGTGGGAGACAGGCGAGTTCAGGTCCTCTCACCCAGCAAGGTCACCGTGCCGATGCCCGCCGAGCTCGCCGACGCGGTGGCGACCGCGGAATCGGGTGGTGCGACGGCCGTCGTCGTACTGGTCGGTGAAATCCCGGTCGGGCTGATAGTGGTGTCGGATCGGATCAAGACCTCGTCGGCCGCGGCCATCGCCGAGTTCCGACGCCTCGGGCTCACCCCCAAGCTGCTCACCGGCGACAACGACGGTGCGGCGCGTGCCGTGGCCGCGGAGGTCGGTATCGACGACGTCACCGCGGGGGTGAGCCCGCAGCGCAAGCTCGAGGTGATCGCCGAACTCCAGGAACGGGGCCACGTGGTCGCGATGGTCGGTGACGGCATCAACGACGCCGCCGCGCTGGCGCAGGCCGACCTCGGGCTCGCCATGGGCACCGGCACCGATGTCGCGATGGCGGCCAGCGACCTCACCGTCGTGAGTGGTGACCTCCGCGTCGTCGCCGACGCGATCCGGCTGGCGCGTCGAACCCTCGGCACGATCAAGGGAAATCTGTTCTGGGCGTTCGGCTACAACGTCGCCGCGATCCCGCTGGCCGCGGCCGGCATGCTGAACCCGATGATCGCCGGGGCCGCGATGGCGCTGTCGTCGGTGTTCGTCGTGGGCAACAGTTTGCGGTTGCGCCGGTTCCAGCCGGGTCGCTGATAGCCGCCCCTGAAAACCGCCCCCGAAAAGCACCCCGCAGAACCGCCCCCGAAAACCACCCTCCTGACGGGCCCCGGCGACATATCGTCGCCGGGTCCGCTGCACAGGGTGCTTTTCGGGGGCGGTTATCCGTCGGGGATGGGGCTCAGCTCGCGCTCGTCGTCACGCGTGCCGCGGCGTGGCGACCGGCGCGTCGGCCGAAGTAGGAACCCTCGCCCAATTGCGTTCCGCTGCAATACCCCTTGCAGTCCTGCGCGATGTTGGTGGCGCTCGCGCCGGCCGCATACAGGCCCTTGATGACCGACCCCGACTCGTCGAGCACCTCGCCGTCGAGGGAGGTGGCCATGCCGCCCATGGTGAAGCCGGCGTACATCGCCTTGCCCAGCGACAGGTCGTAGGCGGCCCAGGGTCCCTTGTCCTGGGGTTCGAGGAACTCGGCCGCCTTGTGGAAGTCGGGGTCCTCCTTCTTCGCGGCGTTCTCGTTGTACCGGGCCATGGTCCGCTGGAGGTTGCCCTCCGGAATCCCGAGGTCGCGTTCCATCTCCTCGATCGTCTCCCAGCCGTCGATGAGCGGGACCAGATAGTTCTGCTTCTCGTTCATGTGCGTCTCGTCGACGATGAGGTAGGCCGTCGAATCCGGTTGTTCCAGAATGAAACCCGAGGTGCGTGCGTGGTAGGAGTCCTCGGTGACGAAGCGCTCGCCGAACTTGTTGACGATGACGCCCATGACCATGCTGGCCGGAGGGTAGATCGGGGCGGTGATGAACGCCTTGTCCATGTACTTCAGCTCGGCACCCACCGATCGGCCCATGCGCAATCCGAGGCCGTCGTCGTAGGTGTTGCCCAGGACGAACGGCTTCTCCGCCAGATGCGGCGTGTGTTCGGCGACCATCTCGGGATTCATCACGAATCCGCCCGCGGCGATGATCACCGAGTTGGCCCGGATTACGCCCTCTTCGCCCGGCTTCTTCCACGCCACGCCTGCGACCGCGCCGTCGGAGTCGACGACGAGCTGACGTGCACCGGTCTCGTACCGGACCTCGACGCCGAGTTCGCCGAGGCGTTTGACGAGCAGGTCGATGACGAGTGAGGCGCCACCGGTCTCGCCGGGGACCGGCACCTTGTGGCCGCGCGGGGCGGGGACGGCCTGGTCCTTGAACGGCCAGACCTTCTCGTTGCCGGTGTACATCAGGCCCTCGGTGCCCGGCTGGATGACGGCCTTCTCCGGGTAGAAGCTGCGCTCGAAGGTGAAGCCGAGTCCCTCGAGCCAGTTGAAGTGGTCGACGCTGTCGACGCAGTAGGCGTGGATCTTGTCGGCCTCGGGGTCGATGGACACCGCGGTCAGGTACTTCTCCATCTCCTCGGCGGAGTCCTCCTGGCCCGTCGCCTTCTGGACGGCGGTGCCGCCGCCGAGATAGAAGAAGCCGCCCGAGAGCGAGGTGGTGCCACCGGCTGCGGCGGCGCGTTCGATGAGCAGGACGCGCGCCCCGTTCGCGGCGGCCTCCGCCGCGGCGCAACCGCCCGCGATGCCGAATCCGATCACGACGACGTCGACCTCGTCGGAGAATTCTTTCACCGATTCGAGGGCGACGGTCTCCGGGATCTCGGTACTGGTAGCCATGCGGTCAGATTAGCGGACAAACTAGAACCTGTTCTAGTCTTGGGCTCTATTCGCGAAGGCGCCCGCGGGGGCCGGTCGGCCGAACGCCCGTCGGACGAATGGTGGGCCTTCCATCGCGACCCGCCGCCACGGGCGCAGACTCCGGTATCAAGAAGTGTGGCCTTCTTGTCGACCCGTCGTGCGCACGCCGCAGCCCCGTGGCTGGCGGGCGTCGTCGCGGTGGGTGCCGGCCTGGCCGCGGGGGAGATCGCCGCGGTTCCGGTGTCGCCGGACGCCTCGCCGTACTTCGCGGTCGGCTCATCGGTGGTCGACCACTCGCCCGCGGCGGTCCGGGAATGGGCCATCGAGACCTTCGGTATCGCGGACAAGGTCGCACTGTTCGTCGGGATGGGCATCATCATCGCCGCGATCGCCGGCGCCTGCGGGTATCTCGAGCGTCGCCGGCCGGCGACGGGTTCGGCGATCATCGCGGTCTTCGCGGCCGTCGGCGTGCTGGCGGCGGTGAACCGGCCCGGTGCGACGTGGACGTATGCGCTGCCCTCGATCATCGCCGGCGTCGTGGGCATCGTCGTGCTGCGGCTGCTGCTCGCCCAGCTCGACGACGAACCGTCGCCGATCGATCCCGACGTCCACACGGAAGACGTTCGCCGCCAAGCGCTCTCGCGGCGGTTCGTTCTCGCCGCGGGTGGTGTTGCCGTGGCCGCCGTCGCGATCGGCGTCATCGGTCGCCGCATGCTCTCCGACGCCGCCGACACCCTGGCCGACCGCGCGCGGATCCTGCTCCCGAAGCCGGCCGTCCCGGCACCGCCGGTTCCGGCCGGCACCGAACTGAACCTCTCGGGCGCAACGTCTTTCATCACCGGTAACGACGACTTCTACCGGATCGACACCGCTCTCCAGGTGCCTACGCTCACCACGGTCGAATGGCGGCTGCGCATACACGGAGAGGTCGACAAGGAGGTGACGCTCACCTGGGATGACCTGGTGGCGATGCCGATGACCGAACGACTGGTGACGCTCGCGTGCGTGTCCAACGACGTCGGGGGAGACCTGATCGGCAACGCCAGATGGCTCGGCGTGCCGATGCAAAGGGTTCTCGACCTCGCCGGCGTGCGGCCCGGCGCCGACATGCTGCTGTCCACCAGCGTCGACGGGTGGACCTGTGGCACTCCGATCTCGACGATCACCGACGGCCGCGACGCACTGCTCGCGATCGGCATGAACGGCGGGCCGTTGCCGATCGAGCACGGTTATCCGGTCCGCCAGGTGGTCCCGGGTCTGTACGGCTATGTGTCGGCGACCAAATGGGTCGTCGACTGGGAGATCACCAGGTTCTCCGAGGCGAAGGCGTACTGGACCGACCGCGGATGGTCGGCCCTGGGACCGATCAAACTGGCCTCGCGCATCGACCGGCCCGCCAGGGGCACCTCACATCCGGCGGGCGAGGTCGTCATCGCCGGGACCGCGTGGGCGCAGCACATCGGCGTCGAGCGCGTAGAGGTCCGCATCGACGACGGTCCGTGGCAACCCGCGGAACTCGCGACCGAGTACAGCGTCGACACCTGGCGCCAGTGGAAGTTCGTATGGCAGGCGGACAAGGGAGATCACACCGTGACGTGCCGGGCGTTCGACAAGCAGGGGCGCCCTCAGGTCGAGAGGTACCAGTCACCCGCCCCGGACGGCGCGACCGGTCTGGACGAGCGCAGATACACCATCGCCTGATTGTCTCACCAGCGGATTCGGATGCGAACTCCCCTGTAGAAAGATCATGAGCAATGCTGTTGTCAAGAGGTGAGTGAGGTATCCGACTCTCCTGAGCTGACGCTGAGAGCCCGTGTTATGTTTTCCGCACCTCTGTATGTGAGCCGGGTGACAGTCATCGCTGTCGAAGCCCGAGCACTTCGTGACCTGCGTCAGGTCGTCCGCACCGCCGACACATGGCGGAGCTGCACGATTTGCACGCAGGTCACGGCGTTGTAGACATGTGCGCCGAGAACAGGCGCCGAAACAAGGCGGCGCCTACCGGGCGTCGCCGCCAGACAGGGTGAGTGAAATGACAGTGGGTGTCGTGCGCGAGACAGCCCCGGGGGAGCGTCGTGTGGCGCTGGTCCCGAAGGTGGCTGCCTCGCTGGTGGGCAAAGGTGTGCCCGTCGTGGTGGAGTCGGGGGCCGGTCTCGGCGCCCTGATCCCCGACGAGGCGTACACCGAGGCCGGGGCCACGATCGGAGATCCGTATTCGGCGGATGTGGTGCTGCGCGTGTCGCCGCCGTCGGACGATGAGATCGGCAAGCTGCGCAGCGGTCAGAAACTGATCGGTTTCCTGGCTCCGCGTAATGCCGACAACAAGATCGGTGCGCTGCGTGATGCGGGTGTCGAGGCGTATGCGGTGGAGGCGATCCCGCGTATCTCCCGTGCGCAGGTGATGGACGCGTTGAGTTCGCAGGCCAACGTCGCCGGCTACAAGGCCGTGGTCGTGGCTGCCGATCAGTCGACCCGGTTCTTCCCGATGCTGACGACTGCCGCGGGCACGGTGAAGCCGGCGACGGTGCTCGTGCTCGGCGTGGGTGTGGCCGGTCTGCAGGCCCTGGCCACGGCCAAGCGTCTGGGCGGACGGACCACCGGTTACGACGTGCGGCCCGAGGTGGCCGAGCAGGTGCGGTCGGTCGGTGCGCAGTGGCTCGACCTGGGTATCGACGCCGCCGGCGAGGGCGGGTACGCCCGCGAACTCACCGAGTCCGAACGCGCCCAGCAGCAGCAGGCTCTCGAGGACGCGATCAAGGGCTTCGACGTGGTGATCACCACCGCGCTGGTGCCGGGACGCCCGGCGCCGCGCCTGGTGACCGCCGCTGCGGTCGAGGGCATGAAGCCGGGCAGTGTCGTGGTCGACCTCGCCGGGGAGACCGGCGGCAACTGCGAGCTGACCGAGCCGGGGCAGACCGTCGTCCGCCACGACGTCACGATCACCGCGCCGCTGAATCTCCCCGCGACCATGCCCGAGCATGCCAGCGAGCTGTACTCGAAGAACCTGCTGGCGCTGATCGAGCTGATGCTCGACGAGAACGGCGCCATCACACCGGATTTCGGTGACGAAGTGGTGGCCGCTGCGTGCGTCACCCGTGCAACCTCTGAGGGGGTGTCTGCCTGATGTACGCCGGACTTCTCGCGAATCTCGCGATCCTGGTGTTGGCCGGATTCGTTGGCTTCGCGGTCATCTCGAAGGTTCCGAACACCCTGCACACCCCGCTGATGTCGGGTACCAACGCCATTCACGGCATCGTCGTGCTCGGCGCGCTGGTGGTCCTGGGCAAGTTGCCCGCCGACGCCGGATGGGGCGTGCGCATCATCGCGTTCGTCGCGCTGGTGTTCGGCACGCTCAACGTCATCGGTGGCTTCGCGGTCACCGACCGGATGCTGGGCATGTTCAAGGGTAAGAAGGAGGCCGCCAAGTGATCGGCGCCCAGGAATCATCGGTGTCACAGTTGGTGCTCGCGGCGGGCGAGCACACGCCCAGCGAGGGCGTCTCGTATCTGGTGATGGCCCTCTACATCGTGTCGTTCTCGCTGTTCATCTACGGTCTGATGGGTCTGACCGGACCCAAGACCGCGGTGCGCGGCAACTGGATCGCCGCGACCGGTATGGGTCTGGCCGTGGCGGCGACCCTGCTCTACATCTACAACTCGGGTGCGGTCGGCGAGGACGGTCATTCGACCGTCGGGGTGCCGACGATCAACTGGATCCTGATCGTCATCGGTCTGGTTCTCGGTGTCGTGCTGGGCATTCCGCCGGCGCTGAAGACCAAGATGACGGCCATGCCGCAGCTGGTGGCGCTGTTCAACGGTGTCGGCGGCGGCACGGTGGCCCTGATCGCATGGGCGGAGTTCATCGAGACCTCCGGGTTCTCGGTCTTCCACAACACCGAACCGGCCTCGCCGCTGGTGGTCGGCTCGCTGATCGCGGCGATCATCGGTTCGATCTCGTTCTGGGGTTCGCTGGTGGCGTTCGCCAAGCTGCAGGAGATCATGCCCAAGGGTCTGGAGAAGACCTTCGTGGCGAATGCGAAGCTGTTCCAGGCGGCCAACATCGTGCTGCTGCTGGTCGCGTTGGGACTGGCGATCTACCTGGGTGTCGACGCCGCCGACGGTGGCGGGGCGAGCGTCTGGTGGATGGTGGGGCTGCTGCTCGCCGCCGGTGTGATGGGTCTGTTCGTGGTGTTCCCGATCGGTGGCGCGGACATGCCGGTGGTCATCTCGCTGCTGAACGCGATGACCGGTCTGTCGGCCGCGGCTGCGGGTATCGCGCTGGACAACACGGCGCTGATCGTGGCCGGCATGATCGTCGGCGCGTCGGGTTCGATCCTGACCAACCTGATGGCCAAGGCGATGAACCGGTCGATCCCGGCGATCGTGTTCGGATCGTTCGGTGGTGGCGACGCCGCGGCTGCCGGTGGTCCCGGCGGTGAGGGCGGCACGGTCAAGGCCACCTCGGCCGCGGATGCCGCAATTCAGATGGCGTACGCGAATCAGGTCATCGTCGTGCCCGGTTACGGTCTGGCCGTCGCGCAGGCCCAGCATGCGGTCAAGGAGATGGCGAGCCTGCTCGAGGCCAAGGGGGTGGAGGTCAAGTATGCGATTCACCCGGTCGCCGGTCGTATGCCCGGTCACATGAACGTGCTGCTGGCCGAGGCCGACGTCGAATATGACGCGATGAAGGAGATGGATGACATCAACGGCGAGTTCGGCCGTACCGATGTCGCGATCGTCATCGGTGCCAACGACGTCACCAACCCCGCGGCGCGGAACGACCCGAGCAGCCCGATTCACGGCATGCCGATCCTCAACGTCGACGAGGCACGGTCGGTGATCGTGCTCAAGCGGTCGATGAGTTCGGGCTATGCCGGCATCGAGAACCCGCTGTTCTTCGCCGACGGCACCTCGATGCTCTTCGGCGACGCGAAGAAGAGCGTCGACAGCGTCATCGAGGAACTCAAGGCGCTGTAGAAGAGAACACACTCAGAAGACCCCCGGCAGTCCACGTTTCGTGCGGCTGCCGGGGGTCTTTTGTGTGCCGGGCGCGCATCGAGCAGGAATCGAGAAGCGGGCGCGCGTGTCTGGCGGTTAGCGTCTGGTCAGACGACAGGGTCAGAGAGCGAATCGAAGGAGAGTCATGTCTGTCTGGCAGTGGTATCAGCGGAAGATGAATGAGCGCACCGTCACCCGGATTCGCAACAAGAGCGGGACGATGTGGGGGATGGACATGGTCATCCTGCGCACCAAGGGGCGCAAGTCGGGCCGACCACGAGAGACACCGCTGAGTTGGTTCCCCTACGACGGCGACTGGCTGGTCGTCGCTTCCGGTGGTGGAAAGGGCAATCCGGACTGGTATGCGAACCTCGCGGCGCATCCCGACGCCGTCGCCGTGGAACGGCACGGCGCACAACCGGTTCCGGTCACGCCGGTGGTGCTCACCGGCCCGGAACGAGAAGCCGCGTGGAATGCGGTCGTCAGTGCGCAACCCAGGTATGCGAAGTATCAGAAGAAGGCGACCCGCGAGTACCCGGTGGTGAAGCTGGCGACCGCCGGAGAGTGCGCCGGGTGATCCAACGATGAGTTTTCCGCACGAGCGGTGTCTATCCCTGCACGACAACCAGACCGCTCGTCCACAAGGGAGAACAACATGACCACCGACACCACCACCATAACGCGTTCGTCCGACACCAGCCGGGGCCGAAACCGGCGCCGCATCACCGGGATCGTGATCAGCGTGCTCGTCGGCGCATTCCTTGCGTTCGACGTCGTGGGCAAGCTGACCCGACCGCAGTCGGTGGTCGACGGCACGGAGAAGCTCGGCTTCGACTCCGACCAGGCCATCGTCATGGGCATCGTGTTGCTCATCTGCCTTGTCGTGTATGCGATCCCGCGGACCGCCGTGTTGGGCGCGCTCGGCATCACCGCCTACCTCGGCGGCGCGGTCACCGCGAACATGCGGATCGAGGAACCGCTCTTCAGTACGGTGTTGTTCGCGGTCTACCTCGGCGTCCTGATGTGGATCGGACTGGTCCTGCGTCGCCCGGAACTGCTGAAGGTCGCCGGCCTGCGCCGCTGATCGCCGACCGCGGCACGCTCCTGACCGGCCCCGCACCCGTTATCGATCTGGAATCGGACGGGTGCGGGGCCGTTGCGCATCTCTCGTACTGTTACGCGAGTGACTGGTGTTACCAGAGTGAAGCGCTTTCGGCTGGCGGCTGCCGCCACCATCGCGGTTGCCGCGCTCGGCGGTGTGGCCGTCGGGTCGCTCCCCGCCGACGGGGCGAGTGTGGTGACGGTGGCGGACGCCGTCGACCCGGCCGGGTTGTACAACGACGCGCAGTCGAAGTTCGCCAACGGGGACGTGGCCGGCGGGCTCGCGTCCCTGCAGCAGGCGCTGACGATTGCGCCCGCAGACACCGATGCGCTTGCACTGCAAGCGATCTGGGCCGATCAGATCGACGATGCCTCGGTCAGCAATGCCGCCCTGAGTCGCTTGCGTGTGCTGAATCCGCTCTTGGCCACCACGGCACGCAACGTGATCTCCGGGGTCGCCACGGCTGCGCGGATCGTGCCGGACACCACGCCCAAGCCGGTTGCCGGGCGGGTCGCGATCGTCGTTCTCGGATTCGGCCTGGATGCCAACGGAAAAATGGCTCCGGAGTTGGTGAATCGGGTGTCGGCGGGCAAGTCGCAGGCCGAGATCACCACGGCTGCACCGATCGTCGTGACCGGCGGGGTGCCCAAGAACGGCATCACCGAGGCCGCCGCCATGAAGACCTGGCTGATCGACAACGGCGTCGCCGCCACGCGCATCCTGACCGAGGACAAGTCGGGGTCGACCGTCGCCAACGCGCAGAACACGTCGGAGATCCTGCGTGCGAAAGGCATTCGCGACATCGTCCTGGTCACCTCGCCCAACCACATCCGCCGCGGAGCCGCGGACTTCGGGGCGACCGGACTGCGGGTCGTCGGAACCCTCACCACCGCCACCGATCTCAGCAAGTACCTCACTCCGCTGACCAAGGGTCAGACGCGGGGTATCCGGCTCGAAGCCACCCGGGCTGCGCGAATCCCCACGACCCACCAGCCCGGAGTGCTCCCGCAGAACCTCCCCGATCCCGGCCCCGGTCTGCTCGCCGACATCGGTGGCCAGGTCCTCAAGCAGTTGCTCGACGCCGGATCGTCGGCCATCGGTTCGGGGACCGAGGGCTGAGTTCGGTCAGAACATCCCCGAACGGAGTTCGGTCAGAACATGACCGATCGGTAGTGGGTGACGAGTCGCCCCTTGTCGTAGATGTGGAAGGCGATACCGGGCGGCTGGCCGCGGTTGACGACCTCGTTGCCCTCGAACGGGAGGTTCAGCGTCGACGCGACGCCCGGAGCGACGCACAGTGGGCGGTCGGCGAATCGGGTCACCGCGGGCGTGTGTGCGTGGCCGCACAGGAACGCGACGATGTTCGGGTGGCGTTCGACGAGGGGGACCAGACGCTCCTCACCGGTCTGCCGGATCGAATCCATGAACGGCATGTGCAGCTCGACGGGCGGGTGATGGAAGGCGATGAAGACGGGCGTCTGCGGGTCCTCCGCCTCAAGTCGAGCCGACATCCAGGTGAGCGTCTGGTCGTCGATGTAGCCGTCGTTGCGTCCGGGGATCGAGCTGTCGCACATCAGGAACAACACGTCGCCGACGCGTCGGGCGTGGTTGATCGGTCCGGAGGTCTCGGCGCCGAGCAGTGTGGCACTGAACGGTTCGCGGACGTCGTGGTTGCCGGCGGTGATGAGCATCGGCAAGGGACTCTGGAGAACGCCGAAGGCCTCTCGGTACTCACTCGGCACACCTTCGTCGGCGATGTCACCGGTGACCAGCAGAGCGTCGATTCCGGCTGCCCGCGCGTTGATGTAGCTCAGCGTCGACTGGATGCGGCTTCGGTTGAACCGCGTCCCGTTGAAATGAAGGTCGCTGATGTGGGCGACAACGAACACGAAGAGCTCCTGTCACGGTCACTGACTCCCACGAGGCTAGTCCTAGGCCCGGCTGCGACCCGCACCACGGTGGCGCCACGAGTCGAAACACACTCCGCTCGCGTTGGTGTGGCTCATTCGTCTGACCGGCCGGTAGGTCTGATGGCGCACTGGTCCCGGCCGGCGTTCAGGTGGTGAGGGTTCGCCGGAACAGCGCCTCCAGCTCGGTGAAATGGTGTTCGCAGGCCTCGTGGTGGTAGGCGGGGATGTCGGACATCGTGTACCCGTGTTCGGCCCCCGGGTAGACGGTCGCCGAATGGGTGACCCCACTCGAGATGAGTGCGTGCTCGAATCGGGCGATGGCGGTGCGGGGGAGCGAGCGATCCTTGTCGGCGTGGACGGCCAGTACGAACGCGTCGATGTCGACGAGATGGAGGTGAGGGCTGTCGGAGTCCTCGGTCACGAGGTTGCCGGTGTGGAAGATCCCGACGGCGGCGACCTCGGCGGGACGCGCGGCCGCCAGGTTCAGCGCCAGCCGGCCGCCCATGCAGTAGCCGGTGACGCCGATCGGGCCGGACGAGACACCGCGCACCGAGCGCAGGGCCTCGAGGTAGGAGACGAGGTCGGCGCGGGCGACGTCGAATGTGAGAGTCGACGCGCGGGGCATCGCCGCCCGGAAGAATGCCCCGAGAGCCCCGGGCAGCAGCGGATCGTCGGCTGGGGCCCACTCGTCGGCGGTGCCGTACCGGTAGAAGAGATGCGGCACCGCGACGACGTGACCCCACGACGCGATGCGGTCGGCCATCGCGCGGGTGCGCGGGCGGAGTCCGATCACATCGGTGATGAACAGGACGCCGGGGAGCGGCGACTCGTCCGCGGCTGCCGGCCGGGTCACATACATCTCGGTGTCGCCGTAGGCTGCGGGGACCGTGATCGTCTCGCCGTGGACTGCGGATGACTCCATTGATCCTCCTGTGCTCGGCGGTGTGGGAGTCCGGGTCTTGGTTGGTTCTCGGAGGTGGGTGGTCACAGGTCCCCAGGCAACTTGTCCCGACGGATACCGCGCCAGCTCGGGTGGCGAAGGTGGCCGGCGGTGGTCCAGTCCATGAAGCGCACCTCGCCGACGATCTTGGGCAGAACCCAGACCGCGCTCGACGCGATGGGACGGTCGAGTTTCTCGAGGAATGGGGACCGCGAGATCTTCAGCGGTTCGAGTTCCTCGGCGAGAGAGCGCAACTGCGCGTCGGTGAATCCGGTTCCGACGCGGCCCACGTAGCGCAGTCCGGTCTCCTCGGGCAGCCCGAGCAGAAGCGATCCGATGGTGTGCGACCGGTTGCCGCGCCCGGGACGATATCCGCCGACCACCACCTCGATGTCGCTCCAGTTCTTGTGCTTGAGCCACTTGGTGGAGCGTCGGCCCTGTTGATAGACCGAGTCACGGCGTTTGGCGACAACACCTTCCATGTTGTGTTCGCGGCTGTACTCGATCGCCGCACTTGCCGGCGTCGGAAGCAACGGCGGCACATCGATGTACGTCGAGCGACGAAAGGCCGGCGCGAGTTCCTCGAGGATCTCGCGCCGTACGGACCACGGTTTGCGTAGCAACGACGTCCCGTTCAGATACAGGATGTCGAACAGGTGCAGCTTGAGTGTGTACGGCTCCTCGGTGTGCCTACGTGAGGTGAACAGCGTGAAGTTGGTTCGGCCGGTGGAGTCGATGGCCACCGCCTCGCCGTCGAGCACCACATCCATGAGCCCGAGATCGTCGGTGATGCTAGCGAATTCGGGAAAATCGTTCGTCATGTCGATCCCCGAGCGGGACGTCAGCCGGAACTCGCCGCCGATCGAGCGCACCAGGAGTCGATAACCGTCCCATTTGCCCTCGAACGCCCAGTCGCGCCCGTTGAGCTTGTCGATCGGCTCGTCGGTGGCGAGCATCGGTCTCGGATCGGTGAGACTGTCGGGAACGATGGGGCGCGGCTCGTCGGTCATCAGGTGGGCGAGCCAGTTCTTGTCACCGGTGCGGATCAGTGCGTACCGGCCCTGGAGCCGCTCGCCGTGCAGGCGGACGATGACCTCTTTGTCCCGCCACTTCTCCAGCTCGAAAGTGCCTTTGTCCCAGATCGATACGTGACCACCGCCGTATTCTCCGGCCGGGATGTCGCCCTCGAACTCGGCGTAGTCCATCGGATGGTCCTCGGTCTGGACCGCGAGTCGGTTCTGGTCCGGATCGGTGGGGAGGTTCTTCGGCACCGCCCACGAGACCAGCACGCCGTCGTGTTCGAGACGGAAGTCGTAGTGGAGTCGCCGTGCGTGGTGCTCCTGGATGACGAAGATCGGTGCGCGGGGCGCGGATTCCGGATGATCCTCGTCCACCTCGTCCTCCGCTTCCCGGAGGCGTTGCCGATGGTTCTCGTCGCCGAAGGGTTCCGGCGTCTTCGACTCGTCGCGTTTGCGACGGTACTCACGCAGATTGATGATCTGACCCGACCGCGTCTCCTCCGCGTGGTCGTCGCCGGCGCCGTGATGGTCGTCGGAGGTGATGTTCTCCCGCAACGTGTCCGGGTCGGCGAGATCGTCACCGGTGTCGGAGGAACCGACGACGTCGTCCGAGGCGGTGGCCGGATCGTCGTCGTACGGAGCGTCGAGACCGGCCAGGAGATCGCCGACGTCGGCCACTCGGTCGAGGACCTCGGTGTAGAGCAACTGGGCGATCGTGGGGTCCTCGATCTCATCCCATGTACGGGGCGCGGCGACCCACGGTTGTTCGCGTCCGCGCAGCGAATACGGCGACAGGGTGGTCTTCGAGGCGTTGTTCTGGCTCCAGTCGATGAAGACCTTGTCGTCGCGGATCTTCTTCGACATGTTGGCGGTGATGAAATCACTGTGCTGCCGGGCGAACTCGTCGGCCACCTCACGGGCGACCTTCCGGGCGGCTTCCGAGCTCACCGGTTTGGGCAGCCGGGCGTAGATGTGAATACCCTTGCCGCCGCTGGTCACCGGGTACGTGGTGGTGCCGCCCAGCCAGTTCCGGATCTCCACCGCCACGGCCGCGGTCTCGTGCAGGGGGACACGCGGACCGGGGTCGAGGTCGAAGACGATCCGGTTGGCCATGCGTTCGCCGTCGGGGCCGATCGGCAGCCGCCACTGCGGGACGTGGATCTCGAGCGCAGCCATCTGGGCCAGCCAGACGAGCGTGGCGCGATCCTCGGCGAGCGCGTATTCGATGACCCGCTCGCTGTGCTGGATGCCATGGCGGCGAACCCAGTCGGGCGCGCTGTCGGGCAGATCCTTCTCGAAGAACGGCGTCGACTCGACACCGTTGGGCCAGCGTTTGCGGGTGACGATGCGGTTCCGCAGGTGCGGCAGCATCACCTCGGCGATGCGCGAGTAGTAGTCGATGACGTCGTATTTGCGTGTCCCGGTCGCCGGATAGAGCACCTTGGAGAGATTGGTGATCGAGATCCGGCGGCCGTCGACCTCCAGGATCTCTCCGCCTGCCATCACCCCATTGTCCACACCGCAGAGCCGAAGGCTCGTCGATCGGCGCGGGTGTCTCCACGGAGGCGTTTGCGTCTGGTTGCCGACGTCGCACACGAACTCCTGGCACAATGGCCGACATGCGCTCGATCTGGAAGGGCGATCTCAGCTTTGGCCTGGTGAATGTACCGGTCAAGGTCTATTCCGCGACGGAGAGTCACGACCGCAAGTCCTACCAGGTCGACTCCTCCGACGGCACCCGCATCCGATACCGGCGCGTGCGCGAGGGAACCGACACCGAGGTCGACTACTCCGACATCGCCAACGCCTACGAATCGGAATCGGGCGAGACGGTGATCCTGACCAAGGACGACCTGTCGACGCTGCCGGTGCAGAAGAGCCCGGAGATCTCGATCCTCGAGTTCGTGCCGGTCGAACAGGTCGATCCGATCTACTTCGACAAGCCCTATTACCTGGAGCCGTCGTCGAAGTCGCCCAAGGCCTACGTGCTGTTGGCCAAGGCGCTCGAGGAAACCGACCGCCTGGCGATCGCGACGTTCACCCTGCGGAACCGCACGCGGGTCGCGGCGCTGCGCGTCGTCGACGGCGTCATGACCCTGCAGACACTCCTGTGGCCGGATGAAGTTCGCAAACCCGACTTCGGTTTTCTCGACGAGGACACCGAGATCCGCGACCAGGAACTGAAGATGGCGGCGTCGCTGATCGAGTCGATGGCCTCCGACTACGATCCGTCCGAGTTCGAGGACACCTATCAGAACGAGCTGGCCAAACTCATCGAGGCGAAAGCCGAGGGCAGCGAGGCGTTCCCCGAGTCGGAGGAGGAGAAGCCCGGCGAGGAGGATTCCGAGGTCGCCGATCTGCTTGCCGCTCTGCGTGCCTCGGTGAAGGACCGCGGGGCTTCCGACGAGGACGAGGCCGAGAAGAAGGACACGGCCGCGAAGAAGGCCGCGAAGAAGGCTGCCAAGAAGGCACCCGCCAAGAAGGCCGCGGCGAAGAAGGCTCCCGCCAAGAAGGCGGCCTCGAAGAGCAGCTCTGGATCGTCGGGCTCCAAGAGCACGGCGAAGAAGGCGCCCGCCAAGAAGGCCTCCCGCCGGGCGAGCTGATCGCGCTCTCCGGCGGAAATTCGCTGGCCTGAGAACGTCGGCGTCCGGCAAGCTCGAGGGGTGAGCACCGACGTCGACACCCGTCTGCCGCGCGCCTTGAAGCCCCTGGCGCGACGGCAGTACCGGCTGCTGGCGTCGGGTTTGATCCTGGCGATGTTCGGTGACGGGATCTGGACGATCGCGGTGATCTGGCAGGTCATCGCCCTCGGTGGCGGACCGGGACAGGTGTCGCTGGCGACCGGGATAGCAGCGGTCGGGATGCTCGTCTCGACCCTCGCCGGCGGTGTGCTGGCCGACCGGATCTCGCAGCGCCACATCATGATCGGCCTCGAGGTCACCAAGATGGTGGCGTTCGGCGCCGTGGGTGTGGCGTCCGTGGCCGGCGTTCTCGATCTCTGGATGGTCGTGGTGGCATCGCTGCTCGCGGGCGCCACGATGGGCATGTACTACCCGGCATACTCGGCGCTGCTGCCCGGTGTGGTCTCGTCGTCGGAACTGCAGGCGGCGAACGGTATCGAGGGTTTCTTCCGCCCGGTGGTTTTCCAGGCGGTCGGCCCGATGGTGGCCGGGGCCGTCATCGGGGCCACCGCGCCGGGGCAGGCGGTCGTGCTGGCCGCGATCGCGTCCATCGCGTCGGGGTTCTGTTATCTGGTGATGGCTCCGGTGACGTCGCGACGACTGGGCGAACCGGCGAGTTCCGAGTCGGAGATCGTGCGCACCGGCGCAGGCGTTGGCGGTGTGGTCGTCGACCTCGTCGGGGGCTTCGTGTACATGATCCGCACGCCGTGGCTGTGGGGGACGCTGTTCTTCGCCTGTGTCCTGGTGCTGGCGACCCTGGGTCCGATCGAGGTGCTCGTGCCCTTTGCCCTGCGTGAGCGCGTCGAGGGTGGCGCTTCGCAGCATGCGTGGGTGCTGGCCGGGTTCGGTATCGGGGCGGCTGTCACGTCGTTGGTGTTCGCGTCGCTGCCGATGCCCCGGCGGTATCTGACGGTCATGTTCGGGGTGTGGTCGTTCTCGAGCGTGCCGCTCGTCCTGATGGGGGTCGCCGATTCGACCTGGCTGTTCGTCGCGGCCGGCTTCGGTATGGGAGTCCTGTTCGACGGCCCGATGGTGTTGTGGGGGACGCTGCTTCAGCGTCGTGCCCCGCCGCCACTGCTCGGCCGAATAGCAAGTCTCGACTTCTTCGTGTCGGTCGCGCTGATGCCGGTGTCGATGGCGATCGCCGCTCCGGTCTCGTCGGCGATCGGGTTGACCGCGACGTTCGTCCTGGCCGGTCTCCTGCCGGTGCCGATCGCGTGGGCGTTCTACTTCGCGGCCCGCATGTGGCGCGACGAGATCGAGCACCCGCTCGTCGACGAGACGCCGCCGAAGCTGGTGCCGGTCAACGACTGACCAGTCCGCCGACGTCGCGGGTCACCGCAGCACCTCCGCGGCGCCTGCGACCACCAGGTCCGTGAGATGGTGTAGCAGAGGGGAACTGAGTTTCCAGTACTGCCAGTAGAGCGGGACGTCGAGGTGGTGGTCGGCGATCATCCGCACCCGGCCGTCGTCGAGGGCATCGCGGATCTGGACGGCGGGTACTGCGCCCCAGCCGATTCCGAGGGAGACCGCGCGGTGGTACTCCGTGGAGGCCGGGATATAGGCGGCGGGTGGGTCGACGGCGCGGCCGGCCAACGCGGCCACCATGTTCAGCTGGATGTGGTCGTTGCGATCGAACTGGACCATCGGGGCTCTGGACAACGCCTCGGCGTCGAGACCGTCCGGCAGCCAGGTCTCGATGAATTCTGGTGTCGCGACGGGCAGATACCGCAGGCTGCCGAGCGGGTGGAGGGTGCAGCCACGCACGGCCAGCGGTTCCGACGTCACCGCGGCGAGTACGTCACCCGACTTCAGCAGAGCGCCGCTGCGCGTCTCGTCGTCGCGGAACACCTCGACCGCCACCGCGTGGTCCCGGTGGAACCGGGCAAGAACCGGAAGCAACCAGGTCGCCAGCGAGTCCGCATTCGTCGCGATGGGGAGATGAACCCGGGGCCGTGCGGAGACCGGGGCATCGTCGTGGTCGGGTTCGCCGATGAACTCGGCGCGCGTCTCGGCGAGCAACAGTTCCCACTGCCTGGCCAGGCGAACCAACACCTCGCCGTCGGGGGTCGCCGAAGCCGGTTTGGTCCGGCGCAGCACCACCCGGCCGACCGCGGATTCCAGCGTCTTGATCCGCTGACTGACCGCCGAGGGCGTGATGTGCAGCGACGACGCCGCCGCGTCGAACGTCCCTTCACGCAGGACTGCGGCCAGCGTGCGCAGACCTTCCTGGCTGATGTCCATGCGACCACGCTAGATGAAGAACAGCTGATGATTCTTTAGAAACATTCGCTGTACTGATCGAAGCGACGGTCATAACGTTCGCAGGGTGTCCAGCTACCTCCTCCCCGCGATCGCCGGGCTGCTCACCGGTGCGGGCCTGATCGTGGCGATCGGTCCGCAGAACGTCTTCGTCCTCCGGCAGGGCGTGGCGCGCCGGCACACGGGGTCGATCGTGGCCGTGTGCGCGATCTCCGACGTCGTGCTGATCGTCGCGGGAGTGGCGGGACTCGGCGCGATCGTCGCCGCCCACCCTCAGGTGATCACCGTCGCCAAGATGGTCGGCGGTCTTTATGTGCTCGGGCTCGGACTGCTCGCCGCCAAACGCTGCCTCCGCAGCAACGAGGCCATCTCCGCGAACGCCGAAGAGGCCGAATCGGCCGGCCGGTGGGTCGCCGTCGGCACCGCGCTGGCGCTCACGTGGCTCAATCCACACGTCTACCTCGACACCGTCCTGACCATGGGTGCGATCGCCAACGGTCACGGAAACGGCAAGTGGGCCTTCGCCATCGGCGCGTGTCTGGCCAGCATCCTGTGGTTCACCGCGCTCGGGGGAGGGGCCCGGCGCCTGTCGCGCTTCTTCGCCAGCCCGCGCGCGTGGAAGATCCTCGACGCCGTCGTGGCGGTCTCATGATCGGGATGGCGATCGCGCTCTTCGCGTCGGTGTGACCTCGCTGTGACATCGGTGCCGGTGATTGGGCATCCGCAACATGCCTAGTCGAGACCTTTGTCCGGTACACCGGAGAGGGTGACCCTCAGTTCCTCCGCCCCGCCGGCGACTCGCGTGCCGGGGCCGCGGTCGTTCGATGTGCGTGCGGTGGTGTCCGACACGCGGGCCATCCTCGCCCGCGGCGACCTCGCGGTCGCCGCGGCGGCACTGACCTACTACGCCGCGATCGCCGTGGTGCCCTGGGTGTTGCTGGCCATCTGGTCGACGACGTGGATTCGCGGGGCGTCGTCGGCGGAGAGCACATGGCTGGGTCTCGACGTGCTCATCCCACCCGACATGGGCGGTCGCGCGGTCTTCGACGAGGCGGTCGTGATCGGCACCGGACTGTCCGTGCTGAGCGCCCTCGTACTCCTCTTCCCGGCATCGTTCTACGGAGAAGGCCTACGCCGGGCCTGCCTGACCTTCTATCCGAAACGGGATCGCTTCACCGGGTGGCGATCCCGGTTGTCGATCCTCGCGCTGTTCGCCCTGGTCCCGACGCTGGCGCACATCGCGGTCACGGTCGGCGGGTCGATCACGGGACTGGCGCCCGACGGCGGCGGCTCCGGAGGTTTCTGGGACCTCGCGACCCGCGTGGTCGTCGGATTCGTCACCGTCTGGCTGAGCCTCGCGGTGGCATTGACGTGGGTGTACTGGAAAGTGACCCCAGGCCGTCCGAGCCTGGCGATCGCCGGGGTCACCGCGCTCGTCACGGCGTCGTTCATCGCCGGATTCGCGCAGGGATTCCTGCTGTTCCTGTCCCTGCCGATCGATGTCGGTATCCCCTACGGCGGCCTGCGCGTCATCGGCGGAGTGGTGGCGGTCGGACTCTGGCTCTACGTCCTGCACGTGCTCGTGATCGTCGGATGGGCTCTCGGGCACGCACTCGACGGCGCCCGGGTCGACGACCGTGTCGGCTGAACCGCGTCGCCTCGCCGGTGACCGACGACTCGCACGCCGGTCTCAACGGGACACCGTGCTCGACGCGTGGTCGGAGCTGCACGGCGGAATCGATCCCCGTGAATCCTTCTGGGTCGAACGGTGGGTCCTCCTCAGCAACGCGTGTGCGCGGCCGCTCGCGCGCCTCGGCATCTCCCCGAACGCGATCACCGTCGGCGGGGCCCTGGCCACCGCGATCGCTTTCGCGGTGACCTTCGCCGGACACGGATGGTTCGCAGTGGCCGCCGTCGTCATCCTCCTCGCCGCGGTCCTCGACGGCGTGGACGGCGCCATCGCCGCCCAGACCGGTTCGGCGACCCAATGGGGCCGGGTTCTCGACACCATGGCCGATCGCTGGTCGGACATCTTCCTCGCGGGAATCGTGGTGATGGCCGGTGCGCCGCCGTGGATGGGGGTGGTGATCGCGGTGCTGACCCTGTTCCTCGAGGGGACCCGGGCGACGGCCCAGGCGGCCGGGATGGCGGGCCCGGGCAGGGTCACGGTCTGGGAGCGGCCGTCGCGCGTCATCCTCGCCTTCATCGCGATGGTCGCGGCCACCGTCGTGTGGCAGATCGGTCTGTCCGACAGCGATGCCGACGCGCTGGCGGCGACCATCGCCGCGACCGGTGCGATCCTGGCGATGATCGGCCTTCTCCAGCTGTTCGTCGCCGTGTTCCGGCAGACCCGCGGGCGTCCGCCCGAGTCAGACTCGTCGCTGCCGTAGGGCGGAGAGCGCGAGCAGGACCGCGCCGGCGGCGATCCAGCCGAGCAGGATCCACATCGGACCGGCGGTCGAGGCGTCCGGGAAGTAGGCGACCGACCGGGTGAGGGTGCCGCCCGCTCCAGTCGGCAGCCACTGGCCGAGCGTTCCCCACGGCGCGGGGAGCAGGTATGGCGAGGATGCGAGCCCGGAGAGCGGGTTGGAGATCAGCATCATCAGGATCGCCGCGACACCGACGCCGGGTGTCCCGAGGAGTGCGCCGGCACCGGCGGTGAACCAGGAGATGGCGCCGATCAGAAGCGCCAGCGCCATGGCGACCGGCACCACGCGTCCGTCGATCACGCCCAGCCACGACCAGACCGCCGCGAAACCGAGTCCGGCGACCAGTGGGCCGATCAGGACGACGGTGGCCTGCATCCACACCTGCCCGGCGAGAGCGATCGCGGCCGATGCGCCGAGTGCGATACCCGCGATGAGCAGCGGGAGCAGACCGGCCGCGAATCCGGTGCCGCGTGCATCGGTCGACGGCGGTGCGACCACCGACTCGGTGGTGACCGGCAACGACTGCGCGGTGGCGATGCCCGTCCCGACCCCGGCCACGATCTGCGCCAGCGCCGGCGATCCCGCCTCGGCCGTCAGGACGGTGACGCCCTGCGGGCCGACGGTCACGGCACCGACGATGTCGCGGGTCTCGATCGCACTCCGGGCGGCGGCGGCGTCGGCGAACTGCTCGACGACGAAGGCGTCGTCTCCGGCCCGGTCGGCCAGAGCGGACTCGATGGCCTGTGCGGCGCGTGCCGGCGCGACCACGCCGAGCGGGACGTCGTGCGGCTCGGGGTCCACCGCGAGGGAGACGAACATGGCGGCGATCGTGCTGACCACGATCGGGATGGCGAGGACGAGCACGGCGACAAGTCGCCAGGACGGTCCGTGAGGCGCGGGCTTCGGCCCCTTCTCGGTGAGGGGCAGTTGATCTGACGGATCGATGTACGTGGTCATCGCGACCTCCCAAAAAGAACGAACTCTCGTTTTAAGAATTATGCACCGCGGGTTGAGGATCAATCAAGAACGAAGATTCGTTTTATACTCGTCGAATGCCGAAGATCAGCGAGGAACGCAAGCTCGAGCGGAGCCGGCAGATCCTCGACGCCGCGCGCAGCTGCTTCGCCGAGAAGGGTTTCCATCGCGCGTCGATGTCCGACGTCATCCGGGAGTCGGGCCTGAGCGCCGGGGCGGTCTACTCGTACTACTCGTCGAAGGAGCAACTGATCGCCGCGGTGGCACGGTCGGTCTTCCAGGCATACGAAGCGGGCCTCGGCGACCTCGCCGACGGTGACGGCGCTCCCGCGTCGCCCGAGGACGCCGTCCGGGTGCTCGCGGCGCACGTGATGGCCGAGATCGCGCCGCTGACCGACGACTTCCGGATGGTGATGACCATCTGGGGTGAGGCGGCCAACAACCCCGAGCTGCGCGAGATCGTCCGCGAGATCGTCCTGGGGCTGCGCGCGGTCTTCGAGCGCGTTCTGATCAGGTGGCGCGACGCCGGTCACGAACTTCCTGGTGAACCGGCAGATCTGGCCTTGCCGATGGTGTCGGTGATGCAGGGCATCGTCGTGCAGCAGTCACTCGTCGGGGACGTCGACCTCGATGCCTATGTGGACACGTGGTGTGCGCTGATGCGTGCCGCCGGTTTCGGCGACCGGGACTGATCGGCCGGACCTGCCTACCATCGAGGCGAGTGCGCCGAGGCTCCGATCGCCCGCCCGCCGGCCCGAGCCGCGGCCCATCCGATCGGAGCCTCGGTGCCGAACATCGGGTGAGCCTGTGCTCGCCCCCCGATCTCGACTTGTGATGAGGAACAGATGACCAACGACTCGGTGGTTCTCGCCGATGCCGACGGCCGACCATGTGGTACCGCCGACCGCGAAGGCGTGCACGGCGTCGACACCCCGTTGCACTTCGCGTTCTCGTGCCACCTGGTCGACGGCAACCGGATCCTCATGACCCGTCGGGCCCTGTCCAAGCGCAGCTGGCCGGGAGTGTGGACCAATTCGTTCTGTGGCCATCCGCGTCCGGGTGAGTCCGTCGTCGACGCCGTGCACCGGTATGCGCAGCGTGAGCTCGGGATCGACGTCGACGAGGTGCGCTGCATCCTGCCCGACTTCCGGTACCGCGCCGTCGATGCGAGCGGCATCGTCGAGAACGAGATCTGCCCCGTGTTCGTCGCACGGCCGGTGGGATCGCTCGAGCCGAATCCGGATGAGGTCGCCGAGTACGCCTGGGCCGAGGTCCCGGATGTGTGGGACCTGGTGGCACGCACTCCCTGGGCGGTGAGTCCCTGGTTCGCCGACCAGGTGCGGCAGCTCCCGGGTCCCGATCCCCACGGGTTCGTCGACGGCGCGCTTGTGGATTCGACCCATCCGATGACGGCACGGGCGTCGAATCCATGATGTCGGGACCAGCGGACACGGCGTACCCGCCGTCGTCGCCCCGTCGTTCACATACCCATCGTCACACCGCAGGAGCCATCGGATGATGCATCTACCCGGTCATACCGAAGTGGTCCCGCCACATCGTCGGTACGACGCCGTGGCCGAGGCGAGCGCGGCGCTGGTGATCAGGTCGTACTCGAGTTCTTTCGGGCTCGCCTCCCGGCTGCTCACCCCCGCGATCCGCCGCGACGTCCGCAACATCTACGCGCTCGTCCGCGTCGCCGACGAGATCGTCGACGCACCGCGGCCCGAGCAGGGTCTGGTGGACCGGCGCAACGAACTCGATCAGCTCGAGGAACAGACCGCCGCGGCGATGATCACCGGGTCGAGCAGCAACCTGGTCGTGCACGCCTTTGCGCGGACCGCGCGCCGCGCCGGGATCGACCTGGACCTCGTGACGCCGTTCTTCTCGTCGATGCGTGCGGATCTCACTCAGGTCGAGCATGACTTCGAGAGCCTCGCCGCCTACATCTACGGCTCCGCCGAGGTCGTCGGACTGATGTGCCTGCGGGCGTTCCTGGCCGAGGAGCCCAAGGCCGCCGCACGCTACGACCACCTCGCGCCCGGTGCGCGTCGTCTCGGCGCCGCGTTCCAGAAGATCAACTTCCTACGGGACTTCGGTGAGGACAGTGACGGACTGGGTCGTCGATACCTCGTCGGCCTGGACCCCGATCGTCCCGATGACGGGGCGTGGTCGCTGTGGCTCGACGACATCGATCTCGATCTCACCGCCGCCGCGGCGGCGATCCCGTACCTTCCGGCGAACAGCCGGGTCGCCGTCTGCACCGCACACGACCTCTTCGCCGAACTGACCGCACGCCTACGGGAGTCCTCGGCCGCCGAGGCCAGGAGGCAACGCGTCCGAGTTCCCAACGCCGGCAAGGCGAAGATCGCGGCCGCCGCCGTCGCCCGCCGCGGTATGCCGCGCACACCGAGGGGATTGACCTCATGAACGCACGCAAACGAATCGTCGTCATCGGTGGCGGTGTCGCCGGACTGGCCACCGCCGCACTGCTCGCCCACGACGGGCACGACGTCGAGGTGATCGAGAAGAACGACGACCTCGGTGGACGCGCCGGGCTGTGGAGCGCCGACGGGTTCCGGTTCGACACCGGGCCGTCGTGGTGGCTGATGCCGGAGGTCTTCGACCATTACTTCGAGATGCTCGGTACCTCGACACAGGAACAGCTCGACCTCGTCCGGCTCGACCCGGGGTACCGAGTCTTCTTCGGGGACAACGAATCCGACGAACCACCGATCGACATCTTCGGCGACTTCGAGCGCAACCGCGAGGTGTTCGAGCAGATCGAACCGGGCGCCGGAGCGGCTCTCGAGTCCTACCTCCGGACCGCGCGACAGGCGTATGACCTCGCCGTCGAACGGTTCCTGTACACCAGCTTCGACTCCGTACGCGCGTTCCTGAGCCTGCCGGTACTGCGGCATGCGCCGACCCTCGCGTCACTGCTGACCCGCTCGTTGCAGTCCTTCATCTCCGCGCGCTTCAGCGATCGGCGCCTGCAGCAGGTGCTCGGGTACCCGGCGGTGTTCCTCGGTTCGTCACCGGAGCGGACACCGTCGATGTACCACCTGATGAGCTGGCTCGATCTCGCCGACGGAGTCCGATATCCGCAGGGCGGCTTCACGACTCTCGTCGACGCACTCGAACGCGTCGCACGCGAACGCGGCGTGGTGATCCACACCGGTACGGCGGCGACCGCCGTGCTGACGCGGAAGCGACCAGGTCGGCTACGCCGGCGCCGCGCCGAGGTCGTCGGGGTTCGCGTTCAGGGGGCTGAAGGTTCCACGCGAGATGTGCCCGCCGACATCGTGGTCGGAGCGGCCGACCTGCACCACCTCGAGACGAAGCTGCTGCCCGACGACCTGCAGACCTTCCCGCAGCGGTACTGGGAGCGTGCGACCTCGGGGCCGGGTGCGGTGCTGGCCTATCTCGGCGTGAGCGGTGAGCTGCCCGAACTGGCCCACCACTCGCTGTTCTTCACCGAGGACTGGAAGACCAACTTCGACGCCATCTTCGAAACACCCACGCGGGTACCCGATCCCGCATCGCTGTACGTGTGCAAGCCGTCGGCGACCGACGAGTCGGTTGCCCCCGACGGTCACGAGAACGTCTTCATCCTCGTCCCGGTCCCGCCCGATCCGGGTCTGGGACACGGTGGGGTCGACGGTGGCGGCGACCCCGACATCGAGAAGGTCGCCGACCGCGCCATCGCGATGATCGGACAGTGGTCCGGTGTCCCCGATCTCGCCGACCGCGTCGTCGTACGACGCACCGTCGGCCCCGCGGACTTCGTCGACAACGTGAACTCGTGGTGCGGTGGGGCTCTGGGGCCGGCACACACGTTGCGCCAGAGCGCATTCCTGCGTTCGACGAACCGCTCGCGCAAGGTCGAGGGGTTGTACTACGCGGGGTCGAGCACCCGGCCGGGCATCGGCTTGCCGATGTGCCTGATCAGTGCCGAACTGATCCGCAAGCGGCTCAACGGAGATCACTCCGTGGGGCCCACACCGACGCGCTGACCCCCCCGCCGCCTGAGGGACGTTGGGGGGCTACCGCTCCCGCATGCCCTTCGTGACGCGTCTTCCGCAGGCTCCGGATGCTCCTCAGGGAGCGGGGGGACCCGCTCCGCAGGCTTCGGACGCGCCTCAGGGAGTGGTTCGTGGCTCGCTGCGCTCGCCTGAGTTCGGTTGGGAGCAACCAATCCTGCCGCCTGAGGTGTGAGGAGCGATAGCGACGAGCCTCGAAGGCCTGGTGAGGCATTCCCTGGGAGGGTTCACTCCTCAGGGGGCAGCGGCGATCAGGTCCGCCACGATCATCGCCGACATCATCACGAGCGGTAGCCCACCGCCCGGGTGCGACGACCCGCCCACCAGGTAGAGGCCCGGAACGGGCGAGGTGTTCTTGGGCCGCAGGAACGCCGCCCGCGGACCGTTCGACGACGAGCCGTAGATCGAACCGCCGGGCGTCATGGTGCGGCGTTCCAGATCTGCCGGCGTGACCAGCAGCCGATGGCGGACCCGGTCGCCGACGTCGACGCCGCGGTCGGCCATCACAGCCATGATCTGATCGGCGTAGCTCTCTGCGAGTCCTGGTGCATCCCAGTCCACTCCGTGCTCGGGATCGTGCCGGGGCGCGTTGACGAGCACGAACCAGGCGGCCGTCTCCGGTCCTGGAACGATCTCGGGATCGTCGGGTGCGGAGATGTACACGGTCGGTCGGGCGACGGGGCGCGGTGGGCCGTTGAAGCCGAAGACGGCGTCGAACTCCTCGTCGTAGTCCTCGGCGAACAGGACGTGGTGATGTGGCTGGTCGGCGGGCGGATCGTCGAGGGCCAGGAGCAGGACGAAGCCCGACAGCGACGGCGTCGACCGTCGCAGCAGCGCAGACGGAATGCGGGCAGGACGGCGCGGTACGAGGCGGCCGTACACCTGGCGGGCGTCCGCATTCGCCACGACGATGTCGGCGGTGCGCCTGCTGCCGTCGGCAAGAACGACACCGTCGACACGTGTGCGTTCGTCCGTCGACACCCGGGACACCTCGACACCGAACTCGATTCGGCCGCCGAGGGCGAGGAGCCGGTCCCGCATCGCGGTCGCGATCCGTCCGAGTCCGCCGCGTACATACCAAGAGCCCCAGGCCTGTTCGGCCCACGGGACGGACGCCAGCGCTGCCGGTGCGCGTCGCGGATCCGAACCGGTGTAGGTGGCGTAGCGGTCGAGGAGCATGGCCAGGCGGGGATCGTCGAGATACTCGGACCCGAGCCCGCGCAGGGACTTCCAGGGCGCCACGGTGCGGACATCCGACGGTGTCGCGATCCCGCCGATCATCGTCCGCACGCTCATCGGCGATTCCAGGAAGGGGCCGTGGGTCACGTCCCAGATGGCCTGGGCGCGAGCGAGAAACGCCGACCACTGGTCGCCACGTCCGGGGCCCAGCGCGGCGTCGAGCGCGGACGGGATGTGGTCGAGGGTGTCGGGCAGCTCGAGTTCGGTGCCGTCGGGGAAGCGGTAACGTGCGGCGACGGGCAGCCGCTGGAGTTCGAGTACGTCGTCCACGGATGCACCGGTGTCATCGAACAGTTCGGTGAGGACGTGTGGCATGGTCACCAGGGACGGGCCGGTGTCGAAGACGAAGCCGTCGTGCTCGATGACGCCGAGTTTGCCGCCGACGGAGTCGAACTGTTCGAGCACGGTGACGTCATGACCGGCCGCCTGCAGGCGCATCGCGGTGGCGAGCCCGCCGACGCCCGCGCCGATCACGATGACCCGGCTCATCGGTCGACCTCGATGGTGCGTCCCTTCCAGCGAAGTTCGCCGCGGCGTCGGGCGATCGTCGAGTCTGCTGCGAGGAAGGTGAACAGGGCGATCGACGCGGGGTGTCCGAAGGCGTCGGGGAAGGTGCGTCCACCGGTGCATCGGGCGGCCACCAGTCGGGAGGCGACGCCGGCGAGGTATCCTACCAGTCCGGTTCGCGACCCGGTGAGTGCGGCGAGAGCCGGGATCACATACATCAGGCAGAGGGCGGCGGTCACCGCGGATGTGCCGGCCGGGGAACCGAACGCAGACCACAGCGATTTGCGGTATCCCGCACGGACTTCGTACCAACCGTCGTACATGTGGCAGATCGCCACGGTGCTTCCCTCGGCGACCACGCCGCGTCCGCCGGCGGCCTTGATCGCCCGGAGCAGGGCGATGTCCTCCAGGACGACGTCGCGGACGGCCTCATGACCTCCCGCCCGTCGATAGGTCACGGCGTCGACCATCAGGAACTGACCGTTCGCGGCCGTCAGGGACTCGCGCGGGGAACGCTCGGCGAGTCCGAGTGGAAGCGTGCTCATCCACGACCACTGGAGCAGCGGCTGCACCAGGCGCTCGGCGGCACTGGTCGCAACCTGCCGTGGATAGGGGCTGACGAGATCGAGACCGGATTCTCGCATCAACGCGACCGACGACGTGAATGCGTGCGGTTCGACCACGACGTCGGCGTCGACGAAGGCGAGGACCCCGTCGGGGAGGGTCCCGGCGGGCAGGGCGTTGTCCGCCAATTGCCGGCAGGCCCAGGTCTTCCCGAGCCACCCGGGCGGGGGTGGCGAACCCTCGAACACCTCGATCCGGTCGTCGTGCGCGGCGAGTCGTGCCAGCACGGCGTCGGTTCCGTCGACCGAGCCGTCGTCGAGCACCAGCACGCGTGCCGGTCCGGGCCAACGGTCGATGGCGTCGAGAACGGCGGTGAGGCAACGTTCGGCCCTGGTGACCTCGTTTCGCATCGGGATGAGGACCGAGAGCGGCTCGGCGGTCGGGATGTCGGTGAGGCCGGGCCGGCGGACTCGGATCGCGTTGTCGACGGTGAGAGCGAGCGATGCCAGCGAGAGACCGGTCCCCACCGTCACCGTGCGATGCCACAGGTCAGTCGCGCGCACGATGTCTCCTGGACTGGATCGATCGCACCTCGAGCACGAGCAGCGGCAGCGCGACCACCCCCATCACCACGGCACCGGCCAGTGCGACCGTCGGCCGGCCGAAGAACACGGCGTGCGCCATGACCGACGAGAAGTAGGTCCACAGATAGGCGGTGACGGGAACCGCGTCGTCCGTGTTCTCGTACCCGGCGCCGACCACGCGGTCGAGGACGGCGATCATCAGGAACGAAACCAGAAGCCAGCCCGCGAAATTCGTCAGTGGGATGTCGTCGACACCGGGCAGGGACGGTTCGGGGAACTGCCACACCCAGTGCCCCTGGTCGACCATCTGGGGATCGAGGAAGACGTCCCACGCGGTGAGGGCATAGGCGCCCAGGAACGCGGTGGCCACACGCGCACGCGTGCCGGACAGGTTCAGTGCCCCGATGAGTCGCCGGGTGACGGCGAGCGCAGGCCACGACATCATGATCCAGGCCAGCGGCACCAGAACCGGCACGCCGAGAATCTTGAGGCCCAGACCGTCGGTGTAGGCATATGTGCCGAAAGGGAATCCGGTACTGACACCGATCGCCTCGGCGACCAGCCCGCCGCCGCCGGCGATCACCACCAGACCCACCGCGGCCCCGAGTCCACGCGTGGCCGCCAGATGGATCACCGACGCCGACGCCAGCAGCACCACGCTCGCGACGGTCAGCGGAAGAGTGCCACCACCGGTCAGCGGGAAGGCGATCTGGACCCCGATGGTCGCGGCCAGGAGAACCCACGCGACCGGGATGAGGTGGTGACGGCGGGATGATCTACTCGCCGGGCCTTCGTGGCTCGTCGCCTGCGCTCCTCGCACCTCAGGCGGCGAAGGTACTGGGGCTTGCGCTCCTCGCACCTCAGGCGGCGAAGGTACTGGGGCTTGCGCTCCTCGCACCTCAGGCGGCGAAGGCGTTTGCGCTTGTGTTCCTTGTGCTTTGGCTGGCGAATGTCTGGTCGTGCTCATGCGGATCTCCCCTGGTAGGTCCCCGTGACGTCGAGGACGGCGAACCGGGCAAAGAGTTCCTCGGCGTACCAACGGGCGGGTTTGGTGCGCGAGATGGCGGACTTGTGGGCGGGGGAGCGGTAGGCGAAGTCGGTGAGGTCGTGCGCGGAGTCCCAGAGCGAGAACGTGCCCTGGACGCCGATCGGCAGCTCGCCGACGCCGAGCGCGAGTCGATTCCCCTGTGCGCCGGCCAGTTCCGACGCCACCGGCGGAACCGCCCGCCAGAAGGACGCCATCGTCGTCGGCCGCAACCGGGCGCGGGTGAGTGCGGCGACCGGTCCCGCCCAGTCACGTGGCCGGACCCCGGCGGCCGGCTGGCCGTCGTGCGACCGATGGCCGAACGGGTCGACCCTCGACCACCGACCCTTCGACCGGAGCGGCCGCATCGTGATGCGCAGTTCCTCGGTGCTCGAGTCCTGCCAGCGTCGCAGGACCCGCGAATTCGACGAGGCGCGCGCCGCATCGTCGTCGTTCCAGACGGTGAGCGCTGCCCAGTGCCGCAGGTCGGCGCTCTCCATCGTGAACGTCCTGGCGGTTCCGGTGCCGAGCAGTTTGGCGAACCGAAGTCCCGGGGTCGCCCGTAGCGCGCGGCGTCCCGATGCCATCCGGCCGAGCGCGGGCATCACCCGGTCGACGCCCCAGATGCGCAACTCGACCGTCGGAGCACCATCCGAGTTCATGAGCGGCGCCACACACAACGTTCGACGAGGGAGGTGAGGGCCTGACGGGTCTGGTCGTCCACCGAGGCGTGCGCGACGACGGCGAGAGCGTCCTCGGCGAGCTCGACGATGCGTTGTTCGACGCGTTCGAGCGCGCCGGTGGATTCCACGACCTCGCGCATCAGTGCCGCACCGTCGGCGTCGAGGTCCGGGTTGCCGAGGCAGTTGGCCATCACCCGCCGTTCCGTCCAGGTCGCCGATTCCTCGGCCAGTGCCATCAGCATGGTGCGCTTGCCCTCGCGGATGTCGTCGATCGTCGGCTTCCCGGTGACCTTCTCGTCGCCGAAGACACCGAGGATGTCGTCGCGCAGCTGAAATGCTTCACCGGCGCTGAGCCCGATGCGGTCGTAGTCGGCCAGGAGGCCGGCGTCCGCGCCGGCGAGCGTGCCACCGAGACGGAGCGGTTGCCCGATGCTGTAGCGGGCGCTCTTGTATCGGAGGACGCGCACGGTCCGATCAGGATCGGTGTGCTCCTCGGTCTGGCCGAGCATGTCCAGGTACTGCCCCGCGTAGGCCTCGTTGCGCATCTCCGTCCAGGTCTCGCGCACGGCTTGCCGGACGTCCCGGGGCACGGCGTCGACCGCCGCGGCGACCAGATCGTCCGACCACGACAGGCACATGTCGCCGACGAGGATCGCAACGGCGGTGCCCCACGTGTCGGAATCGCCGCGGCGCCCGTCGGCGCGATGAGTGTCGGCGAAGTGGCGGTGGACGGTGGGGAGGCCGCGACGGGTGTCGGAGTCGTCCATCACGTCGTCGTGGACCAGGGCGGCGAAGTGGAACAACTCGATCGCGGACGCCAACTCGACGACACCGGGCACCGTCTGCCCACGTGCCGCGCCTCGAGCACCCCACAGGCAGAAGGCCGCGCGCAGGCGCTTGCCACCGCCGATACGTCCCCCGATGGCATCCACCGCGGGAGTGAGCTCGGCCCCCACTTTCTGCAGCGTCAGGGCATGGCGGCGGAAGTGCGCGGCCAGGACCTCCTCGACGAGTTCCAGGTCGGTCGTCGCGTCGTCGATCGCGCGGAGACCGGAGTTCGTGTCGAGGACAGGCCGGTGGGGGAGGGATGAGTCGGTCATCTCTGCGGTCTGTGTCATGTCGAGGCCCTTCGGGGGGTGCGGGTCGGCTGTCGGGTCCGCCGGCGTATGCGGGTAACCGGTCTTCGGAGCGGTGACACCCGACGGATGGGTGCGGGCTCCGGGATGCCGGTACGTTGGGTCGCATGGCAGTGGATGCAACGGTTCCCGTGGTGGCGGTCGGTCTGGTCGGCGGTTTCGCGGCGGCGCGATACAGCGGTCGGCGAGAGCTGGGCGGGGTGGTCCTCGCGACGGCAGGCGCCTGGTGCACCCGACGGTGGGCGGTCGAGAAGGGGCCGGCGGTGGCGGGCGGTCTGCTCGCCACCTATCTGGCGGCGTTCGGCGGCTCGCATCCGCTCGCGAAGAAGATCGGTGCCTGGCCGTCCGTGGGCCTGGTGACGGTTGCCGCCGCCGGCGTGACGGCGATCGCCACGCGCTGAGTCAGGGTCCCTCGGACACAGCCGGAATCGTCCCGGGCCGGCCGATGCCGACGTTACGATCGGCTCCCATGACCACGGGATACGGGCGAGCGCGGCAGAATGACATCTACACCGCTGGTGTTCACCGACGAAAGCCACGCGTGCCAACCGATTTCGCGGAACTCGAACGTCGCGCCAGACGGGCGATGTCGGCCCGCGCGTGGGCGTACATCGGCGGCGGTGCCGGTGAGGGTCGCACGATGGCGGCCAACCGCCGGGCCCTGGACCGCTGGGCGATCGTGCCGCGGATTCTCCGCGATGTCTCCGAGCGAAACCTCGAGGTGGAACTGTTCGGGCGTCGCATCCCGGCACCGGTGTTGTTCGCGCCGGTGGGTGCCGGGTCCCTGGCTGTTCCGAACGCCGACCGGCTGATCGGTCATGCGGCCGCGGAACTCGGTGTGCCGTACATCTTTTCGAACCAGGCGAGTGTGCCGATGGAGACCGTGGCCGCCGAGATGGACGGTGTGGCGCCAGGTGCGCCGCGATGGTTCCAGCTGTACTGGTCCACCGACGACGAGTTGGTCGACAGCCTGCTCGCCCGTGCGGAGGAGATCGGTGCCGACGCGGTGGTCGTCACCTTGGACACCACGATGCTCGGATGGCGTCCCCAGGACCTGAACCTGGGATCGCTGCCATTCGCGCGGGGTGAGGGCATCGCGCAGTACACCTCGGACCGGCGCTTCGCCGACATCGTCACCGAGCGACTGCGCACCGCCGCCGGGGAACGACCCGAGATCTCCCTCGGCGCCATCGCGACCCTGATCTCGATCACCCGCAACGCGCCGGGGCGCTTCCTCGCGAATCTCACGTCGGCCCGACCGCGCGCCGCGGTGCAGACCTTTCTCGACATCTATTCGCGTCCGTCGCTGAGCTGGGACGATCTCGCGGGGCTGCGCGGGCGGACGTCGCTGCCGATCGTGCTCAAGGGGGTGCTCCATCCCGACGATGCCCGTCGCGCCGTCGACGCCGGGGTCGACGGCATCATCGTGTCCAACCACGGTGGACGCCAGATCGACGGTGCCGTGAGCACGATCGACGCCCTCGAGGAGATCGCGCCCGCCGTCGACGGCCGGATCAAGGTGCTCATCGACTCCGGGATCTACACCGGCTCAGACGTTTTCAAGGCACTCGCGCTCGGCGCCGACGCCGCCTGCATCGGCCGGCCGCACATGTACGGGCTGGCGCTTGCCGGTGCCGACGGTGCACGCGACGCGGTGGCCGACATCATCGCCGAACTCGACCTCACGCTCGGACTCGCCGGCCATACCGACGTTGCCGCGCTCGGCCGCGATGCGTTGCGGAGGTTGTAGGCGCGCGTTTCGACACGGCGCCTCGCTGCGCTCGGTGCCGGCTCAACGGGCGGGGAGGGGTCGTCGCTGCGCTCGGTGCCGGCTCAACGGGCGGAGGAACGAGCGGAGGGGTGGCTCAGAAGGCCGAAAAGCCCGTCCCGCTCGCGATGAGCGGGACGGGCTTCCCCCAACCGGGAACCGGAACTCAGACCAGAGGGCGACCGGTGCGCATCCGCCACCGGACGTCGGCGAGCAGCAGGTTGAACGGGAAGCTGCGAACCGGCTTGGGTGCGCGGGTGATGATCGCCCGGAGTGCGGCGTTGTGCTTGTCGAAGAACAGTTGCTGCCACGGCGACAGTCGCACGTCCATCTTCCGGCGGAAGTTCTCCGGCAGGAAGCCGATGGCCAGGATCTCGAAGTACCAGCCCAGTAGCTTGGCCACGATCGGACCCAGGAACTCGGCGCGGGCGATCTTCATCAGGTACTCACGGATGACCGGGTCGATCTCGAGAGTCTCGACGGTCTCGTTCCAGTACTCCTCGAAGGCCGCTCGATCGGCCGGCCAGGCCTCGCGCGGGACCTGCAGCGTGGTGCCCAGGACGGCGCCGGCCTGGTAGAAATCGTCGGACACCTCGGTCATCCCGCCGAAGATCCGATGGACGTCCTCGGTGCCGCGGTACAGGCAGGCCGCGACCCACAGCTGCAGCTTCGGGTCGAAGGCGTTGTATTTGACCGGGCTGTCGGTGGTGGACCGGACCTGCGCGTGGGCTTTGCCGATCGCCTTGCGGTAGGCCTTGCGGTCCTTGGCGCTGCCCAGACCGGCGACCGCGAGGTAGCTCAGAGTGGTGCGACCGCGCTTGAGGGGATGCTTGAACAGATTCCCGGAGTCGACGCGGCTCTCGTACACGCCGTAACCCACCGCCGGCAGGCTCAGCTGCATGATGACGTTCGCCGCGCCGGCGAGGACGCCGATGCCCAACGGATCGAGGTTCTGTGCGGAGGGGAGCGCGTCCAGTTCGGCGCGGGACATGCGTGCGGTCGACGGCAGGAACTCGGTGTCCGGCTTCTCCGCGGCGAGGAACTGCTCGATCTCGGGTGTGGCGTCGGCCGACGTTCGCGGCGACAGGGCCGAGCTTCCACTGGTGATAGGCTCCGATGCCATCGAACCCCTCCTGGCCGGATTTAGGAAACGTTTGCTTCCCGTTTTATAAAACATGAACTTACTGGGGTGTCAAGATAGGAACCATGGGAAGAGGACCTTCGACCCCGGAAACCGGGTCCGACGCCGCTGCGTCGGATACGGCTGCTTCCCTCCGCGCGTACGGCGGCGAGGGTGGCGACACCCGGGTCGCGCGACGCCGCGCATCGCTGATCGACGCAGCTCTGGACCTGCTCGGCGCCGATGACGCGGAGGCGGTCACGGTGCGCGGAGTCTGTCGGCGGGCCGGCCTGACCGCACGATACTTCTACGAGAGTTTCGAGTCGGTCGACCAGCTCGTCGGTGTGGTGTACGACGAGGTCATCGAGGAGATCGCACATTCGAGCCTCGCCGCGTTCTCTGAGGGCGCGACCATGCGCGCCAAGGTGGCCGGAGCGGTCGCCGCGATCGTCGACCTCATCGATCAGGATCGGCGCAAGGGTCGACTGCTGTTCTCGCAAGCCCTGCTGAGCCCGGTGATCGCAGCGAAGCGGATGGAGTCCACCACACTGTTCGCGGATCTGACGCTCCAGAGCACCTCGACGATTCTCGATGTGCACGTCGGCCCCGCGCAGGCGACGGGCGTGGCGCATTACCAGGTGGGTGGGTTGAGTCGCCTGCTCGCGGCCTGGCTCGAGGGCGACGTCGAGCTCACGAAGTCGGACGTCGTGGACCTCAGCATCGCGTTGCTCGTGTCCCCCGCGGAGATCCTGGAGAAGAGCCTGTCCCACCGCAGCGCCGATGGTGAGTAGTGCCGCGCGTGGAGATATGTTTGAACCCATGAACAGCGGAACCGGCGAAACCGACGTACGACCGGCGAAGCAACCTCTCGGCGCGTGGCGTGACTACGGCGAGCCCGAGCTCCCGATCCCGCTGGCGGCGGCCCTCGAGGCGTTCGCCGAGCAGGGCTATCACGGCACGTCGGTCAGAGAGGTCGCCGCGCGGGCGAACCTCTCGGTGCCGGGGCTGTACCACCACTACCCGTCGAAGCAGTCCCTGTTGCAGGGTCTGCTCGAGCGGACGATGACCGACCTGCTGGCCCGGTCGGAGGCGGCGATCCTCGAAGCCGGACCGGAGCCGGTGAAGCAGTTCGACGCGGTCGTCGAATCCTTGCTGCGGTTCCACATGTACCGCCGGGAGCAGGCATTCGTCGGATCCACGGAGATCCGGAGTCTCGACGACGACTACCGGCCGAAGTACATCGCCCACCGGGACCGTCAGCAGCGGATGGTCGACGAGATCGTCTTCGCCGGCGTGGAGGCGGGCGACTTCACCACCGAGTACCCGAAGGATGCGGCCCGCGCGGTGGCCACGATGTGTGTGGGTGTCTCGACGTGGTTCAAACTCGACGGACTGCTGGGCCCGGACGAGCTGATCGCGCGGAATCTTCAGCTGGCCCGTGCCCTGGTGGGTTACCGCACCACCTGAGGGCACGGATTTCACCCGGTCAGCCTTGACCAGGATGACATCGCCTGGCAAGGTATGGACGGCCGAACGATCGCTCGGTCGGCGTCGGGTAAAGTTCCCGTCGGTCCAGCCAAAGGAGTCACGATGCCCATAGACCTGCGCCACGATCCCGCGGTGGTCGAGCTGGTCGAGAAGACCGAACGTTTCGTCCGCGAGTACGTGTTGCCGCTCGAGGATGCGAACGCCGGCGACATCACCGCAGCCGGCGGAGACGACCTGCGCCGCGAGATGAATGCAAAGGCCAAGGCGGAGGGCATCTTCGCCCCGCACGCACCGGTCGAGTTCGGCGGTCTCGGCCTGAACATGACCGACCGCGCGCCGGTCTTCGAGGCGGCGGGCTACTCCACCTTCGGTCCTGTCGCGCTGCACATCGGCGCGCCGGATGAGGGCAACATCCACATGCTCGAGCGCATCGCCAGCGAAGAGCAGCGCCACAAGTATCTCGCCCCGCTCGCCACCGGCGAGGTGCGGTCGGCCTTCGCGATGACCGAACCGGCGCCGGGCGCGGGCTCGGACCCCAATGCGCTGCGTACGCAGGCCGTCCGCGCCGACGGCGGCTGGAAGATCAACGGCAAGAAGCACTTCATCACCGGCGCCGAGGGCGCGGGCTTCTTCATCATCATGGCCCGCACGGCCGGCTCGCCCGGTGACCGCGGCGGCGCCACGATGTTCCTGGCTCCGGCCGACACCCCGGGAATCACCGTCGGTCGCCACATCAACACCATCGACAAGGCGATGATCGGCGGACACTGCGAGGTCACCTTCGACGACCTCTTCGTTCCCGACGCCGACATCCTCGGCGAGGTCGACGAGGGCTACCGCTACGCACAGGTCCGGCTCGGACCGGCCCGCATGACCCATGTCATGCGCTGGCTCGGCGCCGCCAAACGCTGCCACGACGTCGCGGTCGACTATGTCTCGCGCCGTGAGGGATTCGGTGGCCGACTTGGCGACCTCGGCATGATCCAGCAGATGATCGCAGACAACGAGATCGACCTCGCCGCATCGCGTGCGCTCCTGCTCAAGGCCTGTCATGAACTGGACCTGGGCAACCACGCGTCCGACGAGACCTCGATCGCGAAGACCTTTGCCGGTGAAGCATATTCGCGCATCGCCGACCGCAGCATCCAGATGTGCGGCGGCCTCGGGGTCTCCGCCGACCTGCCGATCGCCCGCCTGTCGCAGGAACTTCGTCCGTTCCGCGTCTACGACGGTCCGTCCGAGGTCCACCGCTGGGCCATCGCGCGCCGCGCCGTCGGCCGCGCGAAGAAGGCACAGGCCGCGGCGGGTGCGAAATGACCGGAGTCGAATCAGCTCTCGAGGCGGACAAACTCCGCCGACTCCTCGTCGACAGCGGCGTCGAAGTCGCCGGTGACCTGTCCATCGACCTGATCAGTGGCGGCAAGTCGAATCTGACCTACACCGTCACCGACGGCCACACGAAGTGGGTGGCGCGTCGTCCACCGACTGGTGGACTCACGCCGTCCGCCCACGACATGAACCGCGAGTGGGCTGTCACCAGTGCGCTGCAGTCGACCTCGGTGCCGGTCGCGCGAACTGTCGCCTTCGACTCCGACGGGTCGATCATCGGGGCACCCTGCACGGTCGTCGAATTCGTCGACGGCCGGGTGGTGCGCACCGCCGAGGATCTCGCCGTGTACTCCGACGAGGAGGTGGCCGCCAATCTCGACGGTCTCGTCCGGACGCTCGCCGACCTGCACGCCGTCGACTACCACGCCGTCGGTCTCGGCGACTTCGGACGGCCGGCCGGATTCGCTGCGCGACAGGTCAAACTGTGGGCCCGTCAGTGGGGTCACGTGAAGACCCGCGAGCTGCCCGACGTGGACCGCCTCGTCGAAGCGCTGTCCGAGCGTGTGCCCGAGAAGGCCCGGGAATCGGTGGTGCACGGGGACTTCCGCGTCGACAACACGATCGTGGACGCGAACGACCCGGCACGCATCGCCGCTGTCGTGGACTGGGAGATGTCGACGCTCGGCGATCCACTGACCGACGTCGCGCTCATGTGCGTGTACCGGACCGGTGCCTTCGACCAGGTGCTCGGCTTCTCCGCGGCGTGGACCAGCGATCGCTACGCATCCGTGGACGAGATCGCGCAGAAGTATGCCACCGCAACCGGTTCCGACCTCGGCGACTGGGACTTCTACCTCGGTCTCGCCAACCTGAAGCTCGGCGTGATCGCCGAGGGCATCACCTACCGTGCCCTCTCGGGCGCGTCGTCGGGCGACGGCGCCGAGCGTGCGGGTGAGGCCACCGCGGCTTTCATCGCCGACGGTCTGCGTCACATCAGCTGAGAGTCACATGGGAACAGTCAGAATACGGGGACAAGTGCATGAGTGAAGTGTCGAAGAACCGGTCCGCGTTGGTCACCGGCGCGTCCCGTGGCATCGGAGCGGCGATCGCCGAACGGTTCGCCGCGGACGGTTGGGACCTGACGATCAGTGCCCGAGGCCGGGAAGCGTTGGAGAAGAAGGCGGCCGAGCTCCGCGAGCACGGCGCCGGCCGGGTGGAGGTCGTCCCGGCCGACATGACCGATGCCGAAGCGATCGCCGCACTCGGCACCGCCCATGCGGAGGCATTCGGGCGATGCGACGCGCTGATCATCAACGCGGGCATGGGCTCCAAGGGTGCGGTGGCGGATATGCCGGTCAAGCGTTTCGACCGTCTCTACGAGGTCAACGTGCGGGCGCCGTACATCCTGCTGCAGTCGGTACTGCCGATGCTGCGGACGACGGCGGAAGCCAACGGGACGGCGAAAGTCATTGCCGTGGCGTCGATCACCGGCGTCTACCCCGAGCCCGAGCTGTCCGCCTACGGCGCGACCAAGGCCGCGTTGATCTCGCTGTGCGAGACGTTCAACCTCGAGGAGTCGGAGAACGGCGTGAGTGCGACGACGATCGCGCCGGGTTACGTTGCCACCGACATGACCGACTGGCTCAAGGACCGCATCTCCAAGGACGAGATGATCACGGCCGCCGATGTCGCCGTCGTCGCACATTCGGTCACGCAGCTGTCGCGGTATGCAGTGCTGCCGAACGTGGTGCTCACGCGTCCGGGCACGAATCTGCATCGGGCCTAGCAGGCGTCGAACACAACGAGGAGCCGTGTCGAACGCCCCTGTCGCGGGGGTGATTTCGGCACGGCTCCTCGTTGTGCGTGGTTGCTCGACGCGCACACACCATGCCGCTGGACTCAGCGGAAGGTCGAGATACCGCCCTCACGGTCGGAGAGGTGGCCGTGCTCGTTGAACGACACCACCGTCACGCCTTGCCTGCCGACGATCAGTTTCGTGATCGACGCATTGACCATCGAGCGCGCCATCGTCGGCCACTGCTCGTCCGGGATGCCCCAGAGCTGCGCGATCCACTGCGTGATGGTGCCCGCGGAGGACACCACCAGGAGCGTCTGACCTGACCCGGCCTGCTCCGTGGCACGAACCGCGGCGTCGTGCACCCGGGCCTGGAACTGTGGGTAACTCTCCGCGGGTCCACCGTCGGGTCCCGGTGTCGGTTCGTGGTCGCCGGCCGCGATCCAGGCCGCGAGGCCCTTGTCCAGATGCTGCTGGTAGTTGCGGCCGTCGCGGTACATCTCCGGGGATGCGTGTCCCACGAGCGCCGGCAGCGAGTACTCGTTCCAGCCGGGATCCACCTTCGCGTCCGGTCGTGCTTCGAAAGCGCCGAGCACTCCGCTGAGGGTCTGGCTCTGCCGCGGTAGGTCACCACTCACGGCCGCCGTGAATCCGTCGATCTGCCCCGACAGGAACGCACCGGAAACCGCGGCCTGGGTGTCGCCGGTCGCGGTGAGTCCGCCCGGGCCGTTCCGGAGGTCGTCCGTGGCGTCGGATACGCCGTACGCCAACGCATTAGCCTGACCGTGCCGCACAAGGTAGATGACGCCCATGAGTGAACACTATTCGATCGCGATGAATTCGTATGCGCGGGCAGGTCTGTATCGGGTGAGACCCTGTTCCGGCCGGCCGATCCGCATGCGGTCGAACGGGCGGGTCGAGTCCCGATCCCGACTGGAGGCCGCCGTGGCATCGATGCTCTTCGTCAATCTGCCGGTGGCCGACGTGGCGCGGTCACGACGGTTCTTCGGCGCGCTGGGCTTCCGGTTCGACGAGATGTTCTGCGATCAGGCCACCGTGTGCATGACGATCAACGACGCCGCGATGGTGATCCTGATGCAGCACCGACGCTTCGAGGGGTTCGCGGCCGGGAGCATCGCCGACCCCACCCGCGGGCGAGAGGCGCTCGTCTCGTTCTCCGCCGACAGCAGGGAACACGCCGACCAGCTCGCAGGCGCGGCGCTCGCCGCGGGCGGTGCACCGCTGCGCGACCCCGAGGACTTCGGGTTCATGTACTGCTGCAGCTTCTGCGATCCGGACGGCCATGCCTGGGAGGTGGTCTGGATGGACCCCTCCCAACTGCCGCAGAATCCCGACGGGTGACCCGGGACGCCAGTTCGGCCTGGGTATCAGTGCCAGGGGTTCGGCGCGGTGCGAGCCGGGGCGTCGTACGGCGTCGGGGGGAGGCCGAACCTCGCGAAGTCGGCTTCCATGGTGTCGCTGAAGAACGCCACCACGTAGCCGACCTTCTGCGTCGCCGGATCGATGTCGAGGACCTGGAGCTGAAACGGCCGGTGGACGCCGTCGGGTTCGCGCATGTACAGACCGAACGCGGGCTGCCCGTTGGCGACGGTGGGCAGCAGGATCTGATCGCCGGGCTTCTCCGCCGGGCAGTTCTTACTGATGAGTGTCCCGATCGCCTCCGGGCCCTGGTACCAGCCGGTGAACGGCGGCATCTCCCAGATCGCCTTGTCGGTGAACATCTCGGCGATCGCGTCGACGTCGTAGCGCTCGAAAGCCGACACATAGCGTGCGAGCAGTTCCCGCTTGGCGTCGTCGTCGAGGACCGAGGAGTCCGAACTCGCGGAGTCGGCCTGCGGCCGCGCGGTCTTCAGTTGCTCGCGGGCGCGCTGCAGAAGGCTGTTGACGGTTGCGGTGGTGACGCCGATAGTGTCCGCGACCTCGGCGGCGCGCCACTGCAGGACGTCGCGCAAGATCAGCACGGCGCGCTGGCGTTCGGGGAGATGCTGGAGGGCGGCGATGAACGCCAGCCGCACCGATTCGCGTGCGCCGACGACGAAGGCCGGGTCCGCGTCGTCGCCGGGGGTGATCTCGTCGACGGTGCCGGCATACGGCTCGAGCCAGGGCACCTCGTGGTTCTGGAGGAGGTCGTCGGTCGGGTCGAAGGCATCGCCGCCGAGGCCGGACGGGAGCGGTCGGCGCTGTGAACTCTGTAGTGCCGTGAGACAGGTGTTGGTGGCGATCTTGTGCAGCCAGGTCCGCACCGAGGAGCGGTGGTCGAACTTGGAGTATCCGCGCCACGCGCGCAGGAATGTCTCCTGGGCCAGGTCCTCCGCGTCGTGATGCGAGCCCAGCATCCGATAGCAGTGGGCGACGATCTCACGACGGAACGGTTCGGCGACCTCCAGGAAATCGGCGTCGGAAACGGACTCACCCGCGGTTGTGGTCATGCTCACAATTTACCGTCGATCACCGACACACTCGACTCGGAAGAGACAAGGCGACCTCGGTCCGCTCGGAACGCGACCCAGGTCGGATGGGCGCCGGGTAAGGATTTGGAATCACGCTGAGCGCAACCCGCGCGAATCATCGTCGGCGGGGCTATCTTCGCCGGTGAACGCATATGCCCGTAGGTTGCCAAACCTCCGTCACCTGGCGGAACGGGCTTGCCGCGGCGGGGTGGGCGTTGCTAGCTTGATCCGCATGACGAGTGTCGACCGCAGGCTGTCGGAGGTCACCTATGTGACCACCGCGCTGGGCTGCCGTCTGCCGCTCGCTCGTGTTCTCTGTTGTTGTCGTCGAATGCGCTGAGCCGACGCCTCGTCCGGGGTGTCGCTCCAAGTCTCTTCATCCGAGCACTTCAGCCACCCCGCCCCGCCGTGAAGAACGCGGGGATTTTCGACGAGGACAATCATGACCGCAATCCTTCCCGAGATCTCCACTCGCACCCTGCGCACCGCCCCCACGCCGCTGACGCGTCGGCCTGCGTCCCGGCCGGTGCGCCGTGGTCCGCAGGTGAGCCGCCAACCCGTACCGTTGTCATCCGTAACTTCGTCGGTCCCGTCGTCCCGAATCCCGGGACCGATCGCTGACCGACGAGGATTCGGGAAGGGGGATCAGCGGGTGCACGTTGCGACGCCTCGCCTCGAGCTGTCGAACAAGCCGGCCGCTCTCGTCCTCCGGGCCGCCCGCCTGGCCGGCCCGCTGTTCCGCGATGATGCCGCCGAACGCACCGGCCTGAGCATCTCGACGGTCAACCGCCAGGTCAGTGCATTGCTGAAGGCCGGCCTGATCCGCGAGCGCGCGGACCTCGCCCCGTCGGGAGCCATCGGACGCCCGCGCCTGCCCTTCGAGGTCAACCTCGCCGAGTTCCTCACCCTCGGTATCCACATCGGCTACAAGGTCACCTCCATCACCACCCACGACCTGCTGCATCGCGTGGTCGGTGCCATCCAGATCCCGACGCCGGTGGCCGACACGCCCGAGCAGACCCTCGCCGCGATCGGTGTGAGCGCACGCCGCTTCGCCGAACGCTGGACCGGAAAGCGAGTGCTCTGGGTCGGCGTCGCACTCGGTGGCCGGGTCGCCGAGGGCGGCATCGTGGATCATCCCCGCCTGGGCTGGGAGGGTGCACCCGTCGGGCGTGTCATCGCCGAGGCCGTGGGTCTGCCGGTCTCGGTCGCGTCGCACGTCGAGGCGATGGCAGCCGCCGAGCTGGTCCTCAACCCCGACGACGAGCAGTCGAGCTTCCTGTACTTCTACGCCCGCGAAATGCTGGGCATCGCCTTCAGTGTCGGCGGTACCGTCCACACTCCCACCGCAGGACCGCCGGTGATCGGTCACTTCCCGACCGGCGCCACCGAGCTCCTCGATCCGCACCGCACCGGGCGTCTGGAACCGGCGGTGAGCGATACCGGTGTTGTCGAAGCCGCTCAGGCGCTGGGTCTTTCGGTGGCCGATGTCGAGGGCCTGCACGGTCTCGCCCGTGCGGGTGACGCAACCGCGCGCGCTCTGCTCGAAGAACGTGCCGAGGTCCTGGGCCGCACTGTCGGTCTCATCGCCGACATCTTCAACCCAGACCACATCATCCTCGGCGGTCAGGCGTTCACCGACTACCCGGCCAGCCTGCCGACGGTGGCCCGCGCCGTTCGCGAGACCTCGATCGTCACCAAACGCGATGTGCGGGTATCGCATTCGGGAGCCACGGTGCAGCAGCAGGCGGCCGGTGCGGTCTCGCTGGACGCGATCTACAGCGACCCGCTGCAGGCGATCGGGTTGACCGCCTGAACGGGCCGCTGTAGTCCCCTCGATACGCTCGCAAGCTCGCTACTCGGGGAGCGTGTTGTGGCTCGCAAGCTCGCTACTCGGGGAGCGTGTTGTGTTTCGCGAGTTCGCTACTCGGCGAGCGGGTGGTACTCGCTCAGTCGATGGTGCGCTTGTTGTACGCGCGCAGGGCGAACGGTGCGAAGATCAGGGTCAGCGCGACCGCCCAGATGATGGTCGAGATGACCGGATACTGAAGCGGGAGAGCCGAACCCGGACCGAACTCCGGACCGTTGCCCCACAGCACACGCAAGGCCTGTACCAGTGACGACATCGGATTCCATTCGGCGATCGTCCTGAGCCACGTGGGCATCGGGTCGGTCGGGACGAACGCGTTCGACAGGAACGTGATCGGGAACAGCGTCGAGAACATGAAGCCGTTGACCGCCTCCACGGTTCGCAGCCACGATCCGATGAGGATGCCGAACCAGATCATCGCGAATCCGAACAGCAACAGCATGGCGTATGCGAGAACGGCCTCGACGAAGGAGCCGCGGATGCGCCAGCCGATCGCGAGACCGGTCAGCGACATCACCACGATGCCGATGGAGCTGTGCAGGACGCTCGCGATGCTGCGGCCGATCAGCACGGACGACCGTTGGATGGGCAGCGACCGGAACCGATCGATGATGCCCTTCTCGAGGTCCGCGGTGATTCCCGACGCGACGATGAACGCGGTGAACACGATGGTCTGGCCCATGATGCCCGGCAGCAGGAATTCCTTGTAGGAGGCACTGTCGGTCTGGATCGACGTGCCGAACACATACGCGAACAGAAGCACGAACATGATCGGCTGGATGGTGACGTCGGAGAGCATCTCCGGCATCCGTTTGGTGTGGATCATGTTGCGTTTCACCATGATCCAGGACTGCTGCCAGAGGGACGTCGGATGGACTCGCGATGTGCTCGCGACCACCGCGTCGGTGTGTGCAGTGGTGGTGGTCATCAGGAGTGCTCCTCGTCGGTGGAGTTGGTGGTGTCCTCGGCGCGGTGTCCGGTGAGGGATAGGAAGACGTCGTCGAGGCTCGGGCGTGCGAGGCCGAAATCGTCGACAGCGATACCGCTTTCGTCGAACCATGCGGCGACGCGGGGGAGGTCCCCGAGGCCGCCGGAAGCGGTGGTGAGCCGGCGTGCGGGGACGTCGACGAACACCTCCGCGCCGTTCTTGCGCAGCAAGGCCTCGGCCGCCGGGAGATCGTCGGCGTTGGACACGGTCAGCACGAGGCTCGCCGCGCCGGCCTGCTCTTTGAGCTGCAGCGGCGTGCCGTGGGCGATGATCCTGCCCTTGTCGATGACGACGATGTCGTCGGCGAGCTGATCGGCCTCTTCGAGGTACTGCGTGGTCAGTAGAAGCGTGGTCCCGTCGGAAACGAGGTCACGCAGCACATCCCACAGCTCCGAGCGGCTGCGTGGATCGAGGCCGGTGGTCGGCTCGTCGAGGAACAGCACGGGTGGGGCCGCGAGGAGACTGACCGCGAGATCGAGCCGGCGGCGCATGCCACCGGAATACGACTTGACCTGCTTGTTGCCGGCCTCGCTGAGTGAGAACTGCTCCAGGAGCTCGTCGGAGCGGCGGGCCAGGGTCTTACGACCGATGCCGTACAGCCCGCCGATCATGCGCAGGTTCTCACGTCCGGTGAGGATCTCGTCGACGGTCGCGGCCTGGCCGGTGAGGCCCATGTTCTGCCGGACCATGCCGGGCTGTTCGATGACGTCGAAGCCGGCGATGCGAGCGGTCCCGCTCGTCGGCGGTGACAGGGTGGTCATCATGCGGACGGTGGTGGTCTTGCCTGCGCCGTTGGGGCCGAGCAGGCCGAGGACGGAACCACGCGGGACGGTGAAGCTGACGCCGTCGACCGCGGTGAAATCGCCGAAGCGTTTGACCAGGTCGATGGCCTCGATCGCGACGTCGGGCGTCGCGACATCGCCGGGTGCGACGGCGGGAACTGTGACTGAGTTCATAACTCTCCACGGTATCGATGGGGTCTGACAGGGGCGAACGATTTTCCGGTGTCTCCGGGTGAACATGGGGGTCAACTCAGGGGACATCGGGGAACTTCGACGTTCCTCGACATGACAGACCGGGAACCCCCATGGAACTCATCGGTCCGACGGCCCGGACTCCGACGGTCGGAGTGGGATTCACGCTAGGAACTCAAATTGACTTGAAGTCAAGAGCGGACCTGCCGCCGCAATCGCGGATTCAGAGTGCCATTTGTCACGCAGATGCGGATACGATAGCCGGCGTGACCGCGATACGGATCAAGGACGCCGCAGCATTGCTCGGCGTCAGCGACGACACGATCCGACGATGGATCGCGTCCGGGGTGCTCGAGCAATCCGACGACGGGCCGGTGGCGACCGTCGACGGGGCCCGACTCGCGCAGCTCGCGCGCGAGCGTGCCGTGGCGCCGGACGACGGTGCGCCCGTCGCGCGGTCGGCACGCAATCGGTTCACCGGGCTGGTCACCGAGGTGTTGGTGGACGGCGTCATGGCCCAGGTGACGTTGCAGTGCGGACCGTTCGAGGTGACGTCGCTGATGAGTGCGCAGTCGGCACGCGAGTTGGAGCTCGCGCCGGGGTCGGTGGCCACCGCGATCGTCAAGTCGACGAACGTCATCGTCGAGACGAGGAGGGGCGACCGGTGAGGAGGTTCGTCACTGCTTTCGCGGCGGCCGGGGTGGTTCTCCTGGCCGGTTGTTCGTCGGACGACGGGAGCGATTCGGGCACCGTGACTCTGGACGTGTCCGCAGCGGCGTCGCTGAAGAAGGCTTTCACCGCGATCGCGGCGGAGTTCGAGAAGCAGCACGATGGCGTCACCGTTCGTCTGTCCTTCGACGGGTCGTCGACCCTCGCCAACCAGATCCAGCAGGGTGCCCCCGCGGATGTCTTCGCGAGTGCCGACGAGAAAAACATGGCGAAACTCGGGGATCTGGCGGTCGAACCCACGATCTTCGCGACCAACACCCTGGTGATCGTCACCGCGCCGGGAAACCCGTTGCGCATCAGGTCGTTCGCCGACCTCGCGAGGCCGGGCGTCACCGCCGTCGTCTGCCAGGCGGCTCAACCGTGCGGCGCCGCCACCGGCACCGCGGAACGCAACACCGGGATCACGATCGACGCGGCGTCGGAGGAGCAGTCGGTGAGCGCGGTACTCACCAAGGTGACGACCGGGCAGGCCGATGCCGGGGTCGTGTACGTGACCGATGCTCGTGCTGCCGGAGACCAGGTGGCCACCGTGACCGACCCGGCATTCGCGGAAGTGGTCAACGCGTATCCGGTCGCGGGGGTCCGCGGCGCCGACGACGGAGGGCTCGGGAAGCAGTTCGTGGACCTCGTCCTCGGCGAGGACGGTCAGCGCATCCTTCGCGACGCCGGCTTCGGGGCGCCATGACGGTGCGTCGTCCGGGTCTCGCCCATCGCGATCCGACGGGATTACCGGCCTGGACGTATGGGCTCGCCGCGGTCGGTGTCGCGTTGATCGTCCTGCCGCCGCTCGCGTTGCTGCTCCGATCGCCGTGGGACACCTTCGTCGAGCAGATGACATCGCCGTCTTCGCTTGACGCGCTGCGGTTGTCGTTGATCACCGCGTCCATCAGCACCGGGTGTTGCTTGCTGGTGGGGGTGCCGATGGCGGTGATCTTCGCACGGTACGACGGTCTCGTCGTCCGCGTCGTCCGCTCGCTGGTGCTGCTGCCGCTGGTGCTGCCCCCGGTGGTCGGCGGCCTGGCCTTGCTCTACACCTTCGGCCGACTCGGGATCGTCGGACAGCGTCTGCACGACGCCGGGATCGACATCGCCTTCACCACCACCGCCGTCGTGCTGGCGCAGACCTTCGTCGCGTTGCCGTTTCTGGTGATCAGCGTCGAAGGTGCTGTCCGCGTGGTGGGTACGAGGTACGAGGAGGTCGCCGCGACGCTCGGGGCCGGACCGACCCGCACGTTGTGGCGGGTGACCCTGCCGTTGGTGGCGCCGTCGTTGCTCGCCGGGCTGGTGCTGGCATTCGCGCGTGCGCTCGGCGAGTTCGGCGCGACGATCACCTTCGCGGGCAACGCTCCCGGGATCACCCAGACCGCGCCGCTCGCCATCTACGTGTCGGCGATCGATGATCCCCAGGCCGCGATCCCGTTGTCGCTCATCCTGGTCGTCATCTCTCTGGTGGTAGTGGTGGGCGTGCACAGTCGTCGGCGTCGGAGTGGGGCTGGTGTGCCGTGACGGACGCGGATCTGGTGGTGTCCATCGATCAGGCGGTGCCCCCGCTACGGGTCGAGCATCGGTTCGTCGCTGGACGGACGACCGCGGTCGTCGGGCCGAACGGTGCCGGCAAATCGACGATGCTGCGGGTGATCGCGGGGTTGTTTCGGGGCGCTGGCGCATCGCGGATCCGCCTCGGCGATGAGGTGTTTCGCGACGGCCGCGTATTCGTTCCACCGCATCGTCGTGGGATTGCGCTGCTGTCCCAGGACGCGCGGCTCTTCCCGCACCTGACCGTCGCGGAGAACGTGGCGTTCGCGCCGTCGGCGCAGCGGATGTCGCGTGCCGAGGTGCGCGAACGAGTGGCGCGGTGGGTGGAGGCCGTCGAGGTCGCGGAGTTGGTGGACCGCAAACCTGATGAGCTCTCCGGTGGCCAGGCGCAACGTGTGGCGATCGCCCGAGCGCTCGCCGCGGAGCCCCGAATTCTGTTGTTGGACGAGCCGTTCCGCGCGCTGGACGTGGATGTGGCGAGCCGGTTGAGGGCGTTGCTTCGAGTTCTGCTCGCCGATCACGGCCGTACGACGATCATGGTGACCCACGACCCGGTCGACGCTCTCGGACTCGCGGAGGACATCGTCGTCCTGGACCGGGGGAGGATCGTCGAATCGGGTTCCACGAGTGCGGTGTTGACCAATCCCGGGAGCAGGTTCAGCGCATCGCTGTCGGGGCTCAATCTGTTCGTGGGGCGGATCGATGAGGCTTCGACGGTCGTCGACGAGTCCGGAAACCGGGTCGTCGGGACGGTGGGTGAGGATGTGCCGGCCGGTGGTCTCGGTGCTGGAACGCCTGCCGCCGCGACGTTCTCACCGCGTGCCGTGGCCGTGTATCTCGAAGCGCCGCACGGTAGCCCGCGAACCATGCTGCGGGCGACCGTCCGTGACGTGGTGCCCCGCGGTGACCACGCAGTGGTCAGCACCGACGTCGGCGGGCAGGTCGTGGCGGCCGAGGTCACCTGGGCCGCGGTCGCTGACCTGGGGTTGGTCACCGGGATCGAGGTCGTGCTCGTGGTCAAGGCGAGCGAGGTTCGGGTCAGCCCGGTGGCTGTGGCGTGACCGCAGACCTCATTTCGATGTTGCGACTTCGATCGAAGTCGCAACATCGAAATGAAGTCTGCGAGTCAGAGGACTACTTGCGGGTCCGGGCCGTTGCGGATTATCGAGTGACGATGTAGGCGACCAGGATTCCGGCGATGAAGGCCAGAAGGGGAAATGTGACCCAGATTGCCAGTCTTCCGGTGAAGTAGGTCTTCAGTTGCCGCCACTGTTGTGGATCGTTCTCGCTAGCCAATGCTTCTCCATTTCCAAGATTTCTTGCTCGATGTCATACCAGGTGTCAGAAGTGGTCGTTGCGGTGAAGATCGAAAGAGCAGACTTTCCGTCCATGGGGGTGCTGAATGCTGCCTGCACACGGAGGACTCTGAGGGCAAGGCCGTTCGATGTGTATGTGCCCTCGTCTCTACAGAGGTATCCATCGACATCAACGTGGTGGGCCAGCGGGGTTGATTCTGGCAATGCTGCAATATCGAGTGCTGTATCGAGATCGCCTAGGCGAATTGCGTCGCCGGTGTCGAATCTGAAGTATTGAATGGCGATGTTTGCAGCGAACTGGGGCGGGGGTTCTTTGGATCGAATGAGCACCCTGCTCGCGCCGGCGACATGCGCGGCTTCGGCGTCCCAGTCGTACCAAGCCGGGGGGCTGACGAAATCCTGGTCACGGGTCGTAGCAACGAGTGTCGCAACACTACCGAAGTTCACGAGCGCGTACTCGAGCGCGGCAATCATCTTCGGTCAGTTACCTTCTTTGTCTAATTCCATGTGCTAACCCCTAAAAGAAACCCGAGGAAGAATGTGACCCCGGAGGGCAGGACGGCAAGTTTGTTCATCAAATATGTCTTTACAACAGTAGACGAGTGGGAATAACTCTCGGCCAACGATTGGGCGGGTTTAGCGGGACTGTTGTCCCGGTGTCTTCCCGATTCGCGGTAGCTCATTAGTCAAACCAACCCTTCACCATCTTGCCTACGCTCGATCCGGCACTACTTCCCAGAGCAGCCCCGATCCCAGCACCGATTGCGATTCCTACCGGTCCAGCGAAAGTGCCGACAGCAGCACCCGCCAGAGCACCGCCGACGGCCCCTCCGGCGAGGCGCCCGCACCGGATGCGATTGCGTCTCCGCCGTCCTGAAGGCCAGCGTCGTACTTGCGGTACTCGTCATACATCGTGACCGCAACTCCTGCAGCGGAAGCACCACGACTCAGGAACTTGCCCGTCGTCTGAAGCATGCCTTGATCGGCTTGGCGGAGGGCGTGACGGCCCATCTCCGTGGCTTGCCAGTTGCTCCCGATCCCGTCCACGAACTCTAGTGCTCCCGTAACCGCCATTCCTCCGAGCGGGTGGGGGTTGAGCTCTAATGCGGTCCGGATGTACTCGAGTCGAGATCGCTCGATGTTGGCATTCTCGCCACGTCGGATTCGATCCAGTTGCTCAGGCGTCAGGTCGAATGCTCGCCTGTAGCGGCCGAGTTGTTCGGGTGTCGCAGAGCCGGCCATCACTGCTTTCGTGTCACTCGCGGCACGCTTGGGATCGACGATTCCGCGGTTCTGAGCCACGGAAGCCGGTGTGATGCCGCCGATCTCACCGAGCGCGCCATTGATGCCATCACGGGTGGCCGTCACGGTGTCGTCCGCCGCTGTGGCGAGGCTCGACAATGCGGACTGGTGCTCGAACGCTTCCCCGGCGTCGTACTGGGCGCCGTCCGGTGCACGAGCCGGATCGAAGTTGATCGCGTACCCACGGCTCCCGCGGTCGAGGATGTAACCCCGGCTGTCGGCCAGAGTGGTTCGACTCTCGAGTGCGGTGATGGCGTTGCGAACGATGGTTGCACCGGTCTGCAGGACCTCTGCGACGTCACCGAATTCGTCGGCGGTGTTCCTGATCCATCGGGTGAGGCTCTCAGCCCTGGTGTCGGCGGCATCGCGGGCGTTGCCTCGCCAGTCCGACAGCTTCAGGTTGAGGACGGGGTTGCCGGCTTTCGGTGCCTCGACCTCCAGATGGGCCTGCAATCGAACGACGCCGAACGCGATCTGCGCCATGACCTCGGGCCTCCACGAGGTCACCTCGTTGTAACTCGGTGGCATAGGGCTTACTGCACCGACAACAGGACGCTGAGCGGAACGACGTGGTGGGTCTGGTCGCCTTGGCGAGTGGGGTAGGGGACTGCGTCGCTGATCCGGCCGGCACTCTGGTCGTCCGTGGCCACGGTGGTGTCCTTGGCGTCCAGGACCAGTTCGGAGAACGCGGAAACCGCGCCGGACAGGTTGGCCAGTGACGACGCGATCTGCTCATCGGCTGTGGCCGCCACCACCGACATGTCTGCCGTCGCGCCGGTGAAGTTGCCGGCCAGTTCGCCGAACGTCGACGATGTGCCCTCGAGGCCAGAGCGAGAAGTGAGCTCGAGCGCCATCAACCGCGAACGACGCGCAGTTCGATACATCCTTCGCAGCGGTGTCGAGTGCTGCTGGATCGACGACCAAGTCCGACACAAATCCCCCGTTGATGTCGCAGACCACGATAGGTGTACCGGCGTCAGCGTAGATCGTCGGGGATGGGGCCGCAGATCGTTGTCCACAGCCGACCCCCAGACCTCGATCGAAGTCCGGGAGTCGAACCGAGGTCTGCCGGTCAGTCGTTGAGCGGCCCGTCGCGATGTGCCTCGAGGACGCGGGCCTTGAGGTGCTTGTAACCCCGGACCCGCAGTGAGGGCATCGATTTGAGATAGAACCGGTCGTCGGCGCTGATCTCGTCGGCGATGGTGTCGTCGATGAGAGTTGTTCCCGGGTGGGCGGATCCGGCCAGGCGGGACGCGATGTTGACGGGTTCGCCGAATACGTCGCCGAGTCGGGTCAGCACAGGTCCGCGGGCGAGGCCGACGCGGAGCGGTGGCAGGTGGTCGTTCTCGGACAACTCGTGGATGCGGATGGCCGCCGCAGCGGCGGCATGCGCGTCCTCGAACGTGAACATCACCGCGTCGCCCAGCGTCTTGACGACGCGACCGCCGTGATCGACGACGACGTCGAACGTGTCGTCCTCGAACGAACCGAGGAGAGCCTCGAGATCGGTCAGGTCGATCCGCCGCGAGAGGCTCGTGTAACCGACGATGTCGGCGAACCCGACGATCAGGTCGAACTGTTCATCCGCCGAATGCTCCACGTGACGTTCGAGGGCGAGCGCCATGTGGCGTCGCCAGATCAGCTGCTGGACCTGACCCAGTGCCGCGCTCATCTGCTCGAGATCCCACGGGGTGTCCGGGTCGTCGGCGATCTCCCGGAGCTGGTCGGCCTGCCAATCGGCCAGCCTCGACATCGTCTGGCCGATCGCCCGCGCCATGGCGATCTGCGTGGCCTCGGGCATGGCGCCCGACGACGCGGCGAACACGCGCAACGCGGCGACGTCACTCTCGGTGGCGACTTTGTCATCGGTGGATCGGCGCACGAAACCGAACGCATTCCACGCTTTTTCGGCGAACTCCGGTTCGATGCCCAACTGTGCGATCAGCTCGTCGCGCGTGTAGCGGGGCTCGTTGACATCGGCGACGGACGGTCCGCGGTCGTCTCCGGCGAGGGAGCGTGAGTCTTCCGGCATGGAGACAGTGTCTCGCACTGTGCGGCCGGGGGAGGCGCATTGGGTGCAGGATGCGCCTGCGCAACCCGACGCCGTGGGTCCGGCAGGTCAGATGGCGAGCACGCCCTTCATGAGATACGCCATCCGCGCGGCGAATTGGGGGCTCTGGGCTCCCCGGCGCATCCGCACGGCGTCGTTGACGATCGACAGTGCCGCGTGGACGGCCACCGCGCCCTGGTCGCGCTTGAGTGACGGGTCCACCTCGACGAGCAGATCGGTCCACCGCGCGACGTAACGCCGCTGAATGTCCAACAGGTCGGTCGCGCTGGGTTGCCCGGCGAGCACCGACGAGTTGTTGAAGCTGACCGAGAGGTCGGGCGTGCTGGTGATGACGTCGACGTAGGAATCAACGAGTGCGGCCAAGAGTTTCGCCGGGTCGTTGGTTGCACCGTACGCCGCCATCACCCCGGCCTCGAGGCGGGCGCCACTGCGGTGACCGATGGCCACCAGGATTGCCATCTTCGACGGAAAGTGTTTGTACACACTGGGTCCCGCGATGCCGACGGCGCCCCCGATCTCGTCGACGCCGACATCGGAATAACCGCGATCGGCGAACAGTGCGGCCGCGGCGTCGAGGATCTCGTCGCGGCGTGACCGCGTGACACCGGTGACGACCGGCGTCGTGTCGAGTGGCGGCGCGGTCGACGGACTCAGCGCCAGCAGGCGTCGGACCAGCTTCTCGATCTCTTCGCGGGCACGAGCGCTGGACATCCGGGTGTGATGGACGGTCAGGCTGCCGCTGACGCTCAGGATCGCCCACGCGAGCTGGACCGCCTCGCGTTCGGTCAGGTCGTCGCGTCCGGTGAGGATCGCGGCCGCCCACTGCCCGATCACCTCGCGGGTGCGGAGCGCGACCTGCTTGTTCTGGTCGACGGTCAGGTAGTTGCTCGTCCAGCGCCAGAGCGATGCCGTCTGTGGACTCTTGACCGCGAGCGCGCACACCGTCGAGATCAGCGTCGCGGCGTCGTTCCCGTGCCTGAGGGCGCGATCGGTGCAGTCCTCGAGGTCGTCGACGCCGGCGAGGACCGCCTGTTCGAGAAGGGACTGCTTGTCGTCGAAATGCCTGTACACCGACGGTGCGGTGACCCCGGCTGCGCGGGCGATGTCGGCCACCGACACCTGTGCGTAGCCACGCTGGACGAAGAGCGCCGCCGCGGAATCGACGAGCTGTCGCTTGCGGTCGGCGCCCTTGGTGCGGGTCGTTTTACGGTCAGGCATGGTGAACAGACCATAGCGCACATTCACCGATGAGCGAGAGTCGTTGACCATGGGGTATAGCCAAATAAGTGATTCCGCGTTAGCCTCGGTGAGTAACCAACTGGTGGTTCGTGTGAAAGGAACACTTTCGTGCCTGATCAAGCATTCATCTACGAGGCGATCCGCACGCCTCGTGGCAAGCAGCGCGGCGGCGCGCTGCACAGCGTCAAGCCGGTCGACCTGGTCTCGGGTCTGATCGACGAGCTCCTGGCCCGCCACGGCGGTCTCGATCCCGCCGACGTCAACGACGTCATCCTCGGTGTCGTCTCGCCGGTCGGCGAGCAGGGTGCGGTCATCGCACGCACCGCGGCCCTCAACAGCGGCCTCCCCGAGAGCGTTCCCGGTACTCAGGTCAACCGCTTCTGCGCCTCCGGTCTGGAAGCCACCAACCTCGCCGCGGCCAAGGTCGCCTCCGGCTTCGACGACCTGGTCATCGCCGGTGGTGTCGAGTCGATGTCGCGCGTCCCGATGGGCAGCGACGGCGGAGCGCTCTTCACCGACCCCGCGACCGCCTACGACCACTACATCGTCCCCCAGGGCATCGGTGCCGACCTCATCGCCACCATGGAGGGATTCTCGCGCGAGGACGTCGACGCGTACGCCGCAGAGTCGCAGGCTCGTGCTGAGAAGGCTTGGGCCAGTGGCTACTTCGCCAAGTCCGTCGTTCCGGTCAAGGACATCAACGGCGTCACCATCCTCGACCACGACGAGCACCGTCGCCCGGGCTCGACCGTCGAGAGCCTCGGCAAGCTGAAGGCCGCCTTCGCCGCACTCGCCGACATGGCCGGCTTCGACGACGTCGCGCTGATGAAGTACCCGAGCGTCGAGAAGATCAACCACGTCCACACCGGTGGCAACAGCTCCGGCATCGTCGACGGTTCGGGCCTCGTGCTCGTCGGCAGCGAGGCGGCCGGCAAGCGCAACGGCCTCACCCCGCGTGCTCGCGTCGTCTCCTTCGCCGAGGTCGGCAGCGAGCCCACCATCATGCTCACCGGTCCCACCCCGGCCACCGAGCTGGCACTGAAGAAGGCCGGCCTGACCATCGACGACATCGACGTGTTCGAGCTGAACGAGGCCTTCGCCTCGGTCGTCATGAAGTGGATGAAGGATCTGAAGGTCCCCCACGAAAAGGTCAACATCAACGGTGGCGCGATCGCCATGGGTCACCCGCTCGGTGCGACCGGCGCGATGATCTACGGCACCTGCCTCGACGAGCTCGAGCGCACCGGCGGCCGCTACGGCCTGATCACTCTTTGTATCGGTGGCGGCATGGGCGTCGCGACCATCATCGAGCGTCTCTGACCCTTCGAGGCTCGCTTCGCTCGCTCCTCAGGGAGCAGTGGAGCCGCTCGCTTCGCTCGCTCCTCAGGGAGCGACGACCCCTACTCCACGAGAAAGAACTCTGCGAAACACCATGAGTGACAACATGATCAACTGGGAGAAAGACGCCGATGGCGTCGTCATCCTGACCATGGACGACCCCAACCAGGGCGCCAACACCATGAACGCGCTGTACCAGGAGTCGATGGCTGCGACCGTCGATCGCCTGGAGGCGGAGAAGGACGACATCACCGGTGTCATCCTGACCTCGGCGAAGAAGACCTTCTTCGCCGGCGGCGACCTCAAGGACATGACGAGCGACCGCTCGGACGTCTCCAAGGCCGAGATCGCCACCCAGATCACCGAGACCACCAACGGCATGAAGAAGGTGCTGCGTCGTCTCGAGACCCTGGGCAAGCCCGTCGTCGCGGCCATCAACGGAGCCGCACTCGGCGGTGGCCTGGAGATCGCGCTGCACACCCACTACCGCGTCGCTGCGGACGTCAAGGGTGTCCAGATCGGTCTGCCCGAGGTCACCCTCGGCCTGCTCCCCGGTGGTGGCGGCGTCGTCCGCACCGTCCGCCTGCTCGGTATCCAGAACGCCCTCATGGGTGTCCTGCTCCAGGGCCAGCGCTTCAACGCGACCAAGGCCAAGGAGACCGGTCTGGTCGACGAGGTCGTCGGCTCCATCGAGGAACTGATCCCCGCCGCCAAGGCATGGATCAAGGAAAACCCCGAGGCTCAGCAGCCGTTCGACGTCAAGGGCTACAAGATCCCGGGTGGTGCTCCCACCAACCCGGCTTTCGCCGCGAACCTCCCGGCGCTGCCGGCCCTGCTCCGCAAGCAGCTCAAGGGCGCGAACATGCCGGCGCCGCCGGCCATCCTGGCCGCAGCGGTCGAGGGTGCCTACGTCGACGTCGACACCGCCGACATCATCGAGACCCGATACTTCGTCTCGCTGGTCACCGGCCAGGTCGCACAGAACATGATCAAGGCGTTCTTCTTCGACCTGCAGCACATCAACGGTGGCGGCTCGCGTCCCGAGGGCTACGAGAAGTTCACCGCCAAGAAGGTCGGCGTCATCGGCGCCGGAATGATGGGTGCCGCAATCGCTTACGTGTCGGCCAAGGCCGGCATGGAGGTCGTCCTCAAGGACATCGACCTCGAAGCTGCCAAGCGCGGTAAGGGTTACTCGGAGAAGCTCGAGGCGAAGGCCGTCGCCAAGGGCAAGACCACGCAGGAGAAGAGCGACGCTCTGCTCGCCCGCATCCACCCGACCGTCGACGCCGCCGACTTCAAGGGCGTGGACCTCGTCATCGAGGCCGCCTTCGAGTCGGTCGAGGTGAAGCACAAGGTGTTCCAGGAGATCGAGGACATCGTCGAGCCCGACGCCGTCCTGGGTTCCAACACCTCGACCCTGCCGATCACCATCCTCGCCGAGGGTGTGAAGCGTTCCGAGGACTTCATCGGAATCCACTTCTTCTCGCCGGTCGACAAGATGCCGCTGGTCGAGATCATCAAGGGTGAGAAGACCTCGGATGCGGTGCTGGCCAAGGTCATCGACTACACGCTGCAGATCCGCAAGACCCCGATCGTGGTGAACGACAGCCGTGGCTTCTTCACCAGCCGCGTCATCGGCACCTTCGTCAACGAGGCCATCGCGGCCGTCGGCGAAGGCATCGAGCCGGCGTTCATCGAGCATGCGGGCACCCAGGCCGGTTACCCGGCCGCGCCGCTGCAGCTCATGGACGAGCTGACCCTGACCCTGCCGCAGAAGATCCGCAAGGAGACCGAGGCAGCGCTCAAGGCCGAGGGCAAGGAAGTTCCGCAGCACGGCTCGAACGCCGTCGTCGACTGGATGGTCGAGAACGGCCGCACCGCCAAGAAGGACGGCAAGGGCTTCTACGACTACGACGAGAACGGCAAGCGCACCCAGCTCTGGCCGGGTCTGCGTGACCACTTCAAGTCGGGCACCACGGAGATCCCGCTCGAGGACATGAAGGAGCGCATGCTCTTCGCCGAGGCGCTCGAGACCGTGAAGTGCTTCGACGAGGGTGTTCTCACCTCCGTGGCGGACGCCAACATCGGCTCGATCTTCGGTATCGGCTTCCCCGCGTGGACCGGTGGTGTCATCCAGTACATCAACGGTTACGAGGGTGGCCTGCAGGGCTTCGTCGATCGTGCACGTGACCTCGCGTCGAAGTACGGCAAGCATTTCGAGCCGCCGGCCTCGCTGGTCGAGAAGGCCGCGAAGGGCGAGAAGTACTGACCCTTCGAGGCTCGTCGCTACCGCTCCTCGCACCTCAGGGAGCGGGTAGCTGATCTCTCACGCAAGAGCCCCGGCCGGATCCAATCCGGTCGGGGCTTTTGTTTCGCTCACTCATTCCGTTCCCGCTCACCCTTCAACGGTGAGCGGGAACGGATCTGGTGAGCGAAACTAGGCGGCAAAGAGCCCAAGCTTCGCCAGCCACGGTTGGAGGAGCGGGGCGAGCTGACGCTTCTCGAGGGTCGACCACGTCCACCGGACAACGGTGATACCCTTGGCGCGCAAGCGATCTTCACGCAGCTTCTCGCGGACGACGACGTCCGTCGCCGATTCGTCGGCGCTGCGGAGCCGACCGTACTTGTGTAGACCGTCGAACTCGCCGACGAGCAGCTCCTCCCAGTCGAAGTCACTGCGGTAGGTGTGGCCGCCGATAACGAACTCGCGTTGCAGCGTCGGAATCGGAAGTCCCGCATCGATCATCTGCGCTCGGCCCCAGGATTCGCCGACGCTCTCGGCGGCCGCGTTCGCGAACGGTAAGGCCCGTCGTGCATTTCGTGCGCTTCGGCGTCGACGGCCCGCGAGGAGATCTGCCATCACCGTCTGATCGGCGCCCTCGCGGAGAGCGGCGTCGAAAATGACGAGAGCCTGGTCGAAGTTGCTCATCGTCGCGACGTCGACGGCGGTGCGTTCGATGGAGGTGACACGAATAACGTCGACCTCGACCACCTCGCCGGCCTCGAGTGGCGCGGCATGCAGGTGACGGTGTGCGCGGATCGACCCGCCTGAGGTTCTGCCGGTCGTCACGTGGACAAGGCTCAGGTCCGGATGAAGCATGGGCAGTTCGTGGAGGGCGGCGGCGGAGACATGGCTGAGCGGATGGCCGTCGGCGGGGCCCGAGGTCGCGACTGCGAGCGCACGCAGACGGTGCCGTTTCTCCAGAGAGTCCGCGCCGGTCGGTACGTCGAGGGCGGGGGTCCAGACTCCCGGGATCAGGCGCACGAGCTCGCGCCGGGCGGTGGCGCCGGACAGTTGCTCGTCGGAGAATCCTGCGTTCAGTGCCGCATCCCGATGGATGAGCCCGAACCGATCGGTGGGGAAGGGTGGCATGAGAAATACGACGCAGCGCGCAAGGGTTGGGTTCCCTGCCGAAGGAGCGCTCACATGATCCGTTCCCGCCCACCGGTCACGGGTGAGCGGGAACGGATCTCGTGAGCGAAAGTCAGTCTTCCCGCTAGTCGGGTCTGCCAAGCGGGAGGGGAACAGTCCCGCGGTCAGCGGGTCAGGAAGGAGGTGACCGTCGCCTCGAAGGCCTCATTGGCCTCGATCATCACCCAGTGGCCGCACTTCGGGAAGATGTGCAGTTCTGCGTCGGGGATGAGCCGCATGGGGACCATCGCCATGTCGGGCGGGCTGACGCGGTCGTCGCGGCCCCAGGTCAGCAGGGTCGGGCAGGCGACCTTGTGCATCGACGCCCAGTATGGTGGCGTGTCGGAGGCGGCCATGAACTGCTGCTGCATCTCGAAAGCCGCAGAGCCATACATCATCTGGGCGGTCTTCTGCGCGTCTGGATTGATGGCGGCTTCCCAGCGTTCCTCGATGAGTTCCTCGGTGACCAGGGAACGGTCGTAGACCATCGAGTTCAGCCAGCGGACGAGCTTGTCCTTGTCGGGGGCATCGGTGAACTCCTGGAGGAGCCGCAGGCCCTCGCTGGGGCTCGGGCTGAACACATTCGGGCCGACGCCGCCGATGGTGACGAGCTTCTCCACGCGGTCGGGCTTCTTGATCGCCAGGTTGACGCCGACGACCCCTCCCATGGAGTTGCCGATCATGGGGGCCTTGTCGATGCCGAGCGCATCCATGAACCGGATGACCGATCCGCCGGCGGTGAGGACCGGGTGGCCCTCGACCGCGTCACTGACCCCGAACCCGGGGAACTCGATGACGTAACAGTGGTGCGTCTGCGCGAAATGGCCGAGGTTTCCGCGGTAGTTGCGCCAACCGGTGACGCCGGGGCCGGAGCCGTGCAGCAGGATCAGCGGGGGTGCGTCGGCGTCACCCGCCTCGTGGTAGCGCAGGGTGCCCTGGTCGGTCGTCAGTTCCCGTTTGGTCGCATCGAAGGAGACATCCACGCGACAAGATTAGAACGTGTTCTAATCCCTTGTCACGGGTGTGCGTGATCATGTCCGTGAGCTGGGGATATGTGACCGACTCCGATGATGTCGTGGAGGATGCGATGGACGATCGCGTCGCCGACGACCTCGTAGTGCACCATCCGGCCCATCTTCTCCGACCGCACCCAGCCCTGGTCGCGGAGGGCGCGGATCGACTGCGAGGCAGCATTCTCGGTGATCCCGATGGCGGCGGCGAGTTCGGCGACCGTCGAGCCCGGGTGGGCATGCATCTCGGCGACGAGGCGAAGCCGCGTCGGGTCGCTGAGCAGGGTGAAGCGCGCCGCCCACGAGTCCGCGTCGAAATCGCTCACCGGTACCTCCTCTGCTCGTCCCACCCCCTCGATATACACCACCGGCGGCAATCGTCGGGTCGAGTGGCGACCGATGTATGTCTGGGAGAACATATGTCTGTGACGACACGTGTAGGCCGCCCGCCCCTCGGACGCCGCGGACGGCCGGTGATCGTCTCGGTTGCAACGATGCTGCTCGCGGGGACAGTCCTCGGGGCATGTGCCGGCAGTGAGGACACGGCGACGTCGGATCAGATCGTGCTCGCCGAGAGCCAGGATCTCGACCGCTTCAATCCGATCCTCGGCTACGGACAGTTGGGTGTCTCGCCGATCTACGACGGATTGCTGGCTCCCGCTGCCGACGGTGACGACCGTGTGCCCGACCTCATTCCTGCGCTCGCCGCGTCGGCGCCCGAACGGATCGCACCACGCACGTGGCGGGTGCCGCTGAAGGGCGGTGTCACCTTTTCGGACGGCAGTGCCTTCGACTCCGCCGATGTGGTGGCGACCTATCGCGCCGTCGTCGACCCGAAGGTCGCCTCGGGCATCTCCACCGACTTCACCCCGATCGTGACCGTCGATGCCGATGGGCCGCAGGCGATCAGGCTGACCACGAACACGGACGCGGACCCGTCGCCGTATCTGCTCCTCGGCATCGTTCCGTCGGAAAGGGTGGAGGCCGCCCCCGCTGCGCAGTGGGCGATCAACACCGAACCTGTCGGGACCGGCCCGTATCGTCTCGAATCCCTCGACCCCGACCAGGCGGTCCTCGTCGCCCGCGACGACCGCGCCGGTGATGTGCCGTCGGTGCGCAGGATCGTCTACACCCATGTGCCCGACGACAATTCCCGGGCGCAGCTCCTGCAGACCGGCGAGGTCGACGGGGCGAGCCTTCCGCCGCGTCTGGCCGACGGATTCGCCGAACGCTCCGGGGTCGACGTCGCCGTGGTGGCTTCGGCGGACTGGCGGGGAGTGTCGCTGCCGGCCGAGAACGCCTTCACCGCAGACCCTTCGGCGCGGCTGGCGATGAACATCGGCGTGGACCGGTCGGCGCTCGTCGAGGACGTGCTGATGGGCAAGGGCGAGCCGGCCAGCACTCCGATCGCGGAGGTCTACGGAAGCTCCTACGACGCCGCCGCCCAGTTCGCCTACGACCGTGCCCAGGCCTCGTCGATCCTCGACGACGCGGGCTGGCGCACCGGTCCCGACGGCGTGCGTGTGCGGGACGGGGTTCGTGCGAGCTTCCCGTTGCTGTACAACGCCGAGGACACCCTGCGTCGCGATCTGGCCGTGGCATTTGCGGCGTCGATGAAGAAGATCGGCGTCGAAGTGTTGACGCGAGGCACCAGCTGGGACGAGATCGACACCAAGATGGGCTCGGCTGCCGCTTTTCTCGGCGGCGGTGCCACCCCGTACAGCATCGATTCCCAGGTCTACGACGCGCTGCACACCCGCGTGCCGGATTCGTCACCCTACTCGAACCCGGGCAACTTCACGGCTCCCGGTCTCGACGAATTGCTCAACACCGCAAGAGAATCGGCGTCGGGGCCGGAGAACGACCAGCGGTACCGCCGCATCCAGCAGGTCTATGCGCGCCAACCGTCGCAGGTCTTCCTCGCCTTCGTCCATCACACCTACGTCGCGCGGAGCGCCGGGTGGTCGCACGATGCGCCCATCCTCGAACCCCACTCGCACGGCGTCACATGGGGACCGTGGTGGAATCTGCCGTCCTGGTCACCGGCCTCGTGACCACGCGGATCCGGCCGGACGCCGGGCGGTCCGCAGCCGTGGTGGACCTCGCCGCGGAAAACGCCACCGGGACAGGCGAACAAGCGCGACGCCGTTCGCGCACCGGGCCCGCGATGCGACTGCTCGGCCGTCGCTTCCTGGTCATGGTCCCGACTGTGCTCTTCGTGTCGCTGGCGGTGTTCGCGGTTGCCGCGGCCTCGCCGTTCGATCCGCTCACCGCTCACCTCGGTGACAACCACCAGTCGGCGACCCAGGCACAGCGGGACGCCGTCACACAGGCCTACGGACTCGACGACCACTGGTTCGAGGCCTGGTGGAAGTGGTGGGCGGCCGTGCTCCAGGGGAACCTCGGGTGGTCGTCGACCATGCGTCAACCGGTGGCGGACGTGATCTCCGATCGTGTGCCGTTCACCCTCGGGATGTCGTTGTCGGCGTTGATCTCTGCGGCCACCGTCGCGATCGTCCTCGGCGCGGTCATCGGCATGCGGCGCGGTGGGCTCCTCGATCGCGTGTGCACGGCGCTGGCCGCAATGCTCGCCGCGACTCCGCCGTTCGTGGTCTCGCTCGTGCTGGTCAGTGCATTCGCGGTGGGGCTCGGGTGGTTTCCGTCCTCGGGTGCCCGCCGTCCGGGCGATGACCACTCGCTCGACGGTCTGCTGACGCACGCGGCGCTGCCGTATCTGGCCCTGACGATCTCGATGATCCCGTGGTTGCTGCTGACGATGCGTTCGGCGGTCGTGGATGCGTCGGCCTCCGATGCGGTTCGGGGCGCGCGGGCCCGCGGGGTGGGCGGATGGACGCTGTTGCGCGGGCACATCGTGCCGGTGTCGGTGCTGCCGACCCTGGCACTGCTCGGGACCAGACTGCCCGAACTCATCGCCGGTGCCGCGATCGTCGAAACCGTCTTCGGCGGGCCGGGTCTCGCCGAGGCTCTCGTCGATTCGGCGGTGGCACTCGACTTCGCACTCCTCGCGCCGCTGGCCGTCGGATCGGCTGTGCTCGTGCTCGTCGGATCGGCGCTCTCGGATGCGGCCGCCATCTGGATCGATCCGCGGATCGGGCTGCGCGCATGACCGCGGTCGGTGCGTCGGCGTTCCGCGTCGAGAGGCGTTGGGCCGCAGCGCGTGATCGGCTCGGGTTCGGGACACCGTGGATCGTGCTCGGCGTCATCGGGATCCTCGCCGTGGGGTGGCCACTCGCCGCCGGGGATCAGACCGCCGACTTCGCCCATGCCCTGCGCGCCCCGAGCGAAGACAACCTCCTGGGCACCGACCATTCCGGATACGACCTCGGGGCCCGCGCCGCGGAGGGCCTGCGGATCTCGTTGGTCATCGCACTCGCCTGCGCGATACTCGCCACCGTCCTCGGCGTCGTCGTCGGGATCGCGTCGGTGGCCGCCGGCGGCTGGGTGGACGCGATCGTCATGCGCGTCGTCGACGCCGTCAACGCGCTTCCACACCTGGTCGTCGGAGTGGTGATCGCCGCGATGTGGCGGGGCGAACCGGTGGCGATCATCGCCTCGATCGCGCTGACCCACTGGCCGGCCGTGGCACGTGTGGTGCGTGCCGAGTTACTGGAGGCGACGTCGGCCGGGTGGGTGGAGACCGCGCGGCTCGCGGGCGCGTCGCGGACGTTCATCGCGACCCGTCACCTCATGCCCGCTGTCTCCGGTCAGGTACTGGTCGCGATGACGGTGCTGCTCCCGCATGCGGTGTGGCATGAGACGACCCTGTCGTTCCTCGGCGTCGGCCTCTCGCCGGACGCCGCCAGCCTGGGCACCCTCCTCGGGCAAGCCCGCGGCGACGTCCTCACCGGCGCCTGGTGGACGCTGGTGGTACCCGGCGTGGCGCTCATGGTCACCGCGGTCGCGTGTTCGGGAGCTGCCGCCTCGCTGCGTCGGGCCACGCTACCGCCGGCCGGGGAGGTGTGGCGGTGAGCGCTCGTCTCGACGGCCTGACGGTCGACGTCGCCACCCGGCGTCGCGAAGCGGTTCGGGTACTCGACGACGTCACGCTGGATCTGCCGGCCGGTTCGCTGACCGCGCTCGTCGGCGAATCGGGATGCGGGAAGTCGATGGTCGCCGCCGCGCTCTGCGGACTGCTCCCACCCGGGTCGAACGTGACCGGGCGGATGTCACTGGGTAACGACACCTTCATCGGGGACGAGATCGCAGGCCGTGACCCGCGCTGGCGGACGCTGCGTGGGCGCCGCGTCGGGCTGGTGCCGCAGTCGGCGGCCACCTCGTTCACACCGGTTCGTACGCTCGGCTCACAGCTCGACGAGGTGATCGTCGGGCTCGACGGCCCGCGCGACGCCGTCGAGCTGTGCCTGGCGGTCCACCTCGATCCAGACGCTCTGCGGCTCTACCCGCACGAACTGTCCGGCGGGATGGCCCAGCGCGCAGCGATCGCCGCAGCCCTCGCCGGCGACCCACAGATCCTCGTCGCCGACGAGCCGACCTCCGCACTGGACCCCGAACTCGCGGCCACGATCTGGGACCTCCTGGCGGCCACCGCTCGACGCGGCGCCGCTGTTCTGGTGATCACCCACGATGTGGAGACGATGGTCGGGGGCCGGCAGGGGGCGGGGGGCTTCGACGCGGTGCCTCGCTTCGCTCGGGACCGGCTCAGCCGGCAGGGGGGTGCGGCTGATGTGCGGGGCTCGGACGGGGTCAGCCGGCAGGGGGGTGCGGCTGATGTGTGGGGTCGGACGGGGTCAGCCGGCAGGGGGGTGCCGACCGAATCGCGGTCATGCGCGCCGGCCGGATCGTGGAGCAGGGCACGCCGACCGACCTCGCGACGTCCGCCGACGAGTACGTCGCCGCATTCTTCGAGGCCGTCTCATGACGGCGGCACTGATCGGGCGAGGCTTGACCGCGCGTTTCGGTGGCCGGGAGGTGTTCACCGGCGTCGATGTCTCCGTCGACGCGGGATCCGTCCTCGGGATCGTCGGCCGGTCGGGCAGCGGCAAGACGACGCTCCTGCGCATCCTCGCCGGACTCGCCGAACCCACGGCGGGCTCCGTCGAGCAGCACGGCGTGGAACCGCGGCCGGGGACAATCGGACTGCTCGCTCAGCACCCGCGCATGGTCGTCAACCCGCGCTGGACTCTGCGGAAGATCGTTGCCGAACCCGCCACCATCGCACGACGGAACTGTGACGTCGAGGTGAGCGCGGCACGTGTGGGCCTCGACCCCGCCCTGCTCGACCGCTTCCCCGCAGAGGTCTCCGACGGTCAACTCCAGCGCGCATGCGTCGGGCGCCTTCTGGTTCAGGCTCCGCGATTCGTGCTGTGCGACGAACCGATCGCCATGCTCGACCCCGTCTCGGCGCGGGCCGTGATCGGGCTACTCCAGGAACTGGTCGACGACGGCGCGGGTCTGGTGCTGGTCAGCCACCAACGGGGGCTCGTCGACGCGCGGTGCCGTGACGTCGTCGATCTGGACGTGCGGTAGGGGGCTTCGACGCGGCGCCTCGCTGCGCTCGGTGCCGGCTCAGCCGGCGGGGGGTGGGGGGCTTCGACGCGGCGCCTCGCTGCGCTCGGTGCCGGCTCAGCCGTCGGGGGTTGGGGGTGCCGGCTCAGCCGGCGGGGCAGCGGGTCACATCTGCAACCGCACCGCGTCGTCCTCGCCCATGGCGTCCTCGAGGACTTCTGGGGAGTAGTCGACGTCGATGTCGGCGACCGAGCGTCCGCGGGCGGACTCGATCGCGGAGAGCCGGCGCTGGGCGCGGTCGGCGGCATAGGTCAGGAACTCGTTGTTGTCGAGCCCGAAGGGTTGCTCGTCGAACTGCTGGTTGACCCAGTCGATCATGCCGAGCGCCAAGGGGAGGAGTTCGTCCATGCGCTCGCCGACGGCGGCCCACAGCGAGTCGTCGGCGGCGACGTGACGGCGGCAGGTGAAGGTGCCCCATGCCATGTGGCGCCGCTCGTCGTCGCTGATGAACCGGATCAGCTTCTGCATGCCGGGGAAGATGTCGAACCGCGTACAGACCTTCTGCCAGGCGTGATAGCCGGTCAGTGCCAGGCTGCCCTCGATGACGTGGTTGTAGGTGACGCTCGCGCGGATCTGGTTACGCGGCGACGCGTCGTGTTCGAGGGCGTGTAAAGACGCCGGCAACTCCTCGTAAAACAAGCGGCGATAGAAGGGATTGTCGGCGACGAAGGGCTGGAGGTCGCCGGTCAGTCCGACGGAGTCCATCCACATCCGGAAGACCTGGGTGTGTTTGGCCTCCTCGAAACAGAACTGTGTCAGGTACATCTCGTCACCGAAGCGGCCCTCGGTCGCCATCGCCTTCATGAACGGCTGGATGTCCTCGGTCACCGCCTCCTCCCCGGCGATGAACTGACTCACCAGATAGGTTGCGCTGCGCCGTTGTTCGTCGTTCAGCTCCACCCAGTCCTGCGCGTCCCGGGAGAAGTCGATCGCCACCGGATCCCAGAACCGGGAGTTCCCTTTGACGAAGAGTCGCAATGGAAACGAGTCCCAGTTGAGACCGCCCTGCCGCAGTGACGAGAAGTCCTGGCGGCCCTCTTCCTTGTGTTCGATAAGGGTCATGAGATCACCAGCCAACCGACGTGGGAATGCGAATACCTGACGCTAACGCGTTACCGTGCCGACGGTGTTGGAATCAGTGAATTCGCTTGTCACAGCTGATGTTACGCCCTCTCGAGGACGGATTCCGGTGTCGTGTCCTCTTCTTCCCGTTTTGCGAGCGCGCTCGGCCACCAGATCTTGCGTCCGATGTCCAGGGTCAGTGCGGGAACCAGGAGCGTACGCACGATGAGGGTGTCGACGAGGACGCCGAACGCCACCAGGAAGGCCACCTGTACCAGGAACAGGAGTGGGATCACGGCGAGGGCCGCGAAGGTCGCCGCCAGCACGACTCCGGCCGAGGTGATGACGCCGCCGGTCGCGGTGAGCCCGCGGATCATGCCGATGCGGGTGCCATGCCGGAGCGCCTCCTCGCGCACCCGGGTCATCAGGAAGATGTTGTAGTCGATGCCGAGCGCCACGAGGAACACGAAGGCGAACAGCGGGACCACCGGGTCGGCGCCGGGGAAGCCGAACGGACCGTTGAACAGCAGCGCGGCCACACCCAACGTCGTCGCGAAGGAGAGCACGGTCGTCGCGAGCAGGATCGCGGGCGCGAGGACGCTGCGCAGCAGCGCCACCAGGACCAGGAACACGACGATCAGCACGATCGGGATGATCAGGTTGCGGTCGTGGATGGACGTCTCGCGGGTGTCGAGATCGATGGCGGTGGTGCCGCCGACCAGGGCGTTCGCGTTCGGGACCTGGCCGACCGCCGAACGGATGTCGGCGACGGTGTCCTGGGTGGCGAGTGACTCCGCATTGTCGGTCAGCGTGGCGGTGACGGCGACCTTGCCGTCACGGACCATCGGCGCGCTGCCTTCGGTGATCAGTTCGGCGCCGGCGACACCGTCGGTCGCGCGGACCGCGTCGAGTACGGCGGTGCCTGCGCCCTGATCGGCGATGACGTAGGTGGGCGTACCGCTACCGGCGTCGAAATGTCTCGCCTGGATCTCGGCGCCCTCCACGGACTCGACCGAGCCCATGAAGAAGTCGGTCGACGCGATGCCGTCGGCCTTGAAGGTCGGGGCGAATGCCGCGCCGATGAGCAGCAGGATCAGGGTGCCGGCCCAGATGGCGCGCGGCTTGGACGCGACCGTGTCGGCGATGCGCTTCCACAGGCGGTGGGTGGCACCGCTGTCGGCCGAGGTCTGCGGGGCGTACCGGGGGCGCAGCGGCCAGAACGCGGTCCGGCCGAGGAGCGCGAGGGCGGCGGGGAGGAACGTCATCGACGCCAGGAAGGACGCGAGGATGCCGATCGCGGCGACCGGGCCGAGGCTCTTGTTGGAGTTCAGGTCGGACAGCATCAGACAGAGGACACCGGCGATGACGGTGCCCGCCGACGCGGCGACCGGCTCGATCGTGGCGCGCCAGGCCTGCCGGAGCGCCGCGTACTTGTCCTCGGTCGCGATCAACTCCTCCCGATATCGGGATACGAGCAGCAGCGCGTAGTCGGTGGCCGCGCCGAAGACCAGGATGAACAGGATGCCCTGGCTCTGACCGTTGAGGTCGAGAACGCCCTGCTTGGTCAGGAAGTAGACGAGGCCCGACGCGAGTCCGAGGGCGAAGACCGCGGAGATGAGGACCACGAACGGCAGGATCGGGCTGCGGTAGACGACGATCAGGATCAGGATCACCACGGTGCCCGCGACCAGCAGCAGCAGGCCGTCGATTCCGGCGAAGGCCTCCCCGAGGTCGGCGACCTGGCCGGCGGGGCCGGTGACCGCGACGGTCAGACCGTCCGGCGCGTCGGCCAGCTTGTCGCGCAAGATCTCCACGGTGTCGGCGGGTTCGCCCGCGCTGTCGATCGGGACGAAGACCTGCGCGGCCTGACCGTCCTGCGACGGGATCGGCGGCGAGACCGCCGGTCCGAATCCGGGCTGACCGGCCACCTCGGAGGTGGTGGTGCGCAGGAACTCGAGGTCGCCGGGCGTGATCCCGCCCGAGCGTTCGGCGATGACGATGCCGGGGATCTCGTCGGTGTCCTGGAAGTCGGCGAGGAGGTTCTGGACCTGCGTGGACTCCGCCGACGCCGGGAGGAAGGAACTGCTGTCGTTGCTCGCGACGCTCGCGAGCTTGCCGGCGAAGGGGCCCGTGATCCCGCCGACGATCAACCAGGCGAGGAGTAGAAGGGCCGGGATCAGCCAGCGGAGCTTGCGGGTGGGACGGGGACTCGAATCGGTCTTGTCCGGCATGGGGCCATCGTTCCAAGTGTTGCTCTCACGTGCCGACGAGGGGCTCGAGGACGGTCGCATGCAACCGATTCGGCGCCGGCCGCAGGCCGGAGCGAACGCGCGAGACGGATCACGTGAAATGGCTGCGGCGACCGCGGTCTTGGACCACCATGTGATGTACGTTGCATAAGCAGACGGCGATATCTAACGCCCTGTTCCGGGGCGGCACGAGTAAGGAGCACATGTGAAGACCAAAGGTGCAGTTCTCCGCAATCCGGGTGAGAAGTGGCAGATCGAGGAGTTCGAGCTCGGCGATCCGGTGGCGGGCGAGGTCCAGGTCAAACTTGTCAGCTCGGGTCTGTGCCACAGCGACCATCACCTCCGCACCGGCGACAGCCCCGCCCCGATGCCGGTTCTGGGTGGTCACGAGGGTGCCGGCGTGGTGACCAAGGTCGGCCCGGGCGTCACCAACCTCAAGGAAGGCGACCACGTCGTCACCGCGTTCATCCCGGCCTGCGGGACCTGCGAGCCGTGTTCGCGAGGACAGCAGAACATCTGCGACGAGGGTGCACGGCTGCTGACCGGCCTCTCGATCGCCGACGACACGAACCGTGCGCACACCCATGACGGACTTCCGCTCGTCCAGATGTGCATGCTCGGGACCTTCGCGCCCTACATCACCGTGAATCAGGCCTCGCTGGTGAAGATCGAGGACGACATCCCGCTCCAGGCGGCGGCACTCCTCGGGTGCGGTGTCGCGACCGGCTGGGGCTCCGCAGTTGAGATCGGCGGGACGCATGCCGGCGACACCGTCGTCGTGGTCGGCATCGGCGGTGTGGGCATCAACGCGGTCCAGGGCGCCGCGGCGGCCGGTGCGCGCCACGTCATCGCGGTCGACCCCGTGCCCTTCAAGCTGCAGATGGCCGAAAAACTCGGTGCGACGCACACCTTCCCGTCGATGGAGGCGGCGGCCGAGGCCATCGGCGACATCACCTGGGGCCGGATGGCCAACACGACGATCCTCACCGTCGGTGAGATCGACGGCTCGATGATCGCGCCCGCCCTGGCCCTGACCGGCAAGGGCGGACAGGTCGTCGTGGTGGGCATGGGCAACTACGCGTCGATGGACGCGCAGATGAACCTCTTCGAGCTCACCCTGCTGCAGAAGCGGGTGCAGGGCGCGATCTTCGGTGGTGCCAGCCCCCGGACCCAGGTGCCGGCGCTGCTCAACGAGTACCGTGCCGGCAAGCTGAATATCGATGATCTGGTGACCAAGACCTACCGGCTCGATCAGATCAACGAGGCCTACGACGACATGCTCGCGGGCAACAACATTCGCGGCATGATCGTCTACGGCGACGACGACTACTGATCGCTCCGGCGAGGGCGATCACTGATCGCTCGCGCTGACACCCGGCGACGCCAGGTCACCCTCCGGTGGCCTGGCGTTTCTGGTTGATCAGCAGATTGAGGAATCGCAGACCGAGTCCGAGGAGCACGAGGGTGCTGGCCATCTGGATGGACACCGCGATGCGGGCGCCCTGCGAATACGCCGCGATGTCGCCGAAACCGGTTGTCGTGAACACCGTCAGGCAGAAGTACAGGGCGTCCACGCGGCTGAGGTACTCGTTGAAGCTGCCCGGGTCGTATTCGGAGAACAGGTAATACGTGGTGGCGAAGACGACGACGTAGAACGTCGACAGTGCGACGAGCATCTCCATTGCGGTCGCGAGCGGATGGACCGACCGGGCGAACTTCCGGACCTCCCAGACGCAGAAAGATGCCAGCAGGAAGGCGCCGACCGTCAGTCCGAGGATGTTGAGATCGCTCGTCCTGTTGATCGGCAACAAGAAGTATCCGATCAGCAACACGATGGCCGCGCCGACGGGCCGGAGTAGGGCGACTGTCAGATCGCGTCCCTTCGCGAGGACGAAGGATTCCGGTGCCCCGGGTCGCGGTACCGGGGCGCCATCGGGCGAGGCGCCGCCGGCCCCAGGTGCGTCGTTCACCAGATCCGGACCCGCTGGTCTTGCTCGAGATACAGTGCGTCGCCGGGCTTCACGTCGAACGCCTCGTAGAACGCGTCCACGTTGCGCACGACGCCGTTGCACCGGAACTCCGGCGGCGAATGCGGGTCGATGGACAGGCGGCGGATCGCCTCGGCGTCCCGGGTCTTGGTGCGCCAGATCTGGGCCCAGCTGAAGAACACGCGCTGCGTTCCGGTGAGGCCGTCGATGACCGGCGGATCCTGCCCCTCGTGGGCGATCTCGTAGGCGACGAGCGCGATCGACAGACCGCCGAGATCGCCGATGTTCTCCCCGATGGTGAAGTCGCCGTTGACCTTGTGCTCGGGGTCGAGGCCGGTCGGGGTGAACTCGCCGTACTGGTCGATGAGTTTACGTGTGCGTGAGGAGAACTCGGTGCGGTCGGTGTCCGTCCACCAGTCGACGAGGTTGCCGTCGCCGTCGTACTTCGCGCCCTGGTCGTCGAAGCCGTGGCCGATCTCGTGCCCGATGACCGCGCCGATGCCGCCGTAGTTGACCGCGTCGTCGGCCTCGGGATCGAAGAACGGCGGCTGCAGAATGGCCGCGGGGAAGACGATCTCGTTCATGCCCGGGTTGTAGTAGGCGTTGACCGTCTGCGGGGTCATGAACCATTCGTCGTGGTCGACCGGCCCACCGATCTTGGCGAATTCCCGGTCCTGCTCGAACGACGATGCGCGCGCGACGTTCCCGATGAGATCACCGCGGTCGACGCTCAGTGCGCTGTAGTCGCGCCACTTGACCGGGTAGCCGATCTTGGGGGTGAACTTCTCGAGCTTGGCGAGGGCCTTCTCCCGGGTGTCCGGGGTCATCCACGGGAGTTCGGAGATGTTGCGGCGGTAGGCCTTCACCAGGTTCGCGATGAGCTCGTCCATGCGCGCCTTCGCCTCGGGCGGGAAGTGCTTGGCCACATAGAGTTTGCCGACCGCGAACCCCATCGCGCCCTCGACGAAGCCGACGCCGCGCTTCCAGCGGTCGCGGATGGTCTCCGCGCCCGTCAGGGTGCGGCCGTAGAACTCGAAGTTCTCGTCGACGAAGTCCGACGACAGATACGACGCGGCGGAATGGAGCAGGCGCCACGTCAGCCACGTCTTCCACTCCTCGAGCGGGCGTGAGGCGATGAGTGCCGACGCTCCGGACACGAAGGACGGCTGCGCGACGACGACCTCGGCGAAGGTCGGATCGCCGGTGGTGCCCAGACCGCCCAGCCACTCACCGATCGGGAAACCGTCGGCGGCGGAGGCGAAGTCGTCCAGCGTCATCAGGTTGTAGGTGAGTTCGGCGTCGCGGCGCCGGACGACGTCCCAGTGTTCGGCCGCGATGGCGGTCTCGAGATCGAGGATGGTGGCGGCGCGGGCGGCGGCATCGTCGAAGCCGGCGAGGGCGAACATCCGCTCCACGTGTGCGACGTAGGCGGTCCGGGTCCCCGCGTGCTTGTCCTCCCGGTAGTACGACTCGTCCGGCAATCCGAGGCCGGACTGGGTGACGTGCACAAGGTAGCGGTCGGACTTCTTGGCGTCGGTGTCGACGTAATAGCCGAACAGTCCACCGGCGCCGTGACGCTGGAACCGGCCGATGCGTCGGGCGAGCGCGTCCGCCGAGTCGACGGCCGCGATCTTCTCGAGTTCCCCGGTGATCGGGCCGATGCCGAGTGCCTCGATGTGATCGGTGTCCATGAACGACGCGTAGAGGTCACCGATCTTCTGTGCGTCGGAGCCGCTCGCGGGGCTCGACTCGGCGCATTCGGTGATGATGTCGCGGACGTTCTCCTCGGAGTTGTCGCGCAGCACGTGGAAGGCGCCGTCGACCGAACGGTCGTCGGGGATGACATGCGACTCCAGCCACTTCCCGTTGACGTGGGCGAACAGATCGTCCTGGATGCGGACGGAATCGTCGACCCAGTCGAGGTCGAGTCCGGACTTGAGGTCGGTATTCGAAGCAGTCACGCGCTCCATCCTGTCACCGGATGGGCGATCCGTCAGCAGCGTTCGGTACCGGCGAAATCGCACGAGGTCCCCGGTCGGTCCCTACGGTGGATCCATGGTGGGAGAAACCAGCTACGACGTCGTCGTGATCGGCGGTGGTCCGGTGGGCGAGAATGCTGCCGACTACGCGATACGGGGAAGCGATCGCACGGCCGCGATCGTCGAACACGAACTGATGGGTGGGGAGTGCTCGTACTGGGCCTGCATGCCGAGCAAGGCGCTGCTCGGACCCGGCAACGCCCTCGAGGAGGCGCGGTCACTGGCCGGGTCCCGCGAACGGGCATCGGCGCCGAATCCGGATGCCGACGCCGTGCTCGGCTGGCGGGACACCGTCACCGGGCGTCTCGACAACAGCGCCGCCACGCACGATGACTCCGGCCAGGTGCAGTGGGCCGACGGTGCCGGCATCGAGGTGATCCGCGGTCACGGCCGGATCGTCGGCGAGAAGCAGGTCCGCGTCGGCGACCGGTTGGTGACGGCACGCGAGGCCGTGGTCATCGCGACCGGCAGCACCGCGTCGGTCCCGCCCGTCCCGGGACTCCGCGAAGCGCTGCCGTGGACCTCGCGCGACGCCACCAACATCCTCGAGATCCCGGAACGGATGGTGGTTCTCGGCGGCGGGGTGGTGGCGTGCGAGGCCGCGACGTGGCTGCTCGACCTCGGGGTGCGCAGCCTGGTCATGGCCATCCGCGGGGACCGGCTGTTGCCGCGGATGGAACCCTTTGCAGGGGAACGGGTTGCCGACGCGCTGCGGGCTCTCGGCGCCGACATCCGCTTCGGGACGACGATCGAGGCGGTCGAACGAACCGACGCCACTGCCTCGGGATACGGACGACTGCACGGCGGCCCGGCGGTCGTCCGGCTCGCGGGCGACGGTGCGGGGGAGCTCACCGTCGACGAGATCCTGGTCGCGGCCGGAAGGTCGCCCGCGACAACCGATGTGGGCCTCGACTCGCTGGGTTTGGCGGCCAAGGGACCGTTGACGGTCGACGATCACCTCACCGTGCCGGGGCATCCGTGGTTGTACTCGGTCGGAGATGTCAACGGCCGCAACGTGTTGACGCATATGGGCAAGTATCAGGCGCGGGTGGCCGGTGACGTCATCGCGGCCCGGGCGGAGGGGCGAGACCTCGACGGATCGCGGTACGTCGCGGTTTCGGACCATGCCGCGGTGCCGCAGGTGGTGTTCACCAGACCGGAGATCTCCTCGGTGGGGCTGACCCACGCGCAGGCGGAGGACGCGGGCATCGACGTGCGCGTCGCCGAAGGGGGCATCTCGGTGGCCGGGTCGTACCTGCTGGGTTCGGACTACTCGGGGTACGCCTCTCTGGTCGTCGACGCGGCGCGGGACGTCCTCGTGGGTGCGACGTTCGTCGGGGCGCAGACGGGCGAACTCGTGCACTCGGCGACGGTCGCGATCGTCGGTGAGGTGCCGCTGTCGCGGTTGTGGCACGCGGTGCCGTCGTATCCGACCGTCAGCGAGGTGTGGCTGCGATTGCTCGACCAGCTGCGCTGACCTGCAGAATCACCGCTTCAGCGGAGTGCCGCTACGTAGGGCCGGCGCGTCTCCGCCGACGTCGCGAGCATGCGGCACAATTGGTCTGACCACTTGACCACCTGACCGAGGGTGGCTACCGTCACAGCATGCCCTTCGAGCCGGTGACCCAGCAGAGCGCACCCGAGATCGTCTTCGACCAGATCGTCGAGGGGGTGCTCTCCGGCGATCTGGCCGCCGGTGAAGCGCTCCCCAGCGAACGAGAGCTGGCACGGATGCTCGGGGTGTCCCGGCCGACGGTGCGCGAGGCGCTCAAACGAGTCGCCGCGGCCGGGCTCGTGACCATCCGGCAGGGCTACGGCGCGCGCGTCCAGGACATCGCACGCACAGGCGGGCTCGACCTGTTGCCACGGCTGCTCCTCCGTGGAGGGGCGCTCGTGCCGAGTGTCGCGCGGTCGATCGTCGAAGCGCGCGCCGCCGTCGGGCCGGAGGTCGCCCGCCTCGCGGCGCAACGTGCCACCGACGACGATCTCGTCGCGATCCGGTCGGTCCTGGATCGTCTCGCCGCCGAGCCGGACCCGATCGGCCAGCAGGTCGCCGCCCTCGAGTTCTGGAGCGTCGTCATCGACGCGGCCGACTCGATCGCCTTCCGGCTCATGTACAACTCGCTGCGCGCCGCCTACGAGCCCGCCGTACCCGCTCTGGCCGGGGTCCTGGAACCCGAGGTCGGGAACATCGAGGGCTACCGCGCGCTCGTCGACACCATCGCCGCGCACGCACCCGAACGCGCCGAAGCCGCGGCCCGAGCCCTTCTCGCACCCGCGACGACGGCACTACTCGCTCTCTGCGAGGCACTCGAGATCACCGACCCACAGGAGGAACACTGATGGCCGCCGACGAGATCGACATCAGGGCGCGCCGGCAGGTCGCGGCCGAGGAACGACGCATGCGGTCGCGGCACTCGATGTCGCTGCGCGACGCATTCGCCGAGTTCCTCCGGCATCCGTCGCCGTGGATCATGGCGGGTTTCCTCGTCACCGCGCTGGCGGCACGAGTGTGGTTGGGCGGCTGGGGTTTTGCCGACCTACTCGTCCCGGCGATCATGGTTGCGAGCTTCCCGCTGGTGGAGTGGCTGGTCCACGTCTTCGTCCTGCACTGGCGACCGAAGCGCCTGGGCCCGGTCACCGTCGACCCGCTCGTCGCCCGCAAACACCGCGAGCATCACCACAATCCCCGCGACATCCCGCTCATCTTCATCCCGTGGCAGGTGCTGATCGGGGTGATGATCGCGGCCCTCATCGTCGGGCTCGTCGTCTTCACCAGCGTCGAGCGCGGGCTGACCTTCCTGGTCGTGCTGCCGGCAATCGGCCTGGTCTACGAGTGGACGCACTACCTGATCCACTCCGACTACCGGCCGCGCCACGCGTTCTACCGCAGGATCTGGCGCAACCACCGGTTCCACCACTACCGCAACGAGCACTACTGGTTCACGGTCACCACCGCCGGGACCGTCGACCGGTTGCTGCGGACCTACCCCGACCCGGACACCGTCGAGAAGTCACCGACCGCGAAGGACCTGCACGCGCTGTCGCGGACGGCGGAGTAGGTCTGAGGCGCTGGCCGAAGGACGACCGAGGTCGGTGAGGTCGTTTCGATACGGCTCGTCGCAAGCTCCTCGCCTACTCAACGAGCGGGGGCGGCTCGTCGCAAGCTCCTCGCCTACTCAACGCTCCTATGTCACGCGGCGGTCGCGGTTGCTGGTTGAGCCGGTAGCGAGCGGAGCGAGCCACCGCGTCGAAACCTCCCGCCGTGCTGGTGAGCGGGCCGGTGGCGGGCGGGTTTCGACGCGACGCCTCGCTTCGCTCGGTGTCGGCTCGACCGGCATGGGGTTGCTCGGTGTCGGCTCGACCGGCATGGGGGTTACTGGTGTGGAGGTTTCGTGCAGCGTGTGGGGCCTCAGGAACCGCCGAGCCCCGACGCCATCGACCACACGAGGATCTCGGCGCCGGCGGAGGACGTGACCGACATCAGTTCGGCGTCGAGGGCGCGGACGGCGTCGCCGGCGTCCAGAGGCGCAGGTTCCCCGTCGACGGTGACCGCGGCCTGCCCGTCGACGACGAACAGGTGGGTGAACCGGGCGGCCGGGAGTTCGACGGTGCCGCCTGCGCGCAGCCGCGCGGCGTAGAGCGTGGCGCCGGCGTTGGCGAGGGAGATCGCGGCCCCACGGTCGGGGTCACCGGAGGCGACCGCGACCAGCTCACCGGTCGACAGCTGGTCGGCGACGTCGGCCTGGTCGTAGGACGGGGTGAGCCCGTGCCGGTCGGGCATCAGCCACATCTGCACGTAGTGCACCGGCTCGGTCCCGGAACCCGCCAGCTCGGGCCAGGAGTCGTTGCGCTCGGAGTGCTCGACCCCGGTACCGGCGCTCATCCGCTGGACGAGACCGGGATAGAGCACTCCGGAGTGTCCGGCCGAGTCGCGATGCACGAGCGTTCCGGAGACCACCCACGTGACGATCTCGCTCTCCTGATGATGGTGGAGGTCGAAGCCCGCGCCGGCCGCCACCTCCTCGTCGTTGAACGCGAGGAGGGCACCGAAGTGGGTGTTCGTGGGATCGTAGTGATCGCCGAAGGAGAACCCGTGTCGTGAGGTGAGCCAGTCGGTCGTCGTGACCATGCGATCGTCGCCGGGGATCACCGTGAAAGCCATGGCTCCATCATCGCAGTCGGCGCGGGCCGGACTCGGTGCGGTTTGTCCCCCGTTTGGTGGATCGAACCATACGTCCCGGACCGATGCGACCCGCAGATTGCGGGACGAGATGAGTTCGTGACCGGCTTGATTCCCGAATGGAAGCTGGGAGCGTCGAATTCGAGTGTGACAAGAGTGAAGATTGTCGTCATGAAGATCTGGGTCAAGCGCGCAACATCCGCCGCTTGTGCCGCGGTCACCTGTGCCGTCGTGGTGAGTTCCTGTTCGCTCACCGGATCGTCGAACACCGGTGCTGCCGCCGCCATCGACGCATTCGCCAGCGCGCTGAGCCGACAGGACGCCGGCGGTGCCGCGCAGCTCACCACCGCGCCCGGTCAGGCCGGCGACAGTCTGATCACGACGCTGAAATCGATGTCTGCACAACGGATCGACGTCGACATCGAGAAACCCGTCGAATACAGCGACGGTACCGCGACCTTCGCCCTGACCACGAAGTGGAACTGGGACAAGGGACGCGCCTACGAGGCGAGCAGTGAAGGAACTGCCCGGAAGCTGTCGTCGGGGTGGAAGGTCACGTGGGATCCGGCGATCCTGCATCCGGGTCTCGGCGCCGGAGGTCACCTCCGCGAGATCCGGACCGACGCGACGCCCTCACCGTCGGTGCGCAGTCGCTCGAACAAGGTCTTCATGTACCTCCAACCGGTGAACGAAATCGTCATCGACCCTGCACAGACGCGCGATCTGGCGGCCACGACCCGAGCGCTGGCCGGCGTGATCGCGCCGATCGCGCCGCTGATCACCCCAGCGGTCATCGGCGAGAAGCTGGCCGAGACGCCGGGTAAGTCGGTCATCGCCGTCACGCTGCGCGATCCGGACATGCAGGTTCTCGCGGGCGACCCCGCGCGTGTTCCCGGCGTGAGCGTCAACCGCACCGATCAGCTCGTCATGGCCGACCGTCGGCTGTCGTCGCCGCTCGAGGACGGCCTGACCAACTACTGGCAGGCGATCCGCGACGCCACAGCCGGCTGGCAGGTCGAGATGGTCAACCCCGGCGTCCGGCCGCGCCGCCTCGCAGGTGAGCAGGGACCGCCCGGACCCGATGTGCTGTCGACCGTCGATCAGGGTGTGCAGCTGACCCTCGGCGACGCCGCGGTCGAGGTCGGGCAGCCCGCCACGATCCTCACCCTCGACGCCCAGACCGGCGCGATCCTGGGCATGGCGCAGAACACGTATGCGGCCGAGCGCAACATCGATATCGATCGGGCCTACCCGGTCGGTTCGACGCTGAACCCGGTCTTCGACGAGGTCGGACGCATTGCCGGGCCGCAGCCCGAGCAGGCGGACACGTTGCTCGACCGGCTGGGTCTCGGTGTCCAGTTCACCGTGCCGGGGGCCAGCGTTCCGACGCCGGGCCAGCCCGGTATCGCGACCATCGGTTACCGCCCCGGCCAGACGAACATGTCGATGACCAACATGGGTGCGCTCGGCGTCGCAATGGCACGCGCCGCGGCGGGTCAGCCCTCGTCGGTGCCGCCGTTCGTCCTGAGGAATGTGCCCACCAAGGTCGCCGGCGGTGAGCTCGGCGGCCTCGACCCCGCTCTCGTCGGACCGATCTTGAAGGCGATGACCGCCACCGCGGCCACCGGTGATGCCAGCGACCTCACCCGGGCACCCGGGCTGAAGGCGCTGGTCGGCACCAACGGCCCGGAGGGACCGGGCTGGTTCGTCGGCATCCAGGGCGGACAGGTGGTCGTGATCTACACCGAAGGTCCGAAGTCGGGTACCGCGGCGCTTCAGGTGGCGCAGAAGTACTTCACGATCAAGTAGTCGAGACCATCATCGAGTAGACGAGGCCACCGCCGGCCCGGTGGGCGCTTTCGACGCGACGCCTCGCTGCGCTCGGTGTCGGCTCAACCGGCGTGGCTTGCGGACATCGGCGCGGTGTGTCAGCGGTCGGCGGCGCGCCGGCCGAGGTAGGCGAAGACCGCGCGCCATCCGAGCAGGAAGACGGCGAGCGTCACGGTCGCGACGATGACGAAGCTGACGGCCACGCCCTGGCTGAGGATGAAGCGCAGGATCATCGCGACGGTCACGGTGCAGAACCAGATGACGATCCCGACCGGCACCACACGGTCGGGACGGAAGTCGTGGCCGAAGAAGTCGCTGGACCGCACGTGGGCGTACACGTAGGTGATCGACCAGCCGGCCGCGCAGCCCACGAGGAACGGCCACAGCGTGTGCAGAAAGGCGACCGGTGCATAGCCCTCTTCGTGGCTGGCCCGGCCGATCACCACGAAGATCGTGATGGCCACCGCGTCGAACAGGGCGGCAACCGGCCCGGTCGCGGTCCCGCGCGCCGGTGAGGTCCCCGCCTCGGTGGGGTTCGGGATCGGCATGGTGGTCTACCGTACCGGGTCTGACGGGGGATCAGTGTCGGACCCTTGACCGGACTCCGAACGGGACGGGTCCTCTGATGCGGCCGCGTCGACGTCCCGCTCGACCGCGTCGATGAACGTGTCGTCGCGCCTGATCCGGCTGCGGAACATGATCGCGATGACCACCCAGCCCACCGCCGCGATGAAGACGTAGCTGATGATCCGGTAGATCAGGACGGCGGTGATGGCGTCGGCGGCGGGCATCCCGGCGCTGGTGAGGGCCGGGACCAGCACGGCGTCGACCACGCCGATACCGCCCGGGAGCAACGGGATCGCCGTGCCGACGGCCTTGCCGGCCGCGTACGCGACCATGAGTCCAGAGATGCTCGGGTGCGCGTCGACGGCCCAGCAGGCGAACATCAGACACGCGACGTCGGCGACCCAGTTGAACAGGCTCCAGCCGAAGGCGATGGAGGTGTCGCGTTTGGTCAGCTGGACCGCGCGGAGCTGCTCCAGTGTCTCGAAGAGCTTCTCGGTGCCGTGGTCGTCGGGTTTGTTGCGGAGCTGGTTGATCCAGCCCAGCACCCGGATGCTGGTGTTCTTCAGAGATTCCGGATGGCTGGCGAGGTACTGCAGGACCACCGCGACCGCGAGCAGACCGGCGACCGAGAACACGACGGAGAACGGGCTGGTCTTGGCACCGGCGAGCATTGCGCCGCCGAAACCGAGGACGGCGAGGCCGACGCCTGCCAGCAGCCCCGACATGACGACCTGCCACGACGCGACGACCGGGGTCGCACCCCACTTGCGCGTCTCGCGGTAGGTGAAGGCGGGCGCCAGCACCTGACCGCCCGGCATCGTCTGGCTGAGCGAGTTGGCGGCGAGGATGACCGACAGCGACTTCCACTGGGTGACGCGGACGCCTGCCGAACGCAGCAGCGCGCGCTGGACCTTCGCGAAACTGTCCATCGACAGCATCGCGGCCACGACACAGGCGAACACCCAGTGCCATTTGATGTCGCCGATGCGTAGCCAGGCCTTCTTCAGCTCGGGCCAGATCAGCACGACCTCGACACCGAGGATCACCAGGACGACGGCCAGGAGGACCCACCGCACCCACCAGAAGCGGGGACGGGTGGCCGAGCGAGGGGTCACGTCCCCCGGCGAGCCAATATCCTCCGACATACGTGACACCTTAGGCCAGGCTGTATCGCCGTATGTCCACCACCATTGGGTAGATCGACTGTCTACTGTTGCTCTCGTGAGCGAAGCCGAACCGGCCGGTCGGCCGCATGTTGCCCCCGACCTCGCGTCCCTCGACCGTGCCAGGGTCCACCCGCAGGTGCGAGCCGCCGCGGAATGGGCGTGGCGGTTGCTCCTGCTCCTCTTCGCGGCCTACGTCGCCGCCAAGCTCTTCGTGGAGTTCGAGGAGGTGCTGGTCCCGGTCGCGCTGGCGATCCTGATCGCGGCGATGCTCGTGCCCGCGGTCGACGCCCTCGACCGTCGCGGGGTGCCGAGATCCCTGGCGGTGCTCCTCAACATCCTGCTCGCGCTGGGATTCATCGCGGGTGTCATGACCTTTGTGGTGCGCGAGTTCATGCGGGGCGTGCCGCAGCTCGTCGAAGAGGTCAGCGCAACAGTGGAACGCACCAAGGAGTGGTTGATCGAGGGACCGCTCGACCTCGACCCGGGCAGGTGCGCAGTGCGGGTACCGACATCCTGGACTTCCTGCAGCACAGCGAGGATCGGGTCACCAGCGGCGCGCTCGCCACCGCCACCACGGCGAGCGAGATCATCACCGGCGCACTGCTCACTCTCTTCCTCCTCATCTTCTTCCTCTACGGAGGTGATCAGATCTGGCGGTTCTCGGTCGGCGGCGTACCAGTCGCGACCCGTGACCGGGTGTGGCGAGCGGGGATCGCCGGATTCGGGACGCTCGTCGGCTACGTGCGGGCCACGGTCGCCGTTGGCCTTCGTCGACGCCTGCGGCATCAGCGTGGGCCTCGCCAATCTGCAGGTTCCGCTCGCACTTCCGCTGGCGTCGCTGGTGTTCCTGGGTGCGTTCATCCCGATCGTCGGTGCCCTGCTGAGCGGTTCGCTGGCGGTGCTGGTCGCACTGATCACCCAGGGCTGGCTCGCGGCCGTCGTGGCCCTCGCCATCGTCGTCGGCGTGATGCAGCTCGAAAGTCATGTGCTGCAACCATTCCTGCTGGGACGTTCGGTGCGGCCGCATCCGGTCGCGGTCGTCCTGGGCATCGCCGCGGGGCTGGTCTCGGCGGGGATCATCGGCGGCCTGCTCGCGGTACCGCTCATCGCCTTCCTCAACACCGCGATACGGCACCTGAAGGACAGCGAGGGCGCGGCCGACGACCAGGAGGCCGCCGGTGGTCACGTGGTCGAACCCAGTGAACCCGTGTGGGACACCGCCGATCCCGATGCGACCGCGGAGGCGGTGGCCGAGCGCGGCACGAGGCCCGGTGGTGAGACACCGAAATCCGATGAGTCCGAGTCGGACCCCCGGGACCCGGGACCATCGTGAGCGCAGAGCCGTCCGCGCGGTGGGTCGCGCAGATGCGGCACACCGAGGCCGGACTGCCGGCCCGTGCCGTCGACGCCGATCCGGTCGGCCCGCTGTGGCGTGGTGCGCAGATCTTCCGGCTGCTGTCGTATCTGTATGCACTCGGCTTCCAGATCGCGGTCAACGACGACCTCGAGCATCGTGCCGTCGCGTGGGCACTCTTCGGTCTGCTGACCGCCTGGACACTGGTCAGCGGCATCGGCTACTTCATCGGATTCGCCCGCAACCGCTACTGGGTGACCGCCGAGGTCGTCGCGGTCTGCGGCCTGATGCTGTCCACCTCATATGTGGCCGACGCCGGGTGGGCATGGCACAACCAGACCTGGCCGACGACGCTGTGGGCCACCAACGCGGTGATCTCGGTGGCCATCCTGGCCGGGCCGACGTACGGGATCATCGCGGGCCTCGTCGTCGGCGGGACGAGCACTTTCGTCAAGGGCGAGCTGAACCTGAACTTCGGACGCAACGCCACGATCATCGTGATCGTCGCGACCGGTATGGCCGTCGGACTCGCCGCGGCGAACGCCCGCCGGACGCATGAGAAGCTCTCGGCCGCAGCGCGTATCGCGGCAGCCGCCGAGGAACGTGAGCGCTTGTCGCGCGAGGTGCACGACGGAGTGCTTCAGGTGCTCGCGCTCATCGCCCGGCGAGGTCGTGAGATCGGTGGCTCCACAGCAGAACTGGCGTCGTTGGCCGCCGAGCAGGAACGCGCGTTGCGTCGACTGATCTCCGACGCCGGGGATGCCGGTGCCGAAGAAGACCTGGACGGCGTCGGCGTGCCGGGCGCCGGGGAGCTGGATCTCGCGGCCGCACTGAGGGTGTTCGCCGACGATCGGGTCTCGGTGAGTGCACCCGCCGACCCCGTCCCCGTACCCGCCCGCATCGGGCACGAGATCCGCGCCGCCGTGGTCAACGCTCTCGACAACACGCACCACCACGCGGGACCCGATGCGCGCGCCTACATCCTGGTAGAGGATCTGGGGAACGACGTGGTGGTGAGCGTACGCGACGACGGTGTCGGAATCGTCGAGGGCCGGCTGGCGCAGGCGGTCTCTCAGGGACGTCTCGGTGTCGCGAAATCCATTGTCGGCAGAATCGAGTCGGTGGGCGGCACGGCCGTCCTCGACACCGAACCCGGCGGCGGCACGGAATGGGAGTTCACCGTTCCACGTCGGCAGACCGAGGGTCGGCGGGACTGAGGGAGGGACCGATGGGCACAGTCGGGTCGGAGGAGGAACACGTGGCAGACGGTGCGGCAGGACGGTTGCGGATCATGGTCGTCGACGACCACCCGATCTGGCGCGACGCGGTCGCCCGTGACCTCGCCGACGAGGGATTCGACGTGGTGGCCACCGCCGACGGGGTGGGCAGCGCGGGTCGTCGTGCGGCCGCGGTCACCCCGGACGTCGTGCTGATGGACATGCAACTCCCCGACGGCTCAGGTGCCGACGCAACCGCGGCGGTGCTCGAGGTGTCGCCACGGACCCGCATCCTCGTGCTCTCGGCCTCGAGCGAGCGAGACGACGTGCTCGAGGCCGTGAAGGCCGGCGCCAGCGGATATCTCGTGAAGTCGTCGTCCCGCGAGGAACTCGTGTCCGCGGTCCGCGCGACCGCCGACGGGCAGGCCGTGTTCACGCCCGGGCTCGCCGGTCTCGTCCTGGGCGAGTACCGCAGGATGTCGCAGCAACCGGACGCCTCGGCGGCGACACCGTCCCTCACGGACCGGGAGACCGAGGTGTTGCGACTCGTGGCGAAAGGGCTCAGCGCCAAGCAGATCGCCCGGCGGCTGTCCCTCAGTCACCGGACCGTCGAGAACCATGTGCAGGCCACGCTCCGGAAGCTGCAGCTGGGCAATCGTGTGGAACTGACCCGTTACGTCATCGAACACGGCCTGGAGGAGGACTGAGTCCTCCGCCCGGCCGATTGATGAAAGTGGTTGTGCCGGTTACAGGTCGGTGGCCGCGAGGGTGGCCGACGTGATCGGGGTGGCCGGTGCGACCTTCGGAGTCACGACCATCAGCGTGGCCGCCGCACCGGCGAGCGCGATACCGCCGAACAGGTAGAACGCGGTCCCCGACGAGACGCCGGCGCCGATCAGCAGGCCACCGATGATCGGGCCGACGATCCCGCCGAGGCGGCCGAAGCCGGCACACCAGGCGACGCCCGCGCCGCGGGCCTCCGTCGGGTAGAAGTTCGACACGAAACCGTAGATCAGGACCTGGGTCCCGATGGTGCCCGTGCCGGCAACCGTGACCGCGACGAGCAGGATCGGCAGCGGGAGACCGAATGTCAGGCACACGAGCGCGAAGGTGGCCAGACAGAACGATGTCGCGACGACCTGCTGCGGGCCTCGCTGATCGGCGAGACGGGCCGCGATCAGGCCGCCCACGATCGCGCCGCCGTTGAGGACCAGCAGGAACGAGAGCGACCCCTTGGCGTCGAATCCATTGGCCTCCATGATCTGCGGAAGCCAGGTGTTGAGACCGTAGGTCAGCAACAGGCCGACGAAACTCATCGTTCCCAGCAACAGCGTCGGCACGGCGAACCGGCGCGTCACCAGCGCGGCGAAGCCGAGCTTCACCGGAGCCGGTGCCGGCTCCTGGCGAAGGTGGCGTGTCCGTAGATCCACCGGAATTCCGGTGTGCGTGCTGATCTCGCGGGCTTCCTCATACCGTCCGCGTGCGGCGAGCCACTGCGGGGACTCGGGCATCTTCAGCACCGCGAGCGGGAGCAGCGTCACGAGCGGCAGTGCCCCGATCCAGAACAGGCCGCGCCACCCGATCTGATCGACGAACAGCATTGCCAGCACGGACGCGAGGACACCGCCCGCCGGGACCCCGCTGTAGACGATCGCGTTGAACAGGTTCCGCTTGGAGGCCGGCGCGAACTCGGCGACCATCGCTCCCGCGGTCGCGACCAGGCCGCCGATCCCGATCCCGGTGAGAAAGCGCAGGATTCCGAACGAGACGAGGTCGGTGGCCAGGGCGGTCGTCGCCATGCCGACCGAGAACCAGACGATGTTGACCAGCATCATCCGACGCCGGCCGACCCGGTCACCGAACGCGCCGGCGGCGAGAGCGCCGATCATCACGCCGATGAGCGCGTAGGACCCGAGTGCGCCGGCGGTCGCCGGGGTCAGCTCGCCCAGCTGTCCCGGGTCGTCGAGCAGAGTCGGCAGGACCGTCCCGTAGACGACGAGGTCGTAGCCGTCGAAGACGATGGCGACGGCGGCGAGGGTGACGATCCAGAGCACGCTGCGGCGATGCTCCGGAGACGTCCAGGTCGAAGAGTTCATGCGGGCTGTCCCTCCAGCGTTGGTGTGCTGGCAGACATCCTGCCCAGGATGTGGCGTAGTCACATCGGGGCAATGCCCAGTTCCGGCCCATCCCGAATTGATCCGCGAGTCCGTGGGATTCATAGCCGGATACACCACGGTCGGTGGAGGCGAACTCCACCGACCGTCGGCGATCACGTCTCGGTGCTCACTTCTCGGAGCGGCTCCGCTTCAGCAGTTCCTGCACGCTGATCTGGGACTCGTCACCGGACTCGTCCGAGCGGGCGTGCCGGTCGGTGCGCGGCCGGCGACGGCCGGAGTCGGCGTCCCCGGACGGCGGGCCGGCAGGGGCGCCGGTTCCCGGCCGGGGGGTGGCCGCCGGAGTGACGTCCGGGCTCAGCCCACGCTCCATCGGCGACGGCCCCGAGGTCCGGCGACCACGGGTCGTCGGTGGCGAGTTCTC
>NZ_BANS01000020.1 GCF_000332995.1 Gordonia amicalis NBRC 100051 = JCM 11271
GTGATGCAGCCAGATCGGGAATTGTAGGCAGCGTTCGGTGTCGCTGGTGTAGAGCCGGTCGTAGGCCCATTCGTCGGCCAGGGTGCGGTGAAACCGTTCGACCTTACCGTTGGTTTGCGGCCGATACGGCCGGGTTCGGCGGTGGATGATCGATGGTCCGAGCGCACCGGAGAATACATGCGACTTGTAGCAGGAACCGTTGTCGGTCAACACTTTCCGCACCTCGATCCCGCACTCGGCGAACCACTGCTGGGCGCGCAGCCAGAACTGAGCGGCGGTCTCTTTGCGTTCATCGGTCAGGATCTCCGAGTACGCCAACCGTGAGTGGGCATCGATGGCGGTGTGCAGGAAGTGATAGCCGCGCACGGGGGTGCGGTACTTGTTCTGCTTGCCGCTGCTCTTGTCGGCTCGGCTGTTACGGCGTCCGGCGGTGCGGCCGAGTTTGCGCCAGCCACCGCCGGCAGGGATCTTGCCGAGTTTCTTGACGTCGACATGCACCAGCTTACCCGGGTGATCAGCGGTAATACGGCGGATCACGCGCCCGGTCGGACGGTCCAGCCAGCGCAAACGAGCCAGGCCGTAGCGGGACAGCACCCGGTGCACAGTGGAAGGGTTCAGGCCGAGTAGGTAGGCGATGCGGGCTGGTCTCCAGCGGCGTAGGACGCGGACTTTGATGATGCGTCGTTCGGTGCGGGTCGGTGTGCGATTGGGGCTGCGATGCGGGCGGCTGCTGCAATCGACCATCCCGGCCGGCCCGTGTTCGCGGTAGCGGCGGGCCCAGCGTTGGGCGGTGGTCGGGGCGACCTGAAAGCGTTCAGCGGCACGGCGAATCGACCAACCATCCTCCACGACACGTCGAGCAAGACGTAGGCGACCCAGTTCGGTCAGTGGGGCGTTACGGTGGGACACGAAGACCTCCGAGTTGAGCGGTGCTTACCTAGGCAGTTCGCACTTCCTCGGAGGTCTTCGTCATGTCATCCCGCCACGCCGTACCTAACGTCCGTGGTTAGTGCAGCTAGGGACCTCAGACGACGCCGTAGCCCAGGCGTCGCGCGGCGCCGGCGATGCGAGCGGCGAGGTCGGGGTGGGTCAGGGGAAGGGACAGTTGCGGCCGGTGCGGCATGGCGGTCGCGGCCGGGGTGAACAGGGCCAGGCAGGGTGTGCCAGCGAATCGGCTGTTGTAGCGCAGGCCATCGATGTCGGGGTGGGCTTCGACGATGTGGCGGGCCCAGCGTTGGGTGATGCGGTGTTGGCCGGTCGACAGGGCGTAGGTGCCGCCGGCGCGGGTGGCCCAGGCGCCGGCGCTGTCGGTGGCAATGTCGATCACGGTGACGGGGCGGGCGAACGACAGTCCGGTGAGGTAGGGCTGCTCGCGGGCTCGGTCGATCGTGCGGTCGGTCTGGAAGGCCTCGACCAGCGCGCCGTCGGGGGTGGCGGCGCCGTACCAGACGCTTCGGCCGGTCGTGTCCTCACCGGTGGGTGAGTGGTGGGGGTCGAACCGCAGCACCGGGCCGTAGGTGCGGAGCGCGTTCCATGCCAGGACGTGGTTGCCGGCGGTGCGGTGCACGCGCCACCACACCTCGTCGATGCCGATGACTCGGACCTCGTCGCTACGCAAACCGAGGGCCCGAAGGTCTTCCGGTGCCGGCGGGTCAGGCAGCATCGGGGCTGGGGCCATCAGGCGGTCCAGTCGGCGAGTTCGAGCAGCTCGAGGACCGCCTCCACCGGTTCGCCGTGCAGCAGCCACTGCTTAACCGAGCTGGGCCGCCCATCGATGGAGAGCTGCGGGTGCGGCGACTCGAGGAATCCGGCGATCGCGGTGGCATGCAGTCCCCGAGTCAGCAGCCGCGGAAACACCCGCTCCAAGCCGCGGACGAACTCGATGCCGTCAGACTCGGTGTCATCAGACTCCGTGTCATCAGAGTCGGTGGTGTGGTGGAACTGCGGCGCCGGGAACACCCAGGAGCCGCCGTCGTCGAGCGCCCACAGCGTGTGGTTGAGACGCCGTTGACGTACCCGCGAATCCGAGACGCCCAACACGGCTGCGGCTTCCGCTGCGCTGTAGGCGGTGCTGTAGAGCCGCGCCATGTGCCCAGTCGTCTCCGCGGCGATCTGGGCGTAGTTCTCAGGGTCCTCGGTGAACCCTGCTGCATCGAGTAACCGGGCCTCGCCCTCGGTCAGCCGCGCCGCCCACGGTCGCTGCGCCGGCAATGTGCGCAAAGCCAAGACCAGATCCTTTCGAGCCATGCCGAAGCGGTCACGCAACAGCTCGTCGAGGTCCTCATCAACAGTGGACATCTCCTGCCCCTTCGCTCTGTCCTAACGGTTACAGATCTATTCTGTCACCGTTAGCACGGTAGGGCAAGTGTTCCCGTGCGCTCCAGGGGGTCGCGACGCCGACGAATCTACGTCGACGTCGCGCCCGTCCTATCCACATCAGACCGGGTGAGCGTTGCGATGCCCTACGGGGCGCTGCTCGTCATCGTGGGTGCACCGGTGGAGCGATCAGGGGCCCTGTGTGGATCATCGGCGACACTGCCACGAGTGCGCCCAGTTCGGGTTGGTGGTCACCGCGTAGGCACCGCTGCCGTACTTGAGTCGGCACGCACTGTTGGCGTCGACGGGACCGTTGTTGAAGTTGCCGAGGGCGGGGATCGTGCACACCCACGAGTAGGCGCTGTAGAGGTTCCAGGGCCCGGCGCTGGAGAGCACGTTGGTGCGATGCTTCCAGTTGCACCACCCCGCGAAATCGGGATTGCCCAGCACGGTGGCAGCCTGTACGGGGGCCGGCGGTGAGATCACCGCCTGAGTTGCGCCGGAGGCTGTTGCGATGGCGATCGCGCACGCAGCGGTGGTGAGGATCTTCTTCGTGGCGTTCTTCGCCTTGCTGTTCGCGGCGCCGAATCCGGCAGGGCGGGTCGTGGAGATCGATGACATGAGGGGTGTCCTTCCTGCGAGCGCCCGACGCGATCGCGCCGGGGCGGCGATGACATAACCTGTTCACCCGTCCATCCAGAAGGCCTCTGGACAGGATGGACAGTGGATGACCGCTCGCACCGCCACCCTGTTTGACTCCCCGCCCGATAGGAGCACCCGGTGACCGACCCCGACACTTCCTCACCCGGCGTTAACGGCGATTCCGTGGAGCAGTTCCTCACCGATCTCCGCCAACTCCGCGAACGACAGCCATCGCTGAGCTACGAGGCACTGGCTTCCAGGGCGAGGAACCGCGGGTACTCCAGGAGTAGTTCGGCGATGCACGCCGTCTACCGAGCCGACAAGCTGCCGACGCGCGAGACGGGTTCCGCCTTCGTTGTCGCCCTCACCGACGCCGCGACCGCGAGGAGTTCGACACGCGGTGGGTTGAGCTCAACGGCGGCGGCGACCCCGCAGCCTCCGACGAGGTCGACGGGTCGATGGTCCCGCCCCGTACTGCACCCGAGGTCGACGACGCTCAGGACCAGAAGCCCGAACCAAAGGGAACGCGCCGGGTGTGGTGGTGGGTGGTTGCGGTGCTCGTCGTCGTGATCAGCAACATCATCACGTGCCTGGTCACCATCGCCGTCGTGCGGCCAACGACGACCGACACCGCAGCAAACGCACCGGAGTCCGCGGGCGCGCCTCCGGCCGAACCCGTCCGCAACGGAATGAACCCCAACCAGCTGCCGCGCTGCCTTGACGACGTCCAGACCGTCGACAGCGCGACGAATGAGGCCTTCACCGTCAAGGTGAACTTCTCCGAACACTGCAACGCAGCGTGGGGCAAAGTCGAACGGATCGACGGTCGCGGCCTGGGCAACACAATTGGGATCCGCATCTACCCCGCCGCGGCGCCCGCCGACAGCACCACCGCGCAGCGAACCTCCGAGCGGGATGCCACCGCAGCGTTCACCCCGATCCTCGTGCGCACCGACCCCACCGAACGCCTCTGCGTGGAAGGCACCGTCACCGACGGCGCACGCACGATCCCCGCCGCCCGGCCCGTGTGTCTGTGACCTCCGTGGGCCGCGCCGACGATCGCGCAGCCGGGTCCGGCGAGCATGGCCGGAACACCTCGCACCCAGGTCGTAGACGTGTCGACGACCGAAAGTTCGAGCAGGGGATCGCGCACTCGCAGGCCGATGATCGCCAGGATCGCGACCCCGCACCCGAAGATCACGATGTCCCACACTGACCAGTCCCCGAAGAGGGCGGGCATGAGGGATTGCGATGAGCGCCAGCACAGCGCTGAGAGCGTCGCCGACATCCAGGGCGTTGCGATCGATCCGAAGCCAGGTCCACACCCAACCCAGGACGCCAACGCCGAGGCCGGTCAGGCGAGCGCAGCCGAAGGGCGATCGGTTCGTGTCGTCGAGTACATGGCCGCGGCGACGGCGAAACCGCCGGCCAGCATCACCAACAGCGACAGGCCCGGTCCAGACACCGGGATCAGCGCACCGAGGACCACCAGCGCGGCAATCGTGTTGGTGGTGGCGCGCAGGCGGGCCTGCTTGAGGGCCACCAGGACTGCGAGAGAGGCGGCCGCGACTGCGAGGCCGACCGGGATCAGCCACCGTCCGTAGGCGGCGCTCACGTCGAAGAGACCGCACAGGGTGATCACTGCCCCAACGAGCAGAGCGAGCGCACCGGCGGCCAGCGAGACGATCATGGCCAGGGTGAAACGCTCCTTCGGCGGCCCCAGATAATCGCGCCGCCACAGGACCCCGATGACAACGCTGATGACGGTCAGCACCACGACCAGAGCGCTCAGCAGCGCGTACTCGACCGGGCTGGCGTGGGTCAGTCAGACCTGTCCGGACAGGCGGGTGCCGGCGTTGAGGGTTTCGGTGTCGAGGCGGATCGGGCTGAATTCCTCGCCGGTCTCGCCGTCGACGGTGGGGTCGGCGTCGGGCAGGTCGTTGCTGTGGCTGGTGGATTCCTGTCCGAGGATGGTGTGCACCGACCCCGGTATCGGACCATCCGGCGGTGCTGTAGGGAGTAGGTGCAGGGTGTCGGCGGTGACCGGGATGACTTTGGAGACCACCAGTTTTCCGGACATGACCCGCGCGTTCGCGGCACCGCCGACAGCCGATCAGCGGCACCAACGTCTTGAGTTCGCGTTCCTGTTCGGGGGTCATCTCGCGGGTCCAACGGAGGTGTCTCTGCTGGTTGGACCGGTCGGTGGGGGCGGGTTTCGACGCGACGCCTCGCTTCGCTCGGTGTCGGCTCAACCGGCGTGTCGCGTGGTGCCGAATCCGGAGCTTGCGGAGGATGCGTCTCCTCCCGCTCCCTGAGGAGCGTCCGGAGCTTGCGGAGGATGCGTCTCGAAGGGCCTGGCGAGTTCGTCTCACCAGGCCCTTCGAGGCTCGTCGCTATCGCTCCTCGCACCTCAGGGAGCGAGGGG
>NZ_BANS01000019.1 GCF_000332995.1 Gordonia amicalis NBRC 100051 = JCM 11271
CGCGGCGCGTCCTGACGCCCGTCCGGGTGGTCGCGGCGGTGCCGGCGGCGGCCGTGGCGGAGGCGCCGGCGGCGGCGGTTACCGCGGCGGACCCGGTGGCGGCGGCGCGCCCGGCGCACCCGCAGGTGGTGGCTTCCGCGGTCGTCCCGGTGGCGGCGGCGGTCGTGGCCGCGGTGGTGCAGCCGGTGCGTTCGGTCGTCCCGGCGGCGCCCCCCGCAAGGGTCGCAAGTCGAAGCGCGCAAAACGCGCCGAGTACGAGAGCATGCAAGCACCGGCCGTCGGTGGCGTCCGGCTGCCGCGCGGCAACGGCGAGATCATCCGTCTCGCACGTGGTGCCTCGCTCTCCGACTTCGCCGACAAGATCGACGCCAACCCGGCATCGCTGGTCCAGGCGCTGTTCAACCTCGGCGAGATGGTGACGGCGACCGAGTCGGTCAACGACGAGACGCTCGAGCTGCTGGGCTCGGAGATGAACTACCGCGTCCAGGTCGTCAGCCCGGAGGACGAGGACCGCGAGCTGCTCGGCAGCTTCGACCTCACCTATGGCGAGAACGAGGGCGGCGAGGAAGATCTCGAACAGCGCCCGCCGGTGGTCACCGTCATGGGCCACGTCGATCACGGTAAGACCCGACTGCTCGACACGATCCGTAAGGCCAACGTCCGCGAGGGCGAGGCCGGCGGTATCACGCAGCACATCGGTGCCTACCAGGTGAACACCCACCTCAACGGTGAGGATCGCCTGATCACCTTCATCGACACCCCGGGTCACGAGGCGTTCACCGCCATGCGTGCCCGTGGCGCCAAGGCGACCGACATCGCGATCCTCGTGGTCGCGGCCGACGACGGCGTCATGCCGCAGACGGTGGAAGCGGTCAACCACGCCCAGGCGGCCGACGTCCCGATCGTGGTCGCGGTGAACAAGATCGACAAGGAAGGCGCCGATCCGCAGAAGATCCGCGGACAGCTGACCGAGTACGGCCTGATCCCCGAGGAGTACGGCGGCGACGCCATGTTCGTCGACATCTCGGCCAAGCAGGGCGAGAACATCGACGCACTGCTCGAGGCCGTGTTGCTCACCGCGGACGCATCGCTCGACCTGCGTGCCAACCCGGACATGGACGCCCAGGGTGTCGCCATCGAGGCGCACCTCGACCGCGGCCGTGGCCCGGTGGCGACCGTGCTGGTCCAGCGCGGCACGCTCCGCGTCGGCGACTCGATCGTCGCCGGTGACGCCTACGGTCGTGTCCGTCGCATGGTCGACGAGCACGGCGAGGACGTCCCCGAGGCACTGCCGTCGCGTCCGGTCCAGGTCATCGGTTTCACCTCGGTCCCCGGTGCAGGTGACAACCTGCTCGTGGTCGAGGAGGACCGCATCGCCCGGCAGATCGCCGACCGTCGCAATGCGCGCAAGCGCAACGCGCTGGCCGCGCGCAGCCGCAAGCGGATCAGTCTGGAAGACCTGGATTCGGCTCTCAAGGAGACCAGCCAGCTCAACCTCATCCTCAAGGGTGACAACTCGGGTACGGTCGAGGCCCTCGAAGAGGCCCTGCTGGGCATCGAGATGGGCGACGAGGTGTCGCTGCGCATCATCGACCGCGGTGTCGGTGGTGTCACCGAGACCAACGTCAACCTGGCGGCGGCATCGGATGCGATCATCATCGGCTTCAACGTCCGCGCGGAGGGCAAGGCCACCGAGCTGGCCAACCGCGAGGGCGTCGACATCCGGTACTACTCGGTGATCTACCAGGCCATCGACGAGATCGAGAGCGCGCTCAAGGGCATGCTCAAGCCGATCTACGAAGAGGTGGAGCTCGGCCGCGCCGAGATCCGCGCCATCTTCAAGTCGTCGAAGGTCGGCAACATCGCCGGTTGCCTCGTCCAGTCGGGCATCATGCGCCGCAACGCGAAGGCGCGCCTGCTGCGTGACAATGTCGTGGTCGCCGAGAACCTCACCGTGTCGTCGCTCAAGCGCGAGAAGGACGATGCCACCGAGGTTCGCGAAGGTTACGAATGTGGTCTCACGCTGACCTACTCGGACATCAAGGTGGACGACGTGATCGAGACCTACGAGCTGCAGGAGAAGCCGCGCGACTGATGCGCGTGGGCTCCGAGCTCTCGTAAGACAACTCTCGACCCGCTGCCGTGCGCGTCGTCCCCGACGAGGGGACGGCGCGCACGGCACCGCTTACGGAAGGACTCCCGATGGCTGATCCAGCACGGGCACAGCGCCTGGCCAAGCGGATCTCGACGATCGTCGCCTCGGCGATCGCCTCCGAGATCAAGGACCCACGCCTGGCCTACGTGACGGTCACCGACACCCGCGTGACCAATGATCTGCACGACGCGACCGTCTACTACACGGTGATGGGCGAATCCATCGACGCCGAACCCGACTACGACGCCGCCGCGGCCGGACTGGCCAAGGCGACCGGCGTGCTGCGGTCCAAGGTCGGTGCCGGAACCGGCGTCCGCTTCACCCCGACCCTGCGTTTCGTCCTCGACACGGTGCCCGACGCGGCTCGTCAGATGGAGGAGCTCGTCGCACGCGCCCGCGCCAACGACGAACTCGTCGCACGGCGTCGGGCAGAGGCGTCACCGGCCGGTGACGCCGATCCCTACCGTTCGGCAGACGACGCCGGCGACGACGAGTGAACGCTTCGGCGAGTGCCGCGATCGCCGCGGAGCTGGCGACCGCGTCGGCGGTGACCATCTGCTGTCACGTCCGCCCGGATGCGGACACGATCGGCAGCGGTCTCGCACTGGGACTGGCCCTCGACCGGCGTGGCGTCGACGTCGAGGTGTCCTATCCCGGTGCCGAACAGCTACCGGCATCGCTCGGCGGTCTGCCCGGCAGCAAACTCCTGTGTTCACCGAACCAGGTGATCGGGCACCCGGTGGTGGTGTCGGTCGACGCTGCGAACCTCGAACGCCTCGACTCGCTGGGCGCCGTCTTCAGTGCGGCCGACACCTCGATCACCATCGACCATCACGCATCGAATCCCGGTTTCGGCGACCTCGATCTCATAGACCCGGCCGCCGACTGCACGTCGGTCCTCGTGCTCGACGTCCTCGACGAACTCGGGGTCGAACTCGACGCCGACATCGCCACCTGTATCTACGCCGGGCTGACCACCGACACCGGGTCGTTCCGCTGGGCCCGACCGCAGTCCTTCCGGATCGCGGCGCGCCTGTTGGAGACCGGCGTCGACGCACGCAAGTGGAGCCGCATCCTCTTCGATTCGCACCCGTTCGAGTGGTTCGCCATGATGTCGGACGTGCTGGCGTCGGCGAAGCTGGTCCCGTCGGCGTGCAACGGCGAGGGACTCGTCTACGCGATCGTCGACCAGCGGGCCCTCGCCGGAATGAGCTGGGAAGAGTCCGAGAGCGTCGTGGACACCATCCGGACCGCCCGTGACGCCGAGGTGGCCGCGGTGTTCAAAGAGAGCGCGCCCGGCGTCTGGACGGTGTCGCTGCGGTCCAAGGACGTCGTCGACCTCGTCCCGATCGCCCGCGCCCATGGCGGCGGCGGGCACCGGCAGGCGTCCGGTTACAGCGACACCGGCACCGCCGACGAGGTGGTCGCGAGATTGTTGGAGTCGCTCTGAGCGATGATGCGGGTGTCGCGCGGATCGCGACGCTGACCGTCTCGGCGCTCGCGGTCCTGATCGCACCACCGCTCTACCTGCTTCTCGACCTCGCGGTCGTCGGTCGTCTCGGCGGCGAGCAGCTCGCCGCACTCGGCGTCGGAACGCTGGTCCTCTCGATCGTCAGCACCCAGCTCACCTTCCTGTCGTACGGCACCACGGCCCGTGCGGCGCGCAGGTTCGGCGCGGGTGATCGGGCCGGTGCGGTGCACGAGGGCGTCCAGGCCAGCTGGATCGCGGTCGCCGTCGGTGTGGTGATCGTCGCGGTCGCCTATCCGCTCGCGCCCGTGGTCATGAGGTTGCTCGTCGGTGCGTCGTCGCCGGATTCGGCCGCGGTGGCCGCCGACGCCGCCCACTGGTTGCGGATCGCGATGTTCGGGGTGCCGCTGATCCTGCTGTCGATGGCCGGCAACGGCTGGATGCGCGGCGTGCAGGACACGCGCCGGCCGGTCTTCTACGTGGTCATCGGGCTGTCGCTCGCGGCGGTACTGGTCGCCGGCCTCGTGCACGGCATCGGACCGTTTCCGCGTCTCGGCCTTCCCGGTAGCGCCGTCGCGAACGTGATCGGGCAAGGGGTCACGGGCATGCTGTTCGCGGTGCGGGTGATCCCCGAGGCGTCCGGGGAGTCGCAGGGATTCCGACCGGACCGTCCGATCATCGTCGCCCAGTTCGCGATGGCACGCGATCTGATCGTGCGCAGTCTCTCGTTCCAGATCTGTTTCGTCTCGGCCGCCGCGGTGGCCGCCCGGTTCGGCGTCGCACAGGTCGCGGCCCATCAGCTCGTGCTGCAGCTCTGGGAGTTCATGGCGCTGTTCCTCGACTCGGTCGCGATCGCCGCCCAGGCACTCGTCGGTGCCGCGCTCGGCGGTGGTCGCCTGACGATCGCCGACGCCGTGGCCCGCCGCGTGACCGGGGTGTCGGTGGTCGCCGCGACCGCGATGGCCGCCGTTTTCGCCGCCGGTGCGTCGCTCATCCCGCGCATCTTCACCACCGACGACGCCGTGCTCGACGCCATCGGGGTGCCCTGGTGGTTCTTCGTCGGCATGCTGCCGATCGCCGGGGTGGTCTTCGCGCTCGACGGCGTGCTCCTCGGCAGTGGCGACGCCGCCTTCCTGCGCACCGCGACACTGACCGGTGCGCTCGTCGGGTTCCTGCCGTTGATCTGGCTGTCGCTGATCTTCGACTGGGGCCTGGCCGGCGTGTGGTCCGGCCTGGTGGTCTTCACGGTCATCCGGCTCGCGACCGTCGTGTGGCGTATCCGTTCCGGCCGGTGGCGGCAGGCGGGGGTCGTACCCGCCTGACCTGGCCTCGTCCCCGGTCAGCGCTGATCGTCGCCGGGACGCCCGATCTGGGTGGTGCGGAACGACGGGTCGTCGGGACGCCGTGGGGGCTGAGCGAGCGGTGGCGGTGACACGGGATACCGTTCGGTCTCCCGCTGGTCGATCTGATGGGCCTGGGTCCGGTACAGCTGGGTGGCGCGGTGGTCCTCGACGCTCGCCGCGGCCGCGGGTGCGCCTGCCGCCCGGGGTCTCCGCGTGGCGAGGCCGATGCCGTCGCATGCCCACAGGATCAGGATCGCCGCGAGCACGAACGCGATCTCGAACGTCACCACGCCCACGTGGTAACCGAGGGGTAGAGTGCCCCCGCTCGTGAGGTCCGCGCCGAAGTCGGGCTGATGGAAGTAGATCGCCCACGTCCCCAGGGAGAGCACCCCGGCCGCCGGGATCACGCCCAGCCAGGTGGCTGCCGACTGTCGCCGGGCGATGGACCAGACGATGACGACGCCGCTGTCGAACAGGGCGATGTTCGCCATCGCCGCCGCGTCGAGTACCCGTGTATTCCAGTCGGCGATCACGGACGAGTCGAGATAGAAGGGGAGGATCGCGACTCGTTCCAGGGCCAGGAGGAGCAGTCCCACGGACAGCACGAGCGCAAGGCGCAGACCGCTGCGCGTCCACGCCGCGGTGATCAGCAGGAACACGAGCGGCACGACTGCCGACGCGCCGAATCGAGCCCAGGAGTCGGTGCCCGCCGAATCCAGGGCGTAGAGCGACATCACGAGGGCGACGGTGAACGCGACGAGGATCGCGGTACTCACCAGCGCCTGCACCCACCAGGGTCCTCGATTGCCTATCACCGTTCGATCGTCCCACGTGAGACCGCCCCCGGCACGGGGTGATCACGACCTCTGGCACGATGGATCCTCGTGGCAACTTTGTGGGCGATCAGCGATCTGCACGTCGCCCATCGGGGCAACGAGCACATCATCGACGACATCCGGCCGACATCGCCGGAGGACTGGCTCATCGTGGCCGGTGACGTCGCCGAACGCACCGACGACATCGTCGACACCCTCCGCCGCCTGCGGACCCGTTTCCACACCGTCATCTGGGTCCCGGGCAATCACGAGCTGTACACCACGGCCAAGGACCCGCTGCAGGTGTTCGGTGTCGCCCGGTACGACTATCTGGTGCAGGCGTGCCGCGACATCGGCGTGGTGACCCCCGAGGACATCTATCCGCTGTTCGATCCCGGTGACGGCGGCGACCCGGTCCGCGTCGTCCCGATGTTCCTGCTGTACGACTACACGTTCCGGCCGGAGGGCACGGCCAACAAGCTCACCGCGCTGGCGCTGGCGCGCGAACGCAACGTGGTGGCGACCGACGAGTTCCTGCTCTCGCCCGAGCCGTTCCCGACCCGCGACGCATGGGGCCGGGCACGCATCGAGATCACCCGCCGCCGGTTGCAGGCGCTCGACCCGTCGGAGAAGACGGTCCTGATCAACCACTGGCCGTTGCGCCGCGAACCGTGTGATGCGCTCATCTACCCGGAGTTCGCGCTGTGGTGCGGCAGCGAGCTGACCGCCGAATGGCACACCGAGTTCAACGCCGCGTGCTGCGTGTACGGGCACCTGCACATCCCGCGGACCACCTGGTATGACGGCATCCGGTTCGAGGAGGTGTCCGTCGGCTATCCGCGTGAGTGGAAGCGACGCGGCCTGCCGAATCCGTTGATGCGCAACATCGTGCCCGGTGACGGTCTCGGCGAGACCGATCTGCCCGAGCACGGGGTGCGCTTCGACCTGCCGCCCGACTATGCCGAGCGGGCCGCGGAATTCCGGGCGCGTGTGGAGCAGCGGCAGGCAGAGCGCCGGACCCGGCAGGTGGAACGGCAAGCACGAAAGGACGACCGGTGATCGAACAACTCCTTCCATCCGGGGTCGCCTCGGCGGAGGCGTTCGACGATCCGCCCGGGCTGACCCCGATGCCCGCCGAGCAGGCGCTCATCGGCAAGGCCGTCGAGAAGCGTCGCCGCGAGTTCACCACCGTCCGTCACTGTGCGCGGCAGGCGCTGGCGGAGCTGGGTTACGAGCCGGTGCCGATCCTCAAGGGGGACAAAGGCGCTCCGATCTGGCCGGCCGGGATCGTGGGCAGTCTCACGCACTGCGACGGCTACCGCGCGGCGATCGTCGCCCACTCGATGGGGGTGCGATCCCTCGGCATGGACGCCGAACCGCACGACGCGTTGCCCGACGGCGTGCTCGAGCACACCAGCCTGCCCGCCGAACGTGAGGTCCTGGCGACCCGTCCGTCCGGCCTGCACTGGGACCGGCTGCTGTTCTGCGCCAAGGAGGCCACCTACAAGGCGTGGTTCCCGATCACCAAGCGGTGGTTGGGTTTCGAGGACGCCCTGATCACCTTCGAACAGACCGCGGAGACGTCCGGGACGTTCATCTCCCGCATCCTCATCGACCCGGCCGCGGCCGACGGCGGCGCGCCGGTGCTCGAGTTCCACGGCCGTTGGCTCGTCGAGCGGGGCATCATCACCACGACGATCGCGATGGTCTGAATGGCCGACGCAACCATCGAGAAGGCCGGTCTGCTCATCGTGGACAAGCAGGCCGGGATCACCAGCCACGACGTCGTCTCGCGGTGCCGCAAGATCTTCGACACCCGCCGGGTCGGCCACGCCGGCACCCTCGACCCGATGGCCACCGGCGTCCTCGTCGTCGGGATCGAGAGGGCGACAAAGCTTCTCGGTCTGCTGTCGCTGACCACCAAGTCCTACACCGCGACCATCCGCCTCGGTGCCTCGACCACCACGGACGACCGCGAGGGCGAGATCCTCACCACCGCGGACGCCTCCGGTGTCAGCGACGACGAGATCGCCTCGGCCGTCGCCGATCTCACCGGCGACATCCAGCAGGTTCCGGCGAAGGTCTCGGCGATCAAGGTCGACGGCCGGCGCGCGCATGCGCTCGTCCGCACCGGCGCCGAGTTCGACCTGCAGGCCCGGCCGGTCACCGTGTCACGATTCGACGTCCTGGCCACGCGGCGTGCGGGGGACACCGACAACGACACCGCGGGCGTCGTGGATCTCGATGTCGCGGTGGACTGTTCGTCGGGCACCTACATCCGGTCGCTCGCACGCGATCTCGGTGCCGCCCTCGGCGTCGGTGGGCACCTGACCGCGTTGCGCCGTACCGCCGTGGGGCCCTTCACCCTCGAACACGCCCGCACGCTCGACGAGGTCCGCGAGGACGGCCGCGTCAGCCTCGACATCGACGAGGCGGTGAAGCTGTCCTTTCCCCGCCGCGACATCAGCGACGACGAGGCCGAATCCATCAGCCAGGGACGATGGCTCGAGCCGATCGGCATGAAGGGCGTCTACGTCGTCGTCGACCCGCACGAGCAGGCCATCGCGCTCATCCAGGAGAAGGGCCGCCGGGCGAGTTCGGTGATGGTGGTGCGTCCGGCCACCCTGCGCTAGCGCGGGACGACGAAGATCGCGCGCGCGGCGATGTCGCCGAGGTCGATCGGCGTCGCGTCGTCGAGGGACACCGAGATGGTGCCGGCGAAGGGCCGCTTCTCGGCGACGGTGACGACACGGTCGAGGGCCACGCCGACCTCGTCGAAGTAGCGGAGCATCTCCGGGTCGGTGTCGGAGATGCGGGCGATGCATCCCGACGCCCCGACCTCGAGGTCGGCGAGCAGTGCCGCGGCGGGCGTGGGGATCGAACCGTCGAGTGCGGGGATCGGGTCGCCGTGCGGATCCCGGTCGGGGAAGCCGAGTTTCGCGTCGAGCCGGGCCATCAGCCGATCCGAGACGGCGTGCTCGAGGATCTCGGCCTCGTCGTGCACCTCGTCCCAGCGGTATCCGAGTTCGCGGACGAGGAAGGTCTCGAGGAGACGGTGGCGCCGCACCATCAGGATCGCCGCCTCGCGGCCCTCGTCGGTCAGCGTCACCGCGCCGTAGGGCTCATGGGAGACCAGGCCCTGATCGGCGAGTTTGCGGATGGCCTCCGAGGCCGTCGACGGGGACACTCCGAGGGACTGGGCCAGCAGCTTGGTCGTGACCTTGACGTCTTCCCACTCCTGGCTGGTCCAGATGACCTTCAGATAGTCCTGGGTGACCTGTGACAGTTCGGTCACCGGACGGTCTGATCCCCTGGGCATGGGTATGAGCTTAGCGTCACCTTGTCTGCTCGCCGACATCTCGTCGTCGACACCCCGTCCGTTCGTAGGCGTGTGGCGGTGGTGGTTTGGAACTGGTGCTCCCCGTAGGCTGGTCGCGTGTTGCGATGGCGAGGTCTTGATGACATCCCCGCGGACTGGGGACGGTGCGTGGTCACCATCGGTGTCTTCGACGGTGTGCACCGTGGGCATGCCGAACTGATCCATGCCGCCACCAAGGCGGCCGAAGAGCACGGGGTGCCGTCCGTGCTGATGACCTTCGACCCGCATCCGTCGGAGGTCGTGCGGCCGGGATCCCATCCGCCGCAACTGACCACGCTGACGCGACGGGCGGAGCTGGCCGAGGAACTGGGGATCGACGTCTTCTGCGTCATGCCGTTCACGCCGGAACTCGCCGCGCGCTCGCCCAAGGACTTCGCCCACGACATCCTCGTGGAGACACTGCATGCCGCCGACGTCGTGGTGGGGGACAACTTCACCTTCGGGCGCAAGGCCGCCGGCGACGTCGCGAAACTGACCGAGCTGGGTGCCAAGTTCGGCTTCGAGGTGCAGGCCATCTCACTGTTCGGCGAACAAGCGGTGACCTACTCGTCGACCTACATCCGTTCCTGCGTCGCGGCCGGTGACATGGACCGCGCCGCCGAGGCGCTCGGCCGCCCGCACCGGGTGGAGGGTGTCGTGGTGCGTGGGGACGGCCGGGGACGTGATCTCGGGTACCCGACCGCGAATGTCGCGCCGCCGATGTACGCCGCGATCCCCGCCGACGGCGTGTATGCCGCGTGGTTCACGATCCTGGGCGTGGGACCGGCCGTCGGTGAGGTGCTGCCGGGGGAGCGGTACCAGGCGGCGGTGTCGGTGGGCACCAACCCGACCTTCTCCGGGCGCACCCGCACCGTCGAGGCCTTCGTCCTGGACAAGAACGCCGACCTCTACGGCCAGCACGTGGCCGTGGACTTCGTGCACCGCATCCGCGGCATGGTCCAGTTCGACGGGATCGACGACCTCGTCACCGCCATGGGCGACGACGTGACGAAGACCAGGGAGATCCTGGCGGCGGCCGAGACGCCGTGAGTGCACCGCGCACAGGTGGCGCGCAGACCTCGGCGGTCGCCGCGGCCCTCGCGTCGGTCGTGCTGGGCCTGGTGGTCGTGGCCGCCACCTTCATGGAGTGGGTCGACCTCGGTTCGGTGGGGCTCGCACCGCTCAACCCGAACGGTTTCGGGATTCACAACGGGCACTACGCGCAGGCACTCGGAACGCAGCTGACGCTGGGGTGGTTCACCACCGCACTCGGCCTTCTCATCATCGTCGGTGGTCTCCTGGCCCTGTTCGCCGTCGTGCGTCGGGTGGGGGCGCCTCATCCGGGTTTCGCCCTGGTCGCCGGGGCCGGTGTGGGCGTCGTCGTCCTGGCCGGTGCGGTACCCGTGCGGCCTCTCGGTCTGACGCTGCCGCTGGGCCAGATCGGGGCGACGTCGGCGGCCGCCGACGTCGGTGAACCGACCGCCGGGTTGTTCCTGATGCTCGCCGCCGCTCTGACCTCGGTCGTCCTCGGCCTGGTCGGTGTGTCGCTCACCGGTCGCGAATCCGCCGGAGTGGCCCGTCGCCTCCTCGCGATCACGATCGTCGTCGGCGCCCTCATCGGCGTCATCGCGGTCGCGCTGGTGTGGTGGTGGCTCGGCCGCGATGCGGCCCTGAGCATCCACGGATTTGGGTCCGCACCGGGGCTACAGGTAGCCTGATCAGTCGGTGTTGCTGCAGTCCGCGGTGGCACACCAGTAGTTCTTCCAGACGCGGCACTGAGAAACAGGAGTATCTCCATGGCATTGACTGCCGAGCAGAAGAAGGAAATCCTCACCGAATACGGTCTGCACGAGACCGACACCGGTTCGCCCGAGGCCCAGGTCGCGCTGCTGACCAAGCGTATCGTCGACCTGACCGAGCACCTCAAGCAGCACAAGCACGACCACCACAGCCGCCGCGGTCTGCTGCTGCTCGTCGGCCGTCGTCGTCGCCTGCTGAAGTACGTCGCCAAGGTCGACATCAACCGCTACCGCTCGCTCATCGAGCGTCTCGGCCTGCGTCGCTGATCGCGGACCCGCGCGGAACAGACTTGCCGACCGGCCACCTCCCATCGGGGAGGTGGCCGGTTTCGTCTGTCTGCGGGCTCGTCATATTGAGGTATTGACAGCACGCGGTGATAGGCTGACAGACGGATCGTTGCCGTGAACTGATGGCAGTGCGTGACGACGAGCCAGATCGGTCCTCGGTAGTGGCCGCCGGAGCAAAGGTTCCGGCCGCTTCGATCGAAGGCCGTCTGAGCACTCAACCGGGCGCGAACACGTCGCGCCATTCACCCGCTGCCGTGTTTTCTCGGCGCGTTCTGGGTCGGTCCGATCCGCGCGTGCGATGAGTTCGACAGCACGACTGCACCGGCATCGGTGCACGCTGCGCACCTCGCGATGACCACCCTCAACCGCACAAGCGGCCATGTCTGCGTGGCCGCGCATCATGACGGCCGCTTACGGCAGCCGCTACGAAGGGATTCCACCCCACATGACAGATGTGACCACCACCGAAGACTTCACCGACGAGTACGACGACGCGATCACCGAGGCCACCGCGATCATCGACAACGGGAGCTTCGGCACCCGCACGATCCGGTTCGAGACCGGACGTCTTGCCCTGCAGGCCGCCGGTTCGGTGACCGCCTACCTCGACGACGAGAACATGCTGCTCTCGACCACCACGGCGTCGAAGCACCCGAAGGAGCACTTCGACTTCTTCCCGCTGACCGTGGACGTCGAGGAGCGGATGTACGCCGCCGGCCGCATCCCCGGGTCGTTCTTCCGTCGCGAGGGTCGTCCGTCGACCGACGCGATCCTGACCTGCCGCCTGATCGACCGCCCGCTGCGCCCGTCCTTCGTCGACGGTCTCCGCAACGAGATCCAGGTCGTCGTGACCGTGCTGTCGCTCAACCCGGACGACCTCTACGACGTCGTGGCCATCAACGCCGCGTCGGCGTCGACCCAGCTCGCGGGTCTGCCGTTCTCCGGCCCGGTGGGTGGCGTGCGCGTTGCGCTCATCCCGACCGAGGAGAACAAGGCCGGTCAGTGGGTCGCGTTCCCGACCGTCGAGCAGCTCGAAGGCGCCGTGTTCGACATGGTCGTCGCGGGCCGCATCGTGAGCGGTGAAGGCGACACCGCCGACGTCGCGATCATGATGGTCGAGGCCGAGGCGACCGACAACGTCATCGACCTGATCGCCGGTGGCGCGCAGGCCCCGACCGAGGCCATCGTCGCCGAGGGCCTCGAGGCCGCCAAGCCGTTCATCGCCCGTCTGTGCGAGGCGCAGAAGTCGCTGGCCGCGGCCGCTGCCAAGGACACCGGCGAGTTCCCGCTGTACCCGCCGTACCAGGACGACGTCTACGAGGCCGTCGCCGCCGCCGGCACCGAGCGCCTCGCGGAGATCCTGACGATCGCGGGCAAGCAGGAGCGCGACGACAAGACCGACGAGCTCAAGGCCGACATCCTCGCCCAGCTCGGCGAGCAGTTCGAGGGTCGTGAGAAGGAGATCGGCGGCGCCTACCGTTCGCTGACCAAGAAGCTGGTGCGCCAGCGCATCCTGACCGACCACTTCCGCATCGACGGTCGCGGCATCACCGACATCCGTGCACTCTCCGCCGAGGTCGGCGTGATCCCGCGCGCCCACGGCAGTGCGCTGTTCGAGCGTGGCGAGACCCAGATCATGGGCGTCACCACCCTCGACATGGTCAAGATGGCGCAGCAGGTCGACTCGCTCGGACCCGAGACGTCCAAGCGGTACATGCACCACTACAACTTCCCGCCGTACTCGACCGGTGAGACCGGCCGCGTCGGTTCGCCCAAGCGTCGCGAGATCGGCCACGGAGCGCTCGCCGAGCGTGCCCTGATGCCGGTGCTCCCGAGCGTCGAGGACTTCCCGTACGCGATCCGTCAGGTCTCGGAGGCGTTGGGCTCCAACGGTTCCACCTCGATGGGTTCGGTCTGCGCCTCGACCATGTCGCTGCTGAATGCCGGTGTGCCGCTGCGCGCCCCGGTCGCCGGCATCGCGATGGGCCTCGTGTCCGACACCGTCGACGGCGAAACCCGTTACGTCGCACTGACCGACATCCTCGGCGCCGAAGACGCCTTCGGCGACATGGACTTCAAGGTCGCGGGCACCAAGGACTTCGTGACCGCCCTGCAGCTCGACACCAAGCTCGACGGCATCCCCTCGCCGGTGCTCGCGGGTGCGCTCAGCCAGGCCAAGGACGCCCGGCTGACCATCCTCGACGTCATGGCCGAGGCCATCGACGAGCCCGACGAGATGAGCCCGTTCGCGCCGCGGATCACCACCATCAAGATCCCGATGGACAAGATCGGCGAACTGATCGGCCCCAAGGGCAAGACGATCAACGGCATCACCGAGGAGACCGGCGCCAACATCTCCATCGAGGACGACGGCACCGTGTTCGTCGGCGCCTCGGATGGCGTCAAGGCGCAGGCGGCGATCGACCGCATCAACGCGATCGCCAACCCGCAGCTGCCCAAGGTCGGCGAGCGTTTCCTCGGCACTGTCGTCAAGACCACCGCGTTCGGTGCGTTCGTGTCGCTGCTGCCGGGTCGCGACGGCCTGGTGCACATCTCGAAGCTCGGTAAGGGCAAGCGCGTCAACAAGGTCGAGGACGTCGTGAACGTGGGCTCCAAGCTCCGCGTGGAGATCGCCGACATCGACGAGCGCGGCAAGATCAGCCTCGTCCCGGTCGACGACGACGCCGACAAGGCCGAGGCCGCGGCTGCCGAAGCGGCCACCGCCGACGCCTGAGCTGTTCTGATCGAACCCACACCGGGCCCGTCGTCCATCACGGACGGCGGGCCCGGTGTCGTCTTCGACTCTCGGCCGCACCCGCCTATCATCTTCAGGGATGAACGGTCCGTCCGACCAGTTGACCGTCGCACACCGCCGCGACGCGCAGCGCACACCTTCCGCGCGAACCGTCGCGGATCTGCTGCGGACCGCACCGGTGATCGGGCGGGCCGACATGACCGTGCGGCAGGCCGCGGTGCTGATGACCGAACGCGGTCAGGATTACGTGGTGATCCCGTTGTCCGACGCCGGACAAGGACCGGGCGGACACGGGCCGGGGAGCCACGGGCTGCTCACCGACGCCGACATCCGGGCGCGGGTCGTCGGGGCCGGACGAAGCATCGACACCCCGGTGGGTGAGGTCATCGACGGTCCGGCGTTCGTCGTCGACTCCCGGACGGCGCCGGTCGACGCCCTCACCGAACTCGTCGACCGCGACCTCACGGTCATCCCGGTCTGCGATGCCGCCGGGGCGGTGCTCGGTGTCGTCGGCGCCGGGGACTTCGTCGCCGACCCTGCAGGCGCGAGTATGCCGCTGCGCGAACAGATCTCGCGGTCGCAGACGGTCGGGGAACTTCAGGAGCACGCCCGTCGGCTACCGCAGCTGGTCGCCGATCTCGTGCGACGGGACCGGCCGGCACACGAGGTCACCCGGGTCGCATCGCTCATCGTCGACGCCATCGTGGTGCGGGGCCTGGCATTGGTCGTCGATCCGCATCCCGGCGTCGATCCCACTGCCTACACGTGGTTGTCGCTCGGCAGCAACGCGCGCCGGGAACCGGTGCTGAGTTCCGATGTCGACTCGGCGGTGGTGTTCGACGACGCTCTCGGCAGTTCCGACCTCGACGCCCATCGCACGGCGTTCGAGAAGCTGGACGACCTGCTCCGCGGTGCCGGGCTGACCGTCGACACCAATGGGGCCGTCGCATCGAAGCCGCTGTTCTCGCGGACCCGCGGCCAGTGGCAGGCGGCGGCGCGCGGCTGGATCGAGGAGCCGCTGGCGAACAAGGGGATGATCTTCACCTCGCTGATCCTCGACGGCCGGCCCCTGTCTGCGTCGCGTCGGGAACTGTCCGGTTCACGTCGGGAATCGCCCACGCCGACACCGGGAGTCGAGATGATCGGCGCACTGCGTGCCGATCCGCGCACCATGCGTCTACTGCTGGCGGAGTCGTTGTCGACCAAGGCGCGGCTGCGGTCGATGCGCGATGTCCTGACGCGGCGCGGCGGGACCCTCGACCTCAAGACCCATGCGCTGACTCCGCTGATCAACATCGCCCGGTGGGCGGCACTGAGCGTCGAATCCACCGAGGTGAACACGCGGGCACGGCTGCAGGCCGCCGCGGGCAGTGCATTGTTGCCGACCGGCGATGCGGCGACCCTGATGGAGGTGTTCGACGTCCTGCAGCGGGTGCGGTTGCGGTACCAGGTGGCGCAGTTCGATCAGGGTGAGACGCCGACCGACGTCCTTGAGATGAAGAGGCTGTCTCCGCTCGACCGGAGCCTGGTGGCCCAGGCGGTGCGGGAGATCGCCGGCGTCCAGCGCAGAATGGCCGGTATGAGCCACTACCAGGTGAACTGAGATGCCATGTGCCTGATCCTCTTCGCGTGGAATGCGCATCCCGAGCATCGTCTGATCGTCGCGGCCAACCGCGACGAGTATCACCGGCGACGCACGTATGCGCTGTCCCGATGGGATGACCTGCCGATCATGGCCGGACGCGCGCTGGCCGGCGGCACCTGGTTGGGTGTCTCCGCGGAGGTGCCCGGCCGTGTGGCGATGGTGACGAACGTGCGGGTCGGTCCACCGGAACGCGCGGGCGTCCGTTCACGTGGGCAGCTGCCGGTGGACTTTCTCGGCGGTGGCGACGACCCGAAGGTGTTCGCCGACCGCGTCGTCGAACAGTCCGCCGACTACGACCCGGTGAACCTGCTCGTCGGTGACACCGGGACCAACGGGGACGCCGATGACCTCTGGTGGGTGACGAACCGACCGCACCCGCACGCCGAACGGGTCGCCGACGGTGTGCACGGCGTGTCCAACGGTGCGCTCGACAACGACTGGCCGAAGGTCGTCGACGGCACTGCTGCGCTGCGCGACCTGATCGCCGGCGGTGCCTCCGACGAGGACTACTTCGCGATGCTGGCCGACCAGGACCGGCCCGATCCGGTGCGTCTGCCCGACACCGGTGTCGGACCCGAGTTCGAGGCGGCCCTGTCGTCGAAGTTCATCAACATCCCGGGGTACGGCACCAGGGCGTCGACCGTGCTGCGCATCGGCTACGACGGCCACGGCGAGATCACCGAACGCCGCTACGGGTGGCGCGGGAAGCGGCGAGGGACCACCACGCTCCGGTTTTGAACTGCGCTCCGGTTCTGAACTAGTTGTGTGCGAACGGCATAGCCGCGACCGGTAGGCCGAGGGCCTCGCCGACCTCGGCGGTGAACAGCTCGCCGTCATGGGTGCTCAACCCGGACGCGAGAGCTGGATCAACCGCGCAGGCCGTCTCCCAACCCTGATCTGCCAGACGCAAGACGTAGGGGAGGGTCGCGCCGGTCAGCGCCTGTGTCGACGTGCGCGCGACCGTGCCCGGCATGTTGGCCACGCAGTAGAAGGTGGTGTCGTGCACGGCGAAGGTCGGTTCGGCGTGCGTCGTCGGGTGCGAGTCCTCGAAGCAGCCGCCCTGGTCGATGGCGATGTCGACGAGGACCGTGCCGGGCTTCATCTCTGCGACAAGGCTGTTGGACACCAGGACCGGTGCCTTCGCGCCGGGGACGAGGACGGCGCCGATGACGAGGTCGGCGTTCTTCACCGCCTCGTCGAGCGCGAGCCGGGTGCTGTAGCGCGTGTGGACGCGGCCGCCGAAGCGGGCGTCGATCGCGCGGAGTTTGGCGATGTCGAGGTCGAAGACGCTGACCTGCGCGCCCATGCCCACCGCGATGGTCGCGGCATTGACACCGCTGACCCCACCGCCGAGGATGACGACCTCGGCGGGCTCGGTGCCGGGGACACCGCCCATGAGGGCGCCGCGACCGCCCTCGGACTTCATCAGGTGATAGGCACCGACCTGTGGTGCGAGACATCCGGCGACCTCACTCATCGGGGCGAGAAGGGGAAGTGCGCCGTCGGCGGTGCGGACCATCTCGTAGGCGATGGACGTGGTGCCGGAGGCGAGCAGGGCCGAGGTGCACTCCTCGCCCGCTGCCAGATGGAGGTAGGTGAAGATCGTCTGGCCCGCCCGCAGCAGGCCGAACTCCGAGGCGATCGGTTCCTTGACCTTGAGCAGCAGGTCGGCCTGCTCCCAGACCTCGGCGGCAGTACCGAGGATCTGCGCGCCGGCGGCCTTGTAATCGTTGTCGGTGATCGCCGAACCCTCTCCGGCGCCCGCCTGGATGATCACGTCGTGCCCGCGATGGTGCAGTTCGGCGACGCCGGCCGGGGTGATGGCGACGCGGTACTCGTGGTTCTTGATCTCGGTGGGGACGCCGACGCGCATGATGCTCACTCTCGTCTCGAAGTTTGTACTGATAACCTGCTTTCAGGGTGAAGGAACTTCGGACGTGTCACAATGTGCGCGAGGAAGATTCTCGGCGGACCGAAAATCGTGAAGATGGTTCAGATCAGGAGGCTGAGATGCCCGCCACTCCGAAGGATGTTCAGCCCGGCGACCTCGACGCAACCGACCGCGAACTGCTGAAGCTCCTGCAGTCCGACGCCCGCATGCCCAACAGTGAGCTGGCCCAACGCGTCGGGATCGCTGCGTCGACGTGTCACGGCCGCATGCGCAGGCTCGTCGACCTCGGTGTCATCCGTGGATTCTTCGCCGACGTCGACCCGGCCGCCGTCGGCCGCCCGTTGCGCGCGATGGTCGCGGTCAGTCTCCAATCCGATGCGCGTGGTCAGATCCGACGATTCGTCGGTGAGATCGCCGCCTACGACGAGGTGATCGACGTGTTCTTCCTCGCCGGTGCCGACGACTACATGCTCCACGTGGCCACCGCCGACACCGAGGCGCTGCGCCAGTTCGTCGAGCGGCTCAACGGTCGACGCGAGGTCGCGGGTACCACCACGTCGCTGGTCTTCGAGCATCGTCGCGGCGATGCGCCGATCTACTGAGCAGGTGGTCGCCACTAGACTGGGCCCGTTGGCACGTCGAGATCGAAGAGGGTGGACATGAGCGGTATCAAGGTGGGCGTCCTGGGTAGCCAGGGCAAGGTCGGGCAGGCGATCGTCACGGCGGTCGAAAAGGCCGACGACCTCACCTACACCGTGGGCGTCGACAAGGGCGACTCGCTGGAGTTCTTCTCCAACACCGACACCGAGGTGGTCGTCGACTTCACCCACCCCGACGTCGTCATGGACAACCTGAAGTTCCTCATCGCCAACGGGATTCATGCTGTCGTCGGCACCACCGGCTTCACCGAGGAACGTCTCGAGACCATCCGCGGCTGGCTCGCCGAGAACCCGAAGGTCGGCGTGCTGATCGCCCCGAACTTCGCCATCGGCGCGGTGCTGTCGATGCGGTTCGCCGCGCAGGCCGCCAAGTACTACGACTCGGTGGAGGTCGTCGAACTCCACCATCCGCACAAGGCCGACGCACCGTCGGGCACCGCCTACCGCACCGCCGCACTGATCGGCCGCGCACGCGCCGAGGCCGGCGTGGGACCGAGTCCCGACGCCACCACCGAAGAACTCGACGGCGCGCGTGGGGCGGTGGTCGACGGTGTGCACGTCCACTCGGTGCGCCTGGCCGGCCTCGTCGCCCACCAGGAAGTGCTGCTGGGCACAGAGGGCGAGACCCTCACCATCCGCCACGACTCCCTCGACCGGTCGTCGTTCGCGCCCGGTGTGCTCCTCGGGGTGCGCAGCATCGCCGACCGTCCGGGTCTGACCATCGGGCTCGAAGAACTGATGGACCTCTGATCCCCATGGTCGATGACGGCACGCACGACGAGGGCACCCACACCGGCGACACCGAGGGTGGCGCGCCGCAGCTGGGTCCGAAGAAGAAGGACGCCCGGCCGATCGTCTGGATGATCGGCTTCCTCGTCGTGGCGCTGGTCGTCTACTTCGTGCTTCTCGGCTGGCGCGGGTTCCAGCTGATCGCCACGGGGACCGCCGCGGGAATCGGGCTGGGGCTCGGTGTCATCGCACTGCCGCTCATCGGCGCCTGGCTGATCTACGCGACGCTGCGGGCGGGTCTGGAACACCAGAAGCTCGCGGCGATCATGGCCGAGGAAGGCCGCGAACTCGACATCTCGAACCGGCCGCACCGCGCGTCGGGCCGCATGGAACGCGACGCCGCCGACGAATTGTTCGCGCAGGTCAAGGCCGAGTGGGAAGCCGACCCGAACGACTGGCGCAACACCTACCGCATCGCCCGCGCCTACGACTACGCCGGCGACCGCCCCCGCGCCCGCGCGATGATGAAACGCGCGGTCGCACAGTTCCACGGGCGTGAGCAGTAGCGGAGTCTTATCCGACAGTGTGGGAGGACAGATGAACGATCGCCAGATGAACGACCCGGGACCCTGGCTCGACGAGGCCGCCCGGCTGTGGGCCGATCATCTGGCGAACGCCGGACCCGAGAGGCTGCGCGACGCAAGTGGTTGCGCGGGATGGACCAATAGGGACCTGATCAACCACCTCATCGGCGGCGGCTACCGCTACTCGATGCTGCTCGAGGGTGCGAGCACCGCCGACACTCTCTCGACGCGCGACGTCGACTACCTCGAGGCCGGTGATCCGATCGCTGAATTCTGGCGTAGTGAGAACGCCTTCCGTGCCGCCGTCGGCTCCGCCGACCTCGACGTCGATGTCGATCATCGCGCCGGGCGCCGACCGGGCCGTCAGCTCCTGGTGATGCGGATCATGGAGCTGGCGTTGCATTCCCACGATCTGTGCGTCGGCATCGATGCGGAGTGGGAACCGTCGGACGGGCTCGTCGGCTTCCTGCTCACCGACGCCGCGCCCGTCATCGAGGAGCTACGTGCGGCCGGACTGTTCGAGGCGCCGATCGAGCCGGCGTCGGAGAGTGCCGCAGACCGGTTGCTCGCGTTTGCAGGGAGGTCCTGATGGCGGACAAGAGGCTACTGATCGTTCACCACACGCCGTCGCCCCACTGCCAGGAGATGTTCGAGGCTGTGGTGTCGGGTGCCACCGACCCGGAGATCGAGGGCGTCGAGGTGGTACGTCGAGCCGCTCTCGCGGTAACCGCGAGCGACTTCCTCGAGGCCGACGGCTACATCCTCGGCACCCCCGCCAACCTCGGATACATCAGCGGCGCACTGAAACATGCGTTCGACGTCAGTTACTACCAGATCCTCGACTCGACGCAGGGACGCCCGTTCGGTGCGTACTTCCACGGGAACCAGGGGACCGAGGGGGCCGAGAAGGCAGTCGACGCCATCACCACCGGGCTCGGGTGGGTGAAATCGGCTGAGTACGTGGTGGTCTCGGAGAAACCGACCAAAGGCGACCGCGAGGCGTGCTGGGAACTGGGTGCGACGGTCGCGGCTGGGTTGATGGGTTGACCGTGGTACTTCGGTCGGCGGCAGGCACGGCGACATTGTCGGAGTCAGTGGGCTACGAAATCTCCCGCCGGGTCATGCGCCGATGGCGACAGTGTTCCGCGGAACGCTCATGAAGCGTTGACCTGCGGAATTGTCGGTGGTCGGCGGTAGCTTGTTCGTATATCTGTTCGAACTGGCTGGGGGGTCTCGGTGTCTGTTGCTGTGTTGCGTTCTGAAGGTGTCGCGTCGATGTTCGATGGGGCGGATCCGTCGTCATTGCCGGATGGGGTGCTCGAGGTTCGGGTGCTGGGTTACGCCGCGCAGATCACGGCGTTGACTGCGGAGTTCCTCGATCTGGTAGCCGAGTTGGATGAGCGGGAGTCGTGGCGAGGGCCGGGGATTCATTCATTGGCGCACTGGTTGTCGTGGAAGGCGGGGATTTCGCAGCGGACGGCGCATGAGCAGGTACGGGTGGCCAAATCGTTGCGGGAGTTGCCGGTAGTCCGGCAAGCGTTCGGTGAGGGGCGGTTGACGTATTCGAAGGTGCGGGCGTTGACGCGGGTGGCGACTCCGTTGCGGGAGCAGGAGTTGGTGAATCTGGCGTTGTCGTGCACGGCGTCGCAGGTGGAGAAGGCGGTGCGGGCGATGCGTCAGATCGATCGCGGGCACAACGAGGACGGGGAACTCGTGGCGCCGACGGAGTCGTGGGGTCGGTGGAAGTGGAATCTCGACGGTTCGTTGTCGGTGTCGATGACCCTGTCGCCTCTGGACGGCGCACGTTTCCTCGCCGGGGCGGTGCGTGCTGAGTACGAACGGACCCGCACGGCTGAAGATTCGGACCTGCCGAGTGTTCCGCGGAACACTTCGGGTGAGCTGGAGACAGAGTCCGGTGAACGAGATTCGGAGGGAAAGCCGACGAATCGTCGGGATCTTTGGCGGCAGGTGCCGTCGAATCTGGCGCCGGCGGTGGTGGCGATGGCGGACATGGTGCATGACGGGATCGCGATGCCCGATCTTGCGCCGGGTGCGGAGATCTTGATCCATGCCGGTGATGGGGTGGAACACGCGCATCTCGATGACGGTCCGGCGGTGTCGGAGGCCGAGCTCGAGGAGGCTCGGTGTGGGGCGGTGACGCGGGAGGCGTTGTCTGCCAGGGTTCCTGGTGGTCCGGGGAAGTTGGCGTTGTTGGGGTTGGGTCGCAAGCGGCGAACTCCGAACAAGGCTCTGATCAGGGCGTTGTTCCTGCGGGATCGGTGCTGTCAGACGCCGGGGTGTGAACGCACACGGCATCTGCACGCGCATCATGTGGTGTTCTGGTCGGCCGGTGGGGAGACCGAGTTGGACAACCTGATTTTGTTGTGTGGAAGCTGTCACCGTGCGTTGCATCGTGGTGAGTTCAGTATCACCGGTCATGGGTCGCAACGGTTTTCGTTCCACGGGCCGGGTGGTTCGGTGATCGAGGTGAGCCCACCGACGCGTGCGCTAGGAGAGTGGTTGCCCGATGGGCGAATCGCGGCTGACGCGACGGTGCCTGTGGGTGGCGGCAAGCTCGACCTCGGGTATGCGACCGAGGTGATCTACGCGGTGTGGGAGTGGAAGGAACGTAACGCAAGCCAGGTGTCCGCCGCGGCCTGACGTCCGGCAGACCCACCACTTTTCGGCAGAATCACCACCCTCGGGGGTGCTGGGTTTGCTGAAAACGGGTGGTTCTGCGGCTATTTGGCGGTCAGCTTGATGACCGGCAGCTGCCGGTCGGTCTTCTCCTGATAGCCGGCGAACCGCTCGTTCTTGCTGATCTGCTTCCAGGCCTGTGCGCGTTCGTCGCCGTGGAGTTGCTCGGCGCGGACCTGGACGGTCTTGCCGTCCACCTCGATCCGCGCCTTGTCGGGATGCGCCTTGAGGTTGTGATACCAGCCGGGGTTGTTGGCGGCACCGTTCGCCGAGGCCACGATCAGCCAGCTGCCGTCGGGTCCGGGGAACCAGGCGAGCGGGTTGGCCCGCTCCTGTCCACTCTTGCGGCCGACGGTCGTCAGCACGAGGGCGTTCATGCCGCCGAACTGCCCCTTCCGGCGGATCATCGGGGCGACAATCTTGTTCACGACGCGAACGAACGGTCCCTTCGGCGACCGGCCGCCGCGTGTACCCACCGAGGTCTCGAAGCTCATCGTCGTCTCTCCTTTGCCGCGATGGTCCCAGTGTGCGCCATCAGAGTGTTCCGCGGAACACTTCGCGGTCCGGCCGGTGACGATTCTTCGGCTATTCGACGTCGGCGAGGAGCCGGCTCACCTCATACTGCCGGACCAGGAACGCCTTCTCGTCGAGCTTCTTGCGGCGCATCCAGGTGGTGACCTCGGAATTGCACTTGCTCGCGTTGCACGAGCCGCAACACGGCACGACGTTGGCGACGGTGTAGCGCCCGCCGCGGGAGATCGCGAGCATGCAGTCGCGCTGGAGAGCCACCCCGGCCGCGCCGCAGTACGCACACCCGCCCCAAGCCTCCTGGAGTGCGAGCCACTGGGTGTCGGTGAGGTCGTTGTCGCGGGCGGCAACACGCTTGCGGCGTCGCTTCGCATAGCGATTGGCGCGGGTCGTGCTGCGAGTGGCCACGGGAGGAGAATACCCGCGAGGTCACATCCGTCACAGCAGCCACAGTAGGTGGAGTGCGCGTGTCGTGCGCCCGGCGACGTGTCGGCACCTTTGCCTACACTGACACCCGTGAGCACGGCCATCCGCGACATCTCATCGACCGGGACGATCCCCACTCCGTACGAGGACCTCCTGCGCCTCGTGCTCGAGACGGGTACCCCGAAGGCGGATCGCACCGGCACAGGCACAAAGAGCCTCTTCGGTCATCAGCTGCGCTACGACCTGGCCGAGGGGTTCCCGCTGATCACCACCAAGAAGGTCCACCTCAAGTCGATCATCTACGAACTGCTCTGGTTCCTGCGCGGCGACTCCAACGTCCGCTGGCTCCAGGAACGCGGCGTCACCATCTGGGACGAGTGGGCCGACGAGAACGGTGACCTCGGACCGATCTACGGCGTCCAGTGGCGCAGCTGGCCGACGCCGTCGGGGGAGCAGATCGACCAGATCTCCGCGGCCCTCGAGACGCTCAAGACCAATCCCGATTCGCGACGCAACATCGTGTCCGCATGGAACGTGGGCGAGATCCCGCAGATGGCGCTGCCGCCGTGCCACGCGTTCTTCCAGTTCTACGTCGCCGACGGCAAGCTCTCCTGCCAGCTCTATCAGCGGTCCGCCGACCTGTTCCTCGGGGTGCCGTTCAACATCGCGTCGTACGCGCTGCTGACCCACATGATGGCGCAGCAGGCTGGCCTCGAGGTCGGCGAGTTCGTGTGGACGGGTGGCGACTGCCACATCTACGACAATCACGTCGACCAGGTGAACCTGCAGCTCTCGCGCGAGCCCTATCCGTATCCGAAACTCGAACTGCGCAAGCGTGATTCGATCTTCGACTACGAGTACGAGGACATCGAGATCGTCGGCTACCAGTCGCATCCGGGGATCAAGGCGCCGGTGGCGGTGTGAGGCCCCGTGTCCGGCTCGTCTGGGCGCAGGGGCACGAGGTCGCGGGTGCCGGGGCCGCGATCGGGCGGGACAACACCATCCCGTGGCGCGTCCCCGAGGACATGGCGCGCTTCAAGGAGAAGACCCTGGGCAACCCGGTCATCATGGGTCGCAAGACCTGGGATTCACTGCCGCCGAAGTTCCGGCCCCTGCCCGGTCGCACCAACATCGTGGTGACGCGGAACCCGAACTGGTCCGCCGACGGCGCGGTGGTGGCCCGATCCGTCGACGAGGCGTTGATGCTGGCCGACGGAGACACCGTCGGGGTCATCGGCGGTGGTGAGATCTACCGGGCCGCACTGTCATTCGCGACGGATCTGTGCGTCACCGAGATCGACGTCGATGTTCCGGGTGCCGATGCATTCGCGCCGGAGATCGGACCGGAGTGGACGGTCGCCGACAAGGGGGAGTGGCAGACGTCCTCGACCGGCCTTCGCTACCGCTTCATCGACTACACACGCGACGGCGGAGTCTGAGGCACGGGGCTGATGGCGACGGAACGGTTGTCCGCGGCCCAGGCGCGTCGAACCGCGCTGGCCGCACAGGGATTCACCGACCGCTCACCGTCGGGCACCCCGACCATGGCGCACCTCAAGAGGGTTGTCGGACGGACCGGTCTGCTCCAGATGGACTCCGTCAACATCGTCGCGCGGGCGCACTTCATGCCGATCTACAGCCGGCTGGGTCCCTACGACCCCGACCTCCTGCATCGCGCTGCCTGGCAGCCGGTGCGGGGCCGACGCCGTCTGGTCGAGTCCTGGGCGCACGAGGCCGCGCTCATCCCGGTCGAGGACTGGCCGCTGTTCCGTTGGCGCATGGACGAATTCGCCGATGGCCGCTATCGGCACACCCGCGAGATCATGCGTCGCAACCGGAGTCTCGCCGACGACGTACGGGGTGTGATCGAAGAGATCGGTGCCGCGACGCCGCGCACCATCGAGGCGGAACTCGGCATCGAGCGTGAACCCGGAACGGCCGGAAGCTGGTGGCAGCGCGGCGAGGTCAAGCACCTGTGCGAGGCGATGTTCGCCGCCGGCGACCTGTCGGCCGTGCGGAACGGCAACTTCGTACGTCACTACGATCTCACCGACCGTGTCGTCGGCGCCGACGTCGCCGCGGTGCGACCTGATCGTGCGCAGGCGCAACGCGAGCTCATCGCCCGAGCCGCACGCTCGCTCGGGGTCGCGACCGTCACCGACCTCGCCGACTACTACCGCATCAAACCGGCGGATGCCCGGCCCGCCGTCGCCGACCTCGTCGAAGCGGGTGTGCTGCACGAGGTCACGGTCGACGGGTGGCGTGACCCCGCCTACCTCGCCGACGGCGCGTCCATGCCGCGACGCATCGACACCTCGGCGATCCTGTCGCCGTTCGACCCCCTCGTGTTCTTCCGCCCACGTGCGCAGCGACTCTTCGACTTCCACTACCGCATCGAGATCTACGTCCCCGAACACAAACGCGTGCACGGCTACTACGTGTTGCCCTACCTGTTGGGCACCGACCTCGCCGCACGCGTCGACCTCAAGGCCGACCGGAGATCCCGAACCCTGTTGGTACTCGCCGCCTTCGGTGAGCCCGGCCACGATCGCCGCGTCGTCGCCGAGCGATTGGCCGCCGACCTGCGGAGATTCGCGGGCTGGCTCGACCTGGACGACGTGACGGTCGGCGTGAAGGGTGACCTCGCGCGCGATCTGCGAGCGGTGATGGGATGCTGAGCACCGGGAGATCGAAGAAACATGACGGGGACGACCTGAAGGAGAGATGCGACGATGACCGTGTCGTATGAAGGCAACGACTACCGCTTGGTGATGTTCGACCTCGACGACACCCTCGCAGCGTCGAAGAGCCCGCTCGACGACCAGATGGTGGACCTGCTGCACCGGATGCTCGAGGTCAGCCTCGGTTGCATCATCTCCGGCGGCAACTTCACCCAGTTCGAGAAGCAGGTTCTCGCGCGCCTCGGCAGCTTCGACTCGGTGGGCAACCTCCACCTGATGCCCACCTGCGGCACCCAGTACGTCCGCTGGGACGGCGGCGAGTGGGAGACCGTCTACGCGGAGTACCTCAGCGACGACGAGAAGAAGCGCACGCTCGACGTCCTCGAGACCGGCGCCAAGGAACTGGGACTGTGGGAGAGCGAGACCTGGGGCGACATCCTCGAGGACCGCGGCAGCCAGATCACCTTCAGCGCGCTCGGGCAGAAGGCCCCGGTCGACGCCAAGGCCGCCTGGGATCCCGACGGCGCGAAGAAGGAGTCGCTGCGGGCATATGCCGCCGAGCGGCTGCCCGACCTCGAGGTGCGCAGCGGTGGTTCGACGTCGGTCGACGTCACCAAGAAGGGCATCGACAAGGCGTACGGCGCGCTGAAGCTGATGGACATCCTCGGCCTGACCACCTCCGACATCCTGTTCTTCGGCGACCGTCTCGACGAGGGCGGCAACGACTACCCCGTCAAGGCACTCGGCATCACCTCGATCGCCGTCCACGGCTGGCCCGACACCCACGCCAAACTGTCGGCGATCCTGGATCAGAGCACGTAGGTCACACGGCGGGGCGCCCGACGGGTTGGACCCGCTGCGTCCCGCTGCGCACCCGAAAGGACTTCGCGTAGAACTGGCCCGACCGCGGATCGGTCTTGTCGTTCAGGAAATACCAGTCCATCTGGGTGGCGGACGGCGTGACGGTCAGCACCGAGTATCCGTGCGAGTCCAGCTCGCAGTAGCGGATGTGGTGATTGGCCGCACTGAACGCGGCCGCGATCGTCGGACCGGCGGTGTTCTCCGGCACGTTGAACATCTCGTCGATGTTGGTCGACGTCACCGACGTCCCGACCAGTTCCGTCGCGACGGTCCCGGCACCGGGATAGTTCGCGACGTCCACCGGGATGTCGCATGCCCACGACGAGTGGATGTCCCCGGTGATGAACACGACGTTGTCGACGCCGTTGTTCCTGATCGAGTCGAGGAGGCGCCGACGGTCGGCGGCGTAGCCGTCCCATTGATCCGCGTTGTAGGGGATGCCCTCCTCCGGTATCCCGAGCAGTTCGGTGACCGCCCCGGTGGTCTGCGGATCGAGTGGCGGGATCAGTACCGGGGAGATCATGACCGGGTTGCCGACGATCTTCCACCGCGTCTCCGACGATGTGAGGCCGTTGGTCAGCCAGGACATCTGAGCCCGACCCAGCATCGTGCGGGACGGCGCGTCGATCCGTGACGACACCGCGCTCACCTGGAGGTCGCGGTAGGAGCGCAGATCCAGCATCGACAGCTCGAGAAGTTTCCCGAACCGCAAGCGGCGGAACAGATGTCGGCCTTGCGGGTCGACGCCGGGGCGGATCGGCATCCACTCGGAGTAGGCGCGCAGGGCGGCGGCGCGTCGAACCTGCCACGACCCTTCGCCGGGCTGGTGATTCTCGGCACCCTCGCGCCAGCTGTCGTTCGACGACTCGTGGTCGTCCCAGATGCAGATGAACGGCGTCGACCGGTGCAGCGCGGCGAGGTCGGGATCGGTCTTGTACTGACCGTGACGGGTCCGGTAGTCACGCAGCGTTCGGATCTCGTGACGCGGGTCGTGGATCCGGACCGCGCCGGTCTTACCGGTGTACCGGCCGGTTTGGTACTCGTAGTAGTAATCGCCCAGGTGCACCACGGCGTCGAGGTCCGGCTGGTTGTTCAGGTGCCGGTAGGCGGCGAAATACCCGGCCTCCCAGTTGGCGCAGGACACGACGCCGAAGCGGATTCGTGCCACGTCGGCGCCGGTGGCGGGTGCGGTGCGGGCCGTACCGATCGGCGACGTCGCCCCGGCGACCGGTCCGGACGTCACGGTGAACCGGTAGTGGTACGTCGTCCGCGGACTCAGCCCGGTGGCGTCGACCTTGACGGTGAAGTCCCGCTCGGCCGAGGTCTGCACGACACCCGATCCGACGACCGCACCGAAGCCCGCGTCGCGCGCGATCTCCCATCGCACCGAACATGGTTGTCCCACACCGGAACCCGGCGTCGAGGCGGCGGACTGGGTGATCCGGGTCCACAGGATGACCGCGTCGGGCAGCGGGTCGCCGGACGCCACGCCGTGGGCGAAGGCCCGCGGCGGAGCAGCCTCAGCGGGGCCGGGGTCGGAGACGGCGGGCAGGGTGAGTGCGGCCCCGGTGACGACTGCACCGGTCCGCAGGAAAGTCCGTCGGGTGGACTCATGTCGGGTGGACACACAGGGACCTTACCCACCGTGGCCCGCGACGTCAGGCCGAATCCGAGCCCTTCGGGGCGGTGGGGGACAATCGGGGCACACAAACGTCGAATGGAGGGGACTGCGTGTCCGAATTGGTGCCGCTGAAGGTGCAGATGGTCGCCATGACCCAGTTCACCCCACCGGAGGACGTGCCGTGGAGCACGGACGCCGAGGGCGGTGAGGCGCTCGTCGAGTTCGCCGGCCGCGCCTGCTACCAGAGCTGGGACAAGCCGAACCCGCGCACCGCCACCAATGCCGGATACCTCCGGCACATCCTCGAGGTGGGGCACCTGTCGCTGCTCGAACACGCGTCGGTCACCTTCTACATCAGCGGGATCTCGCGCTCCTGCACCCATGAGCTGATCCGGCACCGGCACTTCTCCTATTCGCAGCTGTCGCAGCGGTTCGTGCCCGAACACGACTCCAACGTCGTCGCGCCGCCCGCGATCGTCGGCGACGAACACCTCGAGGAACTCTTCACGGCCGCCACCGATGCGAGTCGTGAGGCGTACACCGAACTCCTCGCCGCGCTGGAGGCGAAGTTCGCCGACGTGCCCAACGCGATCCTGCGTCGCAAGCAGGCACGTCAGGCGGCACGGTCGGTGCTGCCCAACGCCACCGAGACCAAGATCGTCGTGACCGGCAACTACCGTGCGTGGCGGCACTTCGTCGGCATGCGCGCCACCGAGCACGCCGACGTCGAGATCCGCCAGCTCGCGGTCGAGTGCCTGCGGCAATTGATGCAGGTGGCTCCCACCGTCTTCGGCGATTTCGAGATCGGCACGCTCGCCGACGGCACCGAGGTCGCGACCTCACCGTTCGTGCTGGAAGGGTGAGGCCCGTCACGGATACGGAGGCGGTAGCCTTGAGCACCATGAACGCAGTCCAGGAACCGCTGCACGAGCATCCCTTCGGGACGAACGTGGTGGCGATGGTGACCCCCTTCCGTCCCGACGGAAGTCTCGATCTGGACAAGGCCGCCGTCCTGGCCGACCACCTCGTGTCGAAGGGGTGCGACGGACTCGTCGTGTCCGGCACCACCGGCGAATCGCCGACCACCACCGTGCCCGAGAAGCTCGATCTGTTGCGCGTCGTGCTGGACGCCGTCGGCGACCGCGCCCGGATCACCCAGGGGGCGGGTAGCTACGACACCGCCGAGAGTGTGCGGTTCGCGATCGAGTCGGAGAAGGTCGGTGCCCACGGCCTGCTCGTGGTGACCCCGTACTACTCCAAGCCGCCGCAGTCCGGCATCCTCGCGCACTTCCGGACGGTCGCCGACGCCACCGCACTTCCCGTGCTGCTCTACGACATCCCGCCGCGCTCGATCGTGCCCATCGCCAACGAGACGATGCTCGCGCTCGCCGAACACCCGAACATCCGCGGCGTCAAGGACGCCAAGGGCGACCTGCACTCGGCCGCCGGCCTCATCGCCACCACCAAGCTCGAATACCTCTCGGGTGAGGACGCACTGAACCTCCCGTGGCTGTCGATCGGCGCCACCGGATTTGTCAGCGTCATCGGGCACCTGGTGCCGGATCGCTTGCGCGAGATGCAGATCGCGGTCGAGAAGGGTGATCTCGCGACGGCGAGGACGCTCAACACGTCGATGCTTCCGCTCGTCAACGCGATGGGACGCCTCGGAGGTGTCACGATGGTGAAGGCGGCGCTGCGCATTCTCGGACTCGAGGTGGGCGATCCGCGTCTGCCCCAGGTGCCCGCCACCGGGCCCCAGATCGAGGAGCTGATCGTGGATCTTCGTGCGGCAGGTGTTCTCGCCTGATGACCGACAACACCGGCAGCGACAACGGCGGGCCCGAAGCGCGGCCGGCGCGCACCCGTCGCCGCGCCGCCTCCCGCAAGGCCGGACCGCCCGCCACTCCGCCGGTGTCCGCGGAGCCGACCCCCGTGGAAGCCGTCCCGGTGGACTCCGTCCCGGCCACGACCGCGCCCGACCCGGCACCGGCTCGCGCCCCGAAGTCCGAGTCCGCCCCAAAGTCCGAGTCTGCACCGAAGCATGCCTCCCGGCAGCGGTCCGGTTCGTCGTCCGGTGCCCGGCGCGGTCGCCACGAACGCGGCGGCGACGCGCGTGGTCGTCGGAACGAGCCGGCGACCCCGGCACCGGTCGATCGTCTCGGCACCCCGCGGCGCCTGCCCAAGGGCGGACTCCGGATCGTCGCACTCGGCGGCATCGGCGAGATCGGCCGCAACATGACCGTCTTCGAGTACGACGGCCGCCTCCTGATCGTCGACTGCGGCGTGCTGTTCCCCGAGGACCAGCAGCCCGGCGTCGACCTGATCCTGCCGGACTTCCGCTACATCGAGGACCGCATGGACGACGTCGACGCGGTGATCCTCACCCACGGGCACGAGGACCACATCGGCGCGATCCCGTTCCTGCTGCGGCTGCGCAGCGACATCCCCGTCGTCGGGTCGAAGTTCACCCTCGCCCTCGTCGAGGCCAAGTGTCGGGAACATCGCCTGCGGCCCAAGCTCGTTCAGGTCACCGAGGGGGAGCGGACCACCCACGGTCCGTTCGACTGCGAGTACTTCGCGGTCAACCACTCGATCCCGGACGCCATCGCGCTCGCGATCCGCACGCCGGCAGGTCTCGCCCTGCACACCGGCGACATCAAGCTCGACCAGCTGCCCCTCGACGGTCGTCTCACCGACCTCGCCGGGTTCAGCCGTCTCGGTGACGAGGGCGTCGACCTGTTCCTCGTCGACTCGACCAATGCCGAGGTCCCCGGCTTCGTCACCCCCGAACGTGAGATCGGTGGTGTGCTCGACCAGGTCATCGGCAAGGCCAGGCAACGCGTCATCGTCGCGTCCTTCGCCAGCCACGTGCACCGCATCCAGCAGATCATCGACGTCGCGCACACCCACAACCGGCGCGTCTGCTTCGTCGGCCGGTCGATGGTGCGCAACATGCAGATCGCGCAGGACCTCGGCTACCTGTCGGTGCCGGACGGGGTGGTCGTCGACCTCGACACCGCCGCAACGCTTCCCGACCATCGCATCGTGCTGATCTCGACCGGTTCGCAGGGTGAGCCGCTGTCGGCGTTGTCGCGGATGGCGCGGGGCGAGCACCGCCAGATCAACATCCGCGCCGATGACCTGGTCGTGCTGGCCTCGTCGCTGATCCCGGGCAACGAGAACTCGGTCTTCGCCGTCGTCAACGGCCTGGCCAAGCGCGGTGCCACCGTCATCACCCAGCAGAGCGCCAAGGTCCACGTGTCCGGCCACGCCTCGGCGGGTGAGCTGCTCTACCTGTACAACGCGGTGCGGCCGTCGAATGTGATGCCGGTGCACGGTGAATGGCGCCACCTGCGTGCGAACGCCGCGCTCGCGGTCGCGACCGGTGTGTCCGAGGATCAGGTCGTGCTGGCCGAGGACGGCGTCGTGGTCGACCTCGTCGACGGCCGGGCCGAGATCGTCGGTCGCGTGCCGGTCGGACACGTCTACGTCGACGGACTGTCGGTCGGTGACGTCGGCGAGTCGACCCTGTCGGAGCGTCTCGTGCTCGGCGAGGGCGGTTTCATCGCGATCACCGTCGCGATCGATGCGACGACGGGGCGCGCGGTCAGCTCGCCGGAGGTCTCCGGCCGTGGCTTCTCCGACGACCCGGATGCGCTGAAGGCGGCCGCCGACCTGGTCAACCAGGTTCTCGACTCCCTGGCCGCCGAGGGGGTGAGCGACGCGCATCGCATCGCGCAGGGGATTCGGCGCGCCGTGGGCCGGTGGGTCTCCGAGGCCTACCGCCGCCGCCCGATGATCGTGCCGACGGTTCTCGCGGTGGGAGCCGACTGAACGGTACGACCGTATCGGAAACGCTCGCTACTGTGGACGGGGTGACAGGTGCACAGGAGGAACGAGCGGCTCTCGTCGAGACCCTGAAGAAGGTGGGCCCGGACGCGCCCACCCTCTGTGAGGGCTGGACCACCCGCGATCTGTTGGCTCATCTCGTCGTTCGCGAACGACGCCCCGACACCGGGCCGGGCATCCTGATCCCGGCGTTCGCCGGATACACCGAGAAGGTGCGGAGCAAGGCCGCCCGACGGGACTTCGACGAGTTGCTCGACGAACTCGCCTCGGGTCCGCCGGTCTACTCACCGTTCAAGCTCGTCGACCGGTTCGCCAATCTCGCCGAGATGTTCGTCCACCACGAGGACGTGCTGCGCGGGGGAGCGGACCCGAAGGGCCGCTGGACGCCGCGGATGCTGTCACCCGAGCTCGAGGCCGAGCTGCGCGGTCCGGCCACCTCGATGGGCAGGATGACGCTCAAGAAGATCCCCGCACGCGTCACCCTCCGTACGACCGCCGGTGAGGACCTGCTGACCGTCGGCTCCGGGAAGGACGTCGTGGTCACCGGGTCGATCGGTGAACTCGTCCTGTTCGCGTTCGGACGGGCACCCGTCGCCGTGAGCTTCGACGGCGATGCGGACGCGATCGCCGCGGTTCGTGAGAGTTCTCACGGCCTCTAGGGCGTGTCCCGATGCGACCGGGTAACAACTTCGACACGGCGCCGTTATCAGTGTTGCCCATGTGACTGAAGTGAACTCTGCCGACTAGTCTGTCGGTATGGCTTCGAAGGCAAGCACGGGTACGCGCACGTCCGCGTCTGGGTCGCGGGCATCCGGCACACGGTCGGGTGCGAAAAGTGCCGGACGGTCGACGGGTTCGGCGGCACGTTCGGGCGCGAGCAAGTCGGCCGGGACACGCTCCGGTTCCACCCGCTCCGGCGCGGGCAAAGCCGGATCGTCGCGCGCGTCGAACCGATCCACCGGCAGCGGCAAGTCCCGCGCACGGCAGTCCGCCACCGCGACGCCGCGCCGCCGGAACACGTCGGCCTCCGCCGAATCGGTCGATCTGCACCGCCGTTCGGTCGCCGCCGCCGGCGCCTCCGCGGTGGGGAAGGGGATCGGAGCCGGCTGGTCACTGTTCGCTCGTGGTGTCGGCAGCGCGGCCCGCGTGGGTTCCGGAGTCGGCCGCGGACCGCGGACCGAGTCGCGTCCGTTCGACGACGACGATTTCGATCTGGATGCCGTCGACGGTGACGACGCCGAGTACGACGATGTCGACGCGGACGTGGTGGGTCCGCGCGGTCAGGGACACAGTCATCGCCGGGACGGCGTCGCGCTCGGCCTGCTCGGGTTGGGGCTCCTGTTCGCGGCCAGTGTGTGGTTCGGCGCCGCCGGGCCGGTCGGTGCATTCTTCGAGGCGTTGATCCGCGCGATCGTCGGGTCCGCGGCCGTCGTGATGCCGGTCGCGCTCGTCGTGGTCGCGATCATGCTGATGCGGCGTCCGGCCGCACCCGAACGCCGTGGGCGCTACCTCGGCGGTGGCTCCCTCGTCGTGCTTCCCCTGCTCGGCATCATGCATCTGATCGCCGGTGCGCCGCTGGATCTGCCGGGCCGTTCGGCGGCGGCGGGCTTCGTCGGTTTCGCCATCGGCACGCCGCTCACCGCGGGGGTCACCGCCTGGGTGTCCGTCCCGATCCTGTTGCTGTGCATGGCCTTCGGTGTGCTGATCCTCAGTGGCCGGACCGTGCGCGAAGTCGTCGACGCCGCCGCCGGATACCTCGGCCTGGGGGTGTCCGGTGCCGACGGCGCGCCGTGGGAGGGCGACCTCGACTGGGACGAGGACGCGGAGAACTACGAGGATCCCGATTTCGGGGATCCCGCGGCGGACGATGCCGACGACGATGACGCGGACACCTACGGCTCCCGGGCGACCCGTCGCTCGTACTCGTCGAACCCGTACGACAACTACCCGCCCGACGAGACCCCGTCGCGGCCCTCGAGCCGGTCGCGGCGCAAGCCGGCCAAGGTCGCCGAGGAACCGATCGAAGACGCGGTCACCGAGAGCTTCGCCGATGCGTTCACCGAGCCGTTCGGGGACAACGCCCCCGACGAGCAGATGACCGAGGTGATCGACCCCCCGGCCCGTCCGGCTGCTCGCCGCACGGCGCCCGCCGCGCGTCCGGCACCCAAACCGGCGCCGAAACCGGCACCCGAGCCCGAACCCGACCTCGACGACGAGGAGGCCTTCTCACCGGCGGTCCCGGCTGCCGAGGGCGACTACCTGCTGCCGCCCCCGCATCTGCTGCTCGAAGGCGACCCGCCGAAGGCCGGCACCAGCGCCAACGACGAGATGATCGACCGGATGACCGGTGTCCTCGAACAGTTCAAGATCGATGCCGCGGTCACCGGCTACACGCGCGGACCGACGGTCACCCGGTACGAGGTCGAGCTGGGACCGGGCGTGAAGGTCGAGAAGATCACCGCGCTCCAGCGCAACATCGCCTACGCCGCGGCCACCGACAACGTCCGCCTGCTCGCGCCGATCCCGGGCAAGTCCGCGGTCGGTATCGAGGTACCCAACGCCGATCGTGAGATGGTCCGCCTGGCCGACGTCCTCAGCGCGTCGTCGACCCGCAAGGACAAGCATCCGCTCGTGATCGGTCTGGGCAAGGACATCGAGGGCGACTTCGTCAGCGCGAACCTGGCGAAGATGCCGCACCTGCTCGTCGCCGGTTCGACCGGCTCCGGTAAGTCGAGCTTCGTCAACTCCATGCTGGTGTCGCTGCTGAGCCGCGCCACCCCGGAGCAGGTCCGGATGATCCTCATCGACCCGAAGATGGTGGAACTCACGCCTTACGAGGGCATCCCGCACCTGATCACCCCCATCATCACCCAGCCCAAGAAGGCGGCCGCCGCCCTCGCATGGCTGGTGGAGGAGATGGAGCAGCGCTACCAGGACATGAAGGCGTCGCGGGTGCGTCACATCGACGACTTCAACGCGAAGGTGCGCTCCGGCGAGATCACCACTCCGCTCGGCAGCGAGCGGGTGTACAAGCCGTACCCGTACATCCTCGCCATCGTCGACGAGCTCGCGGACCTGATGATGACCGCGCCGCGCGACGTGGAAGAGGCGATCGTCCGCATCACGCAGAAGGCGCGCGCCGCCGGCATCCACCTGGTCCTCGCGACGCAGCGTCCGTCGGTCGACGTCGTCACCGGTCTGATCAAGACCAACGTGCCGTCGCGCCTGGCGTTCGCCACGTCGTCGCTGACCGACTCGCGCGTCATCCTCGATCAGCCGGGCGCCGAGAAGCTCATCGGCATGGGTGACGGCCTGTTCCTGCCGATGGGTGCCAACAAGCCGATCCGCATGCAGGGCGCCTACATCTCCGACGAGGAGATCGCGGCCGTCGTCGACTTCACCAAGGAGCAGGCCGAGCCGGAGTACACCGAGGGTGTCACCGCGGCGAAGGCCGGCGAGAAGAAGGACATCGACAGCGACATCGGCAACGACCTCGACGACCTGCTGCAGGCGATCGAACTCGTCGTCTCCAGCCAGTTCGGGTCGACGTCGATGCTGCAGCGCAAGCTGCGGGTCGGCTTCGCGAAGGCGGGGCGCCTGATGGACCTCATGGAGACCCGCGGCGTCGTCGGACCCAGCGAGGGTTCCAAGGCGCGTGAGGTGCTCGTCAAGCCCGACGATCTCGCGGGCGTGATCGCCTCGATCACCGGCGGTGGAGACGAAACAGACGGATCGGGCGACTGAAGAACTCTCTGACCTGAGGTTTCTGCGGAACTACTACCGCCTGTACTAAAGTGACGGCAGATCCATGAGGGGAGTATCCCCGACGCGGCGTCTCCGTCAATACGGTCAGGGCCCGCGATGATGCCGATCATCGTCGCAACCCTGGCCCGGAGCGTCGGCCGCCATCTCGGCGGGAGAGACCTCTGGCTCGTCAGCTGATGCTGCCTGCTGGAGGAATACCGTGGATGTCTCTGTATCCGTGTGGCTGATCACCTGCGTGGTGATCCTCGGATTGTTCGTGTTCGACTTCTTCTCCCACGTGCGCGTGCCGCACGCCCCGTCGCTCAAGGAATCGGGCATCTGGTCGGCGGTGTACATCGCGCTCGCCATCGTGTTCGGGCTGTTCGTCTGGTGGAAGTGGGGATCGACGTTCGGCGGCGAGTACTTCGCCGGCTACGTGACCGAGAAGGCGCTCTCGGTGGACAACCTGTTCGTGTTCGTCATCATCATGGCGAAATTCGCGGTGCCCCGTGAGTATCAGCAGAAGGTGCTGCTGCTCGGCATCGTCATGGCGCTGGGCATGCGCGGCATCTTCATCGCCGTCGGCGCCGCCGCGATCAACGCCTACAGCTGGGTGTTCTACCTGTTCGGCGCGTTCCTGATCTTCACCGCCGTCAAACTCGTCCGCGAGAGCGACGACCCCGTGGAGCACGAGGAACAGCGGGAGAGTCGTCTCGAGCGGTTCGTCAAGCGATTCCTGCGCACGCACGACTCCTACGACCGCGACAAGCTGTTCACCCGCGTCAACGGCAAGCGTCTCGCGACGCCGATGCTGATGGTCCTCATCGTCATCGGGTTCACCGACGTGCTCTTCGCCCTCGACTCGATCCCGGCGATCTACGGCCTGACCCAGGAGCCGTACCTGGTGTTCACCGCCAACGCCTTCGCGCTGATGGGCCTGCGTCAGCTGTACTTCCTGCTCGGCGGGCTGCTCGACCGGCTGGTGTACCTGTCGATCGGCCTGTCGATCATCCTCGCGTTCATCGGTGCGAAGCTCGTCCTGCACGCGCTGCACGAGAACACCCTGCCGTTCGTCAACGGCGGTGAGCATGTGAGCGTCCCGGAGATCTCGACGCCGGTGTCGTTGTCGGTGATCGTCGGTGTCCTGGTGATCACCACCGTCGCAAGCCTGGTCAGGAGCAGGTCAGCTGTGTCGAAGAGTTAGCGGCAGGGGTCAGAACGGTCCGAAGACCTGGGTCCACTCGTCGATCCGGACGGCGTCGACGGCCTCGTGCGCCTGGAACGGGTCGTTGGCGAAGAACGCCTCGGCGGCCTCGAGGTCGGCCGCGCTGATGATGATCAGCGCGCCCGACCCGTCCGGGTACGGTCCCGCGATGAGCACGTTGCCCGCCTTGTTCTCCTCGCCGAGCCACTGCCGATGAAGCGGCCGGTGCTGGTCGCGGAGCGCGGCCTTGGCCGGACGGTAGGTGTACTGGACGGCGAAATAGGGCATCGGTTCACTCCCGGGTGATGGTGGCCAGCATCCTGGTGTTCCCCAGGGTGTTGGGTTTGACGTAACTCAGGTCGAGGAACTCCGCGACACCGGTGTCGTACGAACGGCACATCTCCTCGAACACCTCGCGCGTGACCGGGGTGCCCTCGATCTCGCGGAAGCCGTGCTTGGCGAAGAAGCTCGTCTCGAAGGTCAGCACGAAGACGCGGGCCAGTTCGAGTTCGCGGGCGATCTCCATCAGCCGGCCGACGATCTTGTGCCCGATGCCACGTCCGGAGAACACGGGATCGACCGCGACCGTGCGAACCTCGCCGAGATCGGCCCACAGTACGTGGAGCGCACCACATCCCACGACCAGCCCGTCGAGTTCGGCGACCCAGAACTCCTGGACCGACTCGTAGAGGGTGACGAGGTTCTTCTCCAGGAGGATCCTGCCCGCGTACTTGTCGATCAGTTCCTTGATGCGCGGTACGTCCGACGTACGCGCGCGCCGGACGGCGATGTCCCGAGTAGTCGGTTCGGGCGCAACGGGATCCGCCGCGGACTCGGGTTGGGCGGGCTCCGGGGAGACGGGGGACATGGGAACTCACCTTAGTCCTGTGAGGGCGTGCGCCCCACGGTGATGTCGGGGCGCGTAGCGGCCCGGGTGACCTTCCGCGGGGCGTGGACCGATACCCTGTGGGGTGTGAGTACGAGAATTCCCGTGTATCGCGGAACCTGTCCGCGCTCGGGGGTGTGCTCATGACCGATCGCATTCGGCGGGCCGTCGACGAAAAAGGTATCGCAAATGTGGGCCGCGGGCCGGACCACATCACCGATCCCGTCGACCCGGTCCCGGTCGTCAACATCGCGAACGCCCTGACCGTCTTCCGGATCCTCCTGGTTCCGGTGTTCCTGACGGTGCTGTTCCTCGAGTCCGGAGAATCCACGCTGTGGCGCACGGTGGCGACGGTCGTCTTCGCCGTCGCGGCCCTGACCGATCGGTACGACGGCCGCATCGCCCGCGCGCGCGGACTGATCACCGACTTCGGCAAGATGGCCGACCCGATCGCGGACAAGGCCCTGATCGGTGGTGCGCTCGTCGGACTCTCGATCCTCGGCATCCTGCCCTGGTGGGTCACCGCGGTCATCATCGCGCGCGAACTGTGGGTCACCGCGCTGCGCTTCTGGGTGCTGCGGCACAAGGTCATCCCCGCCAGTCGCGGCGGAAAACTCAAGACGCTGCTGCAGGCGGTCGCCATCGGCCTGTACCTGGCGCCCCTCGGCGGCGGATGGGACATCGCCGCCGGCATCGTGATGGGTCTCGCGGTGGTCGTCACCATCTACACCGGCCTCGACTACACCTGGCAGGCGATCAAGGTCAGGTCCGGCGGCGGTTCCCGCACCGGCACCCCCGATCCGGAGCCGGCACCGCAGACGCGACGGGCCGTGGGAGGAACCGGCGCAGGGCGCTGAGTTCGACTACTGTCGGTGGAACCGCGGCCGGGGAACGATCCGGCTGCGTGAGGCGTTGGCCGAGGAGTGGACAGGGAGAGGAGACTCGATGGCGATGCTCTTACGTGAGGCGCTCGGCGACAGCCTGCGTCGGGTCCGCACGCAGCAAGGCCGGACCCTGCGTGAGGTGTCCACCGGTGCACGCGTGAGCCTGGGCTACCTCTCCGAGGTCGAGCGCGGCCAGAAAGAGGCCTCGAGCGAACTGCTCGCGGCCATCTGCGATGCACTCGACGTGGAGATCGCCGACCTCCTCCTCGACGTCGGGAACGCGATGCGTCCGGCCGAGACCATGACCCCCGAGGTCGCCGAGGCCGGTCTCACCGCGACCAAGGTGGTCATCCCCGCACCCGCCGGACGCCGGGACGCGACGGCGCTCGCGGCCGCCTGATCCACGTCGTCCGAATGACCATTTGAGTGCTGCGGCACTATCGGGAACCCGCAGCCACTAAATTGGTCTGCACAGTTCTCTCAAACCCCTGAATGGAGTGACGTAGAGCATGGCGAACCCGTTCGTGAAGTTGTGGCGGTACCTGACGGCACTCGGCAACGCGAAGATCGACGAACACGCCGACCCGAAGGTCCAGATCCAGCAGGCGATCGAAGATGCCCAGCGTCAGCACCAGGCGTTGTCGCAGCAGGCCGCCTCGGTCATCGGCAACCAGCGACAGCTCGAGATGAAGCTCAACCGGCAGCTCGAGGACATCGAGCGTCTGCAGGCCAACACCCGCCAGGCACTGACGCTGGCCGATCAGGCCGCTGCCGCCGGCGACACCCAGAAGGCCACCGAGTACACGAACGCCGCCGAGGCGTTCGCGGCGCAGCTGGTGACCGCCGAGCAGAGCGTCGAGGACCTCAAGTCCCTGCACGACCAGTCGCTTCAGGCCGCCGACCAGGCCAAGAAGGCCGTCGAGCGCAACGCGATGATCCTCCAGCAGAAACTCGCCGAGCGTTCCAAGCTGCTCAGCCAGCTCGAGCAGGCCAAGATGCAGGAGCAGGTCAGCGCATCGCTCAACCAGATGAGCGAGTTGTCGGTGCCCGGCAACACCCCGAGCCTCGACCAGGTCCGCGAGAAGATCGAGCGCCGCTACGCCAACGCCCTCGGTTCGGCCGAGCTGGCCAAGAACTCGGTCCAGGGCCGCATGCAGGAGGTCGAGCAGGCGGGCATCCAGATGGCCGGTCATTCGCGCCTGGAGCAGATCCGCGCCAGCATGCGCGGCGATGCCCTGCCGTCCGCGGGCGCCACCGCACCACCGTTGCAGAAGGGTCAGCCGGCGACGCAGGCCACCCCGCCGACCACCGAGCCGCCCGCGCAGAACTGATCCGCGGCACGTGCATGTTGCACTTGTCGCGGGTTCCGATGCGGGACATGCCTTTCCGGCGTTCGCCCTCGCCGAGCGGTTCGCCGCGGCCGGGCATCGGACCACTGTCCACACCGGACTGAACTGGTCGGCCGCCGCGCGTCGCCGTGGCATCGACATCGCCGAGCTCCCGGGTCTCGCGGCCACGGACGACGATGACGACGCCGACGCCGGGGACAAACTCAGCGCCCGCGCGGCACGCATGGCCGATCTGCTCGCGCCCCTGCTGGCGGAGTCCGGTGCCGACCTCGTCGTCTCCGACGTCATCACGGTCTGCGGGGGATGGGCCGCGCAGCTCCGGGGCCTTCCGTGGATCGAGCTGTCGCCGCACCCGCTGTACCTGCCGTCTCGCGGCCTGCCGCCGATCGGTTCGGGGCTCGCCCCGGGAACCGGCATCCGCGGTCGCGTTCGGGACACGCTGATGCGTGCCGCGACCGCGACCTCCATCCGCAAAGGCGAACGGCAGCGTGCTGCGGCACGGCTGTCGATCGGTCTCCCGGCGCACGACGGTGGTCCGTGCGCGCGATTCGTGGCGACGCTGCCGGGGCTCGAGGTGCCGCGGCCCGACTGGCCGGCCGACACCCATCTCATCGGTCCACTCCTGTGGGAACCCACCGACGACCTCTTCGACCGTCCCGACGGCGATGCACCGCTGGTGGTGCTCGCCCCGTCGACGGCGCAGACCGGCGCCCCCGACATGGTCGGTGTGGTCCTCGAGGCGCTGTCCGAGCGGATTCTGGGCCGTCGTGTCCGGGTGGTGGTCTCCGGGCTGCATCGTCCGTCCACCGCGGATCTCGCCCGCTTCGGCGACTCCTCGGCCCCGATCACCGCAGGGCTGGGACGGCAGGACGAGGTGCTGGCCGACGCGCAGGTACTGATCTGCGGCTCCGGTCACGGGATCCTGGCCAAGGCGATGAGCGCCGGGGTTCCGGTCGTCGCAGTACCCGGCGGCGGCGACCAGTGGGAGCTGGCGAACCGTCTCCGGCGCGCGGGTGCCGGCCGAGTGGTCCGCCCGCTCACGGTCGAGGCCGTCGCCGATGCCGTTTGCACCGTTCTCGACGACCCGGAGTGCACCCGGAGCGCACGGCGGATCGGGGCGAGCGGTGCCGACACCGTCGACCCGGTGGCGGTGGCCCACGCCGTCCTGGACCGTGCCGCGTTCCGTAGGGTGGGGCCGTGCGCCTGACCGAGTTCAACGAACTGATGACCACCGAATTCGGTGTGTCCAGGGCGGATTCGATTCTCGTCGACCACGTGCTCACCGAATTCGGTGGACGCACCGGGGCGCAGGCGATCGACGACGGGGTCGACCCGCGCGACGTCTGGGTCGCCATCTGCCGCGACTTCGACGTACCGCGCCGGCGTTGGTGACACGCCCCGCGTGTCACACTTGCCATCGAACACCTGTTCGTTCATCCTGGTGATCAGACGGAACCGTACGGACCGCCGCCGCGTCTGAGGTATGTGGATCGGGAAGCAGTATCGGGCTCGGGAGGGCCGCCGAGACTTGTCGGACCCACGCGATACCTTTCAGACATGAACGCCCGGACCGCACCGACCACCCGCCGGAAATCCGGCTCACAACCGAGGAGAACTCCCATGGCACCTGCGCCTCAAGACCGTGAGAAGGCCCTCGATCTGGCCCTCGCCCAGATCGACAAGAACTTCGGCAAGGGCTCGGTGATGCGCCTGGGCGAGGAGACCCGCCAGCCGATCGAGATCATCCCGACCGGTTCGATCGCACTCGACGTCGCCCTCGGTATCGGTGGTCTGCCCCGCGGCCGCGTCGTCGAGATCTACGGTCCGGAATCCTCGGGTAAGACCACGGTCGCGCTGCACGCCGTCGCGAACGCCCAGGCCCTGGGCGGTATCGCCGCGTTCATCGACGCCGAGCATGCGCTGGACCCCGATTACGCCGCGAAGCTCGGCGTCGACACCGACGCCCTGCTCGTGTCGCAGCCCGACACCGGTGAGCAGGCGCTCGAGATCGCCGACATGCTGATCCGCTCCGGCGCGCTCGACATCCTGGTCATCGACTCGGTGGCCGCACTCGTGCCCAAGGCCGAGATCGAGGGTGAGATGGGCGACAGCCACGTCGGCCTGCAGGCCCGCCTGATGAGCCAGGCGCTGCGCAAGATGACCTCCGCGCTGAACCAGTCGAAGACCACCGCGATCTTCATCAACCAGTTGCGCGAGAAGATCGGCGTGATGTTCGGTTCCCCCGAGACCACGACGGGCGGTAAGGCTCTCAAGTTCTACTCGTCGGTTCGCCTGGATGTCCGCCGTATCGAGACCCTGAAGGACGGCACCGATGCGGTGGGTAACCGTACCCGCGTGAAGGTCGTCAAGAACAAGGTCGCGCCGCCGTTCAAGCAGGCCGAGTTCGACATCCTCTACGGGCAGGGCATCAGCAAGGAGGGCTCACTGATCGACATGGGTGTGGCCGAGGGCTTCATCCGTAAGTCGGGCTCGTGGTTCACCTACGAGGGCGATCAGCTGGGCCAGGGCAAGGAGAATGCCCGCAAATTCCTGCTCGAGAACGTCGACATCCGCGACGAGATCGAGAAGAAGATCAAGGAGAAGCTCGGCATCGGCGCGACCGTCGACGCCGACGACATCGCCCCGGCACCGGTCGAATTCTGATCGGCTCCGCCTGATCCGATATGAACGAGGCATCAAGCCCCGAACCGACGGACCCCGAACGGACGCGCACGCGTCGGGATGACAATCCCGACCGGCGAGGCCCCAGCGCATGGGACTCTGCACTGCGACTGCTCGGGGTCCGTGCGCGTTCACGGCACGAGATGCGGGAGCGGTTGACCCGCAAGGGGTTCGACACGGACACCGTCGACGAGGTGATGGCCCGACTCGACAAGCACCAGTTGCTCGACGACACCGATTTCGCCGCCGAGTGGGTACGCTCCCGCCACCTGAACTCCGGAAAGGGACGCGTGGTGCTGCGTCATGAGCTCCGGACCAAGGGAATCTCCGAGTCGATCATCGCCGAGACCCTCGCCGAGATCGATCCCGACGACGAACGCGAGATCGCGGCCGGACTCGTCGCACGGAAGCTGACGCCGTCGGTCGTCGAACGCGTTGTCGCCGACCGTGCCGAACGAGAGAAGACCCTGCGTCGTCTGGTCGGTTTCCTTGTCCGGCGTGGCTATTCGCAGTCGCTGGCGTTCGACGTGGTGGGGGAGGCGCTCGGCGCACTGGAAGACGCCTGAGGCCTCCCCGTCACTCCGACGGCCTGGCTCAGAGCAGGTTCTCCGACGCGGCCAGTTCGGTCTTCTCCGGGTCGGCCGGCTCGGCGGCCGACCGTCGACCCTGACGCAGACGTCGTTCGACGTAGGTCGCGAGGTTCGAGAGCCCGAAGTTGATGACGATCATGATGATCGCCACCACGATCAGCGCCGGGATGTAGTTGCCGTAGCGGGAGGCCGACAGCAGGCCGCTGCGCACGACCTCCGAGTAGCCGATGATGTAGCCCAGCGCACTGTCCTTGAGTGCCACCACCATCTGCGAGATCAGTGCCGGCATCATCGCGGTGATCGCCTGGGGGAGCAGCACGATGCGCATCATCTGGCTCTTGCGCAGACCGAGCGACATGGATGCCTCGGTCTGGCCCTTGGGCAGCGAGTTGATGCCGGAGCGCAGGATCTCGGCCATCACCGACCCGTTGTAGAGCGTCAGCCCGGTGACCACCGCGGCGAACGCCAGCATCGACGACGGGAATATGCCGTAGATGGCGAACAGGAACCAGGTGAACACCATCAGGATCAGGACCGGGATCGCGCGGAAGACCTCGACGAACACACCCGAGACGGCCCGTACCCAGCGATGATCCGACAGCCGGCCGATGCCGAGGACGGCGCCGAGGATCAGCGAGAACACGATCGAGACGGCGGCCGCCGCCAGAGTGCGCCACAGTCCGGGCAGGATGTAGCCGGTCCAGGTGGACCAGGTGACGAACGGGCTCCACTTCTCGCCGGTGAACTGCTCGTTGGCGGCGAGTACGGAGATCACGTAGATCGCGATCGCCGCGAGGACCGCGATGAACAGGATCGCCATCAGGCGGTTCCGGGCCCGTGCGCGTGGTCCGGGTGCGTCGTACAGGACAGTCGATTCGGCGCTCATCGTTTCACCGCCAGTCGCTTGGCGAGGTAGCCGAAGACGGCCCCCTCGGTGAGGGTGATGATCATGAAGCCCACGGCGATGACGCCGAAGATCACGAACAGCTGGTCGGAGAAGGTCTCGATCTCGGTCTTCATGAGAGCCGCGGCCTCGGCGACACCGATGACCGAGGCGACCGTGGTGTTCTTGGTGAGCGCGATCAGGACGCTGCCCAGCGGGCCGATGACCGATCGGATCGCCTGCGGCAACACGATGACCCCGAACACCTGGGTGAACGACAGACCCAGCGACCGGGCCGCCTCGGCCTGCCCCAGGGGCACGGTGTTGAAGCCGGACCGGAGCGTCTCGCAGACGAAGGTCGACGTGTAGAGGACGAACGCGAGCACCGCGAGCCAGAAGTTGTTGGACTTGATCGTCGGCGCGAAGGTCAGGCCCAGATTCTGGTAGAGACCGATCGCGCAGAACAGCACGACGAGCGTCAGCGGGGTGTTGCGGACCACGTTCACATAGACCCCGGCGAAACCGCGGATCACCGGGACGGGGAAGACCCGCATCGCGGCGAGGGCCGTGCCCCACACCAGCGAACCGATCGCCGAGTAGAAGGTCAGCTGGATCGTCACCCAGAAGGCGGGCCACAGCTGAGGACCCATGCTCTCCCACAGAGAGGCGTCATTCATCGATGGTTCCTCTCACTCGAGTCCGGGCGGGCACGGCTTGGATGGTGAATCGAGGAACTCGAGGTCACCGGGGTCGGGTTTGTAGGGGAACTTGGAGCCGGGGCGATCCGCGCGGGCGATGATCTCGTCCACGTACTCGTTGCCGAGGGCCTCGCGCAGGTCGGCGTTCCATGGTGACTCCCCGAGCCCGGCATCAGAGCTCCCGGCCGGGGTCAGCATGGCGTCGAGGGCCTTGTTGATCGCATCCACGGCGGCTTTGTCGCCGAGAGCGACACCGACGCCGTAGCGCTCGGTCGAGAACGGACTGCCGGCCGTTTTCAAGGCGTCCTTCACGCACGCGTCCTTGAGGTAGGTCATCTCGACGAGCTTGAACTCGTCCTTCCAGAAGTTGGCGTAACCGGCGAGGATCGCCTCGTCGGTCGTCAGGGCGTCGACCTTGTCGCGGCGCAGCGCCTCGACACACGCCGAGTAGGAGTCGTACTCCTGCAGCTGGACCGTCGGCAGCTGGGCCTTCACGTTCTGCGCCGATGTCGAGCCGGTGACCGAACAGAGCTTCTTGCCGTTGTCTAGGTCGGCCAGCTGCTTGATCGAGTTGTCGTCGGCGCGCACCATCAGGCCCTGGTAGGTCTGCAGGTAGGGGCCGCCGAACGACACCTTCTTGGAGCGGCTCGCGTTGATCGAATAGGTGGCGGCGATGAGATCGACCTCACCGTTGTCGATCATCGCCTCGCGACGGGCCGACGGCGTCTCCCGCCAGGTGATCTCCGGGTGGTCCACGCCGAGGTCGTCGGCGATCGAATTGACCACATACGTGGCGACCGAGGCGTCGAAGCCGGTGACGTTGCCGTTCGGCTCGTAGAGCCCGAGCCCCGGCTGGTCGAACTTGACGCCCAGGACCACCGAACCGTCGCGGATCGAGTTCAACAGGCTGCGGGGCTCGGTGCTCCCGCAGGCCGACAGCAGTCCGGTCAGCAGTGCCCCGACCGCGAGAAGCAGTCCGGCACGACGCCATCGGGACAAGTGTTGATGTGTGTGTGTGGTGTGGTGTGGCTCATCCGCATCTCAGTGCCCCAGGATCTTGCCGAGGAAGTCGCGTGCTCGGTCGGTCTTGGGGGCGGTGAAGAAGGTGTCGGGTTCGGAGTCCTCGATGATCGCGCCGTCGGCCATGAAGATCACCCGATCGGCTGCCTTGCGGGCGAAGCCCATCTCATGGGTCACGACCAGCATCGTCATGCCCTCCTTGGCAAGGGAGACCATCACGTCGAGCACCTCGTTGACCATCTCCGGGTCGAGCGCCGACGTCGGCTCGTCGAACAGCATGATCTTCGGGTCCATCGCGAGGGAGCGGGCGATGGCGACACGCTGCTGCTGGCCCCCGGACAGCTGGGCCGGGTACTTGTCCTTCTGGCTCGCGATGCCGACCCGCTCGAGCAGTTCGAGTGCGCGCTTGTCGGCGTCGGCCTTGGACTTCTTGCGCACCTTCGTCGGTGCGAGGGTCACATTCTCGAGAATCGTCTTGTGCGAGAACAGGTTGAAGGACTGGAACACCATGCCGACATCGGCGCGCAGTCGCGCGAGATCCTTGCCCTCGGCCGGCAGGACCTGACCCTCGACCCGGATCTCGCCCTCATCGATCGGCTCGAGCCGGTTGATGGTCCGGCACAGCGTCGACTTGCCCGACCCGGATGGACCGAGGACCACCACCACCTGTCCGGCGGGAACCTCGAGGTCGATGTCCTTGAGTACGTGCAGCGAACCGAAGTGCTTCTGCACCCCGCGCATCGCGATCATCGGCTGGGACCCTGGGCCCGCGGACTTGCTCGGCGAAACGGTCATTCGTGAACCCTAACCAAATCCGTGCCATCGAGTCGCGCAGGTGACGCCGAATCGGCGATTTGCGTCGGCCCCGTACCCTGGTAGGAGTGAGTATCGAGTTGTCGGATCGGCCTGACGAGGCTGCATCAGCCCAGTCACCCCGCAGCTATCAGGTCCGGACCTATGGCTGCCAGATGAACGTCCACGACTCCGAACGCATCTCCGGTCTTCTCGAGGACGCGGGATACGTCCGTGCGGCCGAGGACGACGACGCCGATCTGGTCGTCTTCAACACCTGCGCGATCCGCGAGAACGCCGACAACAAGCTCTACGGCAACCTTTCGCATCTCGCGCCGGTGAAGACCAGCCGTCCGGGCATGCAGATCGCCGTCGGTGGATGCCTCGCGCAGAAGGACAAGGACACCGTCGTCGCCAAGGCGCCGTGGGTCGACGTCGTGTTCGGCACCCACAACATCGGCTCGCTGCCGGCGCTGCTCGACCGTGCCCGTCACAACGCGGAAGCGCAGGTCGAGATCCTCGACTCCCTCGAACGATTCCCTTCGACGCTGCCCGCCAAGCGCGACTCGGCCTACTCCGGCTGGGTCTCGGTGTCGGTGGGCTGCAACAACACGTGCACCTTCTGCATCGTGCCGTCGCTGCGCGGCAAGGAGGTCGACCGACGACCCGGTGACGTACTCGCCGAGGTCCAGGCGCTCGTCGACCAGGGCGTCGTCGAGGTGACCCTGCTCGGTCAGAACGTCAACGCGTACGGCATGTCCTTCGCCGATCCCGACCAGCCCCGCAACCGCGGCGCCTTCGCCGAGTTGCTGCGGGCCTGCGGGACCATCGAGGGGCTCGAACGGGTCCGCTTCACCTCGCCGCATCCGGCCGAGTTCACCGACGACGTGATCGAGGCGATGGCGCAGACCCCCAACGTGTGCCCGCAGCTGCACATGCCACTGCAGTCCGGCTCCGATCGCATCCTGCGCGCCATGCGCCGCAGCTACCGCCAGACCAGATTCCTCGGCATCCTCGACAAGGTCCGTGAGGCGATGCCGCACGCGGCGATCACCACCGACATCATCGTCGGGTTCCCGGGAGAGACCGAGGAGGACTTCCAGGCGACCCTCGACGTCGTCGAACGTGCGCGGTTCTCCAGCGCTTTCACCTTCCAGTACTCGCCGCGTCCCGGGACGCCGGCCGCGACGATGCCCGACCAGGTGCCGGCCGAGGTCGTCGGCGAGCGCTACCAGCGCCTCATCGCCCTGCAGGAGCGGATCTGCCTGTCCGAGAACGAATCCCTGACCGGCACCGAGGTGGAGCTGCTCGTCGTCGCCGACGAGGGACGCAAGTCCGCCAAGACCCGGCGCATGACCGGTCGCGCGCGTGACGGACGCCTGGTGCACTTCGCGCCCGGCGACGTCGCCTCCGGGATCCGTCCCGGCGACGTGGTCCACACCGTCGTGACCGCGGCCGCGCCGCACCACCTGATCGCCGACGCCGGGGTGCTCTCGCACCGCCGCACGCGCGCCGGCGACGCCTACGAGCAGAGCCGCACGCCGACCACGGCGCCCGTCGGGGTGGGCCTCGGTCTGCCGACTGTTGGTCCCCCCGCACCCGCGCCCGCGCCGACCGCCGACGCCGGATGCGGCAGCGCGTGCGGTGGCTGAGCGTGCACGAACTCGAGATCGAAACAAAGTGAGGCGATGACGATGTCCGAGGACCCGTTCAAGGAGTATGAGAGCGATCTCCGCAAGGCGGAGCGTCGTGTGGCCGGTGAGATCGACCCCGGAGCCCGCGCGGTCGTCGTGGCCGTCGCCGTGTTGCTCGCCATGGTGTCGCTGGTCCTGCCGCACACGGGCTCCGTGACCGGTCTCGAGGTGCTGTCCCTGACACCCGAGGCAGCGGCCGAACGAGTCACCATCGTGTCGAAGATCTTCGTCTACCTGGTGGCGATCTTCGGCATCGCGATGTCGATGCTCGCGCTGCTGACCCGCCGATGGGTTCTGGCGTGGATCGCGTTGTGCGGCTGTGCGATCGCCTGCGTGGCGGGCATGCTCGCGTGGTGGTCGCGCAACACCCCCGGCGTCGGTGGCGTCGAACCCCCGTCGGGTGTGGGCATCGGCCTGATCCTCGGCTGGATCGCGGTCTTCGTCCTCACCTTCCACTGGTCGCGCGTGGTGTGGGCGCGTTCGTCCTACCACCTGGCGATGGAGGCCGAGCGTCGCAGGCAGGCCGCCGAGCAGGAGGCCTACGCCTCCGCGCTCTACCGCAAGGACCCCGACGACCAGTCCTGAACGATCGGCTCCGTAAGCTCCGCTCCCTGAGGAGGCCCGGAGCCTGCGGAGGGCGTCAGCGGTCGGTCACGGCGCTCTGGGCGGCCACGGCCCACTCGCGCCACTGTGCAGCCTGTTCCCGCAGAGACGCCGCATCGCGGTCCTTGCCGCGTTCGGCTGCCTTGCGGGCCTGCTCCTCGAACTGTGCGGCGCGATCCGCGAACTGGGCGGCACGGGCCTGGGCCTCGGGGTCGGTGCGCTGCCATTGCGCGTCTTCGGCGTCGCGGATGCGCTTCTCGAGAGCACGCGCGCGTGCCTCCAGCGAGTGCATCTGATCGCGCGGCACCTTGCCGATCTCATCCCACTTGTCTCGGAACGCCCGGAACTCACGGCGTGCGCCGTCCAGGTCGGCGGACGGGTTGATGGCGCGCTCGGCGGCGTCGAGCAGCGCGATCTTGGCGGTCGCATTGGCGGCGAACTCGGCGTCGCGTTCGGAGGTCGCGGCGTTGCGGGCATTGAAGAAGACGTCCTGGGCGGCCTTGAATCGCTGCCACAGGGCTTCGTCGGTGTCGCGGGGGGCGCGGCCGGCGGCCTTCCACTCACCCAGGAGTTCGCGGAACTTCGCCGAGGTGGGGCCCCATTCGGTCGACGAGGACAGTTCCTCGGCGCGGGCGATCAGCGCCTCTTTGCGTTCCTTGGCGCCCGCTCGTTCGCGGTCGAGTTCGGCGAAGTGCGCACCGCGGCGGCGATTGAAGGCATCGCGTGCCTTCGCGTAGCGCTTCCACAGGGCGTCGTCGGTCTTGCGATCGATGCCCTTGATCGCCTTCCACTCGTCGAGGATCTCGCGGAGCCGGTCGCCGGCACTCTTCCAGTTGGTGGCCTCGGCGCCGATCTGTTCGGCCTCGGTGGCGAGGGTCTCCTTGCGGGCGATGGCGGCGGCGCGGGTCTTCTCGCGCTCGGCGCGCAGCGACTCGGCGACCTCGTCGGCGCTGCCCACGATCGCCTCCAGCCGCCGCTGCAGCGCGGCGACGTCGCCGATGACATGGGCGTTGGGCAGATCGTCGAGCAGGTGCTTGGCCGCCGCCTGCGCCTTGCGCGGATCACCCGAGCGTGCGCTGAGGCGTTCCTCGAGGATCTCGACCTCGGTGGCGAGATCGTCGAAGCGGCGCGCGAAGTGGGCGAGACCCTCTTCGATCGTGCCGGCCTGCCACTGGCCGATCTCGCGCTCACCGTCGGCGGTCTTGAGCCAGACCACACCCGAGGAGTCGATCCGGCCGTAGCGGTGCGGGTCGCCGGCGCTGATGTGCGGAACGACAGGTTCGTGGGCTCCCGGCCGCGGGCCCGGCTTGGGGCGGGGGCCGGGTTTGGGTCCGGGCTTCGGCCCCGGCGCGCCCGTCTGGGGTGCCTGGGTGGCCGCGGAGGGATCGGTCGGGTGGGTCATCTGCACAAGTCCTGCCGCTCATTGGTGCCGCGCGTCACGGCTGCCGGTCGCTGGGTCGGTTCTCGCCGGGCATCGTAACGCCGCGGCGACAGCCGACAGTACGGATCCATTCAAGCAGTTCAGGCGCGTGCATGTGGCGTGCGTGCCGGCTTGCCGACATCCGTGTCGGGGTTCGGCCGTCGGCGGCCGCGCCCGGTTCGACTAGCGTCGTGGTGTGCTTGCGGCCGTCGTCTTCGTACCGAGTGCCCCGTTGCTGGTACCCGAGTTGACCGGTCCGTCGGCGTTCGACACCGAACCCGTGCGATCGGCGGTCGGTGATGCCCTCGCCGACGCCGCGGCGACCGGGATCGACAGGTGGGTCGTGGTCGGTGCGACCGACGACCCGGTGGCCGGGCCGGTCGCCGAGGCGGAATCGGGCAGTTTCGCCCGCTTCGGGGTCGATCTCCGGGTGAGCCTGGGCAGTGTCGGGCCGGACGCCGAGACCGGCCCCCGGATGAGCCTGTCGGGGCTGATCGGTGCCTGGCTGCGGGAGTCGGCGTCGCTGGGCCCGATGACCGCGTTCATCGTCGGCCGGGAGACGACGCCTCGTGAGTGCGCCGCGATCGGTGCGGATCTCGCCGCGCGGCTGGGCGAGTCGTCCGAGCGCGTCGGACTCCTCGTGGTCGGCGACGGCTCGACCGCGCTGACGCCCAAGGCGCCGGGCGGTGGTCGACGGGACTCCGCGGTCGCCCTCAACAAGGCGATCGTCGCCGCGATCGGCGGCGCCGACACGGCAACCCTGGCCGCACTCGAAGCCGGACCCTGTGACACCGAGGGGGTCGGCGGCCGGGTGGCGTGGCAGGTCGTCGCGGCCGCAGTCGAGAACTCCGGTTCCACCCTCGTCGCGAAGACGGGCTACGCCGACGCGCCGTTCGGTGTCGGCTACGTCGTCGCGACATGGACCGTCACCGGTGATCCGGCATGAGCGATCACTCGGCACCGCGGCCGATCATGGTCGTCGGTCCGACGGCGTGCGGGAAATCCGACCTCGCCCTCGACCTGGCCGAGCGGCTGGACGGGGAGATCATCAACATCGACGCCATGCAGCAGTACCGCGGCATGGACATCGGGACCGCCAAGGTGCCCGTCGCCAACCGCCGCGGCATCGTGCATCACCAGATCGACGTCCTCGACGTGACCGAGGTGGCCACCGTCGCCCGGTATCAGCAGGCTGCCTCCGCCGACGTGGAGCGTCTCCTCCACGCGGGGCGCATACCGGTGATCGTCGGCGGATCGATGATGTACATCCAGGGACTGCTCGACAACTGGCAGTTCCCGGCGACCGATCCCGAGGTTCGCGGCCGCTACGAGGAGATGCTCGCCGAGCGCGGTGTCGCCGAGATGCACCGCTTGCTCGCCTCGGTCGATCCGGCGGCGGCCGCCACCATTCTCGACACCGACGGTCGGCGCATCGTCCGTGCGCTCGAGGTGGTCGAACTGACCGGGCAGCCGTTCGCGGCATCGCAGCCGACGATCGGTGAACCCCGTTGGGGTACCACGATTCTCGCGCTCGACCGGGAGACCGTCGAACTCGACGACCGGATCGCGCGGCGTACCCGGCTGATGTTCGAGACCGGTCTGGCCGACGAGGTCGAGGCCCTGTGCGCCGCCGGACTGCGAGAAGGGCGGACGGCGTCGCAGGCGATCGGGTACAAACAGGTCCTCGCGGCACTCGACGGTGAGTACGACATGGCGCAGGCCGAGGAACTCACCTTCATCGGCACCCGCCGGTACGTGCGCAGGCAGCGGTCGTGGTTCCGGCGCGATCACCGCGCCGTCTGGCTCGACGCTGCCGCCCCCGATCTCGCCGACCGTGCCCTCGCGGCCGCCGCCGTGTGAGATCACCGGCAGCTGACGCTCTGCGGGACAAGTAGTCTGGTGCCCGTGAGTTCTCACCAGACCGGTCTGCGCTTCGTGAAGGGGCACGGCACCCAGAACGATTTCGTCGTGCTCGCCGACCCGGCCGCCGAACTGACCCTCGACACCGAGATGGTCGCGGCGCTGTGCGATCGTCAGCGGGGCATCGGGGCCGACGGACTGCTCCGCGTGGCGCGCACGGGTGCGCTCGTCGAACGCGGCGTCCTCGCCGCCCTTCCCGACGGGGTCGCGGCCGACGACTGGTTCATGGATTACCGCAACGGGGACGGCTCGATCGCCGAGATGTGCGGCAACGGGGTCCGGGTCTTCGCCCACTTCGTCCGCGCCACCGGACTCACCGCCACCGACGCCTTCACCGTGGGATCGCGCGCCGGTGCGCGGCCGGTGATCATCCACCACTTCGACGACGTGCACGCCGAGGTCACCGTGGAGATGGGCGTCGCGCGCCTCGACGGCACCTCGGTGGTGCGGATCGGTGACGACGTCTACCCGGGTGCCAAGGTCGACGTCGGCAACCCGCACCTGGCGTGCGTGGTCGCCGATCTCACCGCCGACGACCTCGCGGCCGTCGACTTCACCGCCGGAGTGGTCATCGAACCGGGCGACTTCCCGAACGGGGCCAATGTCGAGTTGCTGACCCCACCGGTCGAGGACGTCGACGGGCGCCTGTATGCACGGATGCGGGTCTTCGAACGCGGCGTCGGCGAGACGCGCAGTTGCGGAACGGGCCTGGTCGCGGCCACGCGAGCGGCTCTCGATGCACGCGGTCAGGACACCGGTGAACTGCGCATCGGCATCCCGGGCGGCGAGGTCACCGTGACCATCCGGCCCGACGGCTCCACCCTGCGCGGGCCCTCCATGCTGGTCGCCGACGGTGTCCTGCGACCCGGTTGGGATCGCTGAGCCGATAATCACGTGCTGAGCAGGGGTCGGACGTGAGACCATGGATCCCGTATGACCGAATCATCAGCACAGATCCTTTCCTCAGCGGACCTCGACGATCGCACCGGTGACATCCGGGACGACGATCCGACGGTCGGCGAACTCCAACTCTCCGAGCGCGCGTCACTGCAGCGCGTCGCCGGACTCTCCACCGAACTCACCGACGTCACCGAGGTCGAGTACCGGCAGCTCCGTCTCGAGAAGGTGGTCCTCGTCGGTGTCTGGACCGAGGGCAGCGCCGCCTCGGCCAAGGCCAACATGGCCGAACTCGCGGCCCTGGCCGAGACCGCCGGCTCGCAGGTCCTCGACGCGGTGATCCAGCGTCGCTCCAAACCGGACTCGGCCACCTACATCGGCAGCGGCAAGGCCGACGAACTCCGCGAGATCGTCCTCTCGACCGGCGCCGACACCGTCATCTGCGACGGTGAGCTCACCCCGGCGCAGCTCACCGCGCTGGAGAAGGTCGTCAAGGTCAAGGTCATCGACCGTACCGCGCTGATCCTCGACATCTTCGCCCAGCACGCCACATCCCGGGAGGGCAAGGCGCAGGTCTCGCTCGCGCAGATGGAGTACATGCTCCCGCGCCTGCGTGGTTGGGGTGAGTCGATGTCCCGCCAGGCCGGCGGCCGTGCCGGCAGCAACGGCGGCGTGGGCCTGCGTGGTCCCGGTGAGACCAAGATCGAGACCGACCGCCGTCGCATCCGTGAGCGGATGGCCAAGCTGCGGCGCGAGATCCGCGACATGAAGAAGGCGCGCACCACCAAACGTGCGGCGCGCCATCGTTCGTCGATCCCGTCGATCACGGTCGCCGGCTACACCAACGCCGGCAAGTCGAGTCTCGTCAACGCCATGACCGGCGCCGGCGTCCTCGTCCAGGACGCGCTGTTCGCGACCCTCGACCCGACAACCCGGCGCGCCACCCTCGACGACGGCCGGGCCGTGGTCTTCACCGACACCGTCGGTTTCGTCCGCCACCTGCCGACCCAGCTCGTCGAGGCGTTCCGGTCGACGCTCGAAGAGGTCGTCGACGCCGATCTCCTCCTGCATGTGGTCGACGGGTCGGACCCGTTCCCGATGGAACAGATCTCGGCCGTCCGTCAGGTCATCGGCGAGATCGTCGCCGAGGAGAAGGTCGAGGCGCCACCGGAACTGTTGGTCATCAACAAGATCGACGCGATCGACGGCAACCGGCTCACCGAGCTGCGCGGCGCGGTGGGTGCCGACGCGGTCTTCGTCTCGGCACGCACCGGTGAGGGACTGCCCGAACTGTTCGACCGGGTCCGCGAGTTCGTGGGCCGCGAGGACGTCGAACTCACCATCGAGGTGCCGTTCTCGCGCGGCGACATCGTCTCGCGGATCCACAGCGAGGGCGAGATCCTCGACTCCGAGCACACCGAGTCGGGCACCACCATGAAGGTCCGCGTCCCGGCCGCTTTCGCGGGCGAGATCGCGGACCTCACGGTGTAGACCTGCTCAGCCGGGGTCCGTTCAGTCGGCATCCAGATCGGTCTCGACGAGGGTGACGATCTTGTCGAGCGCAGCCTGATCCTCGGCGGTGACCACTACCTTGGCGCCCTTCTCGGCGCCGAGGGTCATGATCATCAGTGCCGAACCGGCGTCGACCGGGTCGCCGCCCTCGAGTTCGAGGGTCACGGTGCTGCCGGAGTCGGCGACGGCCTCGGCGATGATCGTGGCCGGCCGGGCGTGCAGGCCGACGGCCGATCCGACGGTGGCGGTGGTGCTGGGCATGGTGCCTCCTGTGTTGCTGGGATATCCGGTTGTCGTGCTGGATGAAACGTCGGGTATGAGTGGGTCTGGGATCAGGCTGCCACGGCCTCGAGGTCGGCCGCTGCCACCTCCCTGGTCCTGCCGAACTGCTTCGCCGCGGTCACCGCGACCGCGCTGAGCACGGTGCCGGCGACGAGGGCCACGAGGAACAGCACCCAGTTGTTCATGGCGAAGAAGACGAAGATGCCGCCGTGTGGGGCGCGGAGCTCCACACCGAACGCCATGATGAGCGCACCGGACAGTGCGCCGCCGGCCATCATCGACGGGATGACGCGGAACGGGTCGACCGCGGCGAACGGGATGGCACCCTCGGAGATGAACGATGCGCCGAGAAGCCAGGCGGCCTTGCCGTTCTCGCGTTCGGGTTCGGTGAACAGCCCGGGACGCAGCACCGTGGCGAGGGCCAGGGCGAGCGGCGGGACCATGCCGGCGCACATCACCGCGGCCATGATCTGGAACTGTGCGGGACCGGCGGTCGCCGCGTCGGCGATCCCGGCGGTGGCGAACAGGTATGCGGTCTTGTTGACCGGACCGCCGAGGTCGAAGCACATCATCAGGCCCAGCACGACGCCGAGGACGACGGCTGATCCGCCGGACATGCTCTCCAGGCCGGAGTTCATCTGCTCGGTCAGCCAGGCGAGCGGCTTGCCGAGCACCATGTAGAGCAGTCCGCCGACGATCATGCTGCCGAACAGTGGGATGACGACCACCGGCATCAGTCCGCGAGCCCACTGCGGGACCGGGAGCCGCGAGATCCACAGGCACGCCGCGCCGGCGATGAGACCGCCGATGAGTGCGCCGATGAAGCTGGCGCCGACCGAGAGGGACACGATGCCCGCGACGAAACCGGGGGCGATGCCGGGACGGTCGGCGATGGCGAAGGAGATGTAACCGGCGAGGACCGGGACGGCGAGTCCCATCACCCCCGACCCGATCGCGAAACTCACCGCGCCGAGGTACTGCAGGAGCCCGCCGGACGGCAGATCCCAGACGCTGTTGTTGAGCGCGATGTAGACGGCGTCGTTCAGGGACCCGGCGCTGTCGAGGGTGCTGTTGGCGATCTCGTACCCGGCCAGCAGGAAACCGAGGGCGATGAGCAGGCCGCCTGCCGCGACGAACGGGATCATGTAGCTGACACCGGTCATGTGTGCCTGACGGGTGCGCGCACCGAGTCCGACACCCGACGACGCGCCGGTCTCGGCGCCCTCGGTGCCTCCGTCGTCGGTCACCCGCGCGGCGTCCGGGTTCCGTCCGGCCGCAACGGCTTCGGCGATCATCGCATCGGGTTCGTTGATGGCTCGTTTGACGCCCGAGGCGATCACCGGCTTGCCGTGGAAGCGACCCTTGCCCTTCACCCCGATGTCGGTGGCGAAGATGACGGCGTCCGCGTTCGCGATGACCTCGGGGTCGAACGGCGTGGTGGCCGACGACCCCTGGGTCTCCACCGCGAAGTCGACATCGGCCCGGTCCGCGGCATACCTGAGCGCGTCCGCGGCCATGTAGGTGTGCGCTATCCCGGTGGGGCAGGCGGTGATCGCGACGATGTGCGGCCGGTTCTGCGTCGGCGTCCGGGCGGTGACCGGGGTGTCCGTGGCCGGCGCCATCGGCGCTGCCGGGGGAGTGGTTGCGGTCTTCTTGGCGTCGGGATCGATGGCCTCGGTGACCAGTTCGATGATGCGTTCGTCGTTCTCGGCGGCGCGGAGGGACGCGACGAAGTCGGGGCGGACCAGCGAACGCGCCAGGGAGCTCAGCACTTTCATGTGCGCCGCCGCACCGCCCTCGGGGGCGGCGATGAGGAAGACGAGGTCGGCCGGCCCGTCGGGTGCCCCGAAGTCGACCTGGCGCGACAGTCGCGCCATGGCGAGGCTCGCCGTCGTCACCGATGCGGTGCGCGCGTGAGGGATGGCGATGCCGCCGGGGAGCCCGGTGGCCGACTTGGCTTCCCGCTCGAGTGCCGCGCGGGCCAGATCGGCGGGGTCGGTGGTCCGTCCGGCAGCGGCCAGGGTGTCGGCGAGGGTGGTGATGACGGCGGCGGGGTCTGCACCGGCGTCGACGTCGAGACTCACCGTCTGGGCGGTGATGATCTGCTCGGTCATAGGATGTCCTTCGGCATGGAGGGGGTGGAGTGGTCGGGTGCCCGGTGGGGATTCGGTTCAGTTCATCGGGGCGGCCCCGGAGAGTTCCGTGACCGTGACCCCGGACAGGTCGAGGTGGTGGGGGGCGGGGGAGGAGGTGCCCGCCAGTGCGGCGGCGGCCGAACCGTAGGCGACGGCGGACCGCAGACAGTCGGGAGCCGACGCGCCACGCGTCTGCGCGACGAGGAATCCGGCGAGGGAGGAATCACCCGCGCCGACGGTGCTGCGCGGAACGATGGGTGGCGGCGTCGCGCACCAGACGCCCGCCGGGGTGGCGAGTACGGCGCCCCGCGCCCCGAGCGTGGCCAGCACGGTGCCGCCGATCTGCTCGACGAGCGCCGTGGACGCGGCGACGATGGGACGGAGGTCGTTGCGGGAGAGCGATTCCCGCAACTCTGCCGGATCGGTGCCGGTGAGTTCGGCGAGTTCGTCCTCGTTCGGCTTGATCAGGTCGACCCGTCCGGCGGCGGCCGCACGCAGCGGTGCTCCCGAGGTGTCCACCGCCACGCGGCAACCGGCGGTGACCAGCGCGTCGGCGACGGTCCGATACCAGTCCTCCGGTACGCCGGGCGGCAGTGATCCGCACAGCGTGACCCAGTCCGCGCCGTCCGCGTAGGTGCGGATCAGTGCGCTCAGCGCGGCCAGTTGAGCCGCCGTCAGGTTGACGCCCGGGGCATTGATCTTGGTGGTGGTGCCGTCGGCTTCGGCAATGGTCACGTTCGAGCGCACCTCGCCGTCCACGGGGACCGCGTCGTAGGGGAGTCCGAGTTCGTCGAGGGCGGCGAGCAGCGGGTCGCCCGCACGCGCCGGGAGCAGTGCCCGGGTCGGTAGTCCGGCGGCGGCGACGGTGCGGGCCACGTTGACGCCCTTGCCGCCCGGCTGGGCGCGGACCACACCGGCTCGCTGCACCTCGCCGCGCCGGAGCGGGGTGTCGAGTTCGAGGGTGCGGTCGACGCTGGGATTGGCTGTGACGGTGAGGATCATGCGATCACGACCTCGACGCCGCGGGCGGACAGGGCGGCCGAGAACCTCGGATCGATGCCGGAGTCGGTGATCAGGACGTCGATGTCGTCGATGCCGGCGAATCCCGACAGCTCCTCGCGCTCCATCTTCGAACTGTCGGCGAGGACGACGACGCGTCGGGCCGCGGCAACCATCGCCGCCTTCACCGCCGACTCGTCGGGGTCGGGGGTGGACAGGCCGTGCGCCTCGCTGAGGCCGTTGGTGCCGATGAATGCGGTCGTCACGCGAAGCCGTCCCAGTGCGGCGACCGTCTCGGCGCCGACCGTGGCCTGGGTGAGTCCGCGGACGCGACCGCCCAGGGCGTGCAGACCGTCCGCGTGGCGGCCGGCGAGCAACCCGGCGATCGGCAGGCTGTTGGTGATCAGCGTCAGATCGCGGTCCCGCGGCATGGCCTCCGCCGCGCGGAACGTGGTGGTGCCGGCGTCGAAGAGCACCGATCCGCCGTCGGGCGGCAGGAAACGGAGGGCGGCGCGGCCGATGGCGGCCTTCTCCTCGATCTGTTCGGTCTCCCGTTCGGCGATGCCGAGTTCACCGATCACCCGCATCACCTCGGGGCGGACGGCACCGCCGTGCACGCGCTGCAGGTGCCCGCCGCGCTCGAGAACGGCCAGGTCGCGCCGAACCGTCTCGCTGGTCACGTCGAACTTCGCGGCGAGCTCGGCGACCGAGGCGCGCCCTGCGACGCGCACCTCCTCGGCGATGGCCTGCTGTCTCTCCTCGGCGTACACACCGGCTCCGTTCTGATCGTTCCTGCACACTCGGCCACCCCGTGAATGTGGGAATATGTGGCTTTCAATGTTGTAGTAACTGTGTTTACGCCTGTTTATGTTGACAAGTCAAGCCAAATTTGTAACCGTGGTCACATGACGCAGATTCTGACGGGGACGCCGGTCGTCGGTGGTGTGGCTCATGGACCCGCACTGTCGCCGGGACGCCGTCCCGACCACAGTGCGGAGGCGCTCGGCGCCGGTGTCGAGATCTCCGAGGACCAGCGCCCGGAGGAGGTCGCTCGATTCACCGCGGCGGCAGGCGTCGTCGCCGCGCGACTCCGTGAGCGCGCGTCGCAGAACACCGGCGTCGCCGCGGAAGTACTCGCCGCCACCGCCGGACTCGCGGAAGACCGCGGCTGGATCGGTGCGGCGTCGGCCCTGATCGCCAGGGGTGCGTCGGCACCGTCGGCCGCCGTTGCCGCCACCGAACAGTTCGCCGCGGTGTTCACCAAGCTGGGCGGCCTGATGGCCGAGCGGGTCACCGACCTCAACGACGTCCGCGACCGCGTGCTCGCCGAACTCCTGGGACTGCCCGAACCCGGGGTGCCCACGCCGGAGGTGCCCTCGATCCTGCTGGCCGACGACCTCGCACCCGCCGACACCGCCGGCCTCGACCCCACCACCACGATTGCCCTCGTGACGCGACTGGGTGGGCCCACCAGTCACACCGCGATCATCGCCCGCCAGCTCGGCATCCCGTGCGTCGTCGCGGTGTCCGGACTCGTCGGGATCGATGCGGGTACGGCGATCCTCGTCGACGGCACCACGGGTGAGATCGCCGTCGACCCCGACGACACCGCCGCGCGAGCCCGAGTCGAGGAGTATCGGCGTCACGCCGCTCGCATCGCCGGGTGGTCGGGTCCGGGCCGCACCGGCGACGGGGTGGAGGTGGCGATCCTGGCCAACGTCGCCGACGGGTCGTCGGCCCGCGCGGCCACCGATCACCCGGTGGAGGGTGTCGGACTGTTCCGTACCGAACTGGCCTTCCTCGAGCGCGCCGACGAGCCGTCGGTCGACGAGCAGGCGTGCATCTATCGCGAGGTGCTGGACGCTTTCGACGGCCGCAAGGTGGTCATCCGCACCCTCGACGCCGGCTCGGACAAGCCGCTGCGCTTCGTGACCCATCCCGACGAGGCCAACCCGGCACTCGGTGTGCGCGGCGACCGAATCGCCTTGGCGCACCCCGAGATCCGCGCGCGCCAGCTCGACGCGATCGCCCGGGCGGCGCAGGAGGCCGACGCGCAGCCGTGGGTCATGGCCCCGATGATCGCCTCACCCGCCGAGGCTGCGGCATTCGCCGCGCAGGTGCGCGAGCGTGGACTCGTCGCCGGTGTGATGATCGAGGTCCCCGCCGCGGCGATCCTGGCCCCGGCGATCCTGGCCGAGGTGGACTTCGTCTCGATCGGCACCAATGACCTCACGCAGTACACGATGGCCGCTGACCGAATGTCCGCCGAGCTCGCATCGCTGACCGATCCGTGGCAGCCGGCCGTGCTGCATCTCGTCGCAACGGTCGCCCGGGCCGGACGTGATCAGGGGAAACCGGTGGGCGTCTGCGGAGAGGCCGCGGCCGATCCGCATCTCGCCTGCGTGCTGGTCGGACTCGGGGTCACCTCGTTGTCGAGCGCTCCCGTCGCGGCGCCCGCGGTCGGCGCCCAACTCGGCGCGGTCACCCTGGCAACCTGCGAAAACGCGGCGGCCGCCGCGCTGGCCGCCACCGATCCGGCTACGGCTCGCGCGGCGGCCGCCGCGGTACTCGACAGTGGCGCCGACACTGACAGCGACGAGGTCAGACTCGCCGCATCACGGTGACGACCTTGCCGAGGATGACGGCCTCGTCGCCCGGGATCGGGTCGAACAACTCGTTGTGCGGCATCAGCCAGACATGACCCTTCTGGCGTTTGAAGGTCTTGACCGTGGCCTCGCCGTCGATCATCGCGGCCACGATGTCGCCGTTGTCGGCCACGTTCTGCTGGCGGACGACGACCCAGTCCCCGTCGCAGATCGCGGCGTCGATCATCGACTCGCCGACGACCTTCAGCAGGAACAGCGATCCCTCGCCGACGAGCTCCCGGGGGAGTGGGAACACGTCCTCGACGGCTTCCTCGGCGAGGATCGGCCCGCCTGCGGCGATCCGGCCGAGCACCGGTACGAAAGTGGGCTCGGGTAGTGCTCCGCCGGTCGGCGACGTCGGCGTCGGGGGTTCGCTCGGCGCGATGTTCACCGCCCGCGGACGGTTGGCATCACGTTTGAGAAGGCCCTTGCGTTCGAGGGTCCGCAGCTGATGGGCGACCGAGGAGGTCGAGGTGAGACCCACCTCGTCACCGATCTCGCGGATACTCGGCGGGTAACCGCGTTCTCGCACGGATTTGCGGATCACCTCGAGAACTCCGCGCTGCCGCGGCGTCAGCGACGCCTCGGCCGCCGCCATGTCCGCCGGGGTGACGGGCTCGTCGGCGCCCCGCGCTCCGGTGCGCTTACCGCCGTCATCGCTCATGATCGGGTTCCTCTCGATTCCGAACGTGCTGGTAGATCGCTTGTCTGTCGACGAGCCTAGCCGAGAACGCCGACCGCATCAAACATTTGTTCGACGTGTCGCGAGACAATTGTCGGAGTGCCGTGCTACAAATCGAACATCAGTTCATCGAACAGATGATCGACATTCGAACAGTTCGATCGGGACGACGCGGTCCCACTCACGAACACCGTTCGACCGGATACACGGAGGGCACCATGCGCACCGCCACTCTCATCGACCCCGTCCACCTCGACCCCGTCCACCTCGACCCCGCCCGGCACGGCGGTCCCGTCCGCGGCGACGTCCTGGAGCGTCCGCGCCCGACACGTCGGGGAGACGCCCGGCGGCCCGTCGACAACCGTCCGGTGCCGGAATCGGCGGTCCGGGTCCGCCGCGTCGCCTCCACCCAGTGCGCGTCGCCGGTGGGTATGCGTGGTCGTGGACCGGTGGTCCCGGCGTCGCGTCCCGCCGAAACGGTTCCCGCGGCCGTCATCCGCCGGCGTCGCCGCACGGCGACCGCTGTCCTCGCCGGCGTCGCGCTCGCCCTGGCCGTGTGGGTCATCGCGGTCGTCGGCCACGACTACGCCGCGTCGGTCACGCCTGCCGCGGTCGGCACCGAGGTCGTGCACGTTCGGTCGGGTGACTCGCTGAGCACGATCGCCTCGCGGGTCGCCCCCGAGATGCCGCGTGAGGCCGTCGTCGACGAGATCATCCAGCTGAATGACCTCGCGTCGAGTGGGCTGCGCGTCGGCCAGCCGCTCCTCACCCCCCGGTATCACTGAGGCCGGGCGGTATCCTCGATGACACAGGGACCAGCCGAGCATCGGCCCGGCATGCGGCGCGGCTGCATCAGAGCGTCCCGTGACCTGCGTGAGGATACGATGCGCTGCCCCTTCTGCAAGAACGACGACACCAAGGTCATCGACTCGCGTGTCGCTGATGAGGGGCAGGCCATCCGGCGCCGCCGCTCCTGCGTGGAGTGTGGGCGACGCTTCTCGACCGTGGAGAGTGCGGTCCTCTCGGTGGTGAAACGCAACGGCGTCACCGAACCGTTCAGTCGCGAGAAGGTGATGCGAGGTGTCCGGCGCGCATGCCAGGGGCGCCACGTCGCCGAGGACGCTCTCGCCCAGCTCGCCCAGCAGGTCGAGGACACCGTCCGCGCCAGTGGTTCGGCCGAGATCCCCAGCAACGAGGTGGGACTCGCGATCCTGAAGCCGCTGCGGGACCTCGACGAGGTCGCCTACCTGCGCTTCGCGTCGGTCTATCGGTCCTTCGACTCCCTCGAGGACTTCCAGCGCGAGATCGACGACCTCCGTGCCGCCTCAGCCGAGTCGGTCAAGAGTTCGTAGGACCCGCTTCTCCGACACCGGGAACGCGGTGCCCAGCCGTTCGGCGAACAATCCGACCCGCAGCTCCTCGACGAGCCACTGCGCCTCGTCGTTGACGTGCGCTTTCCGGTGTTCGGGTACCTGGGCCAGCCGCTGCGCCCAGCGTTCGGTCACGCGGTCGATCACGGCGACTCCGGCCTGATCGCGCGCGGCGGAAGCCGGCAGTGCCGTCAACCGTGCCTCGGCGGCCGCGAGGTAGCGCGGCACGTTCTCCAGATGACGTCGCGGAGTGGCGGCCACGAATCCGTCGAAGACGAGGTTGTCGAGTTGTTCGGCGACGTCGTCGGCGGCGAGCGAACCCGCATGACGGTCGATCGCGGCGCGTACCGGCGCCACCGAGCCGAGCGATTCCACCGCGAGGGAGAAATACTCCGGAGCCGACTCGGTGATCCGTGGACGGATCTTCTCGGTCAGGGTGCGGAACGCCTCGGGTGAACGCACGGCGGACACGGCCCCGGCGTCGAGGCCGGCGACGACGTCGCGGATAGCCCGGCGTGTGCAGTCGGCCAGCAGTGTATCGAGATCCGCATAGGGACTCTGGCTCAACGCGAGCCGGCCGGCGGCCCCGAGCGAACTCGCCACGCGCCGGTGCAGTGGCGGGATCGCCAGGTCGAGGAGTGCGACGATCCCCCTCTCCGCCAGGCGATCTCGGGCCTGCTCCGACACCGCGTCGATCACGACGACCCCGCGTGTACGTCCGGCGTCGTCGGTGATCGCGTCGACGGTCGGGTACCGGGTGAGGCGCTGACCGGCGATGTCGACGGTCCGCTGCGCGGCGAGAGTGCCGATGCCGTCGTCGGTCCAGTTGCGATACAGCGTGCGTTTCACCGTCTTCGACGCCGCGGGCGTCGTCGCACGCCGAAGCTCGTCGATCGAGTCGGCACGCGCGGTGATCCGTCCGTCGTCGTCGACGACCGCGAAATGCATCCGCAGATGGGTGGGAATCCGGTCGAGGTCGAAATCGGCTGCGGTGACCGTCATCTGGGTGATCGTGGTGAGTTCGCGGGCGAGCCCGACCGCGAGCGGTTCGCTGCGCGGCGTGAGACGGGCCAGCGCCAGGTCGGCGAACCGCTGGGCGGGTGACATCGACTTGCGCAACCTCTTGGGCAGCGATTTCACCAGTGCGGTGGCCAGTTCCGACCGCATCCCGGGCACGGACCAGTCGAAGCCCGCCGGCCGGACGTGGGGGAGCAGCGCGCGCGGGATGATCACGGTGACACCGTCATCGGGTGCGCCGGGTTCGAACCGGTAGCGGAGCTCGAGTCGGGTGTCGCCCTGCTGCCACGCACCCGGATAGTCGGTCGGTGCGGCCTCGGCGGTCGCCGTGACATCCTCGGGCTTCAGGTCCAGAAGAGCAGGATCGCTGCGCCGTGCCTTCTTCCACCACGTGTCGAAGTGACGTGCGGAGGTGACCTCGGCACCGACCCGGTTGTCGTAGAACTCGAAGAGCTGATCCTCGGTGATCACGAGTCCGCGTTCGCGCCTACGGTTCTCGACGTCGGCGGCGGCCTCGAGGAGGGCGCGGTTGCGTTCGAAGAACGGGTGCTGGGTACGCCAGTCTCCCTCGACGAGGGCATGGCGGATGAACAGCTCGCGCGAGACGACCGGGTCGATGGGACCGTAGTCGACGCGGCGACGGGCGACGAGGGTGACGCCGTAGAGGGTGACCCCCTCGTACGCCATCGCGGCGCCGCGTTTCGACGACCAGTGCGGCTCGCTGTGCGTGCGCTTGACCAGATCGCCGGCCAGTTTCTCCGCCCACAACGGATCGATCCCGGCGACCGTGTGCGCGAACAGCCGGGAGGTCTCCAGGACCTCCGCGGCCATGATGAACGCCGGCGGTTTCTTGGCCAGCGGTGACGCCGGGAAGATCATGAGCGTCGTGTTCCGCGCCCCGGTGAACTCACGACCCTCGGTGTTGCGGACCGCGATGTTGCTGAGCAGACCCGACAGGATCGCGCGGTGGACGGCGTCGGCGTCGACCTCCGGCAACTCCTCGCCGGCCGGACGCACGGGCCAGTCGAGATCCTTGACGATCTCGGTGAGCTGACGGTGCAGGTCCCGCCATTCCCGGATGCGCAGGAAGTGCAGGAACTCGCGCTCGCACATCCGGCGGAATCGGCTGCTGGACAACTCCTGACGCTGCTCGTCCAGGTAGCGCCACAGTTCGACGTAGGACAGGAAGTCCGACTGCGGCACGACGAATCGACGATGGGAGGCGTCGGCCGCCTCGCGATGTTCGGCCGGTCGTTCGCGCGGATCGGGTAGCGACATCGCGGATGCGATGACCAGCAGGTGGTCGAGGCAGCCGAGTTCGCGGCCCGCGATCAGCATGCGGGCGATCCGCGGGTCGACCGGGATCCGCGACATCGAACGGCCGACAGGCGTGAGGCGCGGCGGTCCGCCTTCGCGGCTCACGGTGATCGCGCCGAGTTCGGTCAGCACGCCCATGCCGTCGCGGATCGCGCGCTCGTCGGGCGGCTGGACGAACGGGAAATCCGCGATCTCACCGAGTTTGAGCGAGGTCATCTGCAGGATGACCGCGGCCAGGTTGGTGCGCAGGATCTCCGGGTCGGTGAACGCCGGCCGCGAGTCGAAGTCGTTCTCGCTGTAGAGCCGGATACAGACACCCGGGGCGACGCGACCGCATCGGCCGGCGCGCTGGCGGGCGCTGGCCTGCGAGACCGGTTCGATGGGAAGACGATTGACCTTGGTGCGGGTCGAGTACCGGCTGATGCGAGCGGTGCCGGTGTCGATGACGTAGCGGATGCCGGGCACCGTGACCGACGTCTCGGCGACGTTGGTGGCCAGGACGATCCGTCGGCCGTTCGACGGAGCGAAGACCTTCTGTTGGTCGGCGATCGACAGACGTGCGAACAGCGGGACGATCTCCGCACCGCCATCGCGGCCGGTTCCGGTCCGGCGCCGCAACGCATCCGCGGTCTCGCGGATGTCGCGCTCGGTGGGTAGGAACACCAGGATGTCGCCCCGGCCGCCGGCCCACAACTCGTCGATCGCGGCGTCGATGCCCTGGATCTGGTCGAGGTCGGCGTGCTCGCCGCCCCCGGTGTCGTCGCCGCTGTCCGGGCGTTCCTGCAGGCTCAGGGGCCGGTAACGGATCTCGACGGGGTAGGTGCGACCGGACACCTCGATGACCGGCACCGAGGCGTCGGGTGTGCTGAAATGCCGTGCGAAACGGGCGGGTTCGATGGTGGCCGAGGTGATGATCACCTTCAGGTCCGGTCGTTGCGGCAGCAGCCGGCGCAGATAGCCGAGGATGAAGTCGATGTTGAGGCTGCGCTCGTGGGCTTCGTCGATGATCAGGGTGTCGTAGCGCCGCAGCATCGGATCGGTGGCGATCTCGCGGAGCAGGATGCCGTCGGTCATCACGCGGATCAGGGTGTCGGCCCCCGAACGGTCGGTGAACCGGACCGAGTAGCCGACCGCGTCACCGAGTTCGGTGTCGGTCTCGTCGGCAATGCGCTTGGCCACCGAGCTCGCCGCGATACGACGCGGCTGGGTGTGCCCGATCGTGCCGCGGATGCCGCGCCCGAGTTCGAGGCAGATCTTCGGCAGCTGGGTGGTCTTGCCGGAACCGGTCTCACCGGCGACCACCACGACCTGGTGGTCCCGGATGGCGTCGGCGATCTCCTCACGAGCTGCCGACACGGGGAGTTCGTCCGGGAAGCGCAGCACCGGCACGCCTGCCCGGCGCCGTTCGAGGCGGTTGCGTGCCTTGGCCACGTCGGCGACGAGCTGCTCCCACTTGCGTGGGTCGGGGGTGCGGCCCAGCTTGTCGACCCGGCGGCGGAGTCGGTGAGCGTCGAGGATCCCCACCTGGTCGAGCGAGCGCAACAGCTGGGATCGGGAGATGCCGGGCTCAGGATCTCGCGGGGCTGGATCTGGGGACTCGACCGACATGATGACTCCAGGATATGGGTCGCTGCCGGGGGTGTTCACCTCGCCCGGCATCATGGGGGCCATGGCTGATTCTTCGAGGGCACTGTCCGATACTCCTGGCGCTCTGTGGCACGGTTTCGCCGACATGGGTGCGGTGACCGCGAGTGGCCCGTTCGTCGTGACCAAGGGTGAGGGAACCCGCATCTGGGACCGCGACGGCAAGTCCTATCTCGACGCGACGGCCGGTCTCTGGTTCACCAACGTGGGCCACGGCCGCACCGAGATCGCCGACGCGGTGGCGCGTCAGCTCGGCACCATCGCGCACTATTCCAACTTCGGGGACATCGCGAGCGACGTCACGCTGCAGCTCGCCGACGAGCTGGCCGCGATCGCACCGGTGCCCGGGTCCAAGATCTTCTTCACCTCGGGCGGCAGCGACTCGATCGACACGGCGGTCAAGCTCGCCCGCCGGTACTGGGTGGAGCAGGGCAAGCCCGGCAAGCGCGTCGTCGTCAGCCGCACGAAGGCCTATCACGGCATGCACGTCGCCGGTACGTCGCTGGCGGGCATCCCCCTCAATCACGACGGCTACGGCGAGCTCATGCACGACGTGCAGAACGTCGACTGGGATGACGCGAAGAGCCTGCTCGGCCTCATCGAGCGAGTCGGTGCGGACAACATCGCCGCGTTCTTCTGCGAGCCGATCATCGGTGCCGGTGGCATCTACCTGCCGCCGGCCGGATACCTGGACGAGGTTCGCGCGATCTGCCGCGACCACGACGTCCTGTTCGTCGTCGACGAGGTCGTCACCGGCTTCGGGCGTATCGGCGGCGACTCGTGGTTCGCCTCGGCGCGCTTCGACCTGCAGCCGGACATGATCACCACCGCCAAGGGTCTCACCTCGGGCTATGTGCCGATGGGTGCGGTCTTCATCGCGCCGCGCGTCGCCGAACCGTTCTTCGCCGGCGGCGTCTGGTGGCGCCACGGCTACACCTACGGCGGTCACGCCGCCGCGGCGGCCGCCGCGCTGGCCAACCTCGAGATCATCCGCCGCGAGAACCTGCTCGCGGAGGCGACGCGGCTCGAGGGGGATCTCGCCACGGCGTTGTCCCCGCTGGCCGACCTCGATTCGGTCGCCGAGGTGCGCACCGGCCTCGGTGCCGTCACCGCGGTCCAGCTAGCCGACCCGGCATCGGCCCCGGCGGCGGTGGTGAAGCTGCGTGAGCACGGTGTCAGCACGCGCGCCGCGGGACAGGGTGCGCTGCAGATCTCGCCGGCCTTCGTGATGACGACCGAGGAGGTCGGCGAGCTCGCCGACCGTATGCGGGCCGCGCTGAGCTGACCTCGATACACGGCGTCCTCGCTCCGCTCGGTCGACGTACTCGGCCGGCGGAGGCCCTCCCGAAGACACCAGCCCATACACCAAGGCCCGGTTACCGAATCGATAACCGGGCCTTGTTGTCTGGACGCGCTATCAGGCGTTCGCGAGCACCTCGGTGGTGGCGATGGCCTGGGCCACGCCGGTCACGATCGAGGCGACCTTGAGGGCTTCGAAGATCGCCTCCCGGTCGACGCCGGCCTCGCGCAGGGTGTTCTCGTGGGCGGCGACGCAGTGTCCGCAGCCGTTGATCGAGGACACGGCGAACGACCACAGCTCGAATGCGGCCTTGTCCACGCCCGGGTTGCCGATGATGTTCATCCGCAGGCCGGGACGCAGGTCGTCGTACTTGCCGTCGAGAAAGCCGCGGCCGCGGTAGAACACGTTGTTCATGCCCATGATCGACGCGGCGCCCAGGGCGGCGTTGTATGCCTCGGCCGACAGGATGTCGGCGGCCTCGTCGGCGATCTCGCCGAGCACCTTGGCGTTCTTCGTGGCGGCGGCGGTCGACAGCAGCGTGCCCCACAGCTGCTCTTCGTTCAGCGCGGTGGTCCGGCTGATCGAGCCCAGGTTGAGCTTGAGGTCCTTCGCGTACTCCGGAAGGGCTTCCTTGAGGTTGTCGATACTCATCTGATCCCCTCTAGACGCCCGAGGTCATGAGCTCGCCGGCGTTGATCGTCGGGTCGCCCTTCTTCCAGTTGCAGGCGCACAGCTCGTCGGACTGCAGGGCGTCGAGGACACGCAGGACCTCGTCGACGTTGCGTCCCACCGAGCCCGCGGTGACCGACACGAACTGGATCTCGTTGTTCGGATCGACGATGAAGGTGGCGCGGTCGGCGACCCCGTCGGCGTTGAGAACGCCTGCAGCAGTAGCCAGTTCACGCTTGAGGTCGCTCATCATCGGGAAGGGGAGGGTCTTCAGGTCCTCGTGCTGTGCACGCCACTGGAAGTGGACGAACTCGTTGTCGACCGAGGCGCCGAGCACCTGGGTGTCGCGATCGGCGAACTCGTCGTTCAGCTTGCCGAATGCGGCGATCTCCGTCGGGCACACGAACGTGAAGTCCTGGGGCCAGAAGAAGACGACGCGCCACTGACCGGGGTGGTCGTCGGAGGTGACGGTGGTGAAGTAGTCATCGGGCTGCTGGGCGTTGACCTTGCTGAGGTCGCCGCCGATCACGGCGGTGAGGTTGTAGGCGGGGAACTGGTCACCGATGGTGAGCAGGGCCATGTAGCGCTCCTTCAGCTGAGTGAGTGAGTGTACGGAAACTGCGCGCGAACGAATTTCGCGACGTACGAGTACCATCGTGCCGGATTTTGCGCGAAAGCGAAACGTGATTAGTAGCACTACACTGATAGCCATGCCCGATAAAACTTATCAGCCGACCGTCGCCGGACTGCGTGCCTTCGTCGCCCTGGCCCAGCGCAGACACTTCGGTGCCGCCGCAACGGATCTGGGCGTGAGTCAGCCCTCGCTCTCGCAGGCCTTGTCGGCGCTCGAGGCGGGCCTCGGGGTGACGCTCGTGGAGCGCACCACGCGCCGTGTCCTGCTGACCCCGGACGGCGAGGAACTTCTGCCGCGGGCGATCGCGGCCGTCGACGCCGTCGACGAGTTCACCGCGGCGGCCGCGGGTGCCGGACGGCCGTTGCACGGGACGATCCGCCTCGGTGTCATCCCGACCGTCGCGCCCTATGTGCTGCCGGCCGTGCTGCGCGGTCTCGGCGAGAGACTTCCGGACCTGCGCCCTCGAGTCGTCGAGGAGCAGACCGCCCGTCTCGTCGAGCAACTGCGGGGCGGCACGCTCGACGTGGCGCTCCTCGCGCTGCCGCTCGACATTCCAGGGATCGTCGAGGTGCCGCTCTACACTGAGGATTTCGTCCTCGCCCTGCCGGCCGGGCACACTCTCGCCGGAAAGCGCCGAGTGGATCCCAGCGCCCTGGCCGACCTGCCGTTGCTGCTCCTCGACGAGGGGCATTGCCTGCGGGACCAGGCGCTGGAGGTGTGCGCGCTCGCGGGTGTGCGTCCCGATCTGGGACAGACCCGCGCGGCGTCGCTGACGACGGCCGTGCACTGCGTCGTAGGCGGTCTCGGGGTGACCCTCATCCCGCAGACCGCGGTCGCCTCGGAGACCGCATCGGGGGACCTGGCGATCGCCACGTTCGCCTCGCCGCGTCCGGGGCGTCGGATCGGGCTGGCGTTCCGGCGGTCCGGACGCCACGACGAGTCGTATCGGGAACTCGGGTCGATCATCGGTGAGCTCGTCGCCGAGACGGGCGCCGTCACCTCGGTCTAGGCGGTCAGGCCTCCGCAGCCTCGGCGGCGAGTGCCTCCCACTCGTCGACGAGGCTCGAATCGACCTCGCGGACCATGGTGCCGAGGTCGACGACGATCTGTTCGATCTCCGGCGTCACGGCGCTGGTCGGAACACCCTGGCGCAGAACCCGATAGCAGTCGGACAGGTAACGCAGCACGACGCCCTCACTCCGGGCCAGCCCGTACGCCGAGATCAGCTCGGTGAAGGTCATGGCCTTCTCCAGCATCTCGCGGAGCACCGACTTCGGGTTGGGTGGGAACGACGCCACCCAGGGGTGGCCGCGCCGATAGATCTCGAACGCGCCGAAGATCTCCTCGAAGAGGGGCTGCGGCCAGGAGATGTCCTCCAGACGCGACATCCGTTCCTCGTATTCGATTCCGTCGGCCTTCATCTCGGCGATCGCCGCGTCCCGGGCCACCTTGCGCTGGGCCAGCAGCAACGGCCGCGGGTTCTCGAGCGTCGACTCGAGAATCGAGATGACATCCAGCGCGTACGTGGAGGACTCCGGGTCGAGGATCTCGAACGTGGCCATCGCGAAGGCCGACAGCGGATTGGTCAGCGCGAAGTTCTCCGGCATGTCCACGCTCATCGCGATGTGCCGTCCGGTCTCATCGGGGGCGTCGAGCTGCACGACGATCCCGGCATCGCGCAGACCGCGGTACAACTCGATGGTGTGCTTGATGTGGCGCAGTTGACGATCACGCGGTTCGTGGTTGTCCTCGAGCAGGTGCCGGACGGCGGCGAAACAATCGCCGGGCCGACCGAGGACCTCGAGCAGCATCGCGGTGGTCATCTGGAAGTGCGACCGCAACGGTTCGTCGGGTGCGTCGATCAGCTGGGTGAAGGTCTTCTCGCCCCAGGACACGAAGCCTTCGGGAGGCTTGCGGCGCACCAGCTTCCGCAGCTTCTTGGGATCGTCGCCGGCCTTGGCGACGGCGCGGGCGTTCTCCACGTCGTGCTCGGGGGCCTGGGCCACCACATAGCCGACGGTGTCGAAGCCGGCCCGGCCGGCGCGGCCCGCGATCTGATGGAACTCCCGCGCCCGGAGGCGGCGGACGCGACGGCCGTCGTATTTGCTCAGCCCGGCGAACAACACCGTCCGGATCGGCACGTTGATGCCCACGCCGAGGGTGTCGGTGCCGGCGATGACCTTCAGCAGTCCCTGCTGCGCAAGACGTTCGACGAGGCGCCGGTATCGGGGGAGCATCCCGGCGTGATGGACGCCGATGCCCGACCGCAGCAGCTTCGACAAGGTGTTGCCGAAGCCGGTGGAGAACCGGAAGTCGCCGATGGCCTCGGCGATCGCGGCCTTCTGCTCCTTGTCGCAGATCTTGACGCTCAGCAGTGCCTGGGCGCGTTCGACGGCGGCGGCCTGGGTGAAGTGCACGACGTAGATCGGTGCACGTCCGCGCTCGACGAGATCGGCGATCGTCTCGTGGATGGGCGTCATCGCATAGTCGTGTTCGAGGGGCACGGGACGCTGGGCGCCGGTGACCTCGACCGTGTCCCGGCCGGTGCGGCGGGTGAGGTCGTCGACGAAGAAGGAGACGTCGCCGAGCGTCGCCGACATCAGCAGGAACTGGGTGGAGGGCAGCTCGATGAGCGGCACCTGCCACGCCCAGCCGCGGTCGGGCTCGCCGTAATAGTGGAACTCGTCGGCGACGAGCGTGCCGATGTCGCTGTCGCCACCGGCCGCCAGGGCGAGGTTCGCGACGATCTCGGCGGTGGCGCAGATGATCGGCGCGTCCGGGTTGACCGTCGCGTCACCGGTCAGCAGGCCGACCTGGTCGGCGCCGAACATTGCGCACAGCTCGAAGAACTTCTCGCTGACGAGGGCCTTGATCGGCGCGGTGTAGAAGGCGCGCTCACCCCGGCAGCGCGCGAAATACAGGGCGCCGGCGGCCACGAGCGACTTCCCCGAACCGGTCGGGGTCGCCAGGATGACGTGGCTGCCGGCGAGCAGCTCGAGCAGTGCCTCTTCCTGGTGCTCGTACAGGTCGAGGCCGCGATCGGTCCACCACTGCGTGTAGGTGTCGAGCGCCTGGTCCTCGTCGTCGACGGGCGCCAGGGCCGCCGCGCTCGCGGTCAGATCGACGATTGCGGTCCCTCGTCTCCGGGCTCGTCCTTCGAACTCTGCTCGGCGGCCTGTTCGGCGAGGAATCGTTCGAGCTCGGCACCGAGCTCGTCACCGCTGGGCAGCGACTCCTCGGCGGCCAGCAGCGACGCCCGTTCCTCGGCGGCCCGGGTGAAGGTGTCGTACTGGGTCTCCAGCGCGGCGACGACCGACTCGATCTCGCTGTTGCCCTCGACCTCGGTGTCCACCTGTGCGCGCACCTTCGCGGCGGCGCTCTCCAGCGCGGCGAGCGGCAGGTCCAGACCGGCCAGCTCGGCGACTGCACCGAGCAGTCGCGCGGACGCGGCCGGGTAGTTGGTCTGCGCCAGGTAGTGCGGCACGTGGACCGACAGGCCCGAGGCCCGGTAGTCGTGCTCGCTCATCCGCAGTTCGAGCAGCATCGAGGCACTCGCCGGCAGCTTCATCGCCGAACCCCAGCGGGGGAGGTTCCCCAGGGCGTCGGGGTCGCTGCCGTGTGCGGTGATCGACGGCGGGCGCGTATGCGGCACCGCCATCGGGATCGCATTGAGACCGATGACATCGGTGACTCCGAGTCGGTCGGACAGGCGGCGCACCGCGTCGACGAACTGTTCCCAGCGCAGGTCGGGCTCGGCGCCCGCCAGCAGCAGGAAGCCCTTGCCCGCGTTGTCGCGGATCGCGTGCAGCGTCAGCGCCGGCATCTCGACCTCGGTGAAGGTCTCCCCGCTGAACGAGATCGTCGGGCGCCGGGAGCGGTAGTCCATCAGCTCGTCGGAGGAGAACGTCGCGACCAGTTCCGACTCCAGGCTGTCCCGGAGATGGCCGGCCGCGAGCGCGACGGCGTGGCCGGCGTCGGCGAACCCCTCGAGCGCATGGATCAGAACCGGGCCCGTGCCATCGGCACGGGTGACCTGCGGAGCGGGAAAGGCGAGTTCGTACAGCGCGTCGTTCCGCGCAGGTTGCTCGTCCACGTCATCCCTCCTTGTACGTGGCAGCCGTGGCACAGCACGGCTGGATTCTCGTCATATGTCTCATTGTCTCGCACCGGGGTCGCGGTTGAGCACGGGCATCCGGCGAAACACCAACAATGCAACGACATCGCCGCGCCGGGGATTCCCGAATTGGGTGTGTCACCCGCGTGGGTGAGCGATCGCGGTGGCACAGTAGATCGCTGTGACCCCGGCAACCGTTACGCCCCGTACGTCTCGTGACCGCCGCCTGCGCGTGTTGGTGCTGGCCGCTGCCTGCACAGTTCTCGCCGGTGGCGTCCTGTCGGCGTGCTCGATCGAGGGCGACGCCCATTCGTCGAATCCGGACCTGTCGTCGAGGTCGGTGGCCGCCTCGGATTTCCCGGGTGGTCCGGCGAGCCCGATCCCGCCTCAGGCGGTGGCCAACGCGCTCGCCGACGTCACCGGTGGCCCGGCACCGGGACAGGGGAGCAACACCGAGGTGTCACCGGCCGAGTGCGCACCCTCACCGGTGTCCGCCGACGGCGCGGTCGCCCTTCTCGGTCCCGGGACCGCGGAACGATCGACCCTGACCACCGTCGTCGCACACGTCGACACCTCGCTCGCCGAGGTGGTGGACCGCGCCGAGAAATGCCCGGAACTGACGACGACGACCTTCGGTGCGTCGTCGACAGTGACCACGGAGGTCCTGCCCGCACCGCCGGCACCCGACGGCGTCGCGACCGCGACCATCCGTCGCACGATCGTCACCGGTGGCGGTACCGCGCCGGTGACCACCAGCTCGCTCGCCCTGATCGGCGAGCGCGACGGGGTGCGCGTGTACGCCGAATATCGTTGGCCCGCAGCAGGTCCGGTACCGGCGGAGGATTCGGCGGCGCTCGACGAGCTGTTCACGAAGGCGGTGTCGGCGGCCTTCGGCTGAGACCCGCCGGCCTGTGGACGGGCCGCGGAGGTTGTCCACAGGTCTCCCGGCTCGCCGTCGTGGGGGCTGGACACGACAGATGCTCTCGTGCATGCCCGGATTCTCGGCGTCCTCGCGCCTCTACCGTGACCCCATCGACCCGACGACGCTCCTGACGGCGATCCCGGCGCTGCTCGGCTTCCTGCCGGAGCGCTCGATCATCGTCGTCGCCTTCGCGCCCGACCGTGGGATCTCGGCCACCATGCGACATGACCTCGCCCTCGACGACACCGGGAACCCGACACCCGAGCTGTCCGCGGTGCTGGCGGACCTCGGATCGATCACACACTCCTATGGCGCCGAGGAGGTCGTGGCGATCGTCGCCGACGACCGTTATCCGGCCGACAGTGCGCAGTACCGGCGGGTGCTCGCGATCGCCGACCGGCACTTCGACGCGATCGGGGGCGTAGCTGCCGGATTCGCGGTGGCCGCGTTCGATCCCGGGGCGCCGTGGTCGGTCATCTGGTGTCCCGACGGGCAGGCGTGGTCGATCGACGTCGTCGACGACCACGGTGGAGTTCTCGACGATCCGCAGACCTGTCCGACCGCCATCGCCGAGGCCGTGAAATCGGGCCGCCGAATCCTGCCGCGCCGGTCGGAGATGCGGGCGATGCTCGAACCCGTCGACGGCGAATGCAGCGCCTCACGGCCCCGCCCGGACTGCGACGACTGTCGGGTCCTCCCGGTCGGGTCGCTGTCCGACGCACACCTGCTGGACCTGGTGATGGACTCGATCGCCGACGCCGGGGAGTCGCTGGACTGCACCGAGGTCGCGCTGCTGGAACAGGCCGTCGTACGACCCCGCACCCGCGATGCGCTGCTCGTCCTCGCGGTCACCGACCTACGGGAGGACGCCGAGCTGGTCTGGCGGGAACTCACCCGGCGACTCGCCGGGCCGGGACGGGCCGGGGCCGCGACCCTGCTCGCGCACCTGCACTACATCGGTGGGGAAGGGGCCTACGCGGGCGTCGCCCTCGACGTCGCCCTCGAATCCGACCCGGATGCGGGGCTCGCCGGACTCCTCGACGGCTGCCTGCGCTCGGGAGTCCGACCCGGCAAACTGTGGGAGATGATCGACGGTTCGTACGCCACCGCCCTGGCGCTCGGGGTGCAGATGCCGGAGATCACCCGGCGCGCTGCCGGGTGATCTCCGAAGTACTCTCGCGTCAGACCTGTACTGCCTCAGACCTTCTCGACGACCTTCTCGACGAACACCGAGTGCGCCATGTCCGGGGAGAGCTCCAGGCCCTCGTGCCCGGGCGTGTTGATCGTGATGATGCCCGCGGAGTTGGTCACCGTCACCCGGGCGTTCGGCACCACTCCGGCCTCCCGCAGCTGCGAGATGAGACCCATGTCGGACTGTGCGTGCTCCGACAGGCGCCGCACGATGACGGCCACGGTGTCGCCGGCGGGCAGATCTGCGATACGGGTCGCGCCGTCGTCGGTCGTGGGCACCTCGACGCCGAGCAGTTCCAGACCCGGGATCGGGTTGCCGTAGGGCGAGGTCGTCGGGTACTCGAGCACGGCGAGCAGACGACGTTCGACGTTCTCGCTCATGACGTGCTCCCAGCGGCAGGCCTCCTCGTGGACCTGATCCCAGGGCATGCCGATCACATCGACCAGGAGCCGCTCGGCGAGGCGATGCTTGCGCATCACCGCGACGGCCAGCGAACGGCCGCGCTCGGTCAGCTCGAGGTGGCGGTCGCCCGCGACGCGCAGAAGTCCGTCGCGCTCCATCCGGGCAACGGTCTGGGACACGGTCGGACCGCTTTGGTCGAGGCGCTCGGCGATGCGCGCCCGCAGCGGCACGATCCCCTCTTCCTCGAGGTCGTAGATCGTCCGCAGATACATCTCGGTGGTGTCAACCAGATCGTTCACTGTGCCCAATCCCTTTCGTCCCCGCCAAGATTACCCTGTTTACCCACGGTGACCGCCCTCTCAGGGGCCGTCGTCGCGTCACCACGACCCTGACGGTACGCACGTGTGGTCGAACCGACATCGCTCACCCGGCCGCGACATGAACCACTAGCCTGAACGTGTGACCGACACTTCTGCGACGGCCGTCATCTGGAGCGAGGACTTCCTGTCCTACCGGTGGGCCCACACCCACCCGATGAACCCCGTGAGGCTCGCGCTGACGATGACCCTCGCCCAGAGCCTCGGCGTGCTCGACGACGTCGAGACCGTCCCGCCGCAGGCCATCGACGACGACGCGCTCACCGTGGTGCACACCCGCGACTACATCGACGCCGTCCGCGCGGTGGGTTCCGGGACCGCGTCGCTGTCCGGTCCGCTCCTCGAGCGGCTGTTCGGACTCGGCGACGCCGACAACCCGGTGTTCGCCGGGATGCACGAGGCCGCCCGGCTCCTCGTCGGCGGCACTCTCGCGGCCGCGCAGACCGTGGCCTCCGGCGCTGCGACCCGCGCGGTCAACATCGGCGGCGGCATGCATCACGCGATGCGGGCACGCGCCGCGGGCTTCTGCATCTACAACGACTGCGCGATCGCGATCAGATATCTGCTGGACAAGGGATTCGACCGGATCGCCTACATCGACGTCGACGCCCATCACGGCGACGGCGTCCAGGTGGAGTTCGCGGCGGATCCGCGGGTGATGACGGTCTCGCTGCACCAGCATCCGGCGACGCTGTGGCCGGGGACCGGCTGGCCGACGGAGGTCGGCGACGGCGACGCGCAGGGGAGTGCGGTCAACCTCGCGCTGATGCCCAACACCGAGGATCGGCTGTGGCTGCGGGCCTTCCACGCCGTCGTGCCGTCGCTGATCGCCGAGTTCAAACCGCAGATCATCGTCAGCCAGTGCGGCGCCGACAGTCATCGCGCCGACCCGCTCACCGACCTGTCGCTCACCGTCGACGGTCAGCGCGCGGCGATGATCGCGATGCGTGAGCTCGCCGACAAGTACTGCGAGGGGCGCTGGATCGCGGTCGGCGGCGGCGGATACGGCGTGGTCAACGTGGTGCCGCGCAGCTGGACCCACCTTCTGGGCGTGGCGCTCGACCGCGAGGTGGACGTCACCGCGGCCATCGACGAATCCTGGTGCGCCACAGCCGAACAGATCTCGACGCAGGTGCATTCCGACTACGCCCGGCCACCGGTCGGGGTGATGGGCGACGGCGGTGACGTCGACTATCAGCCGTGGGACGGCGACGCCGGCCAGGAGCCGCCCGAGGGGGTGAGCGCGACGGCACAGCGACAGACCGATCGCGCCATCCTCGCGACCCGCCGCGCGGTGTACCCTCTGCACGGTCTCGACCCGGAGGATCCCCGTGACTGATCAGGACGTGTCGTCCAACCCAGAGCGCAGCACGACCCCAGAGCGCAGCACGACCCCAGAGCACTCCACGACCCCACAGCACTCCACGACCGCGCCGCAGGCGTTGGCCGATCAGCCCGAACCCCGTGGCGCCTGGGACTATCCGCGGCACTGGATAGCCGACGTGCTGGCCTCCGACGGTGGCGTCGTGCACCTGCGGCCCATCGTGCCCGACGACGCCGACCGGATCGTCGCCTTCCATTCCAAGCTCTCCGAACGAACCCGCTACATGCGGTACTTCGGCCCGACGCCCACCCTGCCGCCCCGTGAGGTGGCGCGGATGACGACCGTCGACCACCAGCAGCGCGTCGCGATCGTGGCCGTGCTCGGTGGCGAGATCATCGCCGTCGGCATCTACGAGGGACTCGCCTTCGACGGCAAGCCGGAGTCGGCCGAGGTCGCCTTCGTCGTCGCCGACGAACACCAGGGCCGCGGCCTCGGACCGGTCCTGCTCGAACATCTCGCCGGCGCCGCGGCCGAGAACGGTTTCACCCGCTTCGAGGCCGAGGTACTCAGCGAGAACCCGAACATGGTCGCCGTGTTCCGGGACGCCGGCTACCAGCTGGCCCGCAGCTTCGACGGCTCGACGGTGCACGTGGAGTTCCTGATCGACCCCACCGAGGCACTGCTGTCGGTGCGCAACGCCCGCGAGAACGCGTCGGAAGCCCGCAGCGTCGCGAACCTGCTGCGCCCGACCTCGGTCGCGGTGATCGGCGCGTCGACCGACCCGAACAAGGTCGGAAACGCGCTGCTGGCCAACATCATCGCCGGTGGGTTCACCGGTCCGGTCTTCCCGGTGAACGGGCCCGCCCGAGTCGAGGAGGAACCGCCGAGCCCCGGCTCACCGCGCCCGGGCCGCCCGACGTCGCCGAACCGGCGGCGCACTCACGAAGGCCCGCCGTCGGTGCGCGGCATCCGCGCCTACGAGACGGTGCGCGACATCCCGGATCCGGTGGACCTCGCGGTGGTCGCGGTCCCGGCGTCCCGGGTCAACGACGTCCTCGACGACTGCCTGGTGAAAGGCGTGCGGACCCTCGTCGTCGTGTCGTCCGGTTTCGGTGACTCCGGCGAGGAGGAGGGTCTGGAGAACGAGCGGCGCCTCGTCGCGCAGGTCCGCGAACACGGCATGCGGCTCGTCGGCCCGAACGCGCTGGGCGTGGCCAACAACGACGCCGGTATCGCGCTGAACGCCACGCTCGCGCCGCGCATCCCCGCCGCCGGCCGGGTCGGGTTCTTCTGCCAGTCCGGCGCGTTGGGCATCGCGATCCTCGACACCGCCGCCCGGCGCCAGATCGGGTTGTCGACCTTCGTCTCCGCCGGGAATCGCGCCGACGTCTCCGGCAACGACCTGCTGCAGTACTGGGACAGCGACGCCTCGACCGATGTGATCCTGCTCTACCTCGAGAGCTTCGGTAACCCGCGGAAGTTCTCCCGCATCTCCCGCCGGGTGTCGCGGGCCAAGCCGATCGTGGCGGTGAAGTCGGGCAGGGGAGCGATGAGCCCGGTGCGCGCGGCCCGGTCCGCGGCCAACTTCGACGACCAGATCGCGCGCATGATGCTCGAGCAGGCCGGTGTCATCCAGGTCGACACGATCCCCGAATTGTTCGACTGCGCGGCGTTGTTCGCCTATCAGCCGCTGCCGCGCGGACCCCGCGTCCGCATCATCGGCAACTCGTCGGTGCTGGGCAGCCTCGCCGCCGACCAGGCCCGCAACGGTGGCCTGGAGGTGGTCGACAACATCGATCTCGGCGCGGGGGCGACGGAGGAACTGTTCGAGGACGCCGTGTCGGCGGCGATGACCGACACCGGCGTCGACGCGATCGTCGTCGTCTTCGTGCCGCCGGTGGCCGTCGACGCCGACTGGCACGCCCGCGCACTCATGGCCGCGGCCAACACCCCCGGTGCCGACGGTGCCAAACCGATCGTCACCACGTTCCTCGCGGTCGAGGGTATCCCGCCGGGCCTCACGAAACCCGGCCCGAACGGTCTGCCCGAACGCGGCTCCATCCCGTCCTATGCCAGCCCGGAGCGCGCCGCGGCGGCTCTCGCGCGCGCCTGGCAGTACGCCAAGTGGCGGATGCGGCCGGAGTCGGGCGTCCATCGGGCCGAGGGCACCGATCCGGAGGCGGCCCGCATGTACGTCCGCGAGGCGATGGACTCCGACGGCTCGTCGTCGGACCGTCTTCTCGGCCAGGTCGAATCGGCGAAGCTGCTGCGGTGGTACGGCATCTCGGTCGTCCCGTTCCGTGAGGTCACGACGATGCACGAGGCGTCGGCGGCGGCCCGCGAACTCGGCTTCCCGGTCGCGGTGAAGGCGACCTCGTCGAAGTGGCGGGGACGTCTCGACCGCGAGGGCGCCCGGCTCGACCTGCCCGACGCGACCGCGGTCGTGAACGCCTTCGCCGAGCTGCGTGAGCTGACCGGCGACCCCGTCCTGCACGTCCAGAAGATGGCACCGAAGGGCGTCGGCACGGTCATCCGAGTCCGCGACGACGAGTCCTTCGGTTCGGTGATCTCGTTCGGGCTGTCGGGACGGACCTTCGACCTGCTGGGCGATCACGGGTACCGCGCGATCCCGCTCGCCGAACTCGACGCGCGGGAGCTGATCGACGAGCCGCGATCGGCGCCGCTCCTCAACGGCTACCGTGGCGAGGCGCCGGCCGACAAGGAGGCCCTCGTCGATCTGCTCCTACGGATCTCCACCCTGGTCGACGACATCCCCGAGGTGCGCGAGGTGCTGTGCGACCCGATCCTCGTCTCGGTGGACGGCGCGTCGGTGCTCAATGCCCAGATACGCGTCGGCCCGGTGCCCGACAGGCGGGACACCGGACCGAGGCGGTTGAGCTAGGAGGCTCTCGAGCCAGTGGACGTCAGCTGGCGTAGGCGCGCAGACGCTCGGCACGGTCGCCGGCGCGGAGCTTGCCCATGACCTCGCGCTCGATCTGCCGCACGCGCTCGCGCGACAGCCCGAACATGCGGCCGATCTGATCGAGGGTGCGCGGCTGGCCGTCATCGAGGCCGTAGCGCATCCGGATGACCTGCTGTTCACGCTCGTCCAGGGTCGCCAGTACCGCACGGATGTCCGAGTGCAGCAGACCGGCGATGACGGCGTTCTCGGCGGAAGTGGCCTCGGCGTCCTCGATGAAGTCGCCGAGCGGGGCCTCCTCGTCGCTGCCGACCGGCATGTCCAGGCTCACCGGGTCGCGGCTGTGGTCGAGCAGATCGGCGATCTTCTCGGCCGGGATGCCCGACTCGCTGGCCAGTTCATCGTCGGTGGCCTCGCGACCGAGCTGCTGGTGGAGCTCACGCTTGATGCGGGCGAGCTTGTTCACCTGCTCGACGAGATGGACGGGGAGCCGGATGGTGCGGCTCTGGTCGGCCATGCCGCGGGTGATCGCCTGGCGGATCCACCACGTCGCGTAGGTCGAGAACTTGAAGCCCTTCGCGTAGTCGAACTTCTCCATGGCGCGGATCAGACCCAGGTTGCCCTCCTGGATGAGGTCGAGGAGCGGCATTCCGCGACCGGTGTAGCGCTTGGCCAGCGAGACGACGAGACGGAGATTCGCCTCGAGCAGGTGGGACCGTGCGGCCTCACCCTCGCGGACGATGGTCGCCAGGTCGCGCTTCTTGGTTGCCGAGAGGCGCTTCTTGGTTGCCAGGACGTGCTTGGCGTAGAGGCCGGCCTCGATCTGCTTGGCGAGTTCGACCTCCTGCTCTGCGTTGAGGAGAGCAGTGCGTCCGATCCCGTTGAGGTAGACGCGGACGAGGTCCGCGGCGGGTGACTGGGCGTCGAGATCCTGTTCCGTCATCGCCGGGCGGGTGCCCGGGGCGGACGGATCCGCGAAACCTGTGGTCGGGGTCGAACGTGCAACTGTCGAGCGTGACATGCGGCCTCCTGACTTGAATACGTTCACTGGGTCCAACGTCCATGCGTTGGCGATAGTTCCCGAAAGTGATTCGTCGCAAACCCGGAGGAGGCTTGGTGACCTGCGAAGACTTTCACCGATTCGCAGGGACGGCTGAGAAGTTGCTGAGATGTCGGGCGCGGGGGAACCCACTGCGGTCCCGCCCAGTCGGTCGTCGGGATCGACGGTGACTCAGTCGTCGTCGGGATCGACGACGTGACCGTCGACGGTGCGGTGGGGGAGTTGCTGTTCGGTGCGCGAGAGGGCGGGCGGGCCGACGACGTGATGATCGGCGCCGTACTTGTAGAGCGGAACCTCACCCCGCTTGCGTGGCGGCCGGTCGTTGGCGATGAGCACCGCCATCCAGGGCAGGGGGATGGAGACGGCGACGATGGCCAGCGCAAGAAGCCCCGAACCGGTGAGCGAGTAGGCGATGCCGGCGATGATCAGCGCGGGGACGCGGAACGCCATCATGATCAGGTACTTGCGGACACGGGCCTTCTGCTGCGCCTCGAGGGAGTCCTGGGCGTCGGTGATCAGGAAGGTCTCGGCGGGCACGGCCGGATGTTCCGACCTGCCGAAGCGCTTCGAGTCCTCGTGGTGGCCGTGCGGCTCGTTGCCGTTCGCGCCCATGGAATCCCTTTGTTCGAACACCCTCTCCACTGTCCCACTTTCGGTTGCTCTTTGCACTCACGGATTCCGGGCCCGGGTGCCGCCCTGTGCCGGATGCGCAGCGACCTCTCTGTGCCCCGGGTGCCCCGGTGACGCACAATAGAGCAATGGCAACTGAAACCATCGAACGCCCCGATCTCGACGAGTGGACCGACACCGAGACCGACGAGCGGTCCGAAGCCGACGCCACCGACAGCAGTGACGACGACCGGCCCAAGTTCTTCCACTACGTCAAGAAGGACAAGGTCGCGGAGAGCGCCGTGATGGGCAGCCACGTCGTCGCGCTGTGCGGCGAGACCTTCCCGGTGACCCGGGCGGCCAAGCCGGGTTCGCCGGTGTGCCCGAAGTGCAAGAAGATCTACGCCAAGCTGCGCAAGTAGCCGAGCGGGCGCCGGGACCGGTCAGTCGCTCCCGCGGTCACGCGTGGGCCGGCGGATCGGTCCCGACGACAGCCGGTCGGGGATCGTCTTGAGCTGACCGGTGATGTCGGAGGTCTGCGAGTTGACCCAATGCCGGACCTGGGTCGTCGTGGACGCCTTGGCCGGCCAGAACTGCTGCACCGCCGCGTTGAACTCGGCGCCGATGACGATGCCGAAGCCGAGCGAGAAGGTGAACAGCAGGAAGGCGATGGGCGTCGCCAGCGCACCGTAGGACACGCCGGCCTCGGTGATCTTCGTCAGGTAGATGCGCAAGACGTAGCTGGCGACCCAGAAGAAGACGCCCGCGACGATCGCGCCGCCGATGAGCCGGTGCCACGGGAGCGGATTGGGCAGTGCCAGGTGGTAGAGCGTGGTGAGGACGAACAGCAGCAGGACGGCGACGAACGGGAAGTAGCCGTAGTCGATGAGTGTGGTCACGAACGATCCCCATGACGCGGGCACGATGGCCCGCAGATAGTTCGGTCCGAGGGCGACCAGCGGCAGCAGGAACACCGCCACGAAGAGGAAGCCGACATAGAGGAACAGCGCGAAGAAGCGCTGCCACACCGGATGTCGGACCTCGTGCTGGTCGTGCGCCTTAGTGATCGAGGCGATGAAGCACGACATCGCCGAGGAGCCCGCCCACAGCGACAGGATGAAACCCACCGACATGAGTCCGATGCGGCCCCGGCCCAGCACACTGTCGACAGTCGGGGTGATCAGGTCGTCGACGACGGTCTCGGTGAAGGTGCGCTGCGCGAATTCGATGATGCGGTCGTAGACGATGTCGACGGTGCCGGGGCCGAACCAGCCCGCGACGTAACCGACCGAGCCGAGGAGCCCGAGCAGTAGCGGGGGCAGGGAGAGCGCCTGCCAGAACGCGGCCTGCGCCGCCCAACCGATGATCCCGTCGTCCCAGGATTTCACGATCGTGCGCCACACCACCCGGTGGATGTTGGGCAGTACCGGGGGGCCGGGTTCGTCCTCGGTGCCGTCGGGGTCGGCCGGCTTCGCGCGGCTCGCGGGGACGGGTTCGTCGACGCCTTCGGGCTTCTCCTCCTTCTCGGCATCCTCGGGCTTCGCCTGCTTCTCTCCTCCGGTCGTCTTCCTGGGGGATTCGGGCACGACGGGGACGTCTCGCGATGCAGGAGCGGTGTCGCCGGGCGCCGAGGTGTCCCCGACGAACGGGGCGGGCCGGCGAGGAGTTCGGAACGGGGTGTCGAGTGGACTGGTGTCGCGCGGACTGGTGTCGAGCGGAGCGGTCACGGCGTTCGACGGATTCGGACACACGGCAGCCACCGGCGACGTCGCGTCGCCGGACAGCGGTACCGGGTTCCTCTTTCGCGTTGTGATGAGTTCAATATCCCCGATCGAGGGCCCAGAAGGGTACCCGGGTCACCAGGCGCGTCGTTCGGAGTGACCACACGGGGATGCCCACGCGGCTGTCGGCGAGCCGCGTCGAGGGGGTGTCGCGATGCGGGCGCGGGGCGGCCCCGGCGGTACGATTGCCGGGTCCCCTTCGGCGCGGGTCCTCCCAACGCGAGGGGTCATTTCATGCCCGGTAGGGAATCCGTACGCCGTCAGGAGCAGCACACACGTGACGTCAGCCGAACCCTCCACCAGCGCCGGGACCGAAGCCGCGGCCCCCAACCGGCCTCAGCTGCGTGCGTGGCAGCGCCGTGCACTCACCAAGTACCTGACGCGCAAGCCGAAGGACTTCCTCGCGGTGGCGACCCCCGGCGCCGGTAAGACGACGTTCGGTCTACGGGTCGCCCGCGAGTTGCTCGACGACCGCACCGTCGAGCAGATCACCGTCGTCGCGCCGACCGAGCACCTCAAGCACCAGTGGGCGGAGGCGGCCGCGCGCGTGGGTATCGCACTGGATTCGCGTTTCTCCAACTCGGCCGGTCAGACCAGCTCCGACTACAACGGCGTGGTCCTCACCTACGCCCAGGTCGCGGCACACCCGACCAAGCACCGTGTCCGCACCGAGAACCGGCGGACCCTCGTGATCCTCGACGAGATCCACCATGGCGGCGACGCCAAGTCGTGGGGCGAAGCGATCCGCGAGGCCTTCGACGACGCCGAACGCCGACTGCTGCTCACCGGTACGCCGTTCCGCTCCGACGACTCGCCGATCCCGTTCGTCGTCTACGAGCCCGAACCCGGCGGAAACCAGCGTTCCAAGGCCGACCACACCTACGGCTACGCCGACGCCCTGAAGGACGGCGTCGTCCGTCCGGTGGTGTTCCTCGCGTACTCGGGTGAGGCGAGCTGGCGGACCAGCGCCGGTGAGGAGTTCACCGCTCGTCTCGGTGAGCCGCTGTCGGCCGAGCACACCGCCCGGGCCTGGCGGACCGCCCTGGATCCCCACGGCGACTGGATCCCCGCGGTCCTCACCGCCGCTCACACCCGGCTCGGCCAGCTGCGTGCCAGCGGCATGCCCGACGCAGGCGGTCTGGTCATCGCGACCGACCAGTCGACCGCCCGCGACTATGCCGAACTGCTCACCGCCATCACCGGCAAGCAGCCGACCCTGGTCCTCTCCGACGACCTCAAGTCGTCGTCGCGGATCGCTGAGTTCTCCGCGTCGAAGGACGAGTGGATGATCGCGGTGCGCATGGTGTCCGAGGGCGTCGACGTGCCGCGGCTCGCGGTCGGCGTCTACGCCACCAGCTCGTCGACGCCGCTGTTCTTCGCGCAGGCGATCGGTCGATTCGTGCGGTCGCGGCGCCCCGGCGAGACCGCGAGCGTGTTCCTGCCGTCCGTCCCGGTGCTGCTCGACCTCGCGAGCCAGATGGAGGCCCAGCGCGACCACGTCCTCGGGAAGCCGCACCGCGAGAGCGACGGTCTCGACGATCAGCTGCTGATCGACGCGAACAAACAGAAGGACGAACCGGGGGAGGACGAGCCGGCGTTCCAGTCGCTGCACGCCGACGCCGAACTCGACCAGGTCATCTTCGACGGCGCGTCGTTCGGCACGGCGACCTTCGCCGGCAGCGACGAGGAATCGGACTATCTCGGCCTGCCGGGGCTCCTCGACGCCGACCAGGTGCGGGCACTCCTGCAGAAGCGCCAGGCCGAGCAGGTCGTGTCCCGGACGTCGGCCCCCGCGGCGGAGTCCGCGTCCGAACAACCGGAGCCCGGGCGCGCTCCCGGCACCACGGGGGAGAACCTGCACGCGCTGCGCAAGGAACTCAACACCCTGGTCGCCATGCACCATCACCGCACCGGCAAGCCGCACGGCATGGTGCACAACGAGCTCCGAACCAGGTTGGGCGGTCCGCCGACGGCGATGGCCAGCGCCGAGCAGCTCAAGGAACGCATTGCCGCACTGCGGACGTGGCGCTGACCGACACCGGAACCGAATACGAGAGAACCCGGCCGGATGATCCGGCCGGGTTCTTCTTCGTCTGTGGCTGTCGCCCGTCAGGCCATGACGATGTCAGACCAGTTCGCCCGCGGCTTCGACCACGGTGGCGCTGAGCTCCACCAGGCGGGCTTCGTGCTCGTTGAAGTGATGACGGCAGAAGAGAAGCTCGCCGCCCTTGGGCAGGACGGCACGTACCTTGGCTGCTGCGCCGCAGCGATCACAGCGATCGGCGGCGGTGAGCGGCAGGTAGATCGGGGCTGTGGTGGCGATGTCAGTCATGGTTCCTCCGTCCCGGTCCGGCGCCGGTGTCCGGTCGCCTTCCCTTCGAGCCGACACATCCGGGCGATGCGTCAACCTCACTCTGTCAGACGTTCGGCGGGTTCGTATTGTTCCGGCAGGTGCCACCGGTGTGTCGTCACTCACCGTTTACCTCGGGCAACAATGTGACAACGTCTGCCGGAAACCGTCAGGGCGTGGTCAGCCGGCGGGGGTCGGCGCCTGGGAGCCCGCCGCATCGGAGTCCGCATCCGGCACCTGCGCATCGGTGTCGGCGCCGACGAGCGTCACCTCCTGCTCCTCGCGGAAGTGCGTGATCGCGTCTGAGGACTCGTTCTCGCGGTCGCGCAGGTATTCGCGGAGCGAGTAGGCGAAGGCGGCCGCCCACCCGAGGGCGATGACGACATAGAAGATGTTCCGCACGCCGCCGGGGGCGTCGATGAAGTCGCTCTTGAGCAGGCTGCGCGTGTTCGTCAGGACGATGAGGCCGCCGACCGAGGCGCCGAGCAGGCGCGGCGGGATGTGGCGGACCAGCCAGGCGGCGATCGGGGCGGCGATGACACCGCCGACGAGAATGGCGCCGACCCAGGCGAAGTTGATGCCCTGCGAGCCGAGGCTGAACAGGAAGCCGAGGCTCGCGGCGACGGCGATGATGAACTCACTGGTGTCGATCGAACCGATCACCTTGCGGGGCTCGAGCCGGCCACTGGCCAGGATCGCCGGGGTACCGACCGGCCCCCAGCCGCCGCCACCGGTGGCGTCGACGAAGCCGGCGACGAAGCCCAGCGGGCTCAGGAAGCGTTTGCGCAGCGGCTTGCCGAGGTTGTGACGGGGGATGCCCTGGAAGGTGAAACGGATCAGGATGTAGAGCCCGAGCAGCAGCAGGATGACGGCCATGAGGGGTGCGGCCGCCTCGGTCGACAGATTGGCGAGAATCGTCGCACCGAGGAAGGCGCCGATGGCACCCGGGATGGCGATGCGGCGGACCACGCGCCAGTCGACGTTGCCGAACTTCCAGTGGGAGACACCGGACACCAGCGTGGTGCCGATCTCGGCGAGGTGGACGGTGGCCGACGCCGCAGCCGGGTTGGTGCCGATCGCGAGGAGCAGCGTGGTGGTGGTGACGCCGTAAGCCATACCGAGGCTGCCGTCGACGAGCTGAGCGGCGAGGCCGACGAGGCCGATCAGGACAATCGTTCTCATGGAGGATCTTTCGGGGCTGGCACGTGGTCAGGGCGCGCCGAGGCTGGGACGAGCGCACGAAGGGCTCGCGATGACGGGTGGGGACAGGACGGTCCCAGGTGGGGTCGGTCGCATCAGCGACACAGCATCGAGGCCACCCGCAGCAGATCGACGGTGGGACGGGTCACCAGAAGGGGACCACTCGCCAAGAGGGGACCATGGGGGCTGCTCCCGGACGACGTCAACGCATACGGCACCGGGTCAGCGTACGCAGTAACCTGCGGAAACAGAATCTTCCGGCCCGTCTCGGAATCTATCCGCGTACAACCCTTGACAGAAGTCGAGATGCCCTGCTCGACACGGAACCGGGATCCGGCCCCGACAACGCATTCGCCCCCGTCGCCGAGTGACGGCAACGGGGGCGACGGAGAGTGCGTGACTAGTCCAGGTAGTCCCGGAGGACCTGCGACCGCGACGGGTGGCGCAGCTTGGACATCGTCTTCGACTCGATCTGGCGGATGCGCTCACGCGTGACGCCGTAGACCTGGCCGATCTCGTCGAGGGTGCGCGGCTGGCCGTCGGTGAGACCGAAGCGCAGACGCACGACACCCGCCTCGCGCTCGGAGAGCGTCTCGAGGACCGACTGCAGCTGGTCCTGGAGGAGGGTGAAACTCACCGCGTCGACCGCGACGACTGCCTCGGAGTCCTCGATGAAGTCGCCGAGCTGGCTGTCGCCTTCGTCGCCGATGGTCTGGTCGAGAGAGATGGGCTCCCGGGCGTACTGCTGGATCTCCAGCACCTTCTCCGGGGTGATGTCCATCTCCTTGGCGAGCTCCTCGGGCGTCGGCTCGCGGCCGAGGTCCTGGAGGAGTTCACGCTGGATTCGGCCCAGCTTGTTGATGACCTCGACCATGTGCACCGGGATGCGGATGGTGCGGGCCTGGTCGGCCATCGCGCGGGTGATGGCCTGGCGGATCCACCACGTGGCGTAGGTCGAGAACTTGTAACCCTTTGTGTAGTCGAACTTCTCGACCGCGCGGATCAGACCGAGGTTGCCCTCCTGGATGAGATCCAGGAACGCCATGCCGCGGCCGGTGTAGCGCTTGGCGAGCGAGACGACCAGTCGGAGGTTGGCCTCGAGCAGGTGGTTCTTCGCACGGTTGCCGTCGCGGGAGATCCAGTTCAGGTCGCGCTTCTGCGCGGTGCTGATCTTCTCGCCGGAATCCATCATGCGGCGAAGACGTTCGGTGGCGAACAGGCCGGCCTCGATGCGCTTGGCCAGCTCGACCTCTTCCTCGGCGTTGAGGAGGGCGACCTTGCCGATCTGCTTGAGGTAGGCACGCACGCTGTCGGCCGACGCGGTGAGCTCGGCGTCCTTGCGGGCCTGGCGAAGTGCCTCCGACTCCTCTTCGTCCCAGACGAAGTCGCCGGACTTGGCGGCGGGTTCGGTCTTCGCCGACTCCTTGGCCGGGGTCTTGGCGCCGGCGGGTGCCGTTTCGGCTTCCTCGTCCTCGGCGTCGTCCTCGTCGTCCTCGTCGTCGACCTCGAGATCGTCGTCGATCTCGACGTCCTCGAGATCGGCGTCGGGACCGTCGATGTCGTCGATCGAGTCCGGGTCGTCGGGCTCGGCGTCGGTGTTGTCCACACCCTCGGCGGAGGTGGCCTTCTTGGCAGCCTTCTTGGGGGCTGCCTTCTTGGTGGCCTTCTTCGCTGCTGCCTTCTTCGCAGGCGCCTTACGGGCAGCGGTCTTCTTCGCAGCCTTCTTGGCGGTCCGCTTGGCCGGGGCTTCGGTCGAGGCGGTGGTCGACTGGGTTTCGTCGGCCTCGGCGTCCCCCTGGCGGGTCTTGATGGCTGCCACGTACAACCTTTCGAACTTCTCTTCTGCGGTGTCTTTGTCGGGTCTTGTGAGACGTGACACGGCAGCACGAGCCGCCGTGGACAAGGGCTTGGTTTCTCGGTTCAGATGACCGGTGACGACCATTGTAACGACATCGGCAGGTCCGATGTGACAAAGCCCTGGTCAATCCAGGCGCGGCCTAGGTTTTGAGGCCTTGTGAGACGGCCATCGCCGCGCCGACGATCCCGGCGGTGTTCAACAGCGTGGCCGCCACGACCGGGGTCTGGTTGGTGAGCAGCGGGATCCACTTGTCGGCCTTGCGGCTGATGCCGCCGCCGGCGATGAACACCTTGGGCCAGAACAGTGCCTCGTAGGCCTTCAGCACGTCGGAGACCTTCTCGGTCCACTTCTCGTAGGACCAGCCCTTCTCTTCCTTGATCCGCGAGGACGCCTGGTGCTCGGCCTCCTTCTTGCCGACCTGCATATGGCCCAGCTCGGTGTTGGGCACGAGGTTGCCGTTGATCAGGATCGCCGACCCGATGCCGGTGCCGAACGTCAGCAACATCACCACGCCGTCGACACCTTTGCCGGCGCCGTAGGCGTCCTCCGCCATCCCGGCCGCGTCGGCGTCGTTGAGCACCGACACCGCGCGTCCGCCGAGGTGCCGGCTGAACAGTTCGTAGACGTCGGTACCGATCCACCCCTTGTCGATGTTGGCGGCGGTCCGCATGATGCCCTCGGTGACCACGCCCGGCAGGGTGATGCCGACGGGACCCGCCCAGTCGAAATGGGCGACGACCTCGGCGACGGCGGCTGCGACCGCCTCCGGGGTGGCCGGCTGCGGGGTGAGCACCTTGAATCGATCGCCGACGAGTTCACCGGAGTCGAGATCGACGATGCCGCCCTTGATTCCGGAGCCGCCGACGTCGACGCCGAAGCCCAGATGAGTGGGTGACGGCGAATCGTCGGTGGCGGGCGTTTCGGTCATGGCGGAGTCCCCTTCCGGGCCGGCGGTGATCGACACCAGGCTATCGGCGCCCGCAGCCGCCCGCGCGGCATCCTCCGGATGCGGCACTTCACGTCACCGGTGAGCGGCCCCGGCCGCCGATGTGCTGACATGGAACACGTGGATCAGACAATTCCGGTGGACGAACTGGCCGCCATAGCGGTGGACGTGGCGCAGGAGGCGGCCGCCCACGTGCGACGTCGCCGACCCGAATTGTTCGGTGCGACAACGCCGCCGACAGTGGACGCGGCACCCGTCGGGTCGGCCGCCGTGAACCCCGTCTCGACGAAGTCGACGGAAACCGACCCGGTCACCGTCGCCGACACCGAGACCGAACGGCTGATCCGGCAGCGCCTGCACGAGTCCCGGCCCACCGACGAGGTCCTGGGGGAGGAGCACGGTGGGAGTCGCGCCGTCCCGTCCGGCGTGCGCTGGGTGGTCGACCCCATCGACGGCACGGTCAACTTCATGTACGGGGTCCCGGCCTACGCGGTGTCGGTCGCCGCGCAGGTCGACGGTCGCTCGGTCGCCGGTGTCGTCGTCGACGTGGCGCGCGAGGTGGTCTATGGCGCCACCCTCGGTGGCGGTGCCTGGGTGGCCGACGGCGACGGCCTGCGCGTACCGCTGCGGTGCAACGCCGTCGATCGTGCGGAACTCGCCCTCGTGGCAACCGGTTTCGGCTATGCCGCGGACCGTCGGCGCGCGCAGGGACGGATCGTCGCGGAGCTGCTCCCGCGGGTGCGGGACATCCGGCGGATCGGTGCCGCGGCACTCGACCTGTGCATGGTGGCCTCCGGCGCCGTCGACGCTCATTACGAGCACGGTCTCAGTCCCTGGGACTGGGCGGCCGGTGGTCTCATCGCCGCCGAGGCGGGTGCGGTCGTGGTGACCCCGCCGCCGGACTCGCGCGCGGACGAGGGGCACATCACCGTGGCGGTGGCGCCGGGGATCGCCGACGAGTTCCTCGCCCTGCTCGATGGGGCCGGAGCCCGGGAACCGCTGACCTAGCGGGGTCGGTGGGGCCGATTCAGCACGGAGCCGAGTGGACCGCCTTCACCAACGCGGGATCGGCGCCGGTCTCGGGGTTCTTGGGATCGGCCGACCGCAACGCCTCGAGTGCCGCCTGCGCGTCCTGGGAGAGCTCGCCGCCCGAGTGATAGGTGCCGAGGGCGACATCGACCCCGGTGCCACGGCGTCCGTCGTCGACGAGCTGGGCGCAGGGGAACGCGAGCCAGGTCGCCGCGGCGGCGGCACGGCCGGCGGGCCCGAACCGGATCTGTGCCACGCAGTTGAGATCTCGGTTCGCGTAGACGGGATCGTCGGCGAACGGGGTGTCGGCGGCCGGCGTGAAACCCTGCGCGGCGAGGTCCTCGGACACCGACCGGGCAGCGCCCCGTTCCTCGGATGCGTTGAGGACCCGGACCTGGAAGGTCGACAGTGCGGCGGGAGCGACCTCCAGCATCTCGTCGCGCGGGACCTGGTTGAGGACGGGCGGTTCGGCCGGTTGTTGTGCGCCGGGTTCGACGGCGGTCGACGGGGTGGGCTGATTGCATGCGGTGGGGACCGATTCGCTGTCGTCGCCGCCGAGGACGATCGCCCAGACGACGACGCCGAGGACCAGCAGGACCACCACCGTGATGATCGCCGGGGCGTACCGGCGCCGCGGGTACGGGCGGCCCTGTTCGTCGGTCGGGTAGCCGGTCGTAATCTTCGAGACCACCGTGGAACGACTCCTCACTGGGATTTCCCACTCGGCCACGCCGTGGGCGCACTGCTCGAGCGGATGTACTTCACCGGGAGCGATGCCCCGCGCAATCTCCGCAACACTCTAGAGGGTCGATCCCATGGTGGGTGCGAGCCTCGCCGCGGGAGCCGTGTCTCGCCGTCTCCGAGGCGTCCGACCTGCCTGAATCGCCAGATTCCGGACGAGTTCGCGTTGCCACATTGACGATTGACCGGGCATGGTCTATTCTTCGGGCGCCCGCGCTTCCAGCCTCGGGGTGCAACCGACATCAAACCGTGACCGAAGTCACACAATACGCCGGATTATTGGGTACGAATCGTGCTCTAGACGACGTTGTAGTGACCCCACCGGCAAGACAATCCCGGCGGAGTCGTGCGCACACCCTCAGGTGATGGCCACGAGCCGGAACCGAGAGCGCCCCCTCACTCTCTGAACAAGTAAGGCACACAATGGCTACTGATTACGATGCGCCACGACGCACCGAGGCCGAGGACCTCAACGAAGACTCGCTCGAGGAACTGAAGGCCCGCCGCAGCGAGGCGCAGTCCGCGGCGGTCGACGTGGACGAAAGCGACACCGCGGAGTCCTTCGAGCTGCCCGGTGCGGACCTCTCCGGTGAAGAGCTGTCGGTTCGGGTCGTCCCGAAACAGGCTGACGAATTCACTTGTACCAGCTGCTTTCTCGTCTACCACCGCAGCCGGCTGGCGGAGGAGAACGGCAACTCGCTGATCTGCGTCGACTGCGCATGAGATCCGCGGGACACCCGCGGAAGTGTACGACGACTCCCTGACCCACAGGGCCTGACGAAGAAGGGGCCGCGCCATCAGGCGCGGCCCCTTCGTCGTATGGGTGCGGGTCGATCGGTCAGGCGCCGGCCGACGGGCGGTCGGCCGCGGCATCGGGGAGGTCGAGAGCGGCCAGCAGTTCGGAGGGGCGCCGGGTGGACACCAGCCAGTAGGGGGTCGGGTCGTCGGGGTCGTCGAGTACGACGAGGACCATCGTCTTCACCCAGAAGCGGTGCACCAGATAGGCGGCGGGGTCGAGCTGACGGCCGAGGGCGGCACTCTTGGCGGTCGCCGGGATGGAGGCCCCGCGGGCGACGACGGCCCGCGGCAGGCGCGCGCGATGTGCCTGGAGTTCGCGGTCGGCGGTCACCCGGACGCGGGTACGGCTCATCGACCACAGCACCAGGACGCTGAGGATCGCGGTGACGACGTAGCCGATCACGCTCCACTTGCTGCCGTGGGCGGACAACTGGATCTCGTAGCCCACCACACCGGTCACGACGGCGGCGGCCAGCCACCACCACCACGGCACGGTGAGACGCTCCTCGAAGAGGTCCGCGGAACCGGCGTCCCGGCGAGCCGCCGGATTCTCCGACGTGCCGCCGGTGTTGTCAGGCGATTGGGGTGCGGTCACGGTGACCAGCGTAGTCTGCGTGCGTGACCACAGCTCTTCCCCCTCTGCCGCCCATCGCGGTACGTCGACTCGACCCTGATCTGCCGTTGCCCACCCGAGCACATTCCGGGGATGCGGGCGTCGACCTGTGCTCGGCGATCGACCTGGAACTGCCGGCGGGACGACGTCAGCTGGTCGGTACCGGGATCGCGATCGCGTTGCCGTTCGGCACCGTCGGCCTGATCCACCCGCGCTCCGGACTGGCCGCGCGCGCCGGCCTCTCCATCGTCAACACCCCGGGCACCATCGACGCGGGCTACCGGGGGGAGATCAAGGTGTGCCTGATCAACCTCGACCCCGAGCAGTCCATCACCATCTCGCGCGGTGACCGGATCGCGCAGCTGATCGTGCAGCGCGTCGAGCTTCCCGATTTCGTCGAGGTCGAGGAACTCGACGACACCAGCCGCGGCGACGGCGGATACGGATCCAGTGGCGGCCACGCCATCCTGAGCTGAGCACGACACGCCGAGGTCGGTCCGACGCCGCGTCGATTACTGTTCACACGGAACGCGGATTGACGAGGAGTAGACGATGACGAAGAACGGTTCGGATGAACTGCGGGTCGGTCAGGCACTGGGCCCCTACGACATCGACGCCCTCGCGACGGAACCCCACGAGCTGGAGAACTCCCACCTCGACCTGGGGTCGGTGCTCGTCCCGGTGGTCGAGGGCGGGCAGGTCACCGTCGAGATGTCGGAGGCACACCAGCCGCAGAACGTCTACCTGGTCACCCCGATCGGCCGGATCTCGGTGAGTGCGTTCGCGGCGCCCAAGTCGCCGGGTACGTGGCGCGAGGTGGTCCGCGAACTGGCCGAGTCGTTGCGTGACGGCGGCGCTGCGACCAGCATCGAGGACGGCCACTGGGGCCGGGAGGTCGTGGCCGAGGTCGAGGGCGCCACGCATCGCTTCATCGGCGTCGACGGCCCCCGGTGGCTGGTGCGCTGTGTCGGTAGCGGGCCGTCGGAGAGCGCCGAGGACCTCGCGCGCCTGAGTCGTGCCGTGCTGGCCGAGACCGTCGTGCGTCGCGGTTCGGATCCGCACCCGCCGCGGGAACCGCTTCCGATCGTCCTGCCGCCGGTCCTCGCCGATCAGGTGGCCGCCGCCCAGCAGCAGATCTTCGCCGAGGCGGAGGCGGGCGCGGAGACCCCGGCCCGACCCCAGGCACCTGCCGGCGAGGTGGCCGGCTCCGACGACGAGTCGGAGGCCGTCGCCGGGGGAGCGCTGGACCAGGTGGCGCACGCCGCGGTCTACGGCGAGAACACCTATACCGACGCCCCGGCCGAGGGCGGTTCGGGCGGCCACGACGATCCGTCGGTCACCGCCGACCCGGATCCCGAGGACGACGCCCCGCTGCCGCCGTCGTCGGGCTCGGCGATGCAGCGCTTCTTCCGTCGTCGCTGAATCCGTTTCGGCCGGGGTCTCACCTCGACAGGCGCGTGTATGCGGCGAGGCAACTGTCGCCGAGCAGTGCGGGATCGCGGCCCCACCCCTCGAGGGTGACCTCGACCAGTGACGAACGCGGCGCGGCGTCATGCCAGGTGCGGGCGACCGCGATCGGGTGGATGGCGTCGTCCGGGGCCGCGACGAGTGCCAGTGGAACGGTGAGTCGGGCGATCTGCTCCGGTGTGGGCGCCGAGTAGTCCGCGGCATCGCGCAGCTGTCCGATGACCTCGGGGTGCAGGCGTCCCCAGGAGCGGGAGAGTTCGGCGGCCAGCCAGTCCGGGCTGCTCGCGGCCATCGCGGCGACCGTCGCGTCGAGCCCGTCGCGTTCCATCGCGTCGGCGGTCGCCCGTGCGCTCGCCGCGGCGAGCGCGGAATCGGCGTCGCCGCTCCAGGCGGGCAGCGCCGCGAACACGCCCGCACATCGGTCACCGGTGTCGGTGAGGGCCCATTCGAGGGCGATGGCGGCGCCGATCGACACTCCGCCGACCAGAACCGAGTCGTGTTCGACGGTCGCACGTTCGAGACCACGCCGATGACCGGCGACCAGATCCGGCGTCGGCTCGAGCGCCACGAGCTCGACCCCGAGCATCGCCGCGGCGTGACCGAAGGCACGTGTGACGTGGTCGGCATCGGAGCCGGTCCCGGGAATCACCACCAGCGCGGTGGGTGTTCGTGTGGACGGACGGTCCATTCGGGGCATCAAATGTTCATCCGGATGCAGGGCACCAGGAGATCATCCCCTAGGGTGTCCCGGGACTGCGGGTGAGCCCCGGTCGTCCACGTTGTCACCGGCCGATGCCGGGTCTACGCTGGCGGACAGCCACCGATCAATCGTTCGGTGGCCACGGACGCTGACGCGAAAGCCTGGTGCCCGGCTGAAATCCATTGGGAGGTTGGGATGCCCACCACTGCTGGCTATCTCAAGCGTCTGACCCGCCGACTCACCGAAGATCTCGGGAACGTCGAAGCGGAGCGAATCGCGGAGGAGTCGAAGGCGACGGGCGCACAACGCGCGTCGGACTGCACTCGCGGCGAGGAGGTCACCATGCACGGTGAGCTGCGTGCGGTGGAGACGTGTTCACGCGCGGCCAAGGCCGGCGTGAAGGCGGAGTTCTTCGACGGCTCCGACATCGTCATGCTCAAGTGGCTGGGCCGCAATCGCATCGCGGGTATCGAACCCGGCCGCAAGGTGACCGTGCGGGGACGTCTCGCCCTGCAGGACGGTCACAAGGTGATCTACAACCCCTACTACGAGCTGCAGGGCAGCGACGACGAGTGACTCCCACGAGCGACACCGGCGAGCCGGGTGACGAGTCCATCGGCCACGACGTCGAACCGGACTCGGGTTTCGCCCCGACCCCGACGGTGCTGGAACAGATCGGCGGCGTCTCCGGGCTGATCTACTCCACGGTTCCGGTCGTGGTGTTCGTACCGGTGAACTCGTTCCTCGGCCTCCGGGCCGCCATCGTCGCCGCGCTCGCCGCCGCAGCCCTCGTCTTCGGCGTGCGGATCATCCGCCGCGAAGGTCTCACCCCGGCGATCTCCGGCCTCCTCGGCGTCGCGATCTGCGTGTTCATCGCCAGTCGCGTGGGGGACGCCAAGGGGTACTTCCTGTTCGGGATCTGGACCACCCTCGTCTACGCGGTGGTGTTCGTGGTCTCCATCCTGGTGCGCTGGCCCCTGATCGGCGTCGCCTGGCATCTGGTGAACGGGCAGGGGACCGCCTGGCGAAGGCATGGCCGGACGCTGCGCGCCTACGACATCGCCACCGCCCTGGGGGCACTGGTCTTCGCGGCACGCTATCTCACCCAGTCCGAGCTCTACGACCTCGGTGCCACCGGATGGCTGGCCTTCGCGCGGATCGCGATGGGATGGCCGCTGACGGCCCTGGCGGTGCTCGCGACCGTCCTGCTCGTCCGCCGCGCGGTCCGCGAGGAGGAGACCGTCAGCGCGTGATCCGCATGGCGTCGTAGAGCGCGGGTTCCGCCTCGGCCGGCGCGATGAAGACCAGTTCGTCACCGCCCTCGATCGGGTCGTCACTCTGCGGCACGATGACACGCCCGCCGCGCAGGATCGCGACCAGTGCCACGTCCCGCGGTAGCTCGAGTTTGCGGACCGGTTTGCCCGCCACCGGTGTGTTCGCCGGCAGGGTGAGTTCGACGAGATTGGCCTGGCCCTGTCGAAAGGTCATGAGCCGGACCAGATCCCCCACCGACACCGCCTCCTCGACGAGGGAGGCGAGCAGGCGCGGGGTCGACACCGCGACGTCGACACCCCAGTCGTCGCCGAACAGCCACTCGTTGCGCGGGTCGTTGACCCGGGCCACGACCCGGTTGATCGCGAACTCGGTCTTGGCGAGCAGGCTCACGACCAGATTGGCCTTGTCGTCACCGGTCGCGGCGATCATCACGTCGAAGGTCTGCAGCTGCGCGTCCTCGAGCTTCGTGAGCTCGCACGCGTCGGCGAGAATCCACTTCGCACCCGGTACCGCGTCCGGGTCGACGTGATCGGCCTTCCGCTCGAACAGGGTGACGTCGTGCGAGTTGACCAGGAGTTCGCGGGCGATCGAGCGCCCGACCGCGCCGGCTCCGGCGATGGCGACCTTCACGGATGACTCCTCGTCACTCAGGATTCGGGATGGGTGAACGGTTCCGCGGCGACCCGGCGCGCGTTGACCAGATTGTCGAGCAGGACGGCGACATAGATCACGTCGTCCTGCTGGAGAACGGTTTTGGCGTCGGGCAGGACCGGTCGGCCGACCCGGTTGAGGAAGGCCACGCGGGCACCGGTCTGTTCCTGGAACCTGCCCACCGAGACCCCGATCCACGACTCGTGGACGTCGACCTCGGCGACCGCGAGCGAACCCGACGGGTCACGCCACTCCGCCGTCGCCGTCTCACCGAGCGCGGAGACGAACCGTTCGGTCGTCCACGGCACCGTGGCGACGGTCGGGATGCCGAGCCGTTCGTAGACCTCGGCGCGTTTGGCGTCGTAGATGCGTGCGACGACACGTTCGACGTCGAAGGTCTCCCGGGCGACCCGCGCGGCGATGATGTTGGAGTTGTCACCGGAGGAGACCGCGGCGAAGGCGTCGGCGTGCTCGATCCCGGACTTCACCAGGATGTCCCGGTCGAACCCCACGCCGGTGATCGTGCGGCCCGCGAAGTCGGCGGACAACCGCGAGAAGGCGGACGGGTCCCGGTCGATGATCGCGACGTCGTGTCCGCGTTTCTGCATCGCCATCGCGAGCGACGATCCGACCCGCCCGCAACCCATGATGACTACCTGCACGACATTCCTCTCCCGATGCGGCGTGCGTGCCGCGAGTCGAACCTACCCGCCACGACGCGGACGCTCTAGGGTTGCCTGGTGTCCACCGTCTCCAAGGTGTCCGTTGCGACGAAGCGGCTCCTGCTCGGCAGGCCCTTCCGCAGCGACAAGCTGGGCCACACCCTGCTACCCAAGCGCATCGCCCTCCCGGTCTTCGCCTCCGACGCGATGAGCTCCGTGGCGTATGCGCCACAGGAGATCTTCCTGGTCCTCTCGGTCGCCGGGATCACCGCTCTCACCTTCACCCCGTGGGTTGCGATCGCCGTCGCCGTGGTCCTCGCGGTGGTGGTCGCCAGCTACCGGCAGAACGTGCACGCATATCCGTCGGGTGGTGGCGATTACGAGGTCGCCACCGTCAACCTGGGACCCAATGCGGGCCTCACCGTCGGCAGCGCCCTGCTGGTCGACTACGTACTGACCGTAGCGGTGTCGGTGACCTCGGCGGCGGAGAACATCGGTTCGGCCGTTCCGTTCGTCAACGAGCACAAGGTCTGGTTCTGCGTCGGGGCGATCGTGATCCTGGCGGCGGTGAACCTGCGCGGCATCAAGGAATCCGGGGCGGTGCTGGCCATCCCGACCTATGCCTTCATCGTCGGCGTGCTGGGCATGCTCATCTGGGGCTTCACCGAGATCTTCGTCCTCGGCGAGGAGATCCGTTCGGAGACCGCCGACTTCGGAATCGTGGCGGAACAGGACAACCTCACCGGGCTCGCGCTGGCGTTCCTCGTGGCCCGATCGTTCTCCTCCGGGTGTGCCGCGCTGACGGGGGTCGAGGCCATCAGTAACGGCGTACCGGCCTTCCGGAAACCCAAGTCGCGCAACGCCGCGACCACGCTGCTGATGCTCGGTGGCTTCTCGATCACCCTGCTGCTCGGCATCGTCCTCCTCGCCCAGGAGATCGGCGCGAAGTACGTGATGGATCCCGCCCAGGACCTCGTCGGCGCTCCCGAGGGCTATCAGCAGAAGGCGATGATCGCGCAGCTCGCGCACGCGGTGTTCGATTCGTTCCCGGCCGGTTTCTTCTTCGTCGCGACCGTGACGGCGCTGATCCTGTTGCTGGCCGCGAACACCGCGTTCAACGGCTTCCCGGTGCTCGGTTCGGTGCTGGCCCAGGATCGGTATCTGCCGCGTCAGCTGCACACCCGTGGTGACCGGCTGGCGTTCAGCAACGGCATCCTGTTCCTGGCCGTCGCGGCGATCATCTTCGTGGTCGCCTTCGGCGCGCAGGTGACCGCGCTGATCCAGCTCTACATCGTCGGCGTGTTCGTCTCGTTCACGCTGAGTCAGACCGGCATGGTGCGGCACTGGACGCGTCTGCTGCGCACCGAGACCGACCCGAGCGCCCGGCGCCGGATGGTGCAGTCGCGGGTGGTGAACTCGATCGGCCTGGTGATGACGGCGACGGTCCTCGTGGTGGTCCTGATCACGAAATTCACCGCGGGCGCGTGGATCGCGGTGCTGGCGATGGTCTCGATCTTCGTGCTGATGAAGCTGATCCACCACCACTACGCGTCGGTACAACGTGAACTCGATCGGGCCGAGACCGACGACGAGGGCGTGCTGCCCAGCCGGACGCATTCGATCGTTCTCGTGTCGAGTCTGCACATGGCCTCCAAGCGTGCCCTGCGCTATGCCCGGGCGACGAGACCGGACGTCCTCGAGGCGATCACGGTGAACGTCGACGACCGCGACACCCGCAAACTCGTGTCCGAGTGGGAGGCCAGCGACATCACGGTCCCGCTGAAGGTCATCGCCTCCCCGTACCGTGAGGTCACCCGGCCGGTGATCGACTACGTGCGGCGTGTGCGCCGGGAGTCGCCGCGCGACGTGGTGACCGTGTTCATCCCCGAGTACGTCGTCGGACACTGGTGGGAGCAGATCCTGCACAACCAGTCCGCGCTGCGGCTCAAGGGGCGCCTGCTGTTCGAGCCCGGGGTGATGGTGACCTCGGTGCCCTGGCAGCTCACGTCGTCGGACCGCCGCAAGGAGACCAAGAGGTACTGGGCGCCGGGTGAGACCCGCCGCGCCCTCGGCGAATCGGAGCGCACCCCATGACGCCATCGCCCCCGGCGCGCCGGGTCGAGGTCGCCGTCGACCGTCCGGCGAACGGCGGGGAGGCCGTCGGCCGTGCCGACGGCCGGGTGCTGTTCGTACGCGGCGCGATCCCCGGTGAGCGTGTGATCGCCGAGGTCACCGACGACCGTCACGACTCGTATTGGCGGGCCGAGGCCGTCGAGATCCTCGACCCGTCGCCGTATCGGATTCCGGTGGCGTGCCCGGCGGCGGCCGGGGGAGCGGGATGCTGCGACCTCGGGCACATCGAACCCGGGCATGCGCGCGATCTGAAGCAGGCCGTGCTGCTCGACGTCCTGAGCCGGGTCGGCCATCTCGACGAGGCGACGATCGCCGACACCGACCTCGCGACCCGCGGGGTCGACCGGTTGCCCGGAACCGACACCGGCTGGCGCATCCGGACGCGGCTGGCCGTCGACGGACGTGGTCGCGCCGGGCAGCACGCGTTCCGCGGTTCCGCGGTGATCCACGACGTCTGCGTACAGCCGGCGGCGGGGATGGTCGACGACCTCGCCGGTCGCCGGTTCACGCCGCACGCCGAGCTGGCGGTGGTCCTCGACGCCGACGGCACCCGGCACATCACCGAACTCGCGCCGATCGCCGAGGTTCGTCACGGCGACCCCCGCCGGCGCGCTCAGCAGAACCGTCGGCGCCGTTCCCGACCCCGCGCACAGGTCGTCGTCGAGGGCGCCGAGTTCGCGGTGCACCGCGTCGGCGGCCGCTCGTGGAACATCCCGGTGACCGGATTCTGGCAGGCGCACCGCGCCGCGCCGCAGACCTACGCCGACACGGTGGTCGGTTTCGTCGGTGAACATCTCGATTCCGGCCCCCGGGTCGCCTGGGACCTCTACGGCGGTGCGGGGGTGTTCGCCGGCGCCCTGCTGGACACATACGACACGGGCCTCGACGAGGTCCACATCGTCGACTCCGACGCCGGTGCGCTGGCGGCCGCGTCGGAGACCTTCGCCGACGACGGCGACCGCGTGGTCACCCACCGGGGTGAGGTGGCGGTCCGGATCCACGCCCTCGGCGAGGCGCCCGACATCGTCGTCCTCGATCCGCCGCGTACCGGTGCCGGCGAGCGCGTCGTCGACGCGATCACCGCCGCCCGACCGGCCGTGGTGGTGCACGTGGGCTGTGATGCGGCGCGGTTCGCGCGTGATCTCGGTCTCTTCGTCCGTTCCGGATATCGCGTCGCGCAGGTCCGCGGCTTCGACGCTTTCCCGCTGACACACCATGTGGAGGCGGTCGCGTGTCTGGTGCCGGCCTGAGCCGTCACCCGCGGTGTGGGTCCGTCGACCATCCGCGGGGCGGGGTGGATCCGAATGCTTCCGTAGACTGACTGGTTATGGGCCGGGGGTGTCTCCGGCGGCGTCGCGCGATGGAGGAAACGATGAGTGTGCTCGACCGGATCAGCTCGCCGGCCGATCTGCGGTCACTGGCGGAAGCGGAGTTGGAGACTCTCGCCTCCGAGATCCGGACGTTCCTGATCGAGAAGGTGGCGGCCACCGGCGGCCATCTCGGACCGAACCTCGGGGTGGTCGAACTGACCCTCGGGATCCATCGTGTCTTCGACTCACCGCACGATCCGGTCCTCTTCGACACCGGCCACCAGTGCTACGTCCACAAGATCGTGACCGGCCGCAAAGACGGGTTCGACAGTCTGCGCCAGCGTGGCGGCCTGACCGGCTACCAGGAGCGCGCGGAATCCGAACACGACTGGATCGAGTCCTCGCACGCCTCGGCGGCCCTCTCCTACGCCGACGGCCTGGCCAAGTCCTTCGAACTGACCGGGCAGCCGGACCGAACCGTCGTCGCGGTGGTCGGCGACGGTGCGCTCACCGGCGGTATGTGCTGGGAGGCGATCAACAACATCGCCGCGTGCAATCGGCCCGTCGTGATCGTCGTCAACGACAACGGCCGGTCCTACGCGCCGACCATCGGCGGCCTGGCGAGTCACCTCTCGGGTCTGCGCCTGCAGCCCGCCTACGAGAAGTTCCTCGACGAGAGTAGGCGCGTCGTCAAGCAGATGCCCGTGGTCGGCGAACCCGCCTACGCGGTGCTCCACGGGGTGAAGAGCGGCCTCAAGGACCTGCTGGCGCCCCAGGCGATGTTCACCGACCTCGGCCTCAAGTACGTCGGACCCGTCGACGGACACGACGTCGGTGCCGTCGAGTCGGCTCTGCGGCATGCCCGTGACTTCGGCGGCCCGGTCATCGTGCACACCGTCACCCGCAAGGGCATGGGCTATGCCCACGCCGAGAACCACGTGGCCGATCAGATGCACGCCACCGGGATCATCGACCCGGTCACCGGCCGGCCCACGAGCGTCGCCCCGCAGGACTGGACCAAGGTCTTCTCCGCGGCACTGCTCGATGCCGGCGCCAACCGTCCCGATGTCGTCGCGATCACCGCTGCGATGCCCGGACCCACCGGACTGACGCCGTTCGGCGAGCGCTACCCGGACCGCATGTTCGACGTCGGCATCGCCGAACAGCACGCGATGACCTCGGCGGCGGGCCTCGCCCTCGGCGGCCTGCATCCGGTCGTGGCCATCTACTCGACCTTCCTCAACCGCGCGTTCGATCAGCTGCTGATGGACGTCGCGCTGTTGAGACAACCGGTCACCCTCGTCCTCGACCGGTCGGGCATCACCGGACCCGACGGGCCCAGCCACCACGGCATGTGGGATCTGTCGCTCATGGCGATGGTTCCCGGCCTGCGGGTGGCCGCGCCGCGTGACGCGGTCCGGCTGCGCGAGGAGTTCGACGAGGCCCTCGGCGTCGACGACGGCCCGACCGCGCTCCGTTTCCCCAAAGGTGCGGTGCCGGAGGACATCCGGGCGGTCGAGCGACTCGACGACGGTGTCGACGTGCTGCACCGCAGCGACCACGATCTCGGTCCGGCGACCGGCGATGTGGTCATCGTCGCGGCCGGCGCCTTCTGCAGCCTGGCCGTCGACACCGCAGAGCGCCTGGCCCGGCAGGGCATCGAGGCCACGGTCATCGACCCGCGCTGGGTACTGCCGGTCGCGACCTCGGTGGTCGAGGTCGCCCGTCGTCACCGCCTGGTCGTGACCCTCGAGGACGGATGCGTCAGCGGTGGTGTGGGATCGGCTGTCGCGGGAGCACTCTCGGCGGCCGAGGTACCGGTTCCGGTGCAGATCAAGGGCATCCCGCAGACATTCATCGAGCACGCCTCGCGCGGGGAGATCCTCGGCGAGCTCGGTCTGACCGCCCAGGACCTCGCCCGTTCGATCACCGCGACGGTGGCGGGAATGCAGGCCGGTCCCGCGCTGGAACGCCAGCTCGAGAACCCCGCCGATCCCGCGGAGAGCCGCGCCGAGGACTGACATCGGAGGACACGTGGCCGGGCAGGTGCCGCCGCTGGGTGTCGAGGAGGAATTCGTCCTCGTCGACCGCGAGACGGCACGTCCGGTCGCACGCAACCGCGAGGTGGCCGCGGCGGCCTCGGCTCGTGGACTCGACCTCGCCCTGGAGCTCACCTCATGTCAGGTCGAGATCGCCACCCCGACCTCCGACACCGCCAAGGAGATCGGTGATCACCTGTACCGGCTGCGGAGCATCGTCGCGGCGGCTGCCGACGACGTGGGGGTCGACGTCGTCGCATGCGGACTGCCGCCGCGGGTCCCGGAGTCCTTCCCGGTGACCGACACGCCGCGGTATCGCGCGATGGCCGGACGATACGGCATGCTCGCCCACGAACAGGGCATCAACGGTTGTCACGTCCACGTCGGCGTACCCGACCGGGACGCCGCCGTGGCGGTGTGCAACTGGCTGCGCCCGTGGCTACCCGCGCTGCTCGCCCTGACGGCCAACTCCGCGATCTACCGTGATGCCGACTCGGGTCATGCGAGCTGGCGGTCGGTGTTGTGGTCCCGATGGCCGGCCGCGGGTCCGCCGCCGCACCTGCGATCGGCGGCCCATTTCGCCGAGCTGGTGGAGCTGCTGGTGGCGACCGGTGTGATCCTCGACCCGCACATGCTCTACTGGGATGCCCGGCCGTCGGATCATCTCCCGACCGTGGAGATCCGCGCGGCCGATGTGCAGATGCGCGTGGACGAGGCCCGGGCCTTCGCCACGATCGTCCGCGCCGCGGTGATGACCGCGCTCGACGACGTGGAGCGCGGGGCCGAATCCGTCTCGGCCACACTCGATCCGATGGTGCTGGCGGCCGCCTACTGGAAGGCGGCCCATGACGGTCTCGACGGTGACGCACTCGATCCCGTGACGGGCGGGCGCATGCCCGCCTGGACCAGGATCTCTGAGCTCGTCACCGTGGTCGGACCGGCGCTGAACCGGTTGGGACAGCGCGAGGAGGTCGACGCCGCGCTGCGCCGGACGTGGAGCGAGGGGAACGGCGCGTCACGTCAGCGGCGCATCTTCCGCGAGACTCATTCGGCGCCCGCGATCACCCGCGCGGCCACCGTGCGCGTCGACCGGTGACGGTCGATCTCGGCCCGGGCTCTCAGCGCAGGGTGGCGAGATTCGAGATCGACTTGTGCACATCGGACTCCAGCACCCTGGCGACCAGGCTCCCGACGGGTCCGTTGAGCAATCCGCCGGACACCTCGGCGGACAGATCGAAGTAGGAACCGTCGGCGATCTCGTCGACCTTCATGGCGAGGTCGATCTGGATGCCGCCGCGCCCGGTGCCGGCGAGCGCGATCAGCCTGGGCTCGTCGTATTGCGTGACGGTCCAGTGGATGACGTTCCGGAACCCCTTCACCTTGATCAGCGACGAGACCTTCGTCCCCTCGTCGATCGTGGCGGGGACCGGGGACTTCCAGCCGCCGAAGATGGTCATCCACTCGTCGAAGCGCGAGAGGTTGGCGGCGAGTGCCCAGGCCGCGCTGGGGTCGAGGTCCGAGTCGATGCCGACGGAGACTGTGGCCACTGAGTGCTCCCATTCCGTGAGGTCGTGCCTGGTGCGAGGTCGTGCCTGTCGGGGAGTCTCTTACCCAGGTCGGCCGCTGCCTATTCGGGTCCGTCGCCGGTCTCGGTCGCGCCGCCCCCGCGCAGGGCCTCGGTCAGCGCGTCGACGCTCAGCCGCCGCTGCCAGGGACGGGCTCCGGCGGCGGCGAGATGCGCGTCCACCGCCTCGGTGGTGACCGGTTTCCGCAGTCCGTCCCAGCACAGCTGGCGGACCACATCGGGGGCGAGGAGGTTCTCCACCGGGAGGTTGCGGCTCTCGGCGACCTCTTTGAGAGCGGGACGCACCTTCTGCATCCGGGCCGCGGCCTCCGGGTTGCGCTGTTCCCAGCGACTCACCGGTGGCAGTCCGGGGCCGTTGGTCTTGCGGGCCGGCAACTCGTTGTCGGGCAGTTCGCGGGCCCGTTGGAGGGCACTGAGCCAGATCCCGGCCTGGCGTCGCTGGCGGGGACCGCCGAAGATCGGCAGGCGGGTCAGCTCCGAGTTGGACCGGGGGTCGGCGGTGGCGGCGTTCACGATCGCGGTGTCGGGCAGCACCCGGCCCGGGGCGACATCCCGCCGTTCGGCCAATTCCTCACGCGCCATCCACAATTCGCGCACCGCGGCGAGGGCGCGGGCGGACTTCACGGTGTGGATGTTCGAGGTCTTGCGCCATCGGTCGGTGCGTGGCGGTGCCGGCGGACGGGACAGGACGTAGGCGAATTCCTCACGAGCCCAGCCGTCCTTGCCGGATTCGGCCAGCGCCGCGTCCATCGCGTCCCGCAACTCGACCAGAACCTCGACGTCGAGCGCGGCGTAGTTCAGCCATTCGTCGGGGAGGGGCCGTCGCGACCAATCCGCCGCACCGTGACCCTTGAGCAGGCCGAGGCCGAGGAACTGGGCGACCATGGCCGCCAGGTTCACCTTCGCCAGGCCGAGGAGTCGACCGGCCAACTCGGTGTCGTACAGCTCGACGCACTCGAAACCCAGCTCGCGCAGACACGGGAGGTCCTGATCGGCGGCATGCAGCACCCATTCGGGACCGCGCAATGCGTCGATCACCGGGGCGAGGGCCCCGGGATCGGCGATGGGGTCGAGCAGGAAGCTGCCGGCACCGCGTCGTTTGATCTGGATCAGATACGCACGCTGCGAATAGCGGTAGCCGGAGGCGCGTTCGGTGTCGACGGCGATGGGGCCCTCGCCCGCCGCGAGTGCTCGCGCCGCGTCGGCGAACTCCGCCGCGGTCGACAGCACCGGCGGGACACCGCCGGCGGGCGCGAGCAGCGGCTCGACCTCGGGAGCCTCGTCCTCCGGCGTCGGGTTCTCTGGTGGTGTGTCCACGGTGCTCACGTCGCGCCGAGTCGGGTCACGCCCGTCGGCGGGAGGCCGGCAGCCGATGCCAGCACCTCGCAGAACGCTTCGAGGTGTCCGTTGAGACCCTCGGCGGTCAACGCGGTCCACGACGCGCGGACCTCGAGCTGGTGGGCGCGCGGCGGTCCGGCGATGTCGCCGTAGCGCACCGACGTGGTGGAGGTGACGGTTCCACCGAGCGCGGTCACCTCGATGCGGCGGGCGGTGCCGTCGAGGGACGGGCCGTTCCCGGAGTGCTCGGGGGTGCTGCTCTCGCCGACCGGCACACCGAGGGCGTCGGACAGCCAGCTCCAGGCCACCTCGGGCAGCAGCGGATCCATCGCCAGTGCGGCCTCGACCTCGGCCTGCAGATAGGCGACGAGGCGGATCGTGCCGTTCCAGGCGTCCTGACCGGCGGGGTCGTACAGCAGGATCAGTCGTCCGAACGCGGAGCCCTGGGAATCGGTGGGAACGACGTCGGGGTCGTCCGGCGGGCGCACCTCGGCGCCGACCGCGTAGCTGTACGGCGCCAGGCGCTGCGGCGGGCGGATGGGCCCGACCTCGATCTCATGGCGGACGCGGGCAGCATGCAGCGACTCCACCGCCGCGCGGAAATCAGCAGGCTCGTCCGGAGCTCCCGAGGAAGTCACCGTTCGACCGTAGGTGTGTCGCGCCTGGCAGCGGCGGAGGCGCGCCGGTTCACCGCCCCCGGAAATGGGGACGCGGGGTGAAGTCCCTGCCCTGATCCGTGCGGAACGTCGACATGGCAGAGTAAGCGGTGATGTCGAACGTAACTGGTACTCGGGTCCATCGGTCGCACCTGCCGCTCGTCGCCGCGGCCACGGGTGGGACTCCGTCACGCCGTCCGGTGTGGTTCATGCGGCAGGCGGGCCGTTCCCTGCCCGAGTACCGCGCGATCCGCGCGAACCACGGGATGCTCGAATCGTGCTTCGACGCCGAGTTGGTGTGCGAGATCACGATGCAGCCCGTCCGCCGTCACGACGTCGACGCCGCGATCCTGTTCTCCGACATCGTCGTGCCGCTCAAGGCCGCGGGGATCGACCTCGACATCGTGGCCGGGACCGGCCCGGTGATCGCCGAACCCGTGCGGTCGGCGGAGGCCGTCTCGCGCATCCCGCGTCTGGAGCCCGCCTCGGTCGGGGCGATCTCCCACGCCATCGAGCTGTTGCTCGCCCAACTCGGCGACACCGCGCTGATCGGCTTCGCCGGTGCGCCGTTCACCCTCGCCTCCTACCTCATCGAGGGTGGGCCGAGCCGCAATTACGAGCGCACCAAGGCGATGATGCACGGCGATCCGGAGACCTGGGCCGAGCTGATGGCGCGCCTGGCCGACATCACCATCGCCTTCCTGCAGGTCCAGCTCGAGGCCGGCGTCGACGCCATCCAGCTCTTCGACTCCTGGGCGGGCATGCTGTCGGCCGCCGACTACCAGCGTTTCGTGGCGCCGCACAGTGCCCGTGTCCTCGCGGAGGTCGCCGGGTACGGGGTCCCGCGCATCCACTTCGGCGTCGGGACCGGCGAGCTGCTGGCGCCGATGGCCCACGTCGGGGCCGACGTCATCGGTGTCGACTGGCGGGTGCCGCTCGACGAGGCCGTACGGCGAGTGGGACCGGGCAAGGCGGTCCAGGGCAACCTCGACCCGACGCTGCTCTTCGCGGGACCGGAGGTCGTGGAGAGCGAGGTCCGCCGCGTGGTCGCCGACGGTGACCGGGCGATCGCGGCCGGCGCCGTCGGCCACATCTTCAATCTCGGCCACGGGGTGCTTCCGGGTACCGATCCGGATGTCCTCACCCGCACGGTCGAACTGGTCCACAGCCTCTGATGAGTGCCGGGCCCCGGATCGCGGTCGTCGGCGGAGGTGTCTCCGGCCTGACGGCGGCGTACCGACTGCGGCGCGAACTCGGCGCCGACGCACGTATCGACGTTCTGGAAGCGGGTGAGCGGCTCGGCGGCGTCCTGCACACCACGACGGTCGGCGGACAGGCCGTCGACGTCGGGGCCGAGGCGTTCATCGTGCGGCGGCCGGAGGCTCTCGGCCTGGTCGACGAACTCGGGCTGGGGGATCGGGTCGTCTCACCGACCGGGCGCCGACCGGCCGTCTGGTCCGGCGGTCGCCTTCACCCGCTGCCGACGCCGGCGGTGATGGGTATCCCCGCGACGCCCGACGCGGTCGCCGGCCTCGCCGATCCGGCCGACCTCGAACTCATCCGCACCGAACCCGATCGCCCCTGGCACTGGGACCCGTCCGCGGACCCGACGGTCGGGGACCTCGTGACCGAACGTTTCGGCCCATCGGTGGTCGCCCGCAGCGTCGATCCCATGCTCGGCGGAGTCTATTCGAGCCTCGCCGGCGACATCGGTCTCCGGGAAGCACTGCCCGCCCTCGCCGCGCGTCTCGACGCCGGTGTGGCGAATCTCACCGACGCCGTCGCCGGTCTCGTCGCCGACGCCACCGGCTCGGGTCCCGTCTTCGGCACCCTCGTGGGCGGTTACCGGGTCCTCCTCGACGCCCTGCAACAGGCTGCGGCGGTGCGGCCTGAGCTCTGCGCCCACGTCCGTGAGCTCGAGCCGACTGCCACCGGCTGGACGCTGCACGTCGGCGGTCCTGCACGCGACGACGTCCGCGACTACGACGGTGTGATCCTCGCGATCCCCGCCTGGATGGCCGGCCACCTGCTGCGTCGTTCGCTGGCCGACTTCGCCGCCCCGCTGCGGGCGGTGCGGGGCGCGTCGTCGGTGGTGATCTCGATCGCGCTCACCCCCGGAACCCCGCTTCCCGATCACTCCGGGGTCCTGGTCGGTACCGGGGAAAGTCTGCGCGCCAAGGCCTTCACCCTCAGTTCGCAGAAGTGGGCGCATCTGTCACACGACGACGCGCCCGTCTCGGTGCGGGCGTCGTTCGGCCGGTTCGGTGCCCCGGTGCCGAGCGTCGACGACGAACCCGGCGTCGACGACCGATTGCGGACCGAGGCACTCGAGGACCTCGACGAGGTCTGCCGGGCCGCCGGCGTGGCACCCGCCTCGCCGCACGTCGTCGACACGTACGTGCAGCGCTGGACCGACGGGCTGCCCGTGTACGGACCGGGACACCTGGCCGCCATGGCGCGGCTCGCCGAGGCCCGCCCTCGCCGTCTCGTGCTCGCCGGCTCGTCGTATGCGGGCGTCGGCGTCCCGGCCTGTATCGGACAGGCCGGACGCGCGGTGGCGGCGCTGCTCACCGACCTGACCTGACTGTTCGTCCGGGCGGACACGGTGGCACCATGTCAGATATGGCCCGCTTGGATTACTCAGAACTCAACTCGACGATCCGCTACCTCATGTTCTCGGTGTTCGCTGTTCGCCCCGGCGAGCTCGGCACCGACCGTGACCAGGCGAAATCGGATGCCGCCGACTTCTTCAAGTCCCTCGAGGACACCGGCGTCGTGGTCCGCGGGGTGTACGACGTGTCGGGTCTCCGCGCCGACGCCGACTTCATGATCTGGTGGCACGCCGCCGACGTCGAGTCCATCCAGGCCGCCTACGCGAAGTTCCGTCGCGAGACGGTTCTGGGACGCGCCTGCAACGCGGTGTGGAGCAACGTCGCCCTGCACCGTCCCGCCGAATTCAACAAGAGCCACATCCCGGCCTTCCTCGCCGGTGAGGAACCGGGCAACTACATCTGCGTGTACCCGTTCGTGCGGTCCTACGAGTGGTACCTGCTTCCCGACGAGGAGCGTCGCAAGATGCTCGCCGACCACGGCAAGGCCGCGCGCGAGTACAAGGACGTGCGCGCCAACACGGTGTCGTCGTTCGCGCTCGGCGACTACGAATGGCTGCTCGCGTTCGAGGCACCCGAACTGCATCGCATCGTCGACCTCATGCGCGACCTGCGCGCCACCGAGGCGCGGATGCACGTCCGGGAGGAGACGCCGTTCTTCACCGGACCCCGCGTCGAGGTCTCGGCGCTCATCGACGCCCTGCCCTGATTCGTCGGAAAAGTAGAGGTTCTCGCAGAAGATGCGAGAACCTCTACTTTTTCTGTGACCGGTGTCGCCGGAACGAACGAAAGCGGACAGAAACCGCCACGGGCAACGGGAGGGGAAGCGGAGGGTGAATGGAACCTCAACACGAGGTAAACAACCGGTCGACTCAACGTGGAGGAAACCCGATGGTCCGAATTGTCCCCGTGGCCCGCGTCATCGCCGCACTGGCCTTCTCGACAGCGCTCGCCGGCGGCGCTGCGGCCGCGAACGCCCAGCCCTGCCAGATCCATCTGGCCGACGGTCAGGTCGCCCCGTGCCCCCCGGCTGTCGTCTCGAACGCGCCCGGCGACCCTGGTGGGGGTAACGAGCCGGGATCCGAGCCCGCCGAGATCGCGCATGAACCGCTGGAGCTCAGCTTCCTGGAGCCGGAAGAAGAGCCGACAAAGGAAGAAGTGGTCGACGAGTCCGAGGACAAGAACGACGAGGGCGTGGAGCCCGGCCAGGGGGACTAGATTCCGCAGAAGTAGGGGTCACGGCCGGGGGGTCGGCCGTGACCTGTTGTGCGACTCTGTTACTCGGCCGGCTCGAGCTTCAGGCTGATCGAGTTGATGCAGTAGCGCAGATCGGTGGGGGTGTCGTAGCCCTCACCGGCGAACACGTGGCCCAGGTGACTCCTGCAGTTCGCGCAGAGCACCTCGACTCGCTTCATGCCGAGCGAGTTGTCCTCGACCTCGATGATCTTGTCGCCGGCGAGGGGTGAGAAGAACGACGGCCAGCCACAGTGGGATTCGAACTTCTGCTCGCTGCGGAACAGCTCCGCGTCGCACGCCCGGCAGCGGTAGACGCCGACCGTCTTGGTGTCGGTGTACTCACCGGTGAAGGGCGCTTCGGTGCTGGCCTGGCGCAGAACCCGGTACTCGGCCGGGGTGAGGCGCTGCTTCCACTCCTCGTCGGTGAGGGTCGCCGGGTTCGTGGCGGGTGCGGTGCTCTCGGGCGTGCTGTCGGTCATGTCGTCCACGGTAGCGCGGGACGCGACAGCGTCGCGTTCCACGCTGTGCTACACGGACTTCGACAACGACAGCTCGTCGTCGGACGTCGTCGCCGGCGCCGGGGGAGTGCCGGACTCCGACCGCATCACGGCATCCTCACCGGCGACGCCGTCGGAGCGCATGTCGAGGTAGCGGAACAGCAGCGAGCAGAACACCGCGATCATCAGCAAGGACCAGCCCCAGGTCACCTTGTTGTACTCGACCATCCAGCCGAAGGCCGTCCACCGCTGCGAGTAGAAGCTGTCGAAGGTCATGCAGCCGTACACGCCGAGCCAGGCCGGCCAGTTGCGCATCGCCGATCCGGGTAGCAGCACCGTCATGAGCAGCGGGAACAGCAGCATCGAGTAGTAGCCCTGGCCCAGCGAGCCGACGAGGAAAGTGGTGCCCAGCAGCACACCCGACGACGTCGCGAGCCACAGCAGTTCGTTGGTCTTGCGGTAGTAGCGGTACAGGAACCACAGCGAGAACGCGGCCATCAGCACGAAGGCGACACGCAGCAGCATCACCAGCCACGGTGCGACCCCGAAGTAGGCGCCGTTGCCGGCGATCGAGCTGTTGTAGTAGTCGCGGGCCTCGCCGAGGTAGGGGACGGTCCGGCTGATGAAGGCGTCGGCATCCACCGACAGCGGCAACGCGATCACCGTCAACACGAGGGGGACCGCGATGGCGAAGGCGAACACCCGCCACTGCCGGTTGAGCAGGGGCAGCAGCAGCAGCGGCGCCAGAACGGGTTTCACGGCCAGCGTCAGACCCATCGGGATGCCCGCCCACCAGTCGTGCCGTGAGCGCATCAGCATCAGGAAGGCGATCATGCCCAGCAGGACGAACGAGTTGAAGTTCGTGAAGATCAGTGTGTGCGAGACGGTTTCGGTGAAGAAGAAGACGAACAGGACCGTCGGCATCACCCATGAGTCCAGGGCATGGCCGAACATCCGGGTCAGCAGGTAGGCGCAGATCAGCAGGGCCACGACGCTGACCGCGATGAACGCCCAGCGTGCGCGTTCGTAGTCGATCACCGCGACCGGCGCCATCAGCAGGGTGCCCGACGGCGGGTACAGGTAGTGCGGGTCGACCGTGGCGTAGTTCTCGCCGTAGACCGGCAGGTTGTTGAGGAAGTTGTAGGCCGCGGCGTACACCGGCTTGAAATCGTCGGTGCGGTCGCCGTTGACGCCGAGGAACACCGACCGGTGCACGACCATGAGCAGGCTGATCGGCCACAGGATCATCGGGATGATCCGCTGCGCACTCATCTGGGGATACAGATACCTGTCGAGATTGGCCACCCGCGCACCGTACTACGGTCGGCCTCGGACACTCCGCAGAACCCTCCGGGCTGCACCGGGTCGGACCCGGTCAGGTGGGGCAACCGCGCTGGGTCGGCCCCCCGAGAGGCGTCTTGGTCACGTACTCGGCCGCGACCTGGGCCGCGCAGGCGCTGCGACCCAGCACCGAGAAGCCCAGTCCGTCCCAGCTGACGGTGACCGGCTCGGCCCCGGCGTTCATGAACAGCGGGACGAGTGTGCTCGCGCCGTTGCCCCCGTTCACCGGGTCCCGGGTGCCGTTGAGGATCAGCGGGTCGGCGGGCAGCGATGACGGTGGGCGCACCGCGGTGCCCGACGCCCAGCCGTTGCAGCGCACCAGCGACAGCGCGCTGTCGGAGCCGGTCAGCGGACTCTGCTTCGTCCAGGCCTCGACGAGACCAGGGATCTCGTTCTGCCCCACCGGGCCGGTGACGTCGTTGCACCGGGACACCAGGGCACCGTCACTCATCCGCAGGGTCGCGGCCCGATCGGCGAGCCGGACCAGCGCGGCCGTGTCGCCTCGGTCGGCGGCGGTGATGGCGCGGGACAGGTCGAGCAACGCGTCGGGACGGTCCGCCGCGAGGGCGAGTGTGGTGGTGATGGCGTTCAGTGCGGTGGTGTCCGACAATCCGTCGAGGCGTCCGGCACGTGCCTTGGCGAGCAGCCCGGTCATCGCACCGACGCCGTTCGTGCCGAGCGTGCAGCCGTCCAGTGCGGAACATCGCTGCGCGAAACCCTGCAGCGCCGTCTGCACACCCTGTGCGCGCAGGTTGGCCCTGTCCCGAGCGTTGGCACCGAAGGGGGTGGGGGTGTCGAGGATGATGCGTCCCGCTCGACCCCCGTACAGGGAGGCGTAGGACAGCACGACGTCGGAGCCCTCGCCGACGCCGATGAGACCCAGGTGCTCGACGCCCCACCGCTGCCGAAGCGTTTCGAGGTCGGCGGCGGCGAACTGTGCGCCGAAGTTGAGTTGGTAGGGCGTCAGGGTCTCCGTGCACCCGTCCGAGGCCGACGAGGCGGCCGAGGCGAGGCGGGAGATGCGCGCCTGGGTGGTGGTCCCACGGGTGGTGAGGCCGTTGTCGGCGATCGTGCTCCGCTCGAGCCGGGTCATGCAGTCCAGGTCCCCACTCTGGGGGATGCCGCGATGATCGACGGCCACCACCGGGTGGGCGTCCAGGAACGCCCGGCCCGCACCGGTGGACATCACCATCAGGGTTCGCGACGACGGGAGATCCGACCCCGAGGTGAGCACGAGCGGCGGGGCGTCGGCGGGCGTCGCCGCGGTACGGGCCCGGGTCGCCGCGATCCTCACGACCTCGCCGTCGGGTTTGTTCCGGTCGACCGGGGAGTCGAACTCCGCACATTCGATGGTCACCCCGGCCGGGCGGGTGATGCCGAAGCGTCCGCTGGTGCCAGCGGCGCAGTCGGTCCACTCGAGATCGGTCTTCGGTACGGCCAGCGCCGGCGCCGGGGGCGGCGCCGACGACGATGCGGCCGGGCCCTCACCGCCACCGCCACCGGGGATGAGTTCCGGACCGCGGTCGGGGCCCACCGCGCACGACGACACGACGATCGCGACGATCACACCCAGGACAGCCGTGACGGCGTGCGCTCTTCGCATGACCGCGAGCGTAGTCAACGACTCCCGCCGACGACCGTGCAGTGATCGGTTCAGTGGATGGACGACCGGCCGTGGCGCAACCAGCGCGTGAAGACGAAGCCGTCGTCGTCGGTGATGATCGCGGCCGGCGTCATCGCCCTGAGCGCCGCCGCGTCCTCGTCACTGTCATCTCCGTCGCCGGCGCGGACCGCGATCCGGCCGGAATGTCCGCCCGCAAGATGAGGGCTGGTCGTCAGGCAGATCTCGTCGAGCAGGTCGTCGGCGATGATCGAGCCGAGCAGGCTCGGTCCGCCCTCGCACAGCACCCGTGGCCAGCCCCGGTCCCCGCAGGTCGCGATCAGCGTCGACGACTCGACATCGTCCTCGCCGCAGTCGACGAGGGTGGCGCCGGCGTCGACGAGTGCGGCGCGTCGATCCCGAGGTGCCGACGCGCAGGTGAGCACCACGGTGTCGGGGTGGCTCAGCGGCGGATAGTCCGGTGGCACGGACAGTGACCGCGAGACCAGGGCGAGTGCCGGCGCCGGTGCCTGGCCGTTCTCCTTCCGGAGGTCGGCGAACACGTCGTCGGGTTGCGGCTGGCGATAACCCTCGGTGGCCGCGGTCCCGGCTCCGACGAGGACCACGTCGGCCAGCCCACGCAGCACGCGGAAGACGGCCTTGTCGCCGGGGCCGCCGAGGCCGCCCGACTTCCCGTCGTGCGTTGCCGCGCCGTCGATCGAGGACACCATGTTGGCCCGGACGAACGGTGCCGCGGCGCCGGGACCGGCGGCCGGGCGTGGGGGATACCGATAGTGTTCGGCCAGCGCGAGGAGGGTCTCGGGCCCCTCCCGGTCGGCATCTGCGGATGTGACCTGGGTCGCTTTCTGCAGGTGGAACATGCATCCATCATTCCGTGGATCGCTACTCTCCACACATGGCGGCCCGACTTTGCGATCGCAACCCTGCGACCTCGCCGGATGCACTCATCGACGAGATGGTGCCTCCGTCGACCTTCGACGACGTGAGTTTCGACTCCTACATCCCCGATCCGAAGGAGCCGTCGCAGGCCCAGGCGGTGGCCAAGGCCCGCGACTTCGTCGCCCGCGCGTCGAAGGCGCGCTCGGGGAAGAAGGGCCTGTTCTCCCGCAAGGCGCCCTCGCAGGGGATCGGGCTGTACCTCGACGGTGGGTTCGGCGTCGGCAAGACCCACCTGCTCGCCTCGATCTACCACTCGATGCCGGAGCCGAAGTCGTTCGCGACCTTCGTCGAGATGACCCACGTGGTCGGCGCGCTGGGGTTCGTGAACGCCGTCGAGCGGCTCTCGCAGCACACGGTGCTGTGCATCGACGAGTTCGAACTCGACGATCCCGGCGACACGATGCTGGTGTCCCGGCTGCTCACTGAGCTCACCGCGAAGGGTGTGTCGGTCGTCGCCACCTCGAACACCCTGCCCGGCCAGCTCGGCGAGGGCCGCTTCGCGGCGCAGGACTTCCTGCGCGAGATTCGCAAGCTGTCCGCCGTGTTCGAGACCATCCGCGTCGACGGCCCGGACTACCGCCACCGCGACCTCCCGCCCGCTCCGGACCCGCGCACCGAGGGTGAGCTTGTCGACATTGCCGATTCCACCGAGGGTGCGACCCTCGACGACTTCGACGCCCTGTGCGATCACCTGAGCACGCTGCACCCGTCGAAGTACAAGGATCTCGTCGACGGCATCTCGCTGGTGTGCATCACCGGCGTGCACCCTGCCAAAGACCAGTCGGTGGCTCTGCGGCTCGTGGTGCTCGCCGACCGCCTCTACGACGCGCACGTCCCGGTGACCGTGTCGGGCGCCAAACTCGACGAGATCTTCACCGACGAGATGCTCGCCGGCGGTTACCGCAAGAAGTACCTGCGCGCGACCTCGCGCCTGCTGGCGCTGTCGCGGTTCGCCGAATTGGCTGTCTGAGACACCCTGTCCGCTTCACGAGCGTTCCGCGGAACACTCGGGTTCCCGCTCGACCGCTTCCCTCCCGCTTATTGCGCCCGGTAAGCGGGAAGTAGACACGCCGGTCGGAGGGAAACACGCCCGCGGGAAGTTCTCACTCCCCGAACACTCCGCTACAGCTTCTGCGTGAACACATAGTCGTGTTCGACGCTGCCGCCGAGGTCGAAGGTCCGCACTCCGGCACGGGTGAAACCCGTCTTGGTGTAGAACTTCTGGGCCCGTTCGTTGAGCTGGTTCACACCGAGCCAGACGACCGCGCTACCGCGATCGCGGGCGCGGTCGAGTGCTGCGTTCATCAGCCCACGTGACGGGCTGAGGCCGGGACGCGAATGGTGGTCGGGGAGTACGTACATCTTCGACACCTCGGTCGCCGGCCGATCGGGAACGACCGCTGCGACAACGGGATCCGACGGGTGGCCGTGCAGCACCAGCGCGTAGCCCAGGATCGCTCCGTCCGCGCCGTCCCGGGCGACGAGCACGTCGGCGTCCGGGTCGGTGATGTAGCCGCGGAAGTTCTTCTCGCCGAGGTTGGTCGCGATGAACTCGGCGATGTCCTCGGCAGCGGCGTGTGGCGGGCAGGCCAGCGGGAAGGTCGCACCGGCCACCTCGGCGACCGCCGCCGCCCGGTCGGGATCGGTGACGAGTTCGACGGTCACCGCGGGGGACGTCATGGCCGGGAGTCGGCCGATGCCAGGGGGCGCTCCGGGTCGGCGGTCCATGCGTTCATCGATCCGTCGTACACCGCGACGTCGTTCCGGCCGAGTGCCCGCAACGCGAAAGCCGCTGCGGTGGCGGCGATCCCGCCGCCGCAGTAAGTGACCGGCCGCACCGTGGGGTCGAGCGCGCCGACCTCGGTGAACAGCCCGCGCAGTTCGTCGAGCGGCCTGAGTGCGCCGGATTCGTCGACGAGTTCGCCGAACGGGACATTGACGCTGCTCGGGATGTGACCGCCGGAGAACGATTCCCGGTCGAGCGCGTTGACCAACAGAACCGACGAATCCGCGGTGGCCGCGGCGACCTCGTCGGTCGACGCGATGCGTTCTGGCCGGCGTCGTGCGGTGAAAGTTGCTGCCGGATGGGTTGATTCGCCTGTTTCGGTGGGGAGTCCGGCCTTCGCCCAGGCGTCGAATCCGCCGTCGAGGACCACGACGTCGTCGAATCCTTCGAGACCGAACTGCCACCACAGGCGGGTCGCCCAGATGCCGTTGACGGTGTCGTAGACGACGACCGTCGAGTCGTCACCGATCCCGGCCTCGCCGACGGCCGCGGCGAACTTCTCCGACGACGCCGCCGCGAACGGGGCCTCGCCGTCCGGATCGGACAGCCCGGCGATCTGGTCGACGAACACCGCACCGGGCAGGTGCCCCTGCAGGTAGGAGTCGCGGCCGGAGGCGACGTGCGCGCCGTCGGCGTCGAAGCTGAGATGAACCGTCGCGTCGACGATGCGCAGACGTCCCTCGCCGAGACGGGCGTGCAGTTCATCCGGGTGATCAGCGGTACGGAGTTCATGGCTGACACCGTAGTCCGGCCACTCCGCGGCGCGGCGTCAGGGATCGAGCGGCTCGTCCGGGATGGTTTCGGCGCTGATCGGTTCCGCATGGAAGTCGGTGAGTTCGACGTGGCGGGTCCTGGCCCAGTAGTCGACGATCCGCCACGGGAGTACCGCCACGACGCGGCCGTCGGGGTTGCGGTACCAGTTGGTCATCGCCGGGTGCGTCCACACCATCTGCGCGTGCGCGCGGTCGACGGCGTCGTTGTACTCGTCGGTGACGTCGCGGCGCACCTCGAGTGCGCCGAGTCGGTTCTCGATCATGGCGCGGATGGCGTCGCAGACGTAGCGCACCTGGTACTCGAGGATGCTGATGAAGCTTCCGCCGTGTCCGAGTGCGGTGTTGGGGCCGGTCAGGATGAACAGGTTGGGGAAGTCGGGTGCGGTGATGCCGAGGTAGGCGTACGCGTCGTGATCACCCCAGGCCTCGACCGTCGTCTTGCCGCTGCGACCGACGACGTCCATCGGGTACAGGTAGCGGTCGCTGTGGAAACCGGTCGCGAACACGATGATGTCGAAGTCGTGCGCCCGGCCGGTGCTGTCGACGAGACCGGTGGCGGTGACGGAGTCCACGCCGTGGCCCACCAGCTCGACGTTCGGCTGCCGCAACATGCGGAACCAGCCGTTGTCCAACAGCATCCGCTTGCCGAAGGGCGGGTAGTCGGGTGTCGACAGCTCGATCAGGTCGTCGCGGTCGCCCAGTTCGGCGCGCATGTAGCGCAGGTAGAACTCGCGGTGACCGTGATTCACGGCGTTGATCGATGCGGTGGGCTCGGGCCATTCGGGATCGACGTGCAGGGTGGAGTGGACCTTGTCGTTGAAGATCCAGGACAGCCGGGCGCGATACCACTCGCGGTAGCCGGGCAGGTTGTTCATCAGCCAGTGCACGCCGTCGCCGACGGGGGCGAAGTAATCGTCGTTGGGGGCGATCCACTGCGGGGACCGCTGGAAGATCGTCAGCGACCCGACCTTGCCGACGATGGCCGGACCGATCTGCATCGCCGAGGCGCCGGAGCCGACGATGGCGACGCGTTTGCCGGCCAGGGCGCCGGGCTCGTCGGGCTCCGTGGGCCAGTCGGCGGAGTGGAACATGCGGCCGGCGAAGGAGTCCATGCCGCTCAGCTGGGGGAGCTTGGGGCGATTGAGGATTCCGACGGCACTGATGAGAATCCGCGAGGTGAGGGTGCTCTGACTCCCGTCCCGGTCCCGGACCCGGACGATCCACTGCTGGGCGGCGGAATCGTAGGTGGCGGAGAGGACCTCGGTGCCGAACCGGACGCGGTCGCGCACCGCGTGGCGGTCGGCGAAGGCCTGCAGGTAGCCCTGGACCTCGTCGCGTTTGCCGAAGTGGGTCGACCAGTCGTGGTCGAAGGACGAGATCGAGTACAGGTAGCTCGGGGTGTCGACACCGGCGCCGGGGTAGTGGTTCTCGTACCAGGAACCGCCGACGTCGTCGTTCTTCTCCAGAACGGTGTGCTCGATGCCGGCCTCCGCGAGCTGGGTGGCGATCAGCATCCCGGCCACGCCCGCGCCGATGACGAGGGCGGTCATCGTCGTGCCGAGGTTCGCGGGCAGCGTCGACAGGTGGCTGCCGCGGAGGTCGCCCCGCACGATCTCACTCATCATCGGGCCGAATTCCGGCGCCACCGGCTCACCGGCGGTGAAGGACATCAGGGCGGCGACCAGTTCCTCGTCGGCCGGTTCGCGTGCGGGTGAACCCTGCTCGTACCAGTTCTTCAGGGCCTCGACGACGGCGTCGTGGATCTCGGCCTGCACCTCCTCGGGCAGCCCGCCCGTGGAGTTGTCGTCCATGCCGCGACTGCGCGTCGGGCGGTACCGGTCACTCAGCCACCGGCGATCGCCGGTCATCTCCACCAACACGGCCAGCAGTGTCGGGATGTTGCCCGCGGCGACGGCCGAACGGATCTCCGAGGTGGTGGGGCGCGTCTCCGGACGGAGGGAAACTGATGTCATAGATGCAACTAACCACTGTTAGTCCCGTCCCGTCAACACCGGGGATTTCCCATCAATCGGCGCTTGACGCCTCCGATCCGGTATGGAACTGTGTGCTCAGTCATACTAACAACGGTTAGTCATCACGGAGGTTGACATGGAACTCAGCGAGGCAATGCGCACGACGGGCACCTGCCGCTACTTCAGCGACAAGCCGGTCGAGGACGAGGTGTTCTACCAGGCGTTCGACGACGCGCGCTTCGGCCCGCAGGGCGGCAACCGCCAGCCCGTCCGCTGGGTCGTGGTCCGCGACGACGCCACCAAGAAGGCCCTCGCCGACCTCTACCTGCCGTTCTGGGAGCCGTACTACAACTCGATCCTCGAGGGATCGAAGAAGGTCGGCGCCGTCCCCAAGACCATCGAGAGCGCGAACTACTTCGCACACCACCTCGCCGAGGTGCCCGCGCTCGTCGTGGTGTGCGCCGAGATGGAGGGGCTGCACCCCACCGATCACGAGCTCGGCCGGCTCAGTGTCGTCGGCGGAGCGTCGATCTACCCGAGTGTGCAGAATCTGACGCTCGCGCTCCGCCAGCAGGGCGTCGCCACCGCACTCACGACCCTGCTCTGTGCGGCCGAGAACGACGTCAAGGAACTGCTCGGCATCCCGGACGACTACATCACCGCCGCGCACATCGCCGTCGGCTACCCGCGAGACGGCTTCCCGCGCAAGCTCACCCGCAGCCCGGTCGAGGACATCGCCTACCTCGACCGCTTCGACAACCGGATGTTCGCGTGAGCGCCCCCGCCATGGCCTCCGACCGCACCTTGACCGAGATCCAGACCTCGCCGCTGGGCCGCGCGACGATCGGTGACCAGCTGCGCAGGCTGTCACGTTCGCAGGGCGGCAAGCCCGCGATCATCGCGTGCGACGCCGACGGCGGCCGCACGTCGACCAGCTATCGCGAGCTCAACGGGATGGCCAATCGGGTCGCGCACGTCCTCGCCGACCTCGGTGTCCGACGCGGCGACCGCGTCGCGGTGATGAGCCGCAACCGCGTCGAGACCGTAGCCACCTACTACGGCACGCTGAAGCTCGGGGCGGCGTACTCCGGGGTCAGCCCGATGTTCCGCGAGAAGGAGACCGCCCAGCAGCTGGGTCATCTGGAGCCCGCGGTGCTCGTCGTCGAGCGCGACCTGGCCTCGCTCGCCGGGCCGATCGCCGACAGCCTCGGGATCTCGGTCCTCGTCGTCGGGGAGTCGGCGTCGAACTCGTGGAACTCCTTCGACGACCTCGTCGGGCGGGCCGAGGACGCCGAGCCCGACGCCGACGTCGACGAACACGATCTGGCCATGATCGTCTACACCAGCGGTACCGAGTCGACGCCGAAGGGCGTGGAGATCGCGCACCGCAACTACCTGATCTCCACGGCGCCGGCGTACACGTGGGGACTGCGCTGCCAGAACGACGACGTCTGGCTGTATGTCATGCCCTTCCACACGATCGCCGGGATCGGTTCGCTCACGTCCCTGACCCTGCTGGGCGCCACGCTCGTGCTGCCGGCCGCGGTCGACCCGGCGACGTCCCTGCGGATGATCCGCGACGAGAAGATCTCGGTGCTCGCCCAGACCCCGACCTTCTTCATCGCCCTGGCCAACCACCCCGACTTCGGGCCCGACACCGTCGGCACGGTCCGCCGCTGTCTCACCTACGGCGGCCAGGTGTCGCCGCATGCGGTCGACGCATGGGCCTCCGCCACCCCGGAATCGGTGTGGGGAACGTACTGGGGCCAGTCCGAACTCACCCAGTTGGGGTCGGTCGGGTGGTTCAAGCGGCTCGAGGACGTGCCCGGCGCGGACCCGACCTGGATCGGCAGGCCGGTCGGCCATCTCGAGGTGCGTGTCGTCGACGCCGACGGCAATGATGCCGAGGAAGGCGAACTGCTCTGCCGCACACCGTCGGTCATGCTCGGGTACTTCAAGGACCCGGAGAAGACGGCGCAGGTCCTCGATGGTGGCTGGGTCCACACCGACGACATCGTGCGCATCGACGACGAGGGCAACATGTTCTTCCGCGACCGGCGCAAGGACATGATCAAGACCGGCGGATACAACGTCGCCTCCCAGGAGGTCGAGCGTGTGCTGCAGGCGCATCCCGACGTGGAACGGGCCGCGGTCGTGGGCCTGCCCGACCCGTACTGGTCCGAGGCGGTCACCGGTTTCGTCGTGCTCCGCGCGGGTACCTCGGTGTCCGCGGAGGACATTCGCGAGCACTGCCGATCCGAACTGGCATCGTACAAGGTGCCCAAGGCGGTGTATCTCGTCGACGAACTGCCGACCGACGCCCAGGGCAAGTTGCTCAAGCGCGAGTTGAGGAGAGCCTATGGAACCCCTCAGGGCTGACGACCCCACTGCGGTCGCTGCCGAGGTCGTCCCGGGTCGGGTGGCGCAGGAGCGTCCGCGCACCCGCCGGGACGAGATCGCGGAGGCCGCGGCGCGCTACTTCGCCGAACACGGGTACGCCAACGCGGGGATGCGTGACATCGCCGAGGCCGTGGGCATGCGAGGTGCGAGTCTCTACAACCACTTCCACTCCAAAGAGGAGATCCTCTACGCGATCGCGCTGCGGATGACCGAGGATCCGCAGGCGGACCTGCTCCTGCTCGACGGTGAGGGCGGACCGGTCCAGCGGCTCACCGGCCTGGTCGAGGCCCACGTCCGGCGCCTCGCGCGCCACCGGGTGGAACACCTTGTGGCGCTGCGGGAACTGTCGGCGCTGACGCCCGAACATCGCCGGATCGTCACCGACTACCGCAAGTACTACCAGCGGCGCATCCGGGACGTGATCGAGGCCGGCGCCCGCATGGGCGTGTTCGAGGTGCGCGACGCCCATCAGTCCGCCATCGCGGTGCTCGACCTGATGAACGGCATCAGCTGGTGGCTGCGCGACGACCACGACGTCGACCAGTTGGTCGACGACTACGTCGATTTCACGATCCGCGGGGTCCTTCACCACCAGGTGCGTTCGTGAGCGGTCCGCTCGCCGGTGTGCGCGTGGTCGAGATGCCGGGCCTCGGTCCGACGCCGCACGCGGCGATGATGCTCGCCGACCTCGGCGCCGACGTCATCCGGATTCGACGCCCCGGTCCCGAGGCTCCGGGACCCGACGGCGTCGTCGACGCGGACGCCGGCCTGTACCGGTCCCGACCCAGTGTCGAGGCCGACCTCAAGGACCCCGCCGACCTGGCACGCATCCGGGAGATGATCCTGCGTGCGGACATCCTCGTCGAGGGTTTCCGGCCGGGGGTGATGGAACGGCTCGGCCTCGGACCCGAGATCTGTGACGACGCACCGCAACTCGTCTATGCCCGGATGACCGGGTGGGGACAGGACGGTGACCGCGCGCTGCTCGCCGGTCACGACATCAACTACCTCGCCGTGACGGGTGTGCTCGAGGCGATGGGGCCGGCCGGATCACCGCCCGTGCCGCCACTGTCGCTGGCCGGCGACTTCGGCGGGGGATCGATGCTCCTCGTGGTCGGCGTGCTGGCCGCGCTGCACGACCGGTCGCGAACCGGCGCGGGCAGGTCGTCGACGCCGCGATGGTCGACGGGGCCGGTCTGCTCGCACAACTGCAGTGGTCGTGGAAGGCGGCCGGCCGCTGGGTGTCCCGGTCGGAGGGCAACCTCCTCGACGGCTCCGCTCCCTTCTACGCGACGTACGAGTGCGCGGACGGCAGGTTCGTCGCCGTCGGTGCGTGGAGGAGAAGTTCTGGCGCAACCTGATCGGCACCCTCGGCCTCGGTGACCTCCCCGACCGCTGGGATCGCACGCACTGGCCGGTCATCTCCGCCGCACTCGCCGCCCGGTTCGCCACGCGCAGCCGCGATCAGTGGGCCGATGAGTTCGCCGGTGTCGACGCGTGCCTGACGCCCGTGCTCGACTTCGACGAGGCGGCCGCCGATCCCGTTGCGCGGCAACGGGGCAGCTACGTCATCGTCGACGACGCCGTCCAGCCCGCACCGGCACCACGGTTCTCCCGGACCGTCCTGCCCGCACCGTCAGGGTCCTCGACCGTGGACCTGACGCAGATTCTCGATCAATGGTCGACCGATTCACCCGTGGAGGTGTCGTGAGTTTCACCAGCCCGTTCCCCGACGTCGAGATCCCCGAGGTCAGCGTCCACGAGTTCCTGTTGGGCACGATCGCCGACGACGAGCTCGGACGGACCGCGCTGGTGGACCCGAAATCCGGTGCGGTGACGTCGTATAAGGAACTCATCACCCAGATCGACGCGGTTGCCGGCTGGCTGGCGTCGCGGGGGATCGGTGTCGGGGACGTGGTGGGCATCCTCTCGCCCAACATTCCGGCGTTCGCGACGGTGTTCCACGGCATCTTGCGTGCCGGTGGCACGGCGACGACGGTCAATGCGTTGTTCACGGCACCTGAGATCGCCAAGCAGTTGCGGGATTCGGGTGCGAAGATGCTGGTGACGATCTCGCCGATGTTCGAGCAGGCCAAGGCGGCCGCCGAGGAGGTGGGTCTGTCGGCGGCGAATCTGATCGTTCTCGACGGTGCGGGACAGGCGGATTCGGGACACCCCAATGCGGTCGACGTGATCGGCGCGGGACTGCCCGCACCGCAGGTGTCCTTCGATCCGGCCACCCATGTGGCGGTGCTGCCGTACAGCTCGGGAACGACGGGTAATCCGAAGGGTGTGGCGCTCTCGCACCGGAATCTGGTGGCCAATGTCGCCCAGTTGAAGCCGTTGCAGGGG
>NZ_BANS01000018.1 GCF_000332995.1 Gordonia amicalis NBRC 100051 = JCM 11271
CCGGCGGCCTTCTTCAATGCCCGACGCAACTGCAGCATGCGGAGTCCGCCGACCAGGGCGACGATCAGCGCACCCGCGATCGCGGCGATCAGCAGGCTCACGCCCAGCGGGAGATTGACCTCCCAGAAGAGCAACTCGATCCGCTGACTCTCCAGGTTCTGCACGATGAACACCAGCAGCAGGACCAGGATGATCGCCCCGATGACCACGCCGAACCACGTCGCGCGCGTACGGGTGTGCTCGACGTCGGCGACGGTCTGCCGCAGGCGGTCGCGCTCGGCGAGGACGGCGTCGGGGTCGTCGCCGGCCGCTGCCGGGGTCGGTGGCACGGGCGCGGGATCAGAGGCGGACGCGGAGCCGGGCTCTCCCCGCGAACCCCACTGCGGGACCGGGTTCCCGCTTCGGCGGTGATCGGGTGTGGTCATGGGTTCATCATGACATGCGACAATGGGTCGATGACCTCATTACCGCTGGTGTTCGACGCGCCCAAACGCGGGCTGCCGCCGACACACTTCGCCGATCTCGACGCCGCCGGCCGCGTCGCGGCGCTGGCCGAAGTGGGTCTCCCGAAGTTCCGGGCCAACCAGTTGGCCCGGCAGTACTACGCCCGCCTCAACGGCGACGTCGAGGAGATGACCGATCTGCCCGCGGCGTCCCGCGACGCCGTGCGCGAGAAGCTGTTCCCGCAGCTCCTGACGCCGGTCCGGCACATCTCGTGCGATGACGACTCCACCCGCAAGACGCTGTGGCGACTGCATGACGGCACTCTCCTGGAGAGCGTGCTGATGCGATACACCGAGCGCAACACCCTGTGCATCTCCAGTCAGGCGGGCTGTGGCATGGCCTGCCCGTTCTGTGCGACCGGCCAGGGCGGTCTCGACCGCAACCTGTCGACGGCCGAGATCGTCGACCAGGTGCGGGCCGCCGCCCGCGCCCTTCGTGACGGTGAGCTCGGCGAGCCGGGTCGCCTGTCGAACGTCGTGTTCATGGGTATGGGAGAGCCGCTCGCCAACTACAAGCGCGTGGTCAGCGCGGTCCGGCAGATCACCTCGCCGGCACCCGACGGGCTCGGCATCTCGGCGCGGTCGGTGACCGTCTCGACCGTCGGTCTCGCACCGTCCATCCGGCGCCTCGCCGACGAGGGGCTCGCGGTCACGCTGGCCGTGTCCCTGCACACGCCCGACGACGAGCTGCGCGACACGCTCGTCCCGGTGAACAACCGCTGGTCGGTGGCCGAGGTCCTCGAGGCCGCACGCTATTACGCCGACACCACCGGACGCCGCGTCTCCATCGAGTACGCCCTGATCCGCGATGTCAACGATCAGCCCTGGCGCGCCGATCTCCTCGGGCAGAAGCTGCACAAGGCGCTCGGGTCCCTCGTGCACGTGAACCTCATCCCGCTCAACCCGACACCCGGCTCGGAGTGGGATGCCAGCCCCAAGCCGGTGGAACGTGAGTTCGTGCGCCGCGTCCGCGAGCAGGGCGTGTCCTGCACCGTGCGCGACACCCGTGGTCAGGAGATCGCCGCGGCGTGCGGGCAGCTCGCCGCGGAAGAGCGCTGAGCGGGCGAGACGCAACCAGGACACGAAAAACGCCGAGCGGCCAGGCCGCTCGGCGTTTCTCGGGGTCTTGGTCAGTGGTGGTTCAGGACCACTTGCCGCGGTTCATCCACCAGCCGCGTACGACGAAGAACAGGACGCCGGCCGCAAACGCGATGAGCCAGATGTCCTCGACATGACCGGTGTGGTTACCGATGAGCATGAACAGCAGGAAGGCCGCGAAGAAGAGGGCGGCACCGTAGAAGGTCTTCGTCGCCGATCCGAACCAGCCGAAGCGGGCGGACGGTGCATCGGCGGGCTCACGGCGCCAGCCGGTGTCGATGACCTCGGCGTGTCCGCCAGTGTGCTCCACATCGGTGCTTGCCACAGCCACTCCTCACAGCGCGGGTCGTCAGATGTCTGACGAACGGTAGTAGTTCCCGATCAGCATAGCGGCACAGTGATCTCGGAGACCGAGCCCGGTCGGTGATTCGATGACAGAATGCGGCTCATGGCTTCGTCCGACTTCCGCGCGGGCCCGAGCGCGGGCCGTTCCCTCGCCGACTTCCGCACCGAGAACTATCCCCGCGACATGGTCGGATACGGTTCCACGCCACCGGACCCGCAGTGGCCCGACGGCGCGAAGATCGCCGTCCAGTTCGTGCTCAACTACGAGGAGGGTGGCGAGAACAACGTCCTCGAGAACGACCGCGGCAGTGAGACGTTCCTGTCGGAGATGGTCGGCGCTCAGGCGTTCCCGAACCGGCACATGAGCATGGAGAGCATGTACGAGTACGGGTCGCGGGCCGGGGTGTGGCGCGTCCTGCGGACGTTCTCGCGGCGCGGGCTGCCGCTGACGATCTTCGCGGTGTCCCAGGCGATGGCCCGCAACCCCGAGGTGGCGGCCGCCTTCGTCGAGCGCGGCGACGAGATCGCCTGTCACGGATACCGATGGCTCAACTACCAGCTCATCGACCCCGAGGTCGAGCGCGAGCACATGCGGGCCGGCATCGAACTGCTGACCGAGATCACCGGCGAACGACCCCGCGGCTGGTACACCGGCCGGGATTCGCCGAACACCCGGCGGCTCGTCGTCGAGCAGGGCGGATTCACCTACGACTCCGACAGTTACGCCGACGACCTGCCCTACTGGGTGAAGGTCCCGCGCGGCGACGAACTCGTCGATCACCTCGTCGTGCCCTACACGCTCGACACCAACGACATGCGGTTCGCCTCACCCGGCGGATTCCCGTCGGGTGAGCAGTTCTTCGCGCATCTGCGCGATGCCTTCGACGTGCTCTACCGGGAGGGCGTCGAGGGGGCGCCGAAGATGCTGTCGGTCGGACTGCACTGCCGTCTCGTCGGCCGGCCGGCACGACTGGCCGCACTGGAACGGTTCCTCGATCACATCCAGTCCCACGACGACGTCTGGGTCACCCGACGCATCGACATCGCCGACCACTGGCGGCAGACCCATCCAGCGGAGCACTGACGGAAGGTGCACCCGACCGGCTGACACAATGGATACGTGCCCACACGTGTGTTGATCCTCGGTTCCACCGGTTCCATCGGCGTCCAGGCGCTCGAGGTGATCGCGGAACATCCCGATCGCTTCGAGGTCGCCGGCCTCGGGGCGGGCGGCGGAAATCTCGACCGGCTGGCCGAACAGGCCGCTGCCTTCGGCGTCCCCGCCACGCGGTTGGCCGTGGCCGACGCCGCCCGCGCCTCCGAACTGTCGGAGCGTCTCGGGGCGCCCGTGCTCGGCGGACCAGACGCCATGTGCGACCTCGTCGACGCCGTCACCGCGGAGACCGGCGTCGACGTCGTGCTGAACGCCGTCGTCGGATCGATCGGCCTGGCACCCTCGCTCGCCGTCCTCCGGACGGGCGCGCGCCTCGCGCTCGCGAACAAGGAGTCGCTCGTCGCCGGCGGGTCGCTGGTCCTCGACGCGGCGGCGCCCGGACAGATCGTGCCGGTGGACTCGGAGCACTCGGCGATCGCCCAGTGCCTGCGCGCCGGGACCGCCGCCGAGGTGGACCGACTGGTCCTCACCGCGTCGGGTGGACCGTTCCGCGGATGGAGCGCAGAACAGCTCGAGGAGGTGACCCCCGAGCAGGCCGGCCGCCATCCGACCTGGTCCATGGGCCCGATGATCACCCTCAACTCGGCGACGCTGGTCAACAAGGCCCTGGAGGTCGTCGAAGCGCATCTGCTCTTCGGCGTCGACTACGACCACATCGACGTGACCGTCCATCCGCAGTCGATCGTGCACTCGATGGTGACCTTCGTCGACGGTGCGACCGTCGCCAAGGCCTCCCCGCCCTCGATGAAACTGCCCATCGCGCTGGCGCTGGGCTGGCCGGATCGCGTACCCGGGGCGTCGACCGCCTGCGATTTCTCCACCGCCTCCGCGTGGACGTTCGAACCCGTCGACGACAAGGTGTTCCCGGCGATCGAGCTCGCCCGGACGGCCGGACGGGGCGGGGGGAGTCTGACGGCGGTGTACAACGCGGCGAACGAGGCGGCTGCCGAGGGCTTCTTCGCAGGTGCGATCCGATTCCCGCGCATCGTCGAGATCATCGGTGAGGTGCTCGGCGAGGCAGATCAGTGGCGTGTCGCGCCAGGTACTGTGGAGGAGGTCTTCGCCGCCGATCGGTGGGCCCGGGAACGCGCAGCTCAGCTGGTCGCGGCCGCTGTGTAGCTGGATGGAGTGAGTACGTGAGTTTCGCGATCGGTGTCACGCTCTTCGCGTTGGCGCTGTTGCTGTCGGTGGCCTGGCATGAGTGCGGTCACATGTGGGCCGCACAGGCCACCGGCATGAAGGTGCGTCGCTACTTCGTCGGCTTCGGACCCACGATCTGGTCCACGCGCCGCGGCGAGACCGAATACGGACTCAAGGCGATCCCACTCGGCGGCTTCTGTGACATCGCGGGCATGACCCCGCACGAGGAGCTCGCCGCCGACGAGCAAGACCGGGCGATGTACAAGCAGAAGGCCTGGAAACGCCTCGTCGTCCTGTTCGCCGGTCCCGCGCAGAACTTCATCCTCGGTTTCGTCCTGATCATCATCGTCGGCCTGAGTTTCGGACTGCCCGACCTCAGCCCGCCGCCGACCCCGGCCAAGGTCGCCGAGACCCAGTGCGTGTCGTCGACGATCACCATCTCCGGCGGTGAGCAGACCAACTCGCCGTGCACCGGCGGCGGTCCCGCGGCAGCGGCGGGCCTGCGGCCGGGGGACGAGATCGTGGCCGTCAACGGACAGCCCGTCGGCCAGGCCTCCGACCTGACCCCGGTCATCCGGGAATCGAAGGGCCCGGTCGTACTGACCGTCGACCGCGGCGACGAACGACTCGAGCTGACCATGACCCCCGAACCGGTCACGGTGACCGCGACCCGGTCCGATGGCACGACCGAGACCGTCAACTACAACATGGTCGGCATCGCCTACGACGCCCCACCGGCGATCAAGGACTTCAGCGGCTTCGACGTCATCCCGGGCGCCTTCGTCTTCACCGGCGACCTGATCAAGGAGACGTGGAACGCGCTCCTGTCGCTGCCCACCAAGATCGGTGCACTCTGGACCGCGGTGACCGGTGGCGAACGCGCCCTCGACACCCCGGTCAGCGTCTACGGCGCCTCGGTGCTCGGCGGCCAGGCGGTCGAACGCGGCCTGTGGGACATGTTCTGGATGCTGCTGATCAGCATCAACTTCTTCCTCGGCCTGTTCAATCTGGTCCCGCTGCTCCCGCTCGACGGCGGACACATGGCGATCGTCGGCTACGAGAAGGGCCGCGACACCGTCCGTCGCTGGTTCGGACGGGCCCCCGGCGCCGCCGTCGACTACTACAAACTCCTCCCGATCACCTACGCCGCGGTGGTGGTGATGGCCGGGTTCATGGTGCTCACGCTCACCGCCGACATCATCAACCCGATCAATCCGTGGTGACCTCCCACAACGAATCCCCAGCAGAGACCCGACAGCCCACCCGAATCACAGAGGTGAATCAGATGAACGCCCCGACTCCTGCCAACGCCGTGCCGATCGGACTCGGCATGCCGGCCGGACCCCCGCCGGTGCTGGCTCCGCGCCGCAAGACCCGGCAACTGTTCGTCGGCTCCGTCGGCGTCGGCAGCGACCACCCGATCTCGGTGCAGTCGATGACGACCACGAAGACCCACGACATCAACGCGACCCTGCAGCAGATCGCCGAGCTGACCGCGTCCGGCTGCGACATCGTGCGCGTGGCGTGCCCGCGACCCGAGGACGCCGAGGCGCTGCCGATCATCGCCAAGAAGTCCAAGATCCCGGTCATCGCCGACATCCACTTCCAGCCGAAGTACATCTTCGCAGCGATCGACGCCGGCTGTGCGGCGGTGCGCGTGAACCCGGGCAACATCAAGGAATTCGACGGCCGCGTGAAAGAGGTCGCGAAGGCCGCGGGCGAGGCCGGCATCCCGATCCGCATCGGCGTCAACGCGGGCTCCCTCGACAAGCGCATCCTGCAGAAGTACGGCAAGGCGACGCCCGAGGCGCTCGTCGAGTCGGCGCTGTGGGAGGCGAGCCTGTTCGAGGAGCACGGCTTCGGCGACATCAAGATCTCGGTCAAGCACAACGACCCGGTGATCATGGTCGAGGCCTACCGCCAGCTGGCCGCCCAGTGCGACTACCCGCTGCACCTCGGCGTCACCGAGGCCGGTCCGGCGTTCCAGGGCACCATCAAGTCCGCCGTCGCCTTCGGCGCGTTGCTGAGTGAGGGCATCGGCGACACCATCCGGGTGTCGCTGTCGGCGCCGCCGGCCGAGGAGATCAAGGTCGGCGATCAGATCCTGCAGTCGCTCAACCTGCGTCCCCGCAAGCTCGAGATCGTGTCCTGTCCGTCGTGCGGCCGCGCCCAGGTCGACGTCTACAAGCTGGCCGATGAGGTGACCGCCGGTCTCGAGGGCATGGAGGTCCCGCTGCGCGTCGCGGTCATGGGCTGCGTGGTGAACGGGCCGGGTGAGGCCCGCGAGGCAGACCTGGGCGTCGCCTCCGGAAACGGCAAGGGACAGATCTTCGTCAAGGGCGAGGTCATCAAGACCGTCCCGGAGGCGCAGATCGTGGAGACCTTGATCGAAGAAGCGCTGCGGATCGCCGAGGAAACAGGGGAAACTGGAGACGGCACGCACGTAGGCCCGCCTGTGGTCACCGTCTCCTAGGCCCTGCATCTCGGACCGAACAGGCGCTGCGCGAGTCCCTTGTCAGGGAAGTGAGGAGCGGTGGTGCTGAAGCTACTGGGCGACAAACCGCTCGGCGCGCGTGACGCGGCTGCCGTCGAACGCGTGCTCATGTCCGACCCGGTCGCGATGTGCATGGTCGCCGCGAGGTTCGAGACGCACGGCATCAACCCGCGGCTGCTCGGTGGGGAGCTCTGGACCGCACAGGACCCTTCGACATCGCTGTGCTTCTCCGGCGCCAACCTGATCCCGCTGATCGGGTCCCCCGACGACCTCGACCACTTCTCCGACCGCGCGGTCGCCGCACCTCGTGCCTGCTCGTCGATCGTCGGCCGGGCCGACCTGGTGCTGCCGATGTGGCAGCAGATCGAACCCGTGTGGGGGCCGGCGCGCGAGGTGCGGCCGGTCCAGCCGCTGCTGGTCCTGACCGGATGCCCGGCGGTCCCGTCGGATCCGGCCGTGCGGCTGGTCACCCTCGATGACCTCGACGCATACATGCCGGCCGCGATCGACATGTTCATCGGCGAGGTCGGCGTCGATCCCACTGCCGGCGACGGCGGGCGTTCGTACCGCAGACGACTGTCCTCGCTCATCTCGGCACAACGGGTTTTCGCGCGTTTCGACGGCCCCGACGTCGTGTTCAAGGCGGAGATCGGGTCGCTGTCCCGGCGGGTCGGCCAGATCCAGGGTGTGTGGGTGTCGCCGGAACGACGCGGCGAGGGTCTCGGCCTGGGCGGCACCGCCGCGGTCGCCGAGGCGGTTGCCGCCCACGGGCGACTCCCCAGCCTGTACGTCAACAGCTTCAACGAGACGGCTCGAGCGGTGTACGACCGCATCGGGTTCACCGAGGTCGGCACCTTCGCCACTGTCCTCGTCGACTGATCCGATCCCGTCTCAGGTCACAGCGAGACCTCCCGCGTGGCTACCGGGGATCGGTGCGTCGCAGCCATAGACTCGACCGCGATGTGGCGCACGAGAACTCGATGGACCCCGGCGGTGATCGTCGCGGTCTGTGCTGTCGTGATCACCGCCACCGCCGCCTGTTCCTCCTCGGAGGACGACGGTCCGCGCGGGGCCGCCGAACGATTCCTCGAGGCGTACTCGCAACAGGAACTCGACGCGGCCGCCGCCCTCACCGACGTGCCGCAGACCTCGCGGTCGGCGATGGAGTCGGCGTGGTCGGGACTGGCCGCCGAAGAACTCGAGACGAAGGCCGGTCGGGTACGCGTCACCGGTGACACGGCCGAGGTGCAGGTCGGCTACACGTGGACGCTCCCGCGCGGCCGGGACTGGTCCTACGACGCGACCCTGCGCATGGGCCGATCCGACGCCGGCTGGGCGGTTCGTTGGGCGTCGACCGCGATCCACCCGAAACTCGGCGCCGATCAACGCCTCTCGCTGCAGATCATCGAGGCGCCGCGGGCGACGGTCAACGAGGCCGACGGTTCGGAGGTCATGGTCAACGGCACCGTCGTCGGCGTGAACTTCGATGCCGGAGAGGCCACCGAGCAGGGTGCTTCGGTGGCGACCTCGGTCACGAGCGCGGTCGGCGTGCTGCGCCGGCTCAACCCGGATCTCGACGAACAGCTGATCACCGAACAGGTCACCTCGAGTCGCCGGCAGTATCCGCTGGCCCGCCTGTCGCACGCCCAGTTCGACCGGCTCCGCGACCAGCTCGCGATCCCCGGTGTCGTCACCAACGAACAGGCCGAGCTGGTTCCCAAGGACCCCAAGTTCGCGCCGGCACTGCTGACCGAGGTCAAGAAGGTCGTCGACGGCGAGGTCGCCGGGCGTGCCGGCTGGCGCGTGGTCTCGGTGAACCCCAACGGACTCGACGCCGCCGTGCTCGCCGACCACGACCCCGACCCGTCGCCGGCGGTGTCGCTCAGCCTGTCGCGGACGGTGCAGAACGCGGCGCAGCGAGCAGTCAACGCCACCAACAGGTTCCAGGTCGCGATGGTCGTCGTGCAGCCGTCCACCGGTCGCATCCTCGCCGTCGCGCAGAACCCCGCCGCGGACACGCAGGGGCCGATCGCGACGACCGGCCTGTACCCGCCGGGTTCGACGTTCAAGATGGTCACCGCCGCGGCCGCGATCAACCGCAAGATGGCCGGGCCCGATTCCGTCGTGGGTTGCCCGGGGGAGGTCCAGATCGGACCGCGTCTGATCCCGAACTACAACGGCTTCGCGCTGGGCACCGTGTCGATGCTGCAGGCGTTCGCCGCGTCGTGCAACACCACTTTCGCCAAGCTCGCCAGCCAGATGGGACCGTCCGATCTCGCCCACGCGGCCGCGGCGATGGGGGTCGGCCAGCAGTACACGATCGCCGGACTCGACGCGGTGTCCGGATCGGTGCCCATCGAGAACGAACTGGTCGCACGGAGCGAGGACGGTTTCGGGCAGGGGAAGGTGCTGGTGTCGCCCCTCGGACTGGCGCTCGTCGCTGCGACCGTCGCCAACGGTGTCAAAACGCCGGTGCCGCAACTGATCCTGGACAAGCCCACCAAGGTCGAAGGCCCGACCCCGACGATGCCGCCCGAGGTCTATCAGCAACTGCGGCCGATGATGCGGGCGGTGATCACCAGCGGTACCGCGTCGGTGATCGACGGTCGCGGAGCGGTCTTCGGGAAAACCGGCGAAGCCGAGTTCGAGGGCGGGTCGCACGCCTGGTTCGCGGGGTACCGCGGCGACATCGCCTTCGCGACGCTCGTGGTCCGTGGTGGCGACTCGAACAACGCCGTCGCCGTCACCCGCGACTTCTTCGACGGGCTGGGGCCGGGTTACGCGGTCCGCACGCCCTAACGGCGTTCGGGCAGGATCACCCGGCGGCCGCCGTGGTCGATGACCTCGACCGGATGGTCGTAGGTACGGCTCAACAGCTCGGCGGTCATCACCTCGTCGGTGGGGCCGACGGCCAGCAGCTCCCCGTGCTTCATGACCGCCACCCGGTCGGCGTAGGCGGCGGCCAAGGTCAGGTCGTGCACCACGAGCAGCACGGCGTTTCCGGCGTCGCGATGAACACGCAGGATCTCGAGGACCTGCTCCTGGTGGTGGATGTCGAGTGCGGCGGTCGGCTCGTCGAGCATCATGACCGGCGTGTCCTGGGCCAGGGCCCGCGCCAGCGACACCCGCGCCTGCTGCCCGCCGGACAGCTGGGCGAAGGGCCGGTCGACGATGTCGGCGAGTTCGCACAGGTCGACGGCGTCGGCGATGACCGCGGGGGAGTCGGCGGCCTTCGGGGTCCGCAGCCAGGGGTAGCGCCCCATGGCGACGACCTCGGCGACGGTGAACGGGGTGTCCACCCGGTTCTGTTGGGTGACCACACTGCGGTGACGCGCGAGCTCTCGCAACGAGGTGGTGGCGACGTTGCGGCCGTCGATCGTCACGCGGCCACTGTGGGGGCGGCGCGTACCGGACAACACCGACAGCAGCGTCGACTTGCCGCACCCGTTGGGCCCGACCAGTGCGACGAGCTCGCCGGGATGGACCTCGAGGGAGACGCCGCGCACGACCTCGCGCCCGCCGAGTTCGACCCGGATGTCCTCGGCCGCGATCCCCGGCGTCCCGACGGCACGTGCGGCGGTCACCAGCCGGCTCCCGCGTGACGACTACGGCGCAGCAGGATGAAGAAGACGGGCCCGCCGATCAGCGAGGTGAACATGCCGAGGGGGAGATCGGCGTCGCCGAGCATCGTGCGGGCCGCGAGATCGGCGCCGGTGATGACGAGCGCGCCGCCGATCACGCTGGTGGGCAGCAGGATGGAATGTTTGGGTCCGACGATCAGCCGCATCACGTGCGGGACGACCAGGCCGACGAAGGCGATGATGCCGGCGAAGGCGACGGCCGCGGCGGTGAGGACCGCGGTCAGCACGATGGCCTGGCGTCGAACGGATTCCACGTTGACGCCCAGGGACGCCGCCTGGATCTCGCCGAGGGCGAGGAGGTCGAGCTTGTGGACGAGCAGTGCGCAGGCGGCAACACCTCCGATGACCAGCGGTGCCACCACCCAGATCTCGCTCCAGGTGCGGCCGGCCAGCGATCCCAGCTGCCAGAAGATGATCTGCTCGCGGGCGGCGGTGGAGGCGACGAAGGTCAGGAAGGCGATGACGCCCGCGGCGAAGGCGTTCACCGCGATGCCGGTGAGCACCAGCATGATCGCCGACGACGATCCGTCGCGCAGCGAGAGGAGGTAGACCGCGGCGGCGGTGACGAGACCGAAGAGGAAAGCGGCCCCGGCCAGTGCCCAATTCCCGCCGGCCCCACCGACTCCCGCTGTGCCGCCGGCCAGGACGATGACCAGGCAGGCGCCGACGGCCGACCCGGAGGACACCCCGATGATGCTCGGTTCGGCGAGGGGATTGGCCAGTACGCCCTGCAACAGACAGCCCGCAGCGCCGAGGGCGGCACCGACGAAGAGCCCGAGCACGATCCGCGGGAACCGCACGTTCCACAGAGCCCCCTCACCGTTGGGGTGCGAGGGCAGCGGCCCGATCTCGAGATGAAAGTGGTGGGCGATGCTGCCCAGGACCTCCAGCGGCGGGATCTCCACCTGACCGATTCCGGCGGAGACGATCGCCAGCGTCGCGGTGGCGATCAGCATCACGACCACCACGGTGAGGTTGCGGACCCGGTGCGAGCGGCCGATGGGCGGCGCGGTCGTGGCGTCGGCGGTCTGGACGCTCACGTGTAGATCGCCTTCGCCAGGGCCGCGAGCACCAGGCCGACGTCGGGGCCGAAGGCGAGGATCTTGCTCTCGTCGATCTGCACGACGCGGCGGTTGCGACCGGCCTCGGTGTCGGCGACTCCGGGAAGGGTGAGCACTCCGTCCGGACCGCCTACCGTGTCCGCGCCCTGTGTCATGACGATCAGGACGTCCGGGTCGGCGGTGATCATCGCCTCCGCGGTGATGGCGGTGAAGGCGCCGGTGAGCTGCGCGGCCTCGCCGGCATCCCGGCCACGTAGTTCGGCGATCAGATCATCGGCGCCCGAACCGGGTCCCGCGAGGAGCAGGAGATTGCGGCCGCGGATGTAGAGAAAGGCCATCGTCGGGTCGCCGGAGGGGTCGGGGACGAGATCGCGGGCCGCCTCGATCTGCGCATCGGTGCGTTCGACGAGCTTCTCACCGGCCGCGGGGACACCGAGCGCCTCGGCGACCGACCGCATCAACGTGTCGTTGGACGCGAGGTCGCGGATGGCGGGGAAGACCACCACGGTGACACCGGAGTCGCGGATCTGATCCACCGCGGTCGCCGGGAACCTCGATTCGCTGACCAGCAAGAGCGTCGGCGCAAGCGCCAGAACGGATTCGGCGTTGAGGCTGTGGCCGCGGTTGGTCACCACGGGGAGACCGACCGCGGACGGGAACGCCGTCGAGGTGTCGCGGCCGACGACGTGGGAGCCCAGACCGAGCGCGAAGACGATGCTGCCTAGGGTGCCGCTGATGTCGGCGGCGATGATCCGGCTGGTGTCGGTGACGGTGACCGGTCCGTAGCGCACCGAGTCGACGGTGACCGGCAGCGTCGAGGTCGGGTCGTCCTCGACGGGTGTCACGTCGGTGTCGTCGAGGACAGCCGTCTGTGGGCCGTTGCGCAGGTGGGCTCCGGGAGAGTGCCGGTCCTGTTCGATCGGGGTGACGAAGCACGCCGAGACGGTCAACGCGGTGAGGACCACCACCAGCCAGGTCCGCACCGATCTGATCGACGCGCCCACCGCCACCACCTTCGATTCGGGTTCCGACGCTCAACGGCGCGGATGTCTTAGGGCGAGCTTAGTTGTCGCGTCCGGGTCGTCCGCGCGCCGGTCCGCTTCGGAGGAGGTGGATAAAGTGGTCGCATGCCAGTTCGCAGCGCCCTGACTCCCGGTACCCCTACGCCGATCCGGACCGTGCCCGACTCCATCGAGCGGCCGGAGTACGTGTGGAAGCCGACGGTCGCCGAGGGACACGAACCATGGGTGCAGACCCCCGAGACCATCGAGAAGATGCGCCTCGCCGGCAAGATCGCCGCCAATGCGCTCGCCGAGGCGGGCAAGGCCGTCGCACCCGGCGTGACGACCGATGAACTCGACCGGATCGCCCACGAGTACATGGTTGATCACGGCGCCTACCCGTCGACGCTGGGCTACAAGGACTTCCCGAAGTCGTGCTGCACGTCGCTCAACGAGGTGATCTGTCACGGCATCCCGGATTCGACCGTCATCGCCGACGGCGACATCGTCAACATCGATGTCACCGCCTACATCGACGGCGTCCACGGCGACACCAATGCGACCTTCCTCGCCGGGGACGTCGAGCAGGAGGTCGTCGATCTCGTCGAGCGCACCCGCATCGCCACCGAGCGGGCGATCAAGGCGGTCAAGCCGGGTCGCGAACTCAACGTCGTCGGACGAGTCATCGAGTCGTACGCGAACCGCTTCGGCTACACCGTCGTCCGTGACTTCACCGGTCACGGCATCGGGGAGACCTTCCACAACGGGCTCGTCGTGCTGCATTACGACGAACCCAACGTCGACACCGTCCTCGAACCGGGCATGGTGTTCACCATCGAGCCGATGATCAACCTCGGCGGGCTGGCCTGGGAGATGTGGGACGACGGCTGGACGGTCGTCACCGCGGACCGGAAGTGGACCGCGCAGTTCGAGCACACCCTCGTGGTCACCGAGGACGGCGCGGAGATCCTGACCCTGCCGGACGCCTGATCCGGGGCCCGCCTGATCAGGCGGGGAAGCGCACGGCCTGCGGCTCGTTGCTCGTCGTGGTGGTGCCGTTGCCGAGCTGGCCCTTGCCGTTGAGTCCCCAGCAATACATCCCGGAACCGGCGACCGCACACACGTTGGCCGAGCCGGTGGTGATCGCGGTGACGCCGGACAAGCCGTTGACCCGGTCCGGCGCGTGGTCGGGAAGCGCGCTCCGCGAACCCCAGCAGTAGGCGGAACCGCCCGCCGCGGCGCACGCGCCGTAACCCGCGGTCGAGACCTGCGTCGCGCCCCGCACGTCGATCGGCGTCGGCCGCAGCCGGTTGACCTCGGTGCCGTCGCCGAGCTGCCCGGACTCGTTCTCCCCCCAGCAGAAGACGGTGCCCGAGGCGCCGCCCGAGCCGTCGGCGACCGCGCAGGTCGAGTAGAGACTCGTGCTGATCGAGGTGGGGGAATCGAGGTCGAGCTTCGTCGGAACCGCCCGGTTGGTGGTGGTGCCGTCGCCGACCTGCCCGTCGGCGTTGTTGCCCCAGCAGTAGGCGGATCCCGCCGCGATGGCACAGGTCGTCGTGTGCGCGGACGAGACCCGCCGTCACGTCGGACAGGCCCGGGACCCGCGTCGGCACCGGGACCGACGCGCCCGTGCCCGCGCCGGTCTGCCCGTTGAGGTTGTTCCCCCAGCAGTACAGGTCGCCCGAACTGATCGCGCAGGTGGTGAGGCCGACCGAGACCGCGCTCACATCGCCGAGACCGGACACCTTGGTCGGCAGCGTGACCTGCCGGCCGGACTGTCCGGCGCCGTGGCCCCAGCAGTACAGGTCACCCGAGGCGATCGCGCAGGTCTTGCCGAGCCCACCCATACTGACCGCCGACACCTCGTCGACGCCGGACACCTTCGCCGGTCGCGAGCGGTCTGTCGTGGAGCCGTCGCCGAGCGTGCCGTACTGGTTCCCGCCCCAGCAGAACAGCTCACCGCCACGCACCGCGCAGGTACTGTCGCCGCTCGAGGCGATGGACTCGAGATCACCGCCCGAAGCGGGTGTGGCGTCGGCCGATTCACCGGTCGAGGAGGTCGAGGACCCCGAGGCCGTGGTCGCCGGGGCGTCGTCGGAACCGAGAAGGACGATCGCGGTGACGACGAGCGCCAGGACGAGGACGAACGCACCCACCCCGACACCCACGAACAATCCCGTTCGCTTCTGCGGCCGGGGTGGGCCCCCGGGCGGTGGGTTGAAGCCGCCGGCGAAGGCCGGGGCGGGGGTGTGCGGGTTGTAGCCGAGCGGATGCGTCCGAGGGGGTTGCCGGGTCTGCGGGTAGCGCTGCGCGGGTGGCTGGGCCCGTGGGGGGAACGCAGGTGCCGGGGTGGTGGGCGCGGCTCGGCGCGGGCCGGTCGCGGCCGCCCGCTCGAGGGCGGTCGCGAACTCTGCGCACGACGCGTACCGGTCGCCGGGCCGTTTGGCCAGCGCCCGGGCGAAGACCGCGTCGAGGTGTGCCAGTGCCGGATCGAGGTCCGAGGGCCGGGATACGGGTGAGTTCACATGGCCGGAGATGAGTGCCATCGGCGTCGTGCCCGGGAACGGCTGACTGCCGGTGAGGAGCTGGAAGGGTGGTGCAGGCCAGGGCGTACTGGTCCGAGGCGGGGATCGCGGCCTCTCCGGTGAGCAGTTCGGGAGCGGCGTAGGCCAGCGTGCCCACGAACAGGTTGGTCGCCGTCATCTTGTTCCCGTCGACGAGGCGGGCGATGCCGAAGTCGAGGACGGTCACGCGGCTGATGCGGCCATCCGGTCCGCGGGCGACGACGATGTTCGCCGGCTTGATGTCTCGGTGGATGACCCGCTGACCATGTGCGTAATCGAGGGCGTCGGCCACGCGGCCGGCGATGGTGACGACCTCGTCGACGGGCATCGGGCCGGCGCCGGTGAGGTCCTTGCCATCGAGGTAGGTCATCGAGAACCACGGGCTGCCGTTCTCCACACCGTGGGTGTAGACGGTGACGATGCCCGGGTGATCGAGGGCCGCCGCGGTACGGGCCTCGTTGCGGAACCGCTCGTGGAAGCTCGGGTCCGAGGGGTTGGGCGAGATGATCTTCAGGGCCTCACGGCGGCCCAGCGTCGGATGTTCGACGAGCCAGACCTGACCCATGCCGCCGCGTCCCAGCAGAGAGATGACGCGATACCCGGCGAACGTCGCCCCGGGTTCCACGATCTGCACGCCCGACGACCCCCGTTCCCGACCTGCCCTCACGGGCTCTCCCGACCACGCCCTCGCAGGCGTTGACGTCACTGTAACCAGCGTGGGCGGGTCGCGAGGTGAGTGGTGGTTCGTGTGAACGACGCCACCACTACGCTGTCGTGGTGGCCGATCTCGGTGGGGCGTTGCTGATTGGCGGGACCAGCAGTGACGCCGGTAAGAGTCTCGTCGTCGCAGGCCTGTGCCGTGCCCTGGCGCGCGACGGTGTCCGGGTCGCGCCGTTCAAGGCGCAGAACATGTCGAACAATTCCGTGGTCACCCCCGACGGTGGTGAGATCGGACGCGCCCAGGCGCTGCAGGCCTTCGCCTGTGGCCTCGAACCCTCGACGCGCTTCAATCCCGTGCTGCTGAAACCCGGCAGCGACCGACGTTCGCACGTGGTGCTGCGCGGGCGTCCCGCCGGTGACGTCGGCGCGCGCGACTACCTGACCTGGCGGTCTCGGCTGCGTGAGGTAGTCGCCGAGGAGCTCGCCGCGCTCCGCCGCGACTTCGACATCGTTCTCTGCGAGGGCGCGGGATCGGTCGCCGAGATCAACCTCCGCGACAGCGACATCGCCAACATGGGCCTCGCCCGATCCGCACGACTCCCGGTGCTGCTGGTCACCGACATCGATCGCGGCGGTTCCCTGGCCTCGCTGTTCGGTACCACCGCGATCCTCGAACCCGCCGATCAGGCGCTGATCGCGGGTTACGTCATCAACAAGTTCCGCGGCGACCCGACGATTCTCGAACCCGGACTACAGCAGGTCCGGGCGATCACCGGTCGTCCCACACTCGGCGTCGTGCCGTTCGCCGACGATCTCTGGCTCGACGCCGAGGACTCCCTGTCCGCACCCGTCGGGCGGCGGGTCGGCCCCCCGCTCGAGCCGGCTCGTTCACGCGCGCGGCTCCGCGTCGCCGCGATCCGGTTGCCGCGGATCTCGAACTCCACCGATGTCGAGGCGCTCGCCTGCGAACCCGGCGTCGACGTCACCTGGGTCGACGACCCGGGTAGCGTCGCTGCGGCGGACCTGGTGGTGATCCCCGGTACCCGTGCCACGGTCGCCGACCTGACCTGGATGCGCGATCGCGGGATCGCCGACGCGGTCACCGACCGCGCGGCACGAGGTGCCCCGACCATCGCCGTCTGCGGCGGCTTCCAGATGCTGGCCCGCACCATCGACGACGCGATCGAATCCGGCCGTGGCCGCGTCGACGGACTCGGCGTGTTCGACCTCGACATCGCCTTCGCGGCCGACAAGACGTTGCGGCAGGTCACCGGCACCGGCGGCGGGGGAGAGGCCATCGGCGGCTACGAGATCCATCACGGCCGCGTGGTCGGGTCGCGGGAGGACACCTGGATCGTCGACGACGTCGCCGGGCCGGAGGGGGCCGTGCGAGGTGCCGTTCGTGGGACGCACTGGCACGGACTGCTGGCCAATGACGCATTCCGCCGCCGGCTGCTCACCGAGGTGGCCGGCGAAGCCGGGGTCGCAGACTTCCGGGTCGCCGGGGACACCGAGGTCGAGGCGATCCGACGACGTCAGGTCGACACGATGGCGGATCTGGTGAGCGAGCACCTCGACCTCGACGCGGTGATGCATCTCATAGCGAACGGACCCCCGGCCTCGGCGCCGGTCATCCGCCACCAACTCGACGACCGCACCGGCCGGTCCCAGACGCTATCGTGGCCCAATGACTGAAGATCAGCGTCAGGTGACCGTCAACGGCCTCACCTTCGACGTCCGGATCGGGGGCCCGGATCAGGGCCCCTGGGTCCTGCTGCTTCACGGATTCCCGGTCAACGGAACCTGCTACGACGCGGTGCTTCCCCGACTCCACGAATCGGGTCTGCGCACGCTGGTCCTGAACCAGCGCGGTTACAGCCCGGGCGCGCGACCGCCGGCCGTCGAGGACTATCACCTCAGCCATCTGGTGTCCGACGTCATCGGGGTGCTCGACGAACTGAAGGTCGGATACGCGATCCTCGTGGGACACGACTGGGGCGGCATCGTCGCGTGGCATCTGGCCGGCAAGTACCCCGACCGATTCACCGGGCTCGTGGTCGCGAGCACCGGCCACCCTTCGGCGATGCGGGACGCACTCGCGGCGAGCGATCAGCGCGAACGATCCTCGTACATCCTCGATTTCGTCGCCGATGGCGCCGAGGAGAAGCTGCTCGCCGACGACGGCGCGAAGCTGCGGGCCGCCGGTGTGACCGCCGACGAACTCGCCCCGTTGCGTGAACCGGGCGCGCTGACAGCTGCGCTGAACTGGTACCGGGCCAACTTCGTCGGCGACATCAAGGGGACCATGGCGTGCCCGCCGGTGGAGATCCCGACGACCCTGCTCTGGAGCGACGCCGACCCCGCGCTCGGCCGGGAGCAGGCGCAGGGCAGCGGCCGATACGCCTACTCCGACTTCCGGTTCTGCGAACTCGCCGGCGTCGACCACTGGATCCCGCAGAACGCCCCCGCGGCCCTCGCCAGCGAGATCGCCCTGCGGTCGACGGTGTTCTAGATCTCCAGGCCGAGGAGCGCGTTCTCGAGGACCTCGGGCATCGCCGGGTGAATCCAGTACTGGCCCTTGGCGACCTCGAGCGCGGTCTGGCCGAAGGACATCGCCTGGATGACGGGCTGGATCACGGTCGGTGCCTGCGGGCCGAGGATGTGCGCGCCGAGGATCTTGCCGGTGCCGCGTTCGGCGATCACCTTGCAGAACCCGGTGGTGTCCTCCATCGCCCAGCCGTAGGCGACGTCGCCGTAGGCCTGGACCTTCACCGTGATGTCGTACCCGGCGTCGCGTGCCTCGTCCTCGGTCAGGCCGACCGAAGCGATCTGCGGGTGCGTGAAGACGGCCGCGGGGACGAATCGATGGTCGAACTCGATGAGATCGTCGGCGTCCCACCCCTTCAGCAGGTTGGCCTGCACCACCCGCTCCTCGTGGTTGGCGACGTGCTTGAGCTGATACGGCGAGCTGACGTCGCCGAGCGTCCAGACCCCGCGCGCGGCGGTGCGGCCGTGGGCGTCGCAGCGCACGCGACCCTCCTCGTCGAGTTCGACGCCGATCGAGGACAGATTGAGGCGGTCGCCGTTGGGCTTTCGGCCGGTCGCGACGAGCAGGACGTCGGCCTCCAGCTGGGCCCCGTCCGAGAGCTGTAGGCGTACGCCGCCGTCGGGCAGGTTCTCCGCACCGGAGATCCCGGCGTGGAGGTGGACGTCCCACTTGTCCTTGGCCACCTGCGTGAAGCGGTTGGAGATGTCGGCATCCTGCTTGCGCAGCAGGGCGGGTCCGCGGGCGATGATCGACACCTTGGCTCCGAGCGCACCGAAGACGTGCGCGAATTCGGCTGCGATGTAACCGCTTCCGACGATGATCAGCCGCTCGGGCAGCTCCGGGAGCCGCATGACGTCGTTGTTGGTGTAGTACTTCACGCCGGAGTCGGCGATGACCGGCGGGATGACCGGCCGTGAACCGGCGGCCAGGACGACCTCGCGAGCGAGAACCGTCGCGCCGTCCGCGGTGACGAGACGGTAGCGGCCGTCCTCGTCACGGCCGTCGAACTCCACGTGCGAGCTGTAGACGGTGATGTTCTCGCAACGGTCGACGCGATACTCCTTGCCGCCCTCGGAGATCGGGTCGATCCGCCCGAAGACACGCTCGACGATGCCGGGCCAGTCCACCGAGTCGACCTTGGCGTGCACGCCGAGCCGCGCGCCCTGCGTGGCGACCTCGGCGACCTCGGCCGCGTAGACGAACATCTTGGTCGGGATGCATCCGACATTGAGGCAGGTGCCGCCGTAGACCCCCTCCTCGAAGATGGCGATCGTCGTGTCGGCGTAGCGCTCGTCGGGGATGGAGTTGCCGCTGCCGGAGCCGATGATGGCCAGGTCGACGACCTGCGTGGCGGTCATAGGATGCTCTCTTTTCTGGTGGGTTCCGATGCGTCGGTGCCGGAAGAGTCGGTGGCCGGACGGATGGTGTGCGTCAGCCAGGTGTCGACCTCGCGATAGGCCTGTTCACGTGCGTGCGTCACGGAGAGGAAAACATCGTGGCGGGCGTCGAGGATGGGGACCGTCGACACGCGTCCCCCGAGGCATCCGCTCCAGCGGGCGATCTGCCGGACGTCGAGGACGGCGTCGGCGCGATCGGTGGACGCCGAATAGGTCTTCGCGAAATGTGTCTTGTCCGAACGTAATACGAGCGTCGGTGTGCCGACGTCGATACCGTGATGCAGGTGACGCTGCCCGCTGCGGACCGCGTCGAGAAAACCGAAGGTGACGGGGAAGCCGCCCATCGGCTTGAGGGCGAGGTCGTAGGTCCACTCGCCGTACGCACTCTCGTGGAGACTCTCGCCATATGCAGAGGACAGCTCCTGCGGGATCACCCGGGTCGGGGACACCGCGGCGATCGCCTTGATGAGCATCGTCACCGGCAGCGTCCGCAGCACGGCATCACCCTGGAGATCGAACCACGGTGAGTTGAGCAGCAGGCCGTCGACGAGGGCGTGGCGGTCCGGGTTCTGCTCACGCAACCGGTCCAGCCACAGCGCGGTGATCAGGCCACCCGTCGAATGTCCGGCGATGATCATGCGGGTGTCCGCACCGACCTCCTCGGCGATCAGCGCCAGTGCGAGGCCGAGCTCCTCGTCGTAGCGGGCGAGATCCGTGGTGAAGTGGGCGGTGTGGTGCGCCTCCCGCGACCGTCCGCATTTGCGCAGGTCGATCGCATAGAACGCATAGCCGCGGTCGGTGAAGAAATCGGCCAGCGGCTCATGGAAGAAGTAGTCGGTGAAGCCGTGGACATAGAGCACCGCGCCGGCCACGGGGCGGTGACCCGCGATCCGCGCACCCGCCTCGGCACGGCGGATCAGGGTCGCGGTGACGGGGGACTCCCCGTCCGGATCGTCGCCCAGCGGGATCGTGCGGAGTTGGTAGTGGTCCAGGAAGCGGTCGGGTTGCCAGCCGGTGCCTGTGGATACGCTCACAGCAGCCAGCTTAGTGACCTGCCCGCGGGTCCATGGGGCCGTCGGGGTGTCGCGGATACCACAGTTGAGCAGCTCGATTCTGTGACAGAACGTGCCATGCTGGACAATGGCCGATGAAAAGATCGTTGATCAGCTTGAAGTGGAGTCCAGGTGTCGAAAACGGTGATCAAGACCGATGTGGCGTTGGTGGGTGCGGGCATCATGAGTGCCACCCTGGGAGCGCTGCTCCGGCAGCTGCAGCCCGATTGGTCGATCAGCCTGTTCGAACGGCTCGACGCGGCCGCCGCGGAGAGCAGCGACCCGTGGAACAACGCCGGTACCGGGCACTCGGCGCTCTGCGAGCTCAACTACACCCCCAAGACCGCCGACGGCGACGTCGACATCACCAAGGCGCTCAACATCAACGAGCAGTTCCAGGTGTCGCGCCAGTTCTGGGCACATGCTGTCGACAACGGCATCCTGGGTGATCCCTCGGAGTTCATCAACCCGATCCCGCATGTCGCCTTCACCCACGGCGAAGCCGGCGTGAAGTACCTGCGCAAGCGCTACGACAACCTCGCCGGCCAGACCCTGTTCGAGGGCATGGAGTTCATCGACGACCCCGCCGAGTTCACCAAGCGTCTCCCGCTGATGTCGGCCGGTCGCGACTTCTCCGACCCGGTCGCGCTGAACTGGTTCGACCAGGGCACCGACGTCGACTTCGGTGCGCTCACCCAGCAGCTGCTCAACTACGTCGCGCAGGGTGCCGACATCTACTTCGGTCACTCGGTGACCAACCTCTCGAAGCAGTCCGACGGCAGCTGGATCGTCAAGGTCCGCAACGGTCGCACCGGAGACACCCTGAAGGTCCACGCGAAGTTCGTCTTCGTCGGTGCCGGCGGCGGTGCGCTCCACCTGCTGCAGAAGTCGGGCATCAAGGAGGCCAAGGGCTTCGGCGGCTTCCCGGTGTCGGGTGAGTTCTTCCGCTGCACCAACCCCGAACTGATCGGCGAGCACCAGGCCAAGGTCTACGGTCAGGCCGCCGTCGGTGCGCCGCCGATGTCGGTGCCCCACCTCGACACGCGCGTCATCAACCACAAGCCGGGTCTGCTGTTCGGCCCGTACGCCGGTTGGTCGCCCAAGTTCCTCAAGTCCGGCAAGATCACCGACCTCCCCGCCTCGATCAAGCCCGGCAACCTGCTGCCGATGGTGTCGATCGCGCCGCAGGAGTTCGGTCTGCTCAAGTATCTCATCGGCGAGCTCGCCGCGAACAAGGCCGATCGCGTCAACACGCTGTCGGAGTTCGTGCCGCGCGCGCTCGGCGCGGATTGGGAACTCATCACCGCCGGCCAGCGTGTCCAGGTGATCCGCAAGACGGGTGTCGGGGGCAAGCTCGAGTTCGGTACGGCCGTCGTGACCTCCGAGGACGGCACCATGTCCGGCCTGCTCGGTGCGTCCCCCGGCGCCTCGACCGCGGTCCCGGCGATGTTGTCGGTGCTCGAGAAGTGCTTCCCGGCCGAGTACGCCGGCTGGTCGTCGAAGCTGACCGAGCTCATCCCGTCGTTCGGCCAGAAGCTCAATGGCAACCGTGACCTGTACCGACAGGTGTGGGACTGGACCAACAAGTCGCTGCGGCTGACCGGTCGTGACGCGAGCACCGTGGAGACCGACGCGCTCGCCCCCGCCACCGCGGGGTGATCCGCGGCGGTCATCTGTGCTAACCACGACACATGAGCCCGCAACCGCAGGAACATCAGCGACCACAGGTACATCGCAGTACGGCTGCCGACATCGACGCGGCGACGCTGTACCGGATCCTGAGGCTTCGGGTCGACGTCTTCGTCGTGGAGCAGGCCTGTCCGTACCCGGAACTCGACGGGCGTGACCTGGAGCCGACGACCCGCCAGTTCTGGATCACCGACAGCGGTGACGGTGACGTCGTGCTCGCGACCCTGCGTCTCCTCGACGAGCCGCCGGGTGCCGACGGCGGGCCCGTGTACCGGATCGGCCGTGCCTGTACGGATCGGGCTCATCGTGGCCGCGGTCTGGTCGCCCGACTTCTGACGGCCGCGCTGGACGAGGTCGGCGAGCACCCCTGCCGGATCGAGGCGCAGGCCTATCTGACCGAGATGTACGGAAAGTTCGGATTCGTCGTCGACGGCGACGAATACCTCGAAGACGGGATCCCACACGTGTCGATGCTCCGCCCCGGTTCGCGATGAGCGCGACCTCCGAGCAGACCCCGGTTCCGGTCCGCTACCCGTTCAGTGCGGTCGTCGGGCAGGACCGGCTCAAGCTCGCCCTCATCCTGTCCGCGATCTCACCGGGCATCGGCGGCGTGCTCATCCGCGGCGAGAAGGGGACCGCCAAGTCGACGATCGTGCGCGGGCTCGGACCGTTGATCGGTGGCGACGACGGGTCGGGACGCGTCGTCGAACTGCCGATCGGGGCCACCGAGGACCGCGTGATCGGTTCACTCGACCTGACCTCCGTGCTGCGCGACGGCCGCGCGGAGTTCACCCCGGGACTTCTCGCCCGGGCGCACCGGGGCGTCCTCTACATCGACGAGGTCAACCTGCTCGCCGATCATCTCGTCGACGTCCTGCTCGACGCCGCGGCCAGCGGACGCGTGACCATCGAGCGGGACGGAGTCTCCCATACGCAGGCAGCAGATTTCGTGCTCGTCGGCACGATGAACCCGGAAGAGGGAGAGCTGCGCCCGCAGCTGCTCGACCGCTTCGGTCTCGCGGTCGACGTCGCGGCCGGCAAGGACCTCGACGAACGAGTCGAAGTCGTCCGGCGGCGGATGGCGTTCGACGCCGACCCGGCCGGGTTCGCGGCGGAACACCTCGCCACCGAACACGAACTCGCACAGCGCATCGACGAGGCCCGCCGAGCGGTGGGCGGGGTCGAGGTCCCGACGCGCGAGCTGCGCCGGATCGCGGGCATCTGCGCGCACCTCGACGTCGACGGGCTCCGCGGCGACATCGTCGTGGCGCGGACCGCCGCTGCACACGCGGCCTGGCGCGGGGCGACCACGGTGTCCGAGGAAGACGTGCGGGCCGCGGTCGAACTCGCCCTGCCGCACCGCAGGCGCCGCAACCCGTTCGACGAATCCGGCCTGTCCACCGACCAGCTCGACGACGCGATGTCGGCCGGTCAGGACGCCGCCGGTCCCGAATCCCCCGAACCTCCCGACGACGACCCGACCCCGCCCGGCGGCCCGGACGGTGGCGCGGCCGCGCCGGGTGATACTTCGGAAACCTCTGAGGCGCAATCGGATTCAGAGACACAATCGCAACCGGTGCCGGGGCCGGCCTTCGGTGCCGCGCCGAAGGCGACGGGGCGTCGCGTACGCGCACTCCGCGTCTCCGGGGTGGGGGACGGAGACCCGGGACGCCGGTCGAAGGCGCGCAGCCGGCGCGGCCACACCACCCACGCGGTCGACTTCGAGGGCGGCCGGCCGGTGCACCTGTTCGCCACTGTGCTCGCCGCGGCGGGCCGCGCAGATGCCACCGCGGCGGGGCGTGCCGAACGCACTGCGCTCCGGATCGCCGCGAGTGACCTGCGCACCGCCGAACGCGTCGGACAGGAGGCGAATCTCGTTGTCTTCGTGGTGGACCTGAGCGGTTCGATGACCGCCCGGCGTCGGCTCACCGCGGTCGCGGAGCTGTGCGTGGAGATGCTGCGGGATTCCTACACGCGTCGCGACCGGGTCGCCGTCGTCGTCGCCCGCGGCGGTTCCGCGACACTGGCCGTGCCGCCCACCAAGTCGGTGGACATCGCGGTCCGCCGCCTCGCCGAGATCCGTACCGGCGGCCGTACGCCGCTGGCCGAGGGATTGACGCTGGCCGGTGACGTCGTCGAACGCTGCCGGCGCACCGAGCCGAACCGGCGGCCGCTCCTGGTGGTCCTCACCGACGGCCGGGCCACGTCGGGCCGGGACGCGCCCGCACGCGCGCGGCTTGCGGCGTCGGTGATCCGACGCCGCGGGATCGAGTCGGTGGTCGTCGACTGCGAGCAGGGGATGGTGCGACTCGGTCTCGCCGCCGATCTCGCCGGACACCTCGGCGCCGAGGTGCTGACCATGGACGAGCTGTCCGCGACCGCGCTGACCCGCGGCGCGGCCTGAGTCCGCCGAAGAAGGAGACAACCAGTGCCCCAGGGGGTTCCCGCGTCGGTTCCCGACGACGGTCTGACCACGCGCCAGCGCCGTAACCAGCCGGTTCTCGCCGTCCACACCGGAGGCGGGAAGGGAAAGTCCACCGCCGCGTTCGGGATGGCGATGCGCGCCTGGAACGCCGGGATGCGGGTCGCCGTCTTCCAGTTCGTCAAGAGTGCCAAGTGGAAGGTCGGGGAGGAGTCGGCGTTGCTGACCCTCGGGCAGTGCCACACCGACACCGGCGTGGGCGGCCCGGTCGAGTGGCACAAGATGGGCCAGGGCTGGTCGTGGTTGCGGGCCAACACCGAGCACGCCGACGACCACGCCGCCGCGGCGCGAGCCGGCTGGGCCGAGATCGCCCGTCGGCTCGACGCCGGCGAACACGACTTCTACGTCCTGGACGAGTTCACCTACCCGCTCGACTGGGGTTGGGTCGACACCGACGAGGTCATCGAGACCCTCGCCCGCCGCCCCGGGCGTCAGCACGTCGTCATCACCGGCCGACGCGCGCCGCAGAAGCTGATCGACGCCGCGGACCTCGTGACCGAGATGCGCAAGATCGCCCACCCGATGGATGCCGGCCGCAAGGGTCAGAAGGGCATCGAGTGGTAGCGGCCGCGGGCGGAGTGCCCACCGTCGTGATCGCCGCGCCGTCGTCGGGCAGCGGCAAGACGACGGTGACGACCGGCCTCATCGGCGCGTTGCGCGCGGCCGGTCACCGGGTGGCACCGTTCAAGGTCGGTCCCGACTACATCGACCCCGGCTATCACGCCGTCGCCGCCGGGCGTCCGGGCCGCAACCTGGACCCGAACCTGGTGGGCGAGGACCTGATCGCGCCCCTGTTCGCCCATGGCGCGGCCGGCGCCGACATCGCCGTCGTCGAAGGGGTGATGGGCCTGTTCGACGGCCGGATCACCAGCGATGAGGTCGGCGCGGCCGGCACCGACGCGCTGGGCATCGGCTCGACCGCGCACGTGGCGTCGATCATCGGTGCGCCCGTCGTGCTGGTCGTCGACGCCGGCGGACACAGCCAGTCCCTCGCCGCAGTGCTGCACGGGTTCCTGTCCTACGACTCCTCGGTGCACATCGCCGGGGTCATCCTCAACCGCGTCGGCTCGCCGCGGCACGAGATGGTGCTGCGCCAGGCGTGCGCCCGCGTCGGTGTTCCGGTGTTCGGAGTGGTGCGACGCGATCCGTCCCTGACCGTGCCGTCCCGCCACCTCGGACTGATCCCCGCGGCCGAACGCAGCGCCGACGCGGTCGCCGCGGTGGCGTCGATGACCGATCACTTGCGGGACTCCCTCGACCTCCCGGCGATCGTGGCCGCCGCGCGGCAGCGTCGTGTTCCCGACGCCGCACCGTGGTCGGCGGCCGAGGCACTCGCTCCCTATGTGGACGGCGCCCCGGCCCCGGCTGCGCGGCCCGTCGTCGCGGTCGCCGGGGGAGCGGCGTTCACCTTCGGTTATGCCGAACACGCCGAGATGCTGCGTGCCGCAGGCGCCGAGGTGGTCGCCTTCGACCCACTCTGTGACCGACTCCCCCCGGATACCGCCGGGGTGGTCATCGGTGGCGGCTTCCCCGAGGAGCACGCCGAGGAACTCGGCGCCAACGTCGAGCTGCGTGCCGACCTGCGTGCGCACGCGGCTGCCGGCCGGCCCATCCATGCCGAATGTGCGGGCCTGATCTATCTGGCCGAACACCTCGACGGCCGTCCCATGAGCGGTGTCCTCGACATCGCCGGCAGCTTCGGGCCGAGGCTGACGCTGGGGTACCGCGACGCGGTGGCCGTGTCCGACTCGGTGCTGTTCCGTGCCGGGGAGCGCGTCACCGGGCACGAGTTCCACCGCAGCACCGTGACGGCGGGGGAGGGAGCAGCGACGCCCGCCTGGGCGTGGCGCGATGCCGAAGGTCGAGGCGCCACGGACGGCGTCGTCACCACGGCGGTCCACGCGTCGTATCTGCATCTGCATCCGGCGGCCATCCCGGAGGCGCTGCACCGCTTCCTGGCCCGAGTAGGCTCCAGGTCGTGCACGATGCCGACCAACTGTTAGACGCAGGTTCCCCGATGACGGCACGCCGACTGCGCGAGACCCTTGACGCGTTGGCCACCCACGGTGCCGACGACCCCGATCTGCTGCGTCAGCTCCTCGAGGCCGTGCTCGTCGTCGGGCAGGGCGTCGAACTCGACCGCGCGTTGCAGCGCATCGTCGAGGTGGCCGCCGGTCTGGTGGATGCGCAGTACGGAGCGCTGGGTGTGCGCGGTCCCGACGGTGGTCTCAGCGAGTTCGTCCACATCGGGATCACCGATGCACAGCGGGCGACGATGGGGCATCTGCCGGTGGGCCGGGGCGTTCTGGGGCTGTTGATCGACGACCCACGACTGCACCGCATCCACGACCTCGGCGCACATCCGACCTCGGTCGGGTTCCCGCCGAATCACCCGCCCATGCACACCTTCCTCGGTGCGCCGATCCTGGTGCGCGGCGAGGTGTTCGGCAGCATCTACCTCACCGAGAAACGTTCGGCCGACGACTTCTCCGAGGTCGACGAGACGGTCGTCGCCGTACTCGCGGTGGCCGCGGGAATCGCCATCGACAACGCCGGACTCTTCGAACGCGCACGGACCCGGCATCGCTGGATGCAGGTGCTGGCCCGTCGCGGTTCGGAACCACTGGCCGGTATCGCGTTGTCCGACACCATGTCCCGGATGTGTGTCGACGTCGCCGACCTGGTGGGCGCGGTCGACGTCTTCCTCCTCACCGAACTCGACGGCGAGGTGGAGTTGCGTGGTCACACCGGTGACCGTCTCGAGATCGACAGCTTCACCGCACCGCCGGCGAACGCCCTGGCCGTCCTGCACGCGGGCTCGATCGCGCCGTCGCTGGTTCGCCGCGGGGCCCGCTGGACGTCGGTGCAACCGCTGCAGCGGGCGTCGGGAGCGTTCGGCTGGATGCTCATCACCCATCGTGACCGGCCGTACTGGGACGAGGAGGAGATCGCCGGACTGGCCGGTGTCGCCGAGATCGCCTCGCTGGCGGTGGTCTACGCCGAACAGCAGCAGATCGCCCGCGATCTCGAGGTGCTCGAGGACCGCCACCGCATCGCGCGGGATCTCCACGACCACGTCATCCAGCGGCTCTTCGCCGTCGGCATGTCGGTGCAGACCCTGCTGGCCGGATCGACCGATCCCGCTGCCGCCACCGCGCGTCTCGAACAGATCATGACCGACCTCGATCGCACGATCGCGCAGATCCGGACCTCGATCTTCGATCTGCAGACGGCGACGGCCAACGCCGACGGTTCGACCCTGCGTCGGCGCGTCCTCGACGTCGTCTCCGAATTGTCCGGGCATGCGTCGATCTCGCCGAGTGTCGAGTTCGACGGTCCCGTCGACACCGTGGTGCCGGACACGCTGGGACCGCACATCGACGCGGTGCTGCGCGAAGGGCTCAGCAACGCCTTGCGCCATGCGCAGGCCGACCACATCGCGGTGGCGGTCCGAGCCGACGACGTGCTGACCGTCGAGATCACCGACGACGGCGTCGGCATCGGCACCGACGTCACCTACCGCGGTCTGGAGAACCTGACCCGGCGCGCCGAGGACTGCGACGGGACGTTCAGCGTGGTCACTCGTCCGCGCGGCAACCGCGACGAGGGCGGGACGACCCTCACCTGGTCGGTGCCGTTCATCGGTTGACGCCGGTCGGCTCCGCGGATCAGCCCTTGGGGTCGCGGAGTTTGGTCGCCATCACCGCGACCTGGGTTCGGCGCTGCATGTCGAGCTTGCCGAGGATGCGGGACACGTAGTTCTTGATCGTCTTCTCCGCCAGGAACATCCGTTCGGCGATCTGCCGGTTGGTCAGACCCTCCCCGATGAGGTTGAACACCTCACGCTCCTGATGGGTGAGCTCCGCGAGAGGGTCCTTCTCGGCCTGCTTGCCGTCGCGCAACTTGGCCAGCAGGGCAGCGGTCGACCGGTCGTCGAGCAGCGAACCGCCCTGTCCCACGGTGCGGACCGCGGCCACCAGGTTGTGGCCGAGGATCTGTTTGAGCACGAAGCCCGACGCGCCGGCGAGGACCGCGGCGAGCAGGGCGTCGTCGTCGGCGTAACTCGTGAGCATCAGGCACTTCACGTTCGGGTCGGCGGCGCGGACGTCGCGGCAGAGTTCGACGCCGTTGCCGTCGGGCAGACGGACGTCGAGGACCGCCACGTCGGGCTTGGTCGCGAGGATGCCGACCAGTGCCTCACCGACGGACGCGGCCTCGCCGACGACCTCGATGTCGTCAGCGGTGCCGAGGAGGTCGCGGAGTCCGCGTCGGACGAGCTCGTGGTCGTCGACGAGGTAGACGCGGACCGGGGCGGGGGTCGAATCGTCAGCCATGGTCTGAACGTACCGGACCGTCTCAGCTGCGAGAACTCACGACGCGATGCTGTGTCGCCGGCGACAGTGACTTTGTGTCGCGGGCGACAGCGTCCCGACCGGATTCGCGACGTCGGGCCCCATGGATGCGGGACTTTCTCCCCACGAGCAACACCCGTCTCCGGGAGCAGAGTGGTTGTCGACGGATTCTCGATCCGCCTGTCCACCCCGAACTTCGGACCAGGAGAGCAAGTGACCACCCTCATCGGACCACCCGAAACGATCGACAACGGGATGACCGGATCGGACCTGCTGCGCGAACTGCTACCCGTGTGCGAGACCGAGGTGGAGCGTCACATGCGGATGACCAAGGACTGGCACCCGCACGATTACGTGCCGTGGGACGAGGGCCGGAACTTCGCGATGCTCGGCGGCATCGACTGGGACCCCGAACAGTCGCAGCTGTCGGAGACCGCCAAGGCCGCGATGATCACCAACCTGCTCACCGAGGACAACCTGCCGTCCTACCACCGCGTCATCGCCCAGAACTTCAGCCTCGACGACGCGTGGGGCTGGTGGGTCGGCCGCTGGACCGCCGAGGAGAACCGCCACTCCGTGGTCATGCGCGACTACCTGGTCGTCACCCGCGGCGTCGACCCGGTGGAACTCGAAGAGATCCGGATGGCCCACATGACGGCAGGTTTCAATCCGCTGCCCGAGGACGACGGACAGCGGGACCACAGCTTCGACATGCTGTTCGCCGTGGCGTATGTCAGCTTCCAGGAACTCGCGACCCGCGTCTCGCACCGCAACACCGGCAAGGCCTGCGGGGATCCGATCGCCGACCGCATGCTGCAGCGCGTCGCCGCCGACGAGAACCTGCACATGCTCTTCTATCGCAACATCGTGGCCGGCGCCCTCGACCTGGTTCCCGACCAGACGATGGCTGCGATCTACGCGATCGTGTCGAACTTCCAGATGCCCGGCGCCACGATGCCGAACTTCCGGCGCAACGCGGTGCTGATCGCCAAGGGCGGTATCTACGACCTGCCGCAGCACATGTCCGAGGTGGTCATGCCGGTGCTGCGCAAGTGGCGCATCTTCGAGCGCGACGACTTCGGTCCGCTCGGTGAGCACTACCGCGAACTGCTCGCCGACTTCCTCGAGCAGATGAACATCAAGGTCGAGAAGTTCGAGGCGTCGCGCGAACGCGCCCTGCAGCGCGAGCGGGCACGGGGCCGGGCATGACTCTCGTGCAGCCGGTCGGGATGGATGAGATCGGGAGTTCCGTGGACGCGTGCGGTTGTGACTCCGGGTTCGTCACGGCGATCTTGATGGCCGAGGCGGCCGCGGACCGGAACCCGGCCTGGTGGAACGAGATCCGGACCGGCGCCGACGACGCGCTCGACGCGGCCTACTGCAGCTCCAAGCTGCTCGGTGCGCTGATCCAGTCGGCCGCCCACCGGCTCGGCGTCCCGGCCGCCGACATCTGGGGCCACATCCGCCGCACCGGCGAGCTGCCGCTCTAGATCACACCGGCTGGACACCGAGGGCCAGGTCTCCGCCCGGTAGTGTCACCTCCCATGTCTGGTCACTATCTCGTCGGCCTCGATCTCGCGGGCCGCAGGGTGGTCGTCGTCGGCGGCGGGTCCGTCGCACAGCGACGGCTGCCGAACCTCATCGCGGCCGGAGCCGTCGTGCACGTCATCGCCGTCGACCCCACGCCGGCCGTCGAGTCGTTCCAGGGGATCACCGTGACCCGCCGCGCGTACGCCGACGGCGACCTCGAAGGCGCCTGGTACGTGATGGCGTGCACCGACGATCCCGACGTCAACGCGGCCGTCGTCGCCGAGGCCGAACGCCGCCACACCTTCTGCGTCCGCGCCGACGACGCCCGGTACGGAACCGCGGTCACCCCCGCCTCCGGCCGGCACCGCGACGTACAGTTCGGCGTGCTCGCCGGTGGCGACCACAAACTGTCGGCCGCCCTGCGCGCCGCGATCAGCCGCGCCCTGGCCGACGGTTCGCTGTCGGTCGACGACGCCGAACCGCACGCCCCCGGCGTCGCGCTGGTCGGCGGCGGTCCCGGCGACCCCGACCTCATCACCGTGCGCGGCCAGCGGCTCCTCGCCGAGGCCGACGTCGTGGTCGCCGACCGGCTGGCGCCGCCCGAGTTGCTCGCCGAGCTGGGCCCGCAGGTCGAGGTCATCGACGCCGCGAAGGTGCCCTACGGACGCGCGATGAAGCAGGAGGCCATCAACGACGTCCTCGTCACCAAGGCGAAGGAGGGCAAGTTCGTCGTCCGGCTCAAGGGTGGCGACCCGTACGTCTACGGCCGCGGCTTCGAGGAGCTGCAGGCCTGTGTCGCCGCCGGCGTGCCGGTCACCGTGGTGCCCGGCATCAGCAGCTCGATCGCCGCACCCGCATCGGCCGGCATCCCGGTGACCCACCGCGGCGTCACCCACGAGGTGGTCATCGCCTCCGGCCACGTCCCGCCCGGACATCCCGACTCGCTGATCGACTGGTCGGCGATGGGCAGGTTGCGCGGCACCCTCGTGCTGATGATGGCCGTCGAGCGTGTCGACCTCTTCGCCGACGCCCTGCTCGAGGCCGGCCGGCCCGCCGACACCCCGGTCGCCCTGATCGAGAACGGATCCCTGCCGACGCAGCGCCTGCTGCGCACCGACCTCGCGCATGCCGCCGAGGTCGCGGCGGCGGAGGGATTGCGCCCGCCGGCCATCGTCGTCATCGGTGAGGTCGCCGGGTTCACCGAGGGCTCCTGAGCCCGGACATCGGGTGAGCGGGGACACCGAACCAACGGGGATTGGCACATCGGCGCGCTCGGCCGGTACCGTCGTGCCTTATGTCGACTCCCGGATCCGTGCACGCTGGAGCTGTGGACAACTCCCAGTTCCGTCCGGTCTTCGGACTGCCGATCCTGGTGCTGTCCGGAATGCAGCTTCTCATGGTGCTCGACGGCACTGTCGCGGCGCTGGCACTCCCACGCATCCGCGATGCCCTGAGCCTCTCCGAATCGAGCGCGAACTGGGTCATCAGCAGCTATGTCCTGGCCTTCGGCGGGCTGATGCTGCTGGGTGGCCGTCTCGGCGACACCTTCGGTCGCAAGCGGATGTTCATGGTGGGCGTCGTGGCGTTCACCCTGACCTCACTGCTCTGCGGACTGGCGTGGAACGAGGCGAGCCTGATCGTCGGCCGCGCGCTGCAGGGCGCGTCGGCGGCGGTGGCCGCGCCCACCGCGATGGCGCTGGTCGCGACCACCTTCGCGCCGGGTAAACCCCGTAGCCAGGCCTTCGCGATCTACGCGGCGATGACGGGTGTCGGCTCGGTGGCCGGGCTGATCCTCGGCGGTGTGCTGACCGAGGTGTCGTGGCGCCTCGTGTTCCTCATCAACGTGCCCATCGGACTGGTCGTCGTCATCGGTGCGATGCTCGCGCTGCGTGAGTCGCAGGGGGAACGGTTGCCCCTCGACGTCCCCGGCGCGGTGCTCGGCACCCTCGGCTGCACCCTGCTGGTGCTCGGTGTCAACGAGGGGCCCAACGGGTGGGACTCGCCGGTCGTGATCGTCTCGTTCGTGCTCGGCGCACTGGCACTCATCGCCTTCGTGATCGTCGAGCGCCGCGCTCCCAACCCGATCCTGCCGTTCTCCCTGTTCGACAACAGCTCACGCGTCGCGGCACTGCTGGCGATCCTGTTCGCCAGCATGATCATGATGTGCATGGCGGTCTTCATCTCGCTCTACCTGCAGGGCATCTTGAAGTACTCGCCGATCCAGAGCGGTCTGGCGGTCGTCCCGTTCGCCTTCGGTCTCGGAATCGCCGCGGCGATCGCGTCGAAACTCGCCCTGATGGTCCAGCCCCGCTGGCTGGTCCTGGTCGGCGGTGCGGTCATCCTCGCCGGCTGCTTCTATGCGTCGTCGATCGCCACCGATGCGCCCGATTACTTCCCGGGCATCTTCATCCCGGTCGTCGTGATCGGCTTCGGTGTGGGGCTCGCGGTGATCCCGCTGACCCTGGCCGTGGTCGCCGGCGTCGGACCCCATGAGATCGGTCCGCTGACCGCCCTCGCACAGGTCGCCCAGAACCTCGGCGGTGCTGTCGGTCTGGTCGTGGTCGGTGCGCTGGTGACGTCGCGGGCGCTGTCCAGGGGCGGCACCACCGAACCGGTCGAGACCATGAATCCCGCCCAGCTGGCGGCCCAGGCGGAGGGTTACGGTCTCGCCTTCGCGGCCTGCGCCGGTATCGCGGTCATCGCCGCGATCGTGGTCCTGTTCATGCGGTTCACCCCTGAGCAGGTCGCCGAGGGGCAGGCGGCCCAGGAAGCCGCCGACGCGGGCGTCGACAAGTGACCGACGATCAGTCGGTGAGCACCACGATCTGATCGGGTGCGGCGATCTCGACGCGCTGGCCCGCGTCGGACAGTACGGCGGCCAGACCGTTGACGTCCCGCACGTTCCGCCGCGTGCGGACCAGCTCGCGGGCCATCAGGCCCTTGTAGTGCTTGTTGAAGTGACTCACGACCTTGCGTGAGCCGTCGGGCTGTTCGGTCATCACCGTTGCGGTGACCGCACCGCGGACGGGGCCGAGCTGCTGGTAGACGCCCGACCGCAGATCGATGACGAAGTCGTCCACGGCGTCGAGGGCCGGCGACAGTTCCGGCTTCCAGATCGACGCGAGCGTCGGCATCCCGGGGAGCTTCGAACCACCCGACAGCCGGTAGGCGGGGATCGGGTCGGCGGCGCGCACCACACCGAACAGTGCCGATCCGATGGCCAGGCGTTCGGCGGCCTTGGTCTTGCCCGCCTTCGTCAGCGAGGCGTGATCCAGGGCGTCATAGAGCACGCCGGTGTAGCGCTCGATGGCCGGGCGGGTGGGGGAGAGCCAGAGGTCGGCGTTGCGGTCGACCTCGGCGAGCTGAGTCGTCCCCAGACCCAGGGCCCGGCGGCTCGCGTCGAGGTCGCCGGCGAGATCGACGATGGCCTCACCGATGCGTTTGCGGACGGGGTTCAGTTCCGGAAACGACAGCGTGTCCAGGTCGAGGGGAGCCCCGTGCCCACCGTCGGATTTGGTCTCGGAGGGAGGCAGGATGACGAGCACCGGAACACCATAACTAAGCTGGTTTGTCGTGATCACACGCATGTCGACCCTGTTCCTGCGGACCCTGCGCGACGACCCGGCCGATGCCGAGGTGCCCAGCCACAAGCTGCTGGTGAGAGCGGGCTACGTCCGCCGCGTCGCGCCCGGTGTCTACTCCTGGCTGCCGCTGGGTCTGCGCGTCCTCAAGGCCATCGAGAACGTGGTGCGCGAGGAGATGAACGCGATCGGCGGCCAGGAGATCCTGCTGCCGGCGCTGCTGCCGCGTGAACCGTACGAGGCGACCAACCGCTGGACCGAGTACGGCGACGCGCTGTTCCGCCTCAAGGACCGCAAGGGTGCCGACATGCTCCTCGGGCCCACGCACGAGGAACTCTTCGCGACGCTGGTCAAGGGCGAGTACTCGTCCTACAAGGACATGCCGGTCATCCTGTACCAGATCCAGACCAAGTACCGCGACGAGGAACGGCCCCGCGCGGGCATCCTCCGCGGTCGCGAGTTCGTGATGAAGGACGCCTACTCCTTCGACCTCGACGACGACGGCCTCAAGAAGGCCTACAACCTGCATCGCGAGGCGTACCAGAAGATCTTCGAACGCCTGCAGATCAAGTACGTCATCGTCTCCGCCACGTCCGGCGCGATGGGCGGCAGCGCCTCCGAGGAGTTCCTGGCCGAGTCCGAGGTCGGCGAGGACACCTTCGTGCGGTGCCTGGAGTCGGGTTACGCGGCGAACGTCGAGGCGGTCGTGACGCGTTCGCCCGAACCGAAGCCGATCGACGGCCTGCCCGAGGCCGTGGCACACGACACCCCGGACACCTCGACGATCGAGACCTTGGTGACGTGGGCGAACGAGACCCTCGACGGTGAGTTCGCCGCGGCCGACACCCTCAAGAACGTGATGGTGAAACTGCGTGCGCCGGGCAAGGACTGGGAGATCGTCGGCGTCGGCGTCCCCGGTGACCGCGAGGTCGACATGAAGCGTCTCGAGGCATCCGTCGAGCCGGCCGAGGTCGAGTTGCTCACCGACGCCGACTTCGCCGCCAACCCGTTCCTCGTCAAGGGGTACATCGGGCCGAAGGCCTTGGCCGCCAACGGTATCCGTTATCTCGTCGACCCGCGTGTGGTCGACGGCACGTCGTGGATCACCGGTGCCGACGAGCCCGGACGCCACTACGTCGGCCTCGTGGCCGGCCGTGACTTCACGCCCGACGGCACCGTCGAGGCCGCGGAGGTCCGCGACGGCGATCCGTCGCCGGACGGCGCCGGAGTGCTGGTGAGCGCCAAGGGCATCGAGATCGGGCACATCTTCCAGCTCGGCCAGAAGTACACCGATGCCTTCGAGGTCGACGTGCTGGGCGAGAACGGCAAGCCGGTCCGGCTGACCCAGGGGTCCTACGGCGTCGGCGTGTCACGTCTGGTGGCGGTCATCGCGGAGCAGTCGCACGACGACAATGGGCTGCGCTGGCCGAAGACCGTGGCGCCGTTCGCCGTTCACCTCGTCATCGCGAACAAGGACGAGGCCGCGATCTCCGGTGCCGAGCAACTCGCCGCCGATCTCGATGCCGCCGGACTCGAGGTTCTCCTCGACGACCGCAAGGCGTCGCCCGGCGTGAAGTTCAAGGACGCCGAGCTCCTCGGCATGCCGACGGTGGTGGTCGTCGGACGCGGTTACGCCAAGGGCACCATCGAGATCCGCGACCGCTTCACCGGTGAGACCACGGAGGTGGCCGTAGACGGGGCGGTGGACGCGATCGTCGCGGCCGCCCGCGCCTGAGAATCAGCCCCTGCTTGTGATCAACCCGAGACAGGCGACCCCGGGAACGCGACCGTGACCGGGGTCTTCTGCAGCAGCGCCCGCCAGGTGGCGGCGCGGACCGCGCAGTCCGACAGGCCGTCGACGCCGATCCGGCGGCCGGCCTCGTCATCGGCCTGCTCGAGCAGGGCCCGGTATGCCGTCGTGCAATCCACCTCGGCCGCGAGTGCGGCCTGCGCGGCGGATTCGGGATCGGTCACCTGTACGGGGAGTGTGTAGCCCGCCGCGGCGAGCGGCGGGGTGCCACCGGCGGCGGAGATCGTCCGGTCGATCTCGTCACGACGGGCACGGTGCTCGGCGGCGTAGTCGTCGACCATGCGACGACGCGCGGCCGCGACGTACGCGGTGATCACCCCGTAGGCGAAGATCGCGGCGTTCTCGGCGCCGGCGGCGACGGCGAGCGGATCGCCGCTGTCGGCCACGGGCGACGGAGACGGGACGGGTGTGGTCATGCCAGTTGCACCTCTCGCATCGAGGTCACGGCGGCCGCGACCGATCCGACCAGTCCGGCCGGGTACCCGGACAGGGATATCGCCACATCACGGGCCTCACCCGACGACCGCTCGAGTTCGGCCCGCAGGCTCACGAGGGTCGGCGGTGCGGCGGGTGCGGGTGACGTCGAGGGTTGCGGCTCGTCGACGGTCGCCGCGACCTCCTGGTCGAGACGGATGATCTCCTCCCGCAGCGCCCGCCCATGCTCGGCGCGCTGATCGGCCACGACGGTGAGCGCCGCCGTATACCCGGGTTCGGCGGTCGCGAGCGAGCGAGCGCTCTTCTCGTCGGCGAGAGCGCTCCGCACTAGGGGTACCAGTCGCTCGGCGGTGACGGTCTCCTCCGACGGCCCGGTGCTGCAGCCCGACACGCCGACAACGCCCAGGCCGGCCACCGCGACCCCGGCAACGAGTCCGCCGCGCAGCACGGTGCGCCGATCCAATGTGGTCACGCGACACATGATGCCAGCCGCGAAACCGAGGTGGTCGGGGCACGCCCGGCGATCCACTAGGATGTGTCAAGCAACGACGTGCGAAACCAGGCACGGCCCGACAACTGAAGACGAGGGGAGTGGCATGCCGATCAGCCCGCCGCAGGTGAGTGAACTCGTCGAAAAGCTTGTCGCAGAGCAAGGTTTCGACCTCGAAGACGTCACCGTCAACCGGCGCGACGGCCAGGACGAACTGACGATCGTCGTCGACCGCGACGGCGGCAGCGACCTCGACGTCCTCGCCGACCTGTCCAACCGGATCTCCGAGGTCCTCGACGCGGATCCCGAACTCGCCGAAGGCGACCCCTACGTCCTCGAGGTGACCTCGCCGGGGGTCGACCGTCCGCTGACCCTTCCGCGCCACTGGCGCCGCAACGCCGGTCGCCGCGTCGCCGTCGACGTGGCCGCGCGGGAGGGGAGTGAGGCCCGCTCCGTGACGGGCCGCATCGGCAGGCTCACCGGGGAGACCATCGAGATCGTGATGAACCACCGCGGGCGGATCGCGGTCGAGTCCGTCCCGCTCGACGCGGTGACGACAGCGGTCGTGCAGGTCGACTTCTCGCAGCCGAGCGTGACCGAGCTCGAACTCTGCGGCCTCGACGCCGACGAGATCGAACGCCGGCGGGCGCGAGACCGGACGCAACTGAACAACTGAACAACCACGGACGAGAGAACAGCAGCGACAAGTGAAAAGCGGGGGACAAGTGAATAGGAGCCAGACCGCATGAACATCGACATCGGCGCACTGCGCATGATCGAGGCTGACAAGGGCATCTCGATCGAGACGGTCATCACCGCCATCGAGACCGCCCTGCTGACCGCCTACCGTCACACCGACGGCTTCGCGCCGCACGCGCGCGTCGACATCAACCGCAAGTCGGGTGCCGTCCGGGTGATGGCGCAGGAGGTCGACCAGAACGGCGACGTCGTCCACGAGTGGGACGACACCCCCGAGGGCTTCGGCCGGATCGCGGCCACCACCGCGCGCCAGGTCATCCTGCAGCGGCTGCGCGACGCGGAGAACGAGAAGAACTTCGGTGACCTCGTCGCCCACGAGGGTGAAATCGTCGGCGGCGTCGTCCAGCAGGACTCCCGCGCCAACGCCCGCGGCATGGTCGTGGTGCAGATCGGCAGCGACGCCAACAGCACCGAGGGCGTCATCCCGCCCGCCGAGCAGGTACCCGGCGAGGTCTACACCCACGGTGACCGCATCAAGTGCTACGTCGTCGGCGTGAGCCGCGGCCCCCGCGGACCCCAGATCACGCTCTCGCGAACCCATCCGAACCTGGTCCGCAAGCTGTTCTCGCTCGAGGTGCCCGAGATCGAGGACGGCTCCGTCGAGATCGTCGCGGTCGCCCGCGAGGCCGGCCACCGCTCCAAGATCGCCGTCCACACCGGTGTGGCCGGGCTCAACGCCAAGGGTGCCTGTATCGGCCCGATGGGACAGCGCGTGCGCAACGTGATGAGCGAACTCGCCGGCGAGAAGATCGACATCATCGACTACGACACCGATCCCGGGGTGTTCGTCGGGAATGCGCTGTCGCCTGCGAAGGTTGTATCGGTCACCGTGGTCGACGCGGCCGCGAAGGCGGCCCGCGTCGTCGTCCCCGACTATCAGCTCTCCCTCGCCATCGGCAAGGAAGGGCAGAATGCCCGGTTGGCCGCCCGGCTGACCGGTTGGCGGATCGACATCCGCTCCGACGCCGCGCCCGCGGTCGAAGGAGCCGCCGAGTGACGCGTGTGACAGCCGATTGTTCGCGATCGGCCCGGTCGCGCTAGACTGATCGATGGTTCAGCGTTCCGCCCCCCGCACGTCAACCAACCACAGGCCCGTCCGGATGTGTGTCGGTTGTCGGCAACGGGCAGAGATCACCGAATTGGTTCGTGTCGTCGCGCAGAAGTGTGACGACACCACCGGACTCGTGGTCGATCCCGCGAAGACCATGCCGGGACGTGGCGCTTGGTTGCATGCGAGGGCGGAGTGCATCTCTGTCGCGACGCGACGCAGGGCCTTCGCCGCGGCACTCCGGTCCCCCGGTCTGACCGCGGACCCGGAAGATCTCGCCGAACAGCTCGGCGTGATCACCCACTAAAAGATGGCTCCTCGGAGCCGGAACAGGTTGCAGAAGACATGAGCACACCGTGAAGTCCCCACGATGAGCATGTACCGGACATAAATCGAGGCCGTAGCGGGTTAGCCGCTTGGCCTCCAACAAAGGAGAGCAGTGGCAGGCAAAGCCCGCGTGCACGAACTGGCCAAAGAGCTCGGCGTGACGAGCAAGCAGGTGCTCGAGCGCCTCAAGGAACAGGGCGAGTTCGTCAAATCGGCGTCGTCGACGGTAGAGGCCCCAGTGGCCCGTCGACTGCGTGAATCATTCCCAGGCAAGGACGGGGCGAGCAAGGACGGCGGTTCGTCGTCGGCACCCGGTCCTCGCCAGTCGGCCAAACCCGGACCCAAGCCGTCCGGTGCGCCGAAGCCCGGAGCCGCCCCGGCAGCGCCGGCGGCGGGTCGTCCCACCCCGGGACCCCAGTCCACCGCGCCCCAGACCGGCGCACCCCAGACCGGCGCACCCCAGACCGGCGCACCCAAGCCGGGCGGCCCGAAGCCGGGTCCCGCCCCGGTCGAGACCCCCGCACCGGCTGCGGCCGAGCGTCCCAGTCCGGCCCCCGCCCCCGGCGGTCCCAGCCGGCACCGGCACCTGCGGCCCCGGCCGCGTCGGCAGCTCCCACGCCGCCGACCAAGGCCCCGGGTCCCCGTCCCGGCCCCAAGCCCGGCCCGCGTGCTCCGCGCGTCGGCAACAACCCGTATTCGTCGGCCCCGGCTCCCGCGCCGCGCCCGGCGGCTCGTCCCGGCCCCGGCCAGGGCGGTCCGCGTCCCG
>NZ_BANS01000017.1 GCF_000332995.1 Gordonia amicalis NBRC 100051 = JCM 11271
TGTCGATGAGAGTCGTTGTGGGTGCATCGCGTTCCTCTGCGGCCGTCGCGCCGACGGCGGTCCGTCCGGCATCGGCAGGGATACTAGGGAAGGCCGGGGCGGCGCGGGTGTGGTCACCGCAGACCGGGCACAATTGTGACGTGACCCAGCGCCTGTTCTTCGACTGCGACACCGGTATCGATGATTCGGTGGCACTGCTCTATCTGCTGGCCCGCGCCGATGTCGACCTCCTCGGCATCGCCTCGACGGCCGGGAACGTCCCCGTGGACGTGGTCACGACGAACAACCTGTCCTGGCTCGAACTCTGCGGCCGTCCCGAGATCCCCGTCCACGTCGGGTCGGCCACTCCCCTCGTCGCCGACCTGATGACGACCGAGGACACCCACGGTCCACTGGGCGTCGGCCATGCCGAACTTCCCACCCCGACCATCACGGCGAGCCACGTCGACGCCGCGGATGCCTGGATCGAGGCGTCGCGAGCTCACGACGGCGAACTCGTCGGGCTGGTGACCGGGCCGCTGACCTCGCTGGCGACCGCGGTCCGCCGGGATCCGGCACTGCCGTCCCGCATGCGCCGGCTGGTGATCATGGGCGGCGCGTTCCACACCCACGGCAACACGACGCCGACCTCGGAGTGGAATGTCGCCGTCGACCCGGAGGCCGCCGCAGAGGTCTTCGCGGCGTTCGGTACGGCAGGCGCACCGGAGCCCATCGTGTGCGCGCTGGATCTCACCGAGCAGGTCGTGATGACCCCGGACCACGTGGTGCGCCTGGCCGCCGCGTCGGGAAGCACACCGCTCGAATGCCCGGACCCCGGCGACGAACGGGGTCTGCGTTCGGTTGCCGACAACCAGATCATCCGGCACCTCACCGATGCCCTGCGCTTCTACTTCGAGTTCCATCACGACCACGACGAGGGCTACATCGCCCATCTCCATGACCCGTTCGCGGCGATGGTCGCACTGAGCCCCGGCCTCGTGGCCACCATTCCGGCGCGCGTGGGCGTCGAGCTCACCGGAACCCTGACGCGCGGGATGACGGTCGCGGACGAACGCTGGATGTCGCCGCTGGGACCCAACGCCCGCATCGCCACGGCCACCGACCTCGACTCCGTGTTCGACAATCTCATCGAGACGATCGGGACCTACGCTCGCGCACTCGTCCGGATCTGAGACCCCCACCGCCGTCTGAGGTGTCAGCGAAGCGAGCACGACGGCCCATCGGCACCTACGGTTGACCGGTGACTCGACTCGGTTATCAGATCGCCAACTTCACCTACCCGGACGTTCCCCCCGAAGGGCTCTTCCCCACCGTCGTCGCGCAGGCGCGCGAGGCCGAGGGCTCCGGTTTCGACACCGTCTTCGTGATGGACCACTTCTATCAGTTGCCCATGCTCGGTGAACCCGACGATCCGATGATCGAGTGCTACACACTGCTGTCCGCGCTCGCCCAGCACACCTCGACGGTCCGCCTGTCGTCGCTGGTCACCGGTAACACCTACCGCAACCCCGCGTTGCTGGCGAAGACCGTGACCGCCCTCGACGTGGTCTCCGGCGGTCGAGCACAACTCGGGATCGGGGCTGGATGGTACGAGCACGAACATGATTCGCTCGGATTCGAGTTCGGTAGCTTCAGCGACCGGTTCGAGAGGTTGGAGGAGGCCCTGCAGATCGTCCGCGGCATGCTCGCCGGGGAGCGCCCCAGCCTCGACGGCAAGCGGTACCGCGTCACCGATGCGCTGAACGTGCCTGCACCGCTGTCGAAGATCCCGGTGATGATCGGCGGCGGCGGCGAACGCAAGACCCTGCGGATGGTCGCGCAGTACGCCGACGAGTCGAATCTGCTGTGCGCGCCCGAGGACATCCCGCGCAAGCTCGATGCGCTCGACGAACACTGCGAGCGCCTCGGACGCGACCGGTCGGAGATCACGGTGACCGTGCAGACCTACACCTGTATGGCACCCACCCACGAGGAGGCGGTCGCCGAGTACGAGGCCTACGTCCGGCGCACGCCGGCGGCCGCGATCCGGCGCGGACAGACCATCGTCGGCGATCCGGACGAGGTCGGCGCCCGGTACGCCGACATCCTGGCCGCGGGCGTCGACGGTTTCACGGTCAATGCGGCCGCCAACGGCCATGTGCCGGGTCGGGTCTCACACCTCGGTGAGACGCTCGCGCCACTGATCGGCTGAGCGGAGGCCGGCGCGGCGATCAGCGATTGTCGAAGGCGTCGACGATGCGCTGGGCGGCGAGCGCCGGCGTGAGCACACCTTCGCGCAGCTCGTCCTCGACCGTGCCGCGGATGTCGCGGACGCCGGGCGACTCCGCGAGCCGGCTGAGCACGATGTCGTGGACCATCGACCACGTCCAGTCGATCTGCTGCTGGTTGCGGCGGGCAGTGAATTCGCCCGCCTCCCTGAGGGTCTGGTTGTGTTTGACGACCGTGGCCCAGAACTCGTCGATACCGGTCTTCTCGATCGCGCTCATCGTCAGCACCGGCGGTGTCCAGAGGGCGTCGTGCGGGTAGATCAGTCCCAGGGCGTTCCGCAGTTCGCGAGCCGCACCCTTCGCCTCGTTGAGGTGTTTGCCGTCCGCCTTGTTCACCACGACCACGTCGGCGAGTTCCAGGACACCCTTCTTGATGCCCTGCAGCGAATCCCCGGTGCGGGCCAACGTCAGGAAGGTGAAGGTGTCGACCATATTGGCCACGGTGACCTCGGACTGCCCGACACCCACGGTCTCCACGAGCACGACGTCGAAACCCGCGGCCTCCACGAGCACGATCGACTCACGGGTGGCCTTCGCCACACCGCCGAGCGTGCCGGAGGTCGGTGACGGACGGATGTACGCGTTCTTCTCCGTCGACAACCTGCCCATGCGGGTCTTGTCGCCCAGGATGGAGCCGCGGGTGCGCGTCGAACTGGGGTCGACGGCGAGAACCGCCACCTTGTGCCCCAACTCGACCAGGTGCATGCCGAGCGCCTCGATGGTCGTCGACTTGCCCACGCCCGGAACGCCGGTGATGCCGACCCGGAACGAGTTGCCCGCGTGCGGGGTCAGCTTGAGCAGCAACTCCTGCGCGGCCGCCCGATGATCGGGGCGCCTGGACTCCACCAGGGTGATCGCACGCGCCAGGTCGGCGCGGCGATCGGCCAGCACGGCATCGGCCAGCGCGTCGACGTCGACGCGACGCCGAGGACTGTCCGCCATCAGTTCGCGGCCACCCCGGGCAGTTCCAGGCCGAGGGTGTCGGCGAGCTTGCCGATGAGCTCCACGGCCGAGTCGGCGATGACCGATCCGGGCGGGAAGATCGCGGCGGCGCCCGCTTCGTACAGCTCGGCGAAGTCACCCGGCGGGATGACGCCGCCGACGACGATCATGATGTCCTCGCGCCCGACTTCCTTGAGCGCCTCCCGCAGTGCGGGAACCAGGGTGAGGTGACCGGCGGCCAGCGACGACACACCCACCACGTGCACGTCGTTGTCGGCGGCCTGGGCGGCCACCTCCTCCGGCGTGGCGAACAGCGGGCCCACGTCGACGTCGAAGCCGAGGTCGGCGAAGGCGGTCGCGATGACCTTCTGGCCGCGGTCGTGACCGTCCTGGCCCATCTTGGCGACCAGCACGCGCGGCTGGCGGCCCTCGGCCTCGGCGAACTGGCGTACCGCCTCGATCGCCGCGTCGATGTTGCTCACCTCGCCTGCCTCATGTCGATACACCCCGCTGATCGTCTTGATCTCCGCCTGATGACGACCGTAGACCTTCTCCAGCGCCTCGGAGATCTCCCCGACCGTCGCCTGATGACGCGCAGCCTCGATGGCCAGGGCCATCAGGTTGTTCTCCATGCCACCCTCCGACGACGCCGCGGCGCGGGTCAGGTCGGTCAGTGCCGCCTCGACCGCGGCGGAATCCCGCTGTGCGCGAAGGGTGCTGAGCTTCTCGAGCTGCTCGGCGCGCACCTTGGAGTTCTCGACCTTGAGGACCTCGATCTCCTCGTCGTCGGCCACCTGGTACTTGTTCACACCGATCAGCGGCTGCTGACCCGAGTCGATGCGGGCCTGCGTGCGGGCCGCGGCCTCCTCGATACGCAGCTTCGGCAGACCCTCGTTGATGGCCTGCGTCATGCCGCCGGCCTCTTCGACCTCGCGAATGTGCTTGCGCGCCTTCTGCGCGAGCTGGTGGGTGAGGGTCTCGACGTAGTTCGAACCGGCCCACGGGTCGATCGGGCGCGTGGTGCCCGACTCCTGCTGCAGCAGCAGCTGGGTGTTACGCGCGATGCGGGCCGAGAAGTCGGTCGGCAGGGCGATCGCCTCGTCGAGCGCGTTGGTGTGCAGCGACTGGGTGTGACCCTGCGTCGCCGCCATCGCCTCCACACAGGTGCGGGCGACGTTGTTGAACACGTCCTGCGCGGTCAACGACCAGCCCGACGTCTGCGAATGTGTGCGCAGCGACAGCGATTTCGCGTTCTTCGGGCCGAACTCGGCGACCAGCTCGCTCCAGAGGAGACGAGCCGCGCGCAGCTTGGCGACCTCCATGAAGAAGTTCATGCCGATGCCCCAGAAGAAGGACAGACGCGGCGCGAACTTGTCGATGTTCAGACCGGCCTCGAGGCCCGCACGGATGTACTCGACGCCGTCGGCCAGCGTGTAGGCCAGCTCCAGGTCTGCGGTCGCGCCGGCTTCCTGGATGTGGTAGCCGGAGATCGAGATCGAGTTGAACTTCGGCATCTTCTGGCTGGTGTATTCGAAGATGTTCGAGATGATCCGCATCGACGGCTTCGGCGGATAGATGTAGGTGTTGCGGACCATGAACTCTTTGAGGATGTCGTTCTGGATGGTCCCGGCCAGCTTCTCCGGCGGCACACCCTGCTCCTCGGCCGCCACGACGTAGAGCGCCAGGATCGGCAGCACCGCACCGTTCATCGTCATCGACACCGAGACGTTGCCCAGGTCGATGCCGTCGAAGAGCTGACGCATGTCGAGGATCGAGTCGATCGCAACACCGGCCATGCCGACGTCTCCGGCGACGCGCGGGTGGTCGGAGTCGTACCCACGGTGGGTCGCGAGGTCGAAGGCCACCGACAGACCCTTCTGACCGGCCGCGAGGTTACGGCGGTAGAAGGCATTGGACTCGGCGGCGGTCGAGAAACCCGCGTACTGCCGGATCGTCCACGGCTGGTTCACGTACATCGTCGGGTACGGGCCACGGATGAACGGGGCCTCTCCGGGAACCGAGTCGAGCGGGTACGGATGCTCGGCGTCGTCGAGGATCTCGTCGCGATCGGTGCGGGTGTACACCGGCACGACGTCGATCTGCTCGGGGGTGTTCCAGGTGACCTGGTCGACCGAGTAGCCGTGTGCGGAGGCCAGTTCCTCGGTGACCGGCGCACCGGGTCCGGCGACTGTCGTGGCCGGTCCCCCGGTGAGCTCGACCCCGGCGAAGCTCGGGATCGACCGGGCCGAATCGGACTGTGACAGGTTGGGTTCGGTCTGGGTCATGCCGTCGCTCCCGAAGTAGAGAGAAGCTGATCGAGGAGATCCCCGAGGGTGCTCACCGCGTCGATACCGACGCGCAGCGAACCGTCGGGACGATCATCGGATTCGGGCCATTCCTTGTCCGGGCCGGCGAGCAGGACCTTGGCGAGACCGGCCGCACGTGCGGCCGCGAGCGCCGCCGGACCTTCCTCGGCATAGCGCGCCTTGGTCCCGCAGATGACCGCGATCGGGGTGTTCGCACCGGCCACCGCGTCGCCGATCTTGTCGGCGGTCAGCGGGCCGGGGTTGACCACGGTGATGCCGCCGGCACCCAGCAGGTTGGCCACGAAGGTGGTGCGTCCGTTGTGCTCGGCGACGCTGCCCAGCGGAATGAGCAGGATCGACGGGCGCGCACCCTGCTCGGCGAGCACCACGTCCGAGCGATCGCGCAGCGCCTCGAAGGCACGGCCGACACGGGCCAGCTTCGGGGTTCCGGTGACCACATCGGTCACGCCCGACACCGAGGCGCCCCGGGCATCGGAGAGGGCCCGCTCGTCGATGTTCGGGAACTCGTTGACGCCGGTGACCGAGATGCGTCGGTGTGCGACCTCGGCGTCGCGTCGGGCCAGCGAGGCCTCGACCTTCTCGGCGATCCAGCCGCTGTCGAGAGCGGCGCGGTAGCCACCGGCGGCCTCGACCTCGGTGAAGACGGCCCATGCGTTGGCGGCGAGGTCGTCGGTCAGCGACTCGACGAACCACGAACCGCCGGCCGGGTCGAGGACACGTCCGATGTTGGACTCCTCGAGCAGCAGCAGCTGGGTGTTGCGGGCGATGCGGCGCGAGAAGGACGCACTCGAGGTGCGCTTGTCGGCCGGGATCGTCGCGTCGTACGCCAGGACGGTCAGCTGGTCGGCGCCGCCGACACCCGCGCCGAATGCGGCGATGGTGCTGCGCAGCATGTTGACCCACGGGTCACGCTGGGAGTACATCGACAGGTCCGTCACGCCATGGGTCAGTGCACCACCGGCGTCGGGCGCACCGACGACCTCGGCCACCCGGGCCCAGATCTTGCGCAGCGCACGGAACTTGGCGATCGTCGCGAACTGGTCGTCGTCGGCCGAGACGCCGAAGGTGATCTGGTTCAGTGCCGCCTCGGCGGACAGACCGGCGGCGGTCAGGTCACGCAGATGCGTGACCGCGGCGGCCGCCACGAGAGCGAGTTCGAGGCCGTTGTCGGCGCCGGCCGTCGCGAAGTCACTGCCGTCGACGCGGAAGGTCCGGACCCCGGCGGAGAGGTTCGACGCGGCGAGCGCGGTGGCCTCGTCGGCGTCGACGGTGGCACGACCGGAGAACGCCGCGGTCAGCGGCGAGAGTCCGAAGGAGTGCGTGGTCGCCGCGGTGGGGGGTGCGGCGACCGGTGCGGCCTGCGCCTTCTCCTTGAGCGACAACAGTTCCCGGGCGGCGGCGATGCCCTCGGTACCGGCGTCTAGCGTCACCGGCACGAGGTCGAGGTACACACCGCGCAGGACAGTGGCGAGGTCGGCGACACCGAGGCCGCCACCGGGCTTGCCGACGGACAGCCAGAGTCCGCTGGTGCCGTTGGCCATCGCCTCGAGTACGAGTTCGTTGACGTCCTCGGCCTGGGTCGCGTCGTCGCCGAACCGCTCGGTGACGCGCCACCCGGTGGTGACGTCACGAGCGGGATCGGCGCCACGAACGTATGGGAACCGGCCCGGCAGGCCGGGTTCGGTCGTCTCGTCGCGACGTGTGTACAGCGGCCGGATGGTCAGCCCGTCGGCGGTGTCGGTCGAGAGCAGGGCCTCCGGAGTATCCGGGAGCTCGTCGACGTCGACCCCACGCGATTTCGCCAGAACGGCCGCGGCGGCCTTCGACCACGCCTGGTAGGCGCCGTCGAGATCTGACTCGGGTTTGGGCTGGTCAGTTTGCTGTGGCATGTGGGGAAGCACACCTCCGTGAGTGCTCTGTGCGAGCGCGTACACGACCTTAGCCGATCGCTCGCTCGGCCCATCAACAAGGTCGGCGTGAACTGTGCCACCCACCAGGGTGCGTGCAGGTCGCAGGGTCGAGGGGTCTCGTGAGATCCAGAGTAGAGTGTCCGGATGCCCCAGCCAGCCCCCGTCACCGAGGTGACCCCCGACGCGGCGGGCCGCCGACGGCGAGTCGTCTTCGACCGGCGGGTCGTGCGGCGCGCACTGGCCGCCGCCGCTCTCGTGGCACTGGTCCTGCTCGGGTCCTACTTCATCCCACTGCCCTCGATCGGCAGCGTCCGCGCCTGGGGCGACGACCTCGGGCCGGCTTTTCCGTGGCTGTTCTTCGCGGCATATGCGATCGTCACGATCGCCCCCATCCCCCGCTCGACCTTCACCGTCATGGCCGGGATCTTCTTCGGTCCGGTCGTCGGCTTCGTGGGGGCGATGATCGCGTCGTCGATCGCGGCGGTCGCGGCCTTCGGTCTCGTGCGGGCACTCGGACGCGACCGGGTGCGGCCGTTCCTCAAGAAGCCGGTCGTCAAGGCCGTCGAGTACCGCCTCGAACGTCGTGGCTGGCTGGCCGTCGGTTCCCTCCGCCTGATCGCGGCCTGCCCGTTCTCGGTCGCGAACTACTGCTCGGCGTTGTCCTCGGTACGACCGGTGCCGTTCACGGTGGCGAGCATCATCGGCATGGCTCCGGGCACCGCGGCCGTGGTGATGCTCGGCGACTCGCTGACCGGCGAGACCAATCCGCTGCAACTACTGGTCAGCGGCGCACTCTTCGCGGTCGGGATCGCGGGATTGATCCTCGACGCCCGGTTGCCGGTCGCGTCCGATGGTTCTCAAGCACCCAGGCCTGAGAAGGGATCATCAAGCTCCCTCACTTGATTCATCTAGTCCTAGGACTTGATTGTGCTCGATCAAGCTCGTAGGCTTGTGTGATGTTCGTCATGACCGTCGATCAGCGGGGAAGCCGCACCGACATCGATCGCGTCGACGCCGTGCTCACCCGCCTGGGCGACGTCGACACGGTGCGCTCCTTCGAGCGCACCGCCGGCGACGAGATCCAGGGTGTTCTCGACGATCCGACGACCCTGGCACATCTCGCCGTGGAACTGACCGCCGACGGCCACTGGAGTGTCGGCATCGGCACCGGCGGCGTGGAACAGCCGCTGCCCTCCTCCACGCGCGCCGGCCGCGGAGCCGCCTTCCTCTACGCCCGAGACGCGGTCGAGGCGGCCAAACGACAGCGGATACCACTGTGCGTGCGCGGACCCGACGCCCGATGGTGCCGTCACGCACAGACCGCCGGACGCCTGATCAGCGACATCGTCGCCACCCGGAGTGCCGCCGGGATCGAGGCGGTGGCACTCATGCGGCGGGGACTCACCCAGGCCGACGCCGCGGGCGCCCTCGACATCACGCCGCAGGCCATGAGCCAACGGCTCCGCGCCGCCGGTTGGGATCTGGAACCGGATGCGCTGGACCTCCTCGCCGACGCGCTCGCCGAGGCCGATCGTCATGCCTCGGACGCGGAGCTCGCGCGATGACCGGCACCGCACTCGTCCTCCTCCTGCTGACCGTCGTCGCGCCGGTGCTCTGGCTCGGTGTCGAACACTGGATGCGCGGACGTGCCCGGGATGGACTGGCCGTGCCGCGTTCGGCGGCGATCATCCACACCATCGGCTTGATCGTCCTGCTGGGCCTCGCGACCGCGACCGCAATCGTCGCGGCGACGGCCGGACCAGCCGCCGGATTCGCCGCCGCGGCGGCTCCGGTGATCGCGGCGATCGCGGCCATCACCGGTGGCGGTCCGGTGGTGCGGGCGGTACTGCAACTCGGCGGCGTCCGGGCGGGTCCGACGCCACCGCACGACCCTGACGCCGACGACACCGACACCGACACCACCGAGACGGAACCGTCCGACCCGACGGAGGTCGGCCCGCTCCGCGGCGGACGCGTGATCGGCTACCTCGAGCGACTCGCGGTCGTCACGACGCTGATGGCCGGATGGCCGGAGGGACTCGCGATCATCCTCGCGGTGAAGAGCCTCGCGCGCTATCCCGAACTACGCGCCCCGCAGGCCTCGGAGCAGTTCATCATGGGCACCTTCGCCTCGGTGCTGTGGGCGATCGGCCTCGCGGGCATCGAACACCTCATCACGACCTGATATGCGCGTCCGGTCCCAGCTGTCGTGACCTAGCCGGGAGTGCCGGGGGTGGTACCGGTCTCCTCGATCGCGGCATCGAGCGACGGGTGCCGTGACGACCGGCCCATCCCGGTACCGATCTCCGGGGCGACGGGTTTGCGGGCCACCGCCTCGGCCTCGGCGACGGCCTGCGCAACCTTGGGGTCGGAGGCCAGCGAGAACCAGTCCTCGGTCTCCGACTCGTCGACCTGCGAGGGCGGTGAGTCGGTCGGCTCGTACCGGAACACACCGTCGTCGCCCTGGACGCCGAAGGACTTCGCGAAACCCTGCAGTGCCGAACCGAAGTCGGACGGCACGACCCAGACCTTGCTGCCCTCGCCCTTCGCCATCTCCGGCAGCTGCTGGAGATATTGGTAGGCAAGCAGTTCCGGGGTGGGCTTGGCGGCCTTGATCGCCGCGAAGGTCTTCTCGATGGCCTTCGCCTCGCCCTGCGCGTTCAGGTAGTACGCCGCGCGATCACCCTGCGCGCGCAGGATGCGCGACTGCCGGTCCGCCTCGGCGGCGAGGATCGCAGCCTGCTTGGCGCCCTCGGCCGCGAGGATCTGCGACTGCTTGTTGCCCTCGGCCGTCTTGATCGCCGACTCCCGTTGTCCTTCCGCGGCCAGGATCGTCGCGCGCTTCTCGCGGTCGGCCTTCATCTGCTTCTCCATCGACTCCTGGATCGACGGCGGCGGCATGATCGACTTGAGTTCGACGCGGGCGACGCGCAGCCCCCACCGGCCGGTTGCCTCGTCGAGCACTCCGCGCAGCTGCCCGTTGATGGAATCGCGCGAGGTGAGGGTCTCCTCGAGGGTCATGCCGCCGACCACGTTGCGCAGCGTGGTGATGGTGAGCTGCTCGACGCCGGCGATGTAATCGTCGATCTCGTAGACCGCCGAACGCGGGTTGGTCACCTGGAAGTAGACGACGGTGTCGATGGACAGGGTGAGGTTGTCCTCGGTGATCACCGGCTGCGGCGGGAAGGACACGACCCGCTCACGGATGTCGACGCGCGCCCGGATCCGGTCGATGAACGGCAACAGCAGGGTGAGCTGTCCCGACGCGGTGCGGGTGTAGCGGCCGAGCCGTTCGATCACCGCGGCTTCCGCCTGTGGGATCAGTGCCACCGATTTGACCAGCACCACCACCACGAGCAGAACCAGCAGTACGACCACGACCAGGCCGAAGATCTGATAATCGTCCATCATTCACCTTCCTCGCGAAACGTCGAGCAGGTCAGGGTCGAGGGATCAGGGGTGCCACACCACCGCGGTCGCACCGTCGATCTGCACGACGGTCACATGGGTTCCGGGTTCGATGACCTGTGCGGGATCCATCGTCCGAGCGGACCAGATGTCGCCCCCGATCTTGACCCGGCCGTCGTGCTGGTCCACCTTCTCGGTGACGATCGCCGCTCGCCCCTCGAGGGCCTCGGTGTTCATGAGCACGGCGGGACGGTTGAGCATGTGGCGTTTGGCAACCGGACGGACCGCGACGAGCAGCAGCACCGACACGACGGCGAAGACCAGACCCTCGACCCACAGGGGCGGCTCCCAGACGAAATCGACACCGGCCGCGGCAAAAGCACCACCGGCCAGCATGAGCAGCACCAGTTCGCCACCGAACATCTCCGCGACCACCAGGACGATCGCGGCCGCCAACCACAGCAGGGCGCTCATGTGTCCAGTCTGCCAGAGTTGTCGGGGCCCCTCCGGTCCTCGGACGCGCGAGCATGCGGAATGCTCTAGCCGGCCTCCTCCGCGGCCGTCACGAAGTCGATGAGTTCCTCGACGGACCGCAGCAGATCCACCTCGAGGTCGCGATAACTGCTCACTCCGCCGAGCACCCGGCGCCATCCGTCTCGGGGGTCACCCCAGCCCAGCTCGGCGCACACGCCGGCCTTCCAGTCGGTGCCGCGCGGGATCTTCGGCCAGGCCGTGATCTTCACCGACGCGGGCTTCACCGCCTCCCACACGTCGATGTAGGGATGGCCGCACACCAGCACGTGCTCGCCGACCTCGGCGGTGAGATGGGCTTCCTTCGAACCGGCGACGAGATGGTCGACGAGGACCCCCGCGCGCCGGTGCGGGGCGGGCTGGAACTCGGCGAGCGCCTCTTCGAGGTTGTCGAGGCCGTCGAGGCTGACGACCACCACGCCCTCGGCCCGCAGGTCGTCGCCCCACACTCGTTCGAGCAGGGTCGCGTCGTGCACGCCTTCGACGAAGATCCGGCTCGCCCGCGCGGTGCGGGCGCGGGTGCGGGGTGCGGCGCGCGAACCCGACGCCGTCGTCGCGGGCTTCTGGGGGCCGCGCGTGCGCGGGCGCACGAGGGTCACGGTACGGCCGTCGATGAGGAATGCGCCGGGGTTCATGAGGAACACACGGGTCCGGCCGTGCCGGTTCTCGAGGCGGACGAGGTCGCCGGCGTAGCTCTTCTCGAGACCGACGACGGCACCGCAGAATCCGGTGGCGGCGTCCTCGACCACGAGGTCACGGTCGGCGGCGACCTCCACCGGACGCGGCTTGGCCCGGCGTGGCTGGGACAGCACATCGCGTCCGTACCGGTCATCCATCGCGTTCCACCTCTCCGGTCCCTGGACATCTGCGTCCAACACCGTATGCGCCCGGGACACCGGCAGCGGGTTGCCACGCCCGGCGACCGGGAGGGGGACGGCGGTATCGTTGTCTCCTGATGAAACGCAGCGACATCCTCCCTCACATCGTCGCGTGGCCGACCTGCGCCCTCGGCGCCTGGGCGGCTGAGTGGCTGACCGGACGCTGCTCCCCCGACGACGTGATCGAGGCACTGGCCGAATCCGCCGACCGGCACGAGGTGCAGAGCGAACAGTCCACGTCCGCAACGGAATCCGGCAGCAACATACACAACGGCAGCGGCGTACTCGACCTGCTGGGCTTGCTGAAGTCAGCCCGACGGTTGGCCGTGCGCCTGCCGTCCACCGGCGATCCGCAGGGCCTGCCACCGAATCCCGCGACGTCGAAGGCACTGATCACCGGCGAGGTTCTCCTGGTCGACGACTCGGACACGGCCGGCACCCTCGCACTCGTCCCCGAGTTCTCCACCTTCGGCATCGATCCCCCGTACGTGACGTGCCGGTGGACGGTCTTCCGGTATGCGGATCGGCTGGACCTCGACCATCTGGTGTCGTCCGGACCGTCTGCGGGTGACCTGGAATACGATCTGCGGCAAGCAGTCCGCGATGCGGCCATGATCATCGGCGGCCTCGGCGGACGCCGATCGCTCGACGCGGGCGACCTCCGCAAGGAGCTCGCGGTCCTCATCGCCCGGCATCGCGTCGCCCTGCCGCCGCATGCGCTCGACGCCCGCTCGACCCGCCTGATCGACACCGCCGCCCAGGTCGAGGCGATCGTCGACCTGGCCGGCACCCGCCGGGTGGAGATCGGGGACAGTGCGGGCCAATGGGATTCGGGTGACTCCGCCCTGCGCGGGTTACAGACGCTCACGAGAACCGCACGCGCTGCCGCCGTCAATCACACGATCGGTGAACTACTCCGGCGCTGAGCCGCGAGGTCCGGCCCTCTCGGGTCCGGCACCGGACCCGGCCTCGGCGGCCGCTCGGAGACGAGGCCGTACATGGTGATGCCGTTCCAGTCCTCGGCTGCGAACTCCGCGGCCCCCCACGCCAGCGCGTACCAGTCACGCAGCCGGGGAGATCCGGTCCAGGCGTAGTACGGCCGGGATGCCGCGGTACAAAATCGCTCCACCTCGCGCATCATGGCGGTCAACACACGACCGCCGCGTTCCTCTGCCGCCACGATCCCGATCCGGAGGTTGACCGCGTCGTTCACCGGCGGCGCCATCTGCGGACTCCTCAGGAGTTCGGCGACGCATTCCCGTACTCCGGGAACAGTCGCCACCACTGCGAAATCGGCTGGGGTCAGCGGCGGCTTGCCCCCGGGTGACAGGTCGGTGTCGTGTGGCTGGAAGACCAGCATTCCGACGAGACGGCCGTCCCGCCGTGATCCGATCACACATCCCGCGTCCAGCAACGGCCGCAAGAGTATCTCTGCCAACCATCTGCGCAGCGAAAGGTCGGCTATGCACTCACCGAGCAGCCAGCTGTACAGCGGGATCTCGTGCAGGGTGTCCGCGAGCAACTCGACCCCTGGCCGAGATCGTCGGCGTCGAGGATAATTGTTTCAATCCCCTCGAATTGTTCATCACTCATAGCAGGTCACAGCGCTTTGGAGACGACATCGAAAAAAATCAGTGGAAACACCTCGGGTGGACCGCGTCATTGCCGCGGCCCACCCGAGAAGGCTTCTCACACCGTCGGAGTCGTGTCGTCGCCACCCTCGATGGAACCGGTGATCAGGGATTCCAGGATCGGTTCGAGGACTTCGGGACTGAGTTCGATGTAACCGTCTGCCATTACAGATTTCCTCTCTCACAATCGCAACCCGGGACGGGAAGCTAAGTAAGCGAATGGCATTCTGCGGACGACGGGGCCACTTGTGCAGTCTCCCGTTATTCGATCGTTACCCGTGCAAACCATTTACGATTTGAGGGCGTTCGCTGCCCTTTAAGGATTCAAATCCGACAATATGTCTCAGAAATGCACTTAAACGGACGTCAATCAAGATGCATGATTTCGTCCCGGACTTATGGAGTCCCGGTTATTGCCCGCCGGACGAGGTGGTCGGCCGCCGCGATGGGCGCGCGGCAGGCACGCAGCACCGGTCCCGGCACACCCGGCCGTTGTCGCCGCAGCCCATGGCGGCCAGGTCGCCACCGCCGGTGGCGTAGTTCTCCACGAGTTCGCCGATCATCTCGACGAACCGCGGGTCCGTACCGACGGTGTCGGCGCGGACGTACTGCATGCCGAGTCGTTGAGCCGTCTCGGCGGCCTCGTTGTCGAGGTCCCAGATCACCTCGAGGTGATCGGAGATGAATCCGACGGGATAGACCACGACCCGTCGGACGCCCTGTGCCGCAAGATCTTCCAGGTGGTCACAGATGTCCGGTTCGAGCCACGGGATCTGCGGGGGTCCCGACCGCGACTGCCAGACCTGGTCGAAGTCGTCGACGCCGAGCGCGTCGGCGACGGCCCGCGACGCCGCCAGCACCTGGCGGGAGTACAGACCGCCACCCTCGGCGGCCGGCCCGGAGGCGGCGTCGGCCGAGTTCGGGACGGAGTGCGCGGTGAAGACCAGGCGCACCGGGTCGGCGGACTCACCGAGCGCCTCGATCCCCCGACGAACGGCATCTGCACCGGCTGCGGTGAATGCGGGATGCGACCAGTACTGCGGCAGCTTGCGCAGCACCACAGCGCCCTCGCGTGTGGTGCTCGCGGGTTCGCGTTCGGCGAGCGCCGTCAGCGCGCGGTCGATGTCCTCGTGGTACTGACGGCATCCCGAGTAGCCGCCCCATGCGGACGTCGGGAAGACGAGGATCCGGCGATGCCCGGCCCGGTACATCTCGGCGAGGGTGTCCTCGGCCATCGGATGCCAGTTGCGGTTGCCGAAGTAGACCGGCAGGTCGAGACCGCGGCGTGCCAGTTCGGCGCGCAGGCCGTCGATCATGTCCAGGTTGAGCCGGTTGATCGGCGACACCCCACCGAAGTGCAGGTAGTGCTCGGCGACCGACTCCAGTCGCTCCCGTGGTATCCCCCGGCCCCTGGTCACGTTCTCCAGGAAGGGCATCACCTCGTCGGGCCCCTCGGGGCCACCGAAGGACAGGAACAGGACGGAATCGAAAGCGGTCTCCACTGCGTGTCTCCCCAGGCTCACGACCCGGAGGTCATGCCCTCCGGGAACCAGGTGTTGTGGCTGGCGCCGCCGTCGACATAGACGATGGAGCCGGTCGTGCCCGGCAGCCAGTCGCTCAGCAACGCACAGACCGACTTCGCGACCACGGTCGGATCGTCGACGTCCCAGCCGATCGGCGAGGCACCGTCCCAGTACTCGTTGAGCATGTTGAGCGGCTTGGCGTCGTCGGTCGCGGTGCCGGCGATGGCCTTGGCCGCGAGGGTCTTGATGGGTCCGGCGGCGACCAGGTTGGAGCGAATGTTCTTGGCGTTGCCCACCTCTCGCGCCACGTAGCGGTTCACCGACTCGAGGGCGGCCTTCGCGACGCCCATCCAGTTGTAGAACGGCATGGCGGTGCGCGGATCGAAGTCCATACCGACGATGGAGCCGCCCTCGTTCATGACGGGCAGCACGGCGCGGGCCAGCGACGCGTAGCTCCAGGCCGAGATCTCGAAGGCCTTCGCGGCGTCGGGACCGGGTCCCTCGAGGAACGGCTTGGCGTCCGGACCCATCAGGGTGCGCGGCGCGAACGCGATCGAGTGCATGACTCCGTCGACGCCCTGCGGGGCGATCTCGCGGATCTTGCCGGCGAGCGCCTCGAGGTCTTCCTCGTTGGTCACGTCGAGGCCGATGGCCGGCGGGACCTCCTTGGGCAGCCGCTTCGCGATCCGGTCGATCAGCCGTAGCCGCTCGGGGATGCCGGTGATGATCACCGTCGCGCCCTGCTCCTGCGCCATGGCGGCCGCGTGGAAGGCGATCGACGCATCGGTGATGATGCCCGTGATGAGGACGGTCTTCCCGTCCAGGATTCCGCTCACGAAGATGTGCTCCTGAGATCGACGTTGATTGAGATGTGGTGTGGCCGGTGGCGGGTCTGACCCGGTGGGTCAGTGGCCCATGCCCATGCCGCCGTCGACCGGGATGACCGCGCCGGAGATGTAGCCGCCCTCGTCGGAGGCCAGGAAGCTGATGGCGGCGGCGACGTCTTCGGGCTTGCCCGTACGGCCCAGCGGGATGGCCTGCTTGGCCATCTCGATGTAGCGATCCTCCATCGCCGCGGTCATGTCGGTCTCGATGAACCCCGGTGCGACGACGTTGGAGGTGATGTTGCGGGACCCGATCTCGCGGGCGATCGAACGTGCCATGCCGATCAGGCCCGCCTTGGACGCCGCGTAGTTGACCTGGCCGGGGATGCCCGACATCGCGACGACCGAGCCGAGGAAGATCATCCGACCCCACTTGGCACGCTGCATCCCCTTGGTGGCGCGCTTCGCACAACGGAAGGCGCCGGTGAGGTTGGCGTCGATGACCTTCTCGAAGGACTCCTCGGACAGGCGCATGAGCAGCATGTTGTCGGTGATCCCCGCGTTGGCGACGAGGACCTCCACCGGCCCCTGGTGGGCCTCGACCTCGGCGAAGGCCGCGTCGACGGACTCCGAGTCGGTCACATCGCACTTCACGCCGAACAGCCCCTCGGGCGCACCCGAGCCGCGGTGGGTGACCGCGACCTTGTGGCCGTCGGCGGCCAGCCGCTGGGCCACGGCCAGGCCGATCCCGCGGTTGCCGCCGGTGACCAGGACCGACCGGGAAGGATTCTGCGCTTCGCTGCTGGATGCCGTCATGGGTGTCTAACCTATCCGTTCTGTTGGGGGCGGCGTCGCGGTGGTCGGCGGATGTGGCACGCCAGTGGGTCGGACCAGCGGGTTCGGGTCAGGGCAGCCGGCGATTGATCGCCAGGGCTGCGAACGCCGAGACCAGCGCGAACAACGTACCTGCGATGAGCCATGGCTTCGAATTGTCCCCCCGCCGGGTCTCGTAGCCGATCTCGTTCTGCAGTTTCTCGTACACCTTGTTGAGCTCGTCGAGGCTCGTCGCGGTGAAGAAGTCGCCGCCGGACAGGTTCGCGATCTTGCGGAGCGAATCGTCGTCGACGGGGACCGGCACCCGGTCGCCCTCTAGTTCGACGGTGCCCGTCCGGGTTCCGAAGGAGATGGTGGAGACCGGGATCTTCTCCTCCTTGGCCTTGCGGGCCGCGGTGAAGCCGCCGCGGGGGTCGTCGGGATCGTCGGGCACGGTCTCCTTGCCGTCCGACAGGAGCACGATCCGCGCCGGCGGGGCCGCCTCACCACCGCCGAGGACGGCGTTGAGCGTGCTGATCTGCTGCAGTGCCGCGAAAATGCCCTCGCCGGTCGCCGTCTTGTCGTCGAGTCTCAGTTTGTCGACGGCGACCTTGGTCGCGTTGTGGTCGGGGGTCGGCGACACCAGACTCGCCGCGGTCCCGGCGAAGGAGATCAGCCCGAGGTTGATGCCCTCGGTCAATTCGTCGGCGAACTTCTTCGCCGACTGCTGGGCGGCCCGGATGCGCGACGGCGCCACGTCGGTCGCGTTCATCGACCGGGACACGTCCATCACGAGGATCACCGTCGCCTTGTTGCGCGGGACCTTGCGGTCGGCCTGCGGACCCGACAGCGCGACCGTCAGCAGGATCAGCGAGATGATCAGCAGCGCGATCGGCACATGGCGGAACCGGTTGCGGTCGGCGGGGGCGACGGATTTCAGGAGATCGAGGTTCGCGAAGGTCAGCGCCCGCTGCCGACGACGACGCAGCATGTACACGTACGCGGCGCCGAGTAGCGCCACGACGAGCAGCAGCAACAACCACCAGGGACTGGACAGCATGGTCTACCCCACCCCGGCGGCGAGGCCGCGACGTCGCTGGGCGATGAACTTCACGGTGTCGGCGATCCACTCGCGGTCGGTGCGCAGCGTCAGCGTGGCGCCACCGCAGCTGCGCAGCGTCCGGTGCACGCGCTGCTGATGCGCGCGCGCGGCCGCGGCGAAGTCGCGTCGGAGGTCCTCGGTGACCGTCACGTCGTGGATCTCCCCTGATTCGGCGTCGGCGAGGGTGACCTCGCCGATCGGCGGCAGTTCGAGGTCACGCGGGTCGAGGACCTCGACCGCGAGCAGCTCGTGGTGAGCGCCGATCGCGCGCAGTGATCGTTCCCAGTCGATCGGCCCGAGGAAGTCGCTGATCACGACCGCGAGACCCCGACGGCGCTGCGGTCGCCGCAGGGCCTCGATGCCGGCCTTGAGGTCTCCGCGGACACCGGGAGCACTCCGATGCGTCGTCGCGATCGCCTTGAGCAGGTTCTGTGCATGGGCGCGACCGGCCCGCGCCGGTACCCGCACGAGGTCGTCGCCGGTCACGACGAGGGCGCCGTGACGGTTACCGCCGCCGGTGGTCAGGTGCACGATCGCGGCTGCCGCGGCCACCGCGAGGTCTCGTTTGGTGCAGCCGACGGTGCCGAAGTCGAGGCTCGCCGACGCGTCGACCACGAGCCAGGTCTCGAGCTCGCGGTCGGCGATCATCTGGCGCACGTGCGGTTGGGTGGTCCGCGCGGTGACCGACCACTCCATGCGACGGACGTCGTCCCCCGGCTGGTAGGCGCGCGCCTCTCCCGGCTCCGAACCCGGTCCGGGGATGAGTCCGAGGTGCTCGCCCTGCAGCACACCGTCGAGCTTGCGGCGAACCGTGAGCTCCAACATCTTCAGAGCCGCGGTGAGCTGGGGCTCCTCGAGCAACCCGGCACCGAGGCTCGGCAGGTCCCGATTAGCCGCCATACCGCGAATTCGGGTTCACCGGACCGGAACCCTGCGGAACCTGTTGCGCGGCATAGCCGTTGGCACCCTGCGGGGCTCCCTGCGGCACGCCGGCGGCGTGGCCCTGCGGACCCGGACCCGACTGGTAGGAGTTCTGCGCCACCGGCTGCGCGCCGACCTGCGGGAGTCCCACGGTCTGCAAGACCCGGGTGATGACCTGGTCGGCGTCGATCTCGTCGGCCAGGGCGTCGTATGACAACACCAGACGGTGACGGAGGACGTCGGGCATGATCTCGACGATGTCCTGCGGGATGACGTAGTCGCGGCCGCGGACCAACGCGAGCGCGCGAGCGGCGGCGACGATACCCAGGGTCGCGCGGGGCGAGGCGCCGTAGGACAGCCACGATGCGACGTCGCTGAGACCGAGCTCGGCCGGGCGGCGCGTCGCGTTGATGACGCGGACGACGTAGTCGACGAGCGCGTGGTGGACGAAGACGTTGGCGGCGGTCTTCTGCAGCCGCAGCATCGCGGCGGGGTCGAGGACCTGCGAGGCCATCGGCGGGACATTGCCCATCCGGTAGACGATCTCGCGCTCCTCCTCCACCGACGGGTAGTCGACGAGCACCTTGAACAGGAAGCGGTCGCGCTGTGCCTCCGGCAGGGGGTAGACACCCTCGTTCTCGATGGGGTTCTGCGTCGCCATCACGAGGAACGGGTCGGGCATCGGATAGGTCTTGCCGCCGATCGACACGTGCCGTTCGGCCATGACCTCGAGCAGCGCGGACTGCACCTTGGCGGGCGCGCGGTTGATCTCGTCGGCGAGGAGGAAGTTCGCGACCACCGGACCGAGCTCGGTGTCGAACTCCTCGCGGCCCTGGCGGTAGATCCGCGTACCGATGAGGTCGGTCGGCACCAGGTCGGGGGTGAACTGCACCCGGGAGAAGGACCCGCCGACGACCTTGGCGAAGGTCTCGACCGCGAGCGTCTTGGCGACGCCGGGAACACCTTCGAGGAGGATGTGGCCGCGGGCGAGCAGACCCACGAGGATTCGCTCGACGAGCTGGTCCTGACCGACGATGACGCGCTTGACCTCGTAGATGGCCCGCTCGAGCAGGGCGACGTCGGCGTCGCTGAGCACCGACGAATCGGCGCCTGCCGCGGCCGGGTCCCCCGTGGCCGCCTTGTCGAGGGAGTGCGATTCGGTCAACCCGTGCTCCTGTTCATCTGAACTCTGCTGCTCGCTGGTGAGGACACGTCGGGACCGAAGGCACTCCCGCGTGTTTGTGCCAGCCTAGCCGTGCGAACTGAAAAGCTGCCAAGAAGATCCACGGCTCGTCGGTCAGACGCATTCAGAGCAGGCGGACCACGTTCGGCATCGCGCCGTTGGTGCGCAGCGGCGACACCTTCACGACGGAACCGGACTGCGGGGCCTCGACCATCTTGTTGTCGCCCAGGTAGAGCGCGACGTGCTGACTCGCGTTGGGACCGTAGAAGATCATGTCGCCGCGACGCATCTGCGAGAGCGGGAAGTGCGGACCCGAGGTGTACTGGTAGCCCGTGTAGTGCGGCAGTTCGATGCCCACGCCGCCGAAGGCGTACATCATCAGGCCCGAGCAGTCGAAACCGACCTTGCGGTAGTCGCCGTAGCTGTCGGCGACACCGCCGTCGCGGATGCCCTGCGTCGGACCGTTGGCGTCGCCACCACCCCAGGCGTAGGTGACGCCCAGCTGCGACAGAGCACGGTTGACGACGATCTCCACCGCCTGCGGGCCGCGCAGACCCGGGCGCACCATGCCGCCCGATCCGCCGCCGCCGCCACCGGAACCGCCGAACAGGGAGCCCAGGCTCCCCGAACCCAGCCGTGAGCTCAGGCTGTCGTTGCCGCTGCTGCCGGTGAGGTCCACGCCGCCGAGGCCGAGCTCGTTGAGGAGTTCGGACTGCGGGAGGCGCTGCTCCCCGATGATGCCCGAGAGCATCTGCGAACCCATGTCGAGACCGATGCCGAGAGCCGCCGAACCCACGTCGACCGCGATCTTCGCGGCGGCACGCGCGGCGATCGCGAGCAGCTCGTTGTCGGAGACGTTGGTGGTCGGCAGATCCGGGAGGGCGGCCGGGGCCGACGGGAAGAGGTCGGACAGCAGTTCACGGGTGGACGGCCCGGCGGCGTTCTTCTTCGGGACGTAGCCGCGGATCGAGTCGATCTTCTTCTGCACGCGGTCCCGCTTGGCGATCAGGGTCGCCTTGCGCTGCTGCTGATCGGTGATGGCGGTCCGGGCCTCGGCGACCGCGGTCAGTGCGTCGCGCTTTCGCTGTTCGGCGCTCTTCGCGGCGAACGACGCCTGCCGGCGGGTCGCCTCGACCGCGGCGAGGCGATTGGCCTTCTGGTTGCGGGCGACCTGCAGTCGACGGATGGTCTCCTGCTGCTTCTTGCCGACCTGGTCGAGCAGCTTCATCCGGTCCAGGACGGCCTGCGGGTCCGGGGAGGCCACGTAGTTGGACATCGAACCCTGCTCGGCGCCCTGCTGGTAGGCGAGGCGGACGAAGCCGTCGAAGGCCTTCTGCGCCTCGACGACGGCCTGGCCGGCCCGGTCGAGTTCGGTGCGCGCACCGCGCGCGGCGACCGTGGCCAGTCGCCGCTGGGCGAGTGAGTTCTGGAAGTCGACGATCGCGCGGTTGACGTTCTCCTGCCGCATCGCCAGGGCCTGGTCGAGGTCGACGATGTCCTGGTTGACCGACGCGATCTCGTTGATCAGCCCGGACACCGGCGACTCGGGCGCCTTCTTCGGGGTGGCGACCGCATGACCGGCGCCGACCGCACAGATGAGAACGGCAGCCATGGCCGCCGTGACGCGCGCCGGCCAGGACGCACCTGTTCTTCCTCGCCTCACCTGAACTCCTCGCGGTTCTTCCGGGGACGTGCCCGATCCCGGATGTTGATCGAACGGCCACTGTGCCCCGACCACACACTGCACATGGGTCGCAGATGCCCCTATAGGGAACACAGGTCACACATGCGACATCAGAACCGTACGTCACATCAACCACACGAGAAAACCTTACGAAATGAATTACAAAGACGTGATTACCTGGGAAAATGCTGTGAACTGCAGATAGTTCACCAGTGCAGCTCAGGTCTCGAATTCGCAACAAACCGGTGGACGAACCGATTCGGACGCGAGCACCACGACACCGGCGCCGCCGGACCGCGACGAGCGGTCGTCAGTGACGCAGGCGAAAGTGAAGGGCGGGCGTCAGGAAGACGTCGAGGAGTCGACGGTCGCCCCGTCGCGAGACGCGTCCGAGTCGCCGGACGACGACGCTTGCGCACCGGTCGGGTTCACCGGACCGAGGGGTCCTCCCGCCGCCGCTGCGCGGGCACGTCGGGCGCGGAATCGCGCACCCGCCGCACCGAGCACGACGACGAGGATGAGGACGAGTCCGACGACGGTCCAGTCGACGTGCGAACCGGTCATCGAGTCGACCATCTGTCGCGCAGCCCCGGGCGGATCGGTGAGGGCGAGATTCTGAGTCGCCTCCTCCTGGATCACCCGGCTGAACTCCGGCGAGGAGCTGCCGACAGAGTTGGGGCCGAGCACGATCACGGTGCCGCCGACCTGCTCCTGGAGCTGGTTGGCGATGTCGCGGTAGAGGCTGAAGCGCGGCTGCACCTGGTCGACGACCACGAAGCTGAAGTCCTGGCCCTTGGACTTGGCGTACTCGATCACCTCGAGCATCCCGGGTACCTGCTCGGGAGTGGCGCCGGCCACCCCGTCGTCGGCGATGTCGCGCGAGAGCTCGGCCATGTCGACCCCGACCAGCCCGGTGAGTTCGCTGTTCTCCGCGGGAGCGGCCAGCATCAGCATCGTCGGCTCGGGACCCATACGGCCTCACCCCTGTCTGTCGGTAACCCCCGCGGCGAGCAAAGCGGACGCTCACCGGACTTCGCCCTGCACCGTACGACACAATGGAGTCGTCCGGGTATTCGCCTACGCGTGCGGCCTCGACGGCGTGTCGTCGCCACCCCGCTGGGACAGTACGCTCGTACTGTTAGGCTGGACGAAGTTGTCGCGGGTCGTCTCGCGGACACCCGATGGCACCGGTGCAGCCCGCCGGGTTCAACAATTCATCGAGCATCGCCGACGCGGCCCGTCGGCACACGAGGAGAGTGGATTTAGAAGTGAGTATCAATTCCTTCGGCGCCCGCGGCACGCTGGACGTCGGCGACAACAGCTACGAGATCTACCGCCTGAATGCCGTCAAGGGCGCCGAGAAGCTCCCCTACGCCCTCAAAGTGCTGACCGAGAACCTCCTTCGTACCGAGGACGGCGCGAACATCACCGCCGAGCACATCGAGGCCCTGGCCAACTGGGATCCGAACGCCGAGCCCAGCGTCGAGATCCAGTTCACGCCGGCCCGCGTGATCATGCAGGACTTCACCGGCGTGCCCTGCATCGTCGACCTCACCACGATGCGCGACGCCGTCAAGGAGCTCGGCGGCGACCCGAACAAGGTCAACCCGCTCGCGCCCGCCGAGATGGTCATCGACCACTCCGTGATCATCGAGGCCTTCGGCAACGCCCAGGCCTTCGAGCGCAACGTCGAGATCGAGTACCAGCGCAACGAAGAGCGATACAAGTTCCTCCGCTGGGGCCAGGGCGCCTTCGACGACTTCCGCGTCGTCCCGCCGGGCACCGGCATCGTCCACCAGGTCAACATCGAGCACCTCGCGCGCTCGGTCATGGTCCGTGACGGCGTCGCCTACCCCGACACCTGCATCGGCACCGACTCGCACACCACGATGGAGAACGGCCTCGGCGTCCTGGGCTGGGGCGTCGGCGGCATCGAGGCAGAGGCCGCGATGCTCGGCCAGCCGGTCTCGATGCTCATCCCGCGTGTCGTCGGCTTCAAGCTGACCGGTGCCACCAAGCCCGGCGTGACCGCCACCGACGTGGTCCTCACCATCACCGAGATGCTGCGCAAGCACGGTGTGGTCGGCAAGTTCGTCGAGTTCTACGGCAACGGTGTCGCCGAGGTGCCGCTGGCCAACCGCGCCACGATCGGCAACATGAGCCCCGAGTTCGGTTCGACGTGTGCGATGTTCCCCATCGACGAGGAGACCGTGAAGTACCTGCGCCTCACCGGCCGCAGCGAAGAGACGCTCGCCCTCGTCGAGGCGTACGCCAAGGAACAGGGCATGTGGCTCGAGAAGGACGCCGAGGAGGCCGTGTACTCGGAGTACCTCGAGCTCGATCTCGCCGACGTCGTCCCGTCGATCGCCGGCCCGAAGCGTCCGCAGGACCGCATCGAGCTGTGGGACGCCAAGAACGCCTTCCGCAAGGACATCCACAACTACGTCGAGAACGGCAACAGCCCGGCTCACACCAAGCTCGACGAGGCCGTCGAGGAGACCTTCCCGGCCTCCGACCCGGCCACGCTGACCTTCGCCGACGATGACGCGGAACCGCTGCACTCGGCCGCCAACGGCGCCGAGGGCCGTCCGACGAAGCCGGTGCGCGTGGACTCCGAAGAGCGCGGCTCGATGATCCTCGACCACGGCATCGTGACCATCGCGTCGATCACCAGCTGCACCAACACCTCCAACCCGTCGGTCATGCTCGGCGCGGCGCTGCTCGCCAAGAAGGCGGTCGAGAAGGGCCTGACCTCCAAGCCGTGGGTGAAGACCTCGATGGCTCCGGGCTCGCAGGTCGTCACCGGTTACTACGAGAAGGCCGGCCTGTGGCCCTACCTGGAGAAGCTGGGCTTCTACCTGGTCGGCTACGGCTGCACCACCTGCATCGGCAACTCGGGCCCGCTGCCCGAGGAGATCTCGAAGGCGATCAACGACAACGACCTGACCGCCACCGCGGTGCTCTCGGGCAACCGCAACTTCGAGGGTCGCATCAACCCCGACGTGAAGATGAACTACCTGGCCTCGCCGCCGCTGGTCATCGCCTACGCCCTGGCCGGCACCATGGACTTCGACTTCGAGTCCGACCCGCTGGGCAAGGACACCGACGGTAACGACGTCTTCCTCAAGGACATCTGGCCGACCAACGAGGAGATCGAGGCGACCATCGCGTCGTCGATCTCGCCGGAGCAGTACGCCGCCGACTACGCCGACGTCTTCAAGGGCGACGAGCGCTGGCAGAACCTGCCCACGCCGTCGGGCAAGACCTTCGAGTGGGACGAGAAGTCGACCTATGTGCGGAAGCCTCCGTACTTCGAGGGCATGCAGCTCGAGCCGGCACCCGTCTCCGACATCAAGGGCGCTCGCGTGCTCGCGAAGCTCGGCGACTCGGTGACCACCGACCACATCTCCCCCGCGTCGACGATCAAACCCGGCACCCCCGCCGCGCAGTACCTCGACGCCAACGGTGTGGCACGCAAGGACTACAACTCGCTGGGCGCCCGTCGTGGCAACCACGAGGTGATGATCCGTTCGACCTTCGGCAACATCCGCCTGCAGAACCAGCTGCTCGACGGTGTGTCCGGTGGCTACACCCGCGACTTCACCCAGGAGGGTGCACCGCAGTCGTTCATCTACGACGCCGCGCAGAACTACGCCGAGCAGAACATCCCGCTCGTCGTGCTCGGCGGCAAGGAGTACGGCACCGGGTCGTCGCGTGACTGGGCGGCCAAGGGCACCAGCCTGCTGGGCGTCAAGGCGGTCATCACCGAGAGCTTCGAGCGCATCCACCGCTCGAACCTGATCGGTATGGGCGTCATCCCGCTGCAGTTCCCCGAGGGTGAGTCGCACAAGTCGCTGCGCCTCGACGGCACCGAGACCTTCGACATCACCGGTATCGAGGAGCTCAACGAGGGCAAGACCCCGAAGACCGTGCACGTCACCGCCACCAAGGAGGACGGCTCGAAGGTGGAGTTCGATGCCAAGGTGCGCATCGACACCCCCGGTGAAGCCGATTACTACCGCAACGGAGGCATCCTGCAGTACGTGCTGCGGAACATGATCAAGAGCTGACAGGAGCACGCGACGTGCCCAAGGTCAGTGATGACCGCCTTGCCGCGCGTCGTCGGGAGATTCTCGACGGCGCGCGGCATTGCTTCGCGGAGTACGGATACGACGGTGCGACCGTCAAGCGGATCGAGGAGTCCACGGGTCTGTCCCGCGGCGCGATCTTCCACCACTACCGGGACAAAGAGGCGCTGTTCCTCGCGCTCGCGCACGAGGACGCCGAACGTATGGCGGATGTCGCCGCCGAAGAGGGTCTCGTGCAGGTCATGCGTGACATGCTCACGCGGCCAGAGGATTTCGACTGGCTCGGGACCCGCCTCGAGATCGCGCGAAAGCTGCGCACCGACAACAGCTTCCGGGCCGAGTGGATGGCACGGTCGGCCGAGCTCGAGCAGGCCACCCTCACCCGCCTCGAGCGCGGCCGTCAGGCCGGTCGTCTTCGCGACGATGTCCCCACCAACGTCCTGGTCAAGTATCTGGATCTCGTTCTCGACGGACTGATCACCCGACTGGCGTCGGGTCAGCCCACCGACGATCTGCACGCAGTCCTCGATCTCGTCGAGGAATCGGTGCGGGCCAAGGACTGATCACCGCGCGTCGAGGATCTGCCCGACCTCGGCGATCGTGCGCCCCGCCGAAATCCGGTACGCGTGGACCGCCTCGTCACCGGTGAGCTGGACGGTGGGGTGCCCCCTCGTCGACCAGCGAGGTTCCCGGAACACGCCCCGAGACATCGGATACAGATCCGGGTGCGACAACAGCCGGTCCGGGGCCGGTGGCAGGCCCCGGACCTGCCGCATCCGTTGCCCTACGGCCGCCACCAGCCAGACCTCGGCGACAGCCGCCGGCCGGATGGACGACAAGAATCTGTTCTCCCCGCGGGCGGTGACCGTCATCGTGTCCATACGCCGCACCCGCCACAACGACCCGAACACGTCGAACCGCGCCATCCGATCGTTGTGCAGGTCGAACTCCACACCGAGGCCGCGCAGCGCCGCGGAACATTCGACGCCCAGGAGCCGCCCCGGGAGTTCCCGCTCTCGGCGCCGATCCTCCTCCTCACGGAGCCGGTCGCCGATCGGCTGGTATTCACGTTCCAGCACACGTCGATTCGCTTCTGCGCCGTCGACGAGCCGCCGGTCCAGCCACTCGGGATCGATCTGCAGGAAATAGCGGAAGAAGATCCGACGCGGCGCATTGTCCGCGATCACCACATCGTCTTCGACGAGCATCTCGACGCCGCGATCGATCGACCAGACCGCGGCGGTCCGTCCGTCGACCTCGGCCACCCAACTCCAGCCGCGCGAACGGATCTCGGGTGCAGCCTCGGCGAGCACAGAACTCAGCGTGGTTCCGGACATCACCGAGATCCGGCGGGCATGGGACTGCACGTCGTCGCCCATGGCCACGCTGTCGCGGTCCACCTCGATGTCGAACGAATCGGTCATCACCCGGAGTGTATGCGGCGATCAGAGTAGTCTTCGGAGCACAGTCCCAGGGTGATGCATCCCACTCTCCCACACTAAGTAAGGTGTCCCTTACCTTAGTTAGTGCAAGCTAAGGTTCCATCGTGAACTTGGACAGACCCGACCCCGCCGTCTCGCGCCGGACCGTCCTCCGCTCCGTGGCAGGTGCCGGAGCCCTCGCCGCGCTGGCCACCACCGCGAGTACCGCGACTCCCGCGAACGCCACGCCCGGACGCACCGCGATCGTCATCGGCACCGGTTTCGGCGGCTCGGTCGCCGCGCTGCGACTCGGTGAAGCCGGTTTCGCCACAACGGTGTTCGAGCGTGGCCGCCGCTGGCCGATCCGCTCGGACGGCAACACCTTCGCCTCTTTCTCGAGCCCGGACAAGCGTGCCGCCTGGTTCGTCGGCAACCGGGCCGGCGCGAACAACGCCACCGCTATCCCCGTCCAGCCGTACCCGGGCGTCCTCGACACGTCATCGGAAACGGGATCGAGGCCGTCTACGGCGCCGGCGTGGGCGGCGGATCGCTGGTGGTCGGCTCGTTCACGCCGGTCCCCCGGCGCCAGGACTTCGAGCACATCTTCCCGGCCGCGGCGAACTACCCCGAGCTGCTGTCCGTGTATTACCCGCGCGCCAAGAAGGCCCTCGGGGTCTCGCCTCTTCCCGCCGACATCCTCCGCCACCCCAACTACGTCGGCCCTCGGTCGTGGCTGAACGTCATCGCCCGTTACGGCGCGAGCCCGCACTTCTTCGACTTCGCGATCGACTGGGACATCGTCCGCGCCGAGATCGCCGGCCGTAAACGCCCGTCGGTCATCGTCGGTGAGCTGAGCTACGGCGTGAACAGCGGTGCCAAGAAGTCCACCGACCGGACCTACCTCGCCGCCGCCGAACGGTCCGGCAACGTCACGATCAAGCCGATGCACGAGGTCTTCGACATCCGGCCGCGCGCACGCCGGGCCGGTTTCGTCGTCACGGCGCGGGTCCGCGACGAGCAGGGTCGGACGATCCGGACGGTGACCGCCGAGGCCGATCATCTGTTCCTGGCGGCCGGCTCGTTCCACACCACCCGCATGCTCGTCGAGGCACGGGCGAAAGGCACTCTGCCGCAACTGTCCCCGCACATCGGGAACGGATTCGGGACCAACGGCGACTTCCTCACCATCCGCACCAACCCGTCCGACGACTTCGGGCTCGTCCAAGGTGGACCTGGCTACGCGCGGATCTACGAGGACAGGCTCTCGGAGACCCCGATGTCGATGGTCTATCAGGCGACGCCGCTGCCGGCGCCCCTCGGCAAGGCCGGGACCACCCACCTCGTCCAGACCCACACCGATGAACGAGGCACAGTCGACTTCGATCACGCGAGCCGGACGGCGAAGCTCAACTATCCGTATCCGGAGGGAAGCAACGACGTCGATCGGCAGGCGGCCGCCTTCGTCGGAAAGTTCCACCAGCGCACCGAGGCACGCTACGGCAGGCCGGCCAACGGCGTCCCGATCTACACCCGCGCCGTCGGATTCGGTTCGGCGGGCACGTATCACGGCCTCGGTTGGCGTCGTGATGGGACAGGCGGCGTCGATGGACGGTGCGGTCCGCGGCTACGACAACCTCTACGTCGTCGACGGCTCGTTCGTGCCGGGTGCCGTCGGACTGGTGAATCCCGCCCTGACGATCACCGCGCTCGCCGAACGGACGATGGATCGGTTCCTCGCCGACCACTGAGCGCAGTTCTGCGCCAACCACGGCCGAGAGTGATGCCGGCCGCGAGGGCTCGGGTACTGTGACACACGACACCCCGAACGATCGTTAGTTAACGGTTGTTCGGGGTCAATGTCCCCCTTCGTCAGAGGAGTGCACCCTTGTTCCCTGGAGTCTTCGCCAAGTCCACTCCGGACAAGCCCGCCGTCATCCGAGCCGCCACCGGCGAGCAGCTGACCTACCGTCAACTCGACGAGAACTCGACCCGGCTCGCCAACTACCTGGAGTCGCTGGGGCTCGAGCGCGGCGACAACATCGCAGTCGTGTCCGCCAACGATCTCCACGTGTTCGAGGTGTACTGGGCCGCGCTGCGCAGCGGACTGTACGTGACGGCGGTCAACCACCACCTGACCGCTGCCGAGACCAACTACATCCTCAACGACTGCAACGCCCAGGTGCTGTTCGCGGGCGCATCGGTCGCCGACGCGGTGTCGCGCTCCGGCGAGGTCGAGGCCCTGTCCGGCACCGGCCGACGCGTCGCCTGGGGTGGAGATCTCCAGGGCTTCGACAGCTACGACAAGATCCTCGCCAACGCCTCCGCCGAACCGCGCACGGATCAGCCGCGCGGAACCGACATGCTCTACTCGTCGGGAACCACCGGCCGCCCCAAGGGCATCAAGACCCCGATGCCCGACGGTCAGGTCGATCAGGTCCCCGACACCTACACGGCGATTTTCGCGCCGATGTACGGCTTCGACGAGAACGCCGTCTACCTGTCCCCCGCACCGCTGTATCACGCTGCGCCGCTCCGCTATTGCGGCGTCACCAACTCGGTCGGCGGCACTGTGATCATGCTCGACCGCTTCGAGCCCGAGGCCGCACTGGCCGCCATCCAGAACTACAAGGTGACACACAGCCAGTGGGTGCCCACGATGTTCATCCGCATGCTGAAGCTGCCCGAGGAGGTCCGTAACTCCTACGACGTCAGCAGCCTCAAGATCGCGGTCCACGCCGCGGCACCCTGCCCGGTCGAGGTCAAGAAGGCGATGATCGACTGGTGGGGCCCGGTCATCCATGAGTACTACGCCTCCACCGAGGCCGCCGGCGCGACGTTCATCGGCCCGCAGGAAGCACTCGATCACCCCGGCTCGGTGGGCAAGCCGCTGCTCGGCGTCATCCACATCTGCGACGAGGACGGCAAGGAGCTCCCGGTCGGCGAGGTCGGACAGGTCTTCTTCGAACGCGAGGACGTGACCTTCCAGTACCACAACGATCCGGAGAAGACCCGCAAGGCCCAGCACCCGGAACACGAGAACTGGTCCACGACAGGCGATGTCGGGTACGTCGACGCCGACGGTTACCTGTACCTGACCGACCGCAAGGCGTTCATGATCATCTCCGGCGGCGTGAACATCTACCCGCAGGAGGCCGAGAACGTCCTCATCAACCATCCCGCCGTCTTCGACGTCGCGGTGATCGGTGTCCCCGATCCGGACCTCGGTGAGGTGGCCAAAGCGTGTGTGCAGCTCGCCGAGGGACACGAGCCCTCCGACGAACTCGCCGACGAGCTCATCACGTTCACCAAGGACAGCATCGCCGCGTACAAGGCGCCGCGGTCGGTGGACTTCGTCGACGAACTGCCGCGCACGCCCACCGGCAAGCTGGTCAAGGGCGAACTACGCAAGAAGTACTGGCCGGCAAGCTGATTGCTCGGACGGCGAGTGTCAGGCGAGCTCGATGATCTCCTGATACTCGTCGCTCCAGTGGTCCTCGGTGCCGTCGGGCAGGAGGATCACGCGTTGCGGATCGAGTGCGGCGGCGGCGCCGGGGTCGTGGGTCACGAGGACGACGGCCCCGGTGTAGCTGCGCAGGGCGTCGAGCACCTGTTCGCGTGACACCGGGTCGAGGTTGTTGGTCGGCTCGTCGAGGAGCAGGACGTTGGCGGCCGACGACACCAGACCGGCCAGCGTCAGGCGGGTCTTCTCACCACCGGACAGGGTGCCGGCGGGCTGGTCGAGCTGGGCCCCGCTGAACATGAACGCGCCCAACAGGCCTCGCAGTTCCTGTTCACCCGCGTCCGGTGCGGCGTGGCGGATGTTCTCCCACACCGATGCCTGGTCATCGAGGGTGTCGTGCTCCTGTGCGAAGTAGCCGACCTTCAGGCCGTACCCGGGCTCGAGCTGTCCGGTGTCCGGCTTCTCCACGCCGGCAAGCATTTTCAGGAGCGTCGTCTTACCGGCACCGTTGAGTCCGAGGACGACGACGCGACTGCCCTTGTCGATGGCGAGGTCGACACCGGTGAAGATCTCCAGTGAGCCATAGCTCTTCGACAGGCCCGAGGCCATCAGCGGCGTCTTGCCGCAGGTCGCCGGCTCCGGGAAGCGGATCCGTGCGGTGCGGTCGGCCACCCGCTCCTCGTCGAGCGAGTCGATCATGCGCTCGGCGCGCTTGAGCATGTTCTGCGCGGCGGTGGCCTTGGTGGCCTTGGCACCGAGCTTGGCGGCCTGCGCACGCAGTGCAGAGGCCTTCTTCTCGGCGTTGGCGCGTTCGCGGCGACGGCGTTGTTCGTCGGTGGCGCGCGCGTCGAGATAGCGCTTCCAGCTCATGTTGTAGATGTCGGCCTCGCCGCGGACGGCGTCGAGGAACCACACCCGGTTCACGACGTCGGCGAGCAGGTCGACGTCGTGGCTGATCACGACCAGCCCACCCTCGTGGTTCATCAGGAAGCTGCGCAGCCAGGCGATCGAGTCGGCGTCGAGGTGGTTGGTCGGCTCGTCGAGCAGCAGGGTGGTGTCGGACTTCCCGGAGCCGTCGGAGGCGGCGAACAGGATGCGTGCGAGCTCGATGCGGCGACGCTGACCACCCGAGAGTGTGCGCAGCGGCTGGTTCAGGACGCGGTCCGGCAGGCCCAGGCTGTTGCAGATGCGGGCGGCCTCGGATTCGGCGACGTAGCCGCCGAGGGCGGCGAAGCGCTCCTCGAGACGTCCGTAGCGGGCGACGGCCTTGTCGCGCAGCTTGTCGTCGGCGGCCTCGGCCATGCGCGCCTGCTGCTTCTCCATGTCGCGCAGGATCTCGTCGAGTCCGCGCGCGGACAGGACCCGGTCCTTGGCGAGGACCTCGAGGTCGCCCTCCTTGGGGTCCTGGGGAAGGTAGCCGAGTTCACCCGAGCGCCGGACGGTGCCGGCGTAGGGTTCGGTCTCCCCCGCCAGGATGCGCAGGGTCGTGGTCTTGCCGGCGCCGTTGCGGCCCACGAGGCCGATCCGGTCGCCGGGCTGGATACGGAGGGCGTCGCCGGGCGCCGACAACAGGGTCCGAGCGCCCGCTCGTACCTCCAGGTCGGTCGCGGTGATCACGACGGACCAGTCTACCGGGGCGAATCCAGTGGTTTTGCCACGACAAGGCTCCAGACCGCGCTGCGGAGTCGCCCCACGGCGACACGGTGGACCGATACGGTGGCAGACGTGACGCAATCCACAACGATTCCCCAGTCCTCGTTTCCCCAGACGTCCGACCTCACCGGCCGTTCTGCCCTGGTCACCGGCGCCAGCCGGGGCATCGGCGAGGCCATCGCCACCGAGCTCGCCCGCCGCGGCGCCTCGGTGGTCATCACGAGTCGCAAGCCGGAGCCCCTCGCCGAGGCCGCGGACCGGATCCGCCAGGCCGTGCCGTCAGCGACGGTGACCGCGTTCGCGGCCAACACCGGTGACGCCGACGACCGGGCGGGTGCGGTCGCGGCGGTTGTGGAGCAGGGTGGCGGAATCCACATCCTGGTCAACAACACCGGCATCGCTCCTCTCGCCGGACCGCTGATGGACGCCGACCTGGGCGCCTACCGAAAGACCTTCGACACCAATGTCGTCGCCGCCCTCGGCTTCGTGCAGGAGGCGTATCGGGCGGGCATGAAGGACACCGGTGGTTCGGTGGTCAACATCTCCTCGGTCGCCGGCCTGCGGTCGACGGGGGTGATCGCGGCCTACGGCACGTCGAAAGCGGCGCTGATCCGCCTCACCGCGGAGTTGGCGTGGGAACTGGGGCCGAACATCCGGGTGAACGCGATCGCGCCCGCGATCGTGCGCACCAAGTTCGCCTCCGGACTGATCGCGGGCGAGAACGAGGCCTGGGCCGCCGCGGCGTATCCGATGAAGCGCATCGGCGAACCCGAGGACGTCGCCCGCGCGGTCGCGTTCCTCGCCAGTGACGAATCGGCCTGGATCACGGGCGAGACCCTCGCCGTCGACGGGGGCATGCTGGCGACCGGCGGATCATGACGACGCCCGGCGGCCCGGAGTTCCCGTCCGGATCACCGGCTGCGACGAAGGAAGACGTGTGAGCGCTGGAGTGATCGTTGTGGGCGCGGGACCGGCAGGGCGCGCACTCGCGCACCGGCTGCTGGCCGCCGCGATACCGGTGACCGTGGTCGACCCTCGTCCCGAACGGGTCTGGCAGTCCACCTTCGCCTGCTGGTCCGACGAGTTGCCCGGCTGGCTCGATCCGACGGCCTTCGCCGCCCGCCTCGAACGCATCGGCGTCGCCGGCACCGCCCTCGAAGAGGTCGACCGCGGTTACACGGTGTTCGACACCCCGGGACTGCAACGTTCGCTGACTCTCGACGGCGCCGAGATCGTGACCGACCGCGTCACCGGGATCGACGGAGCGCGAGTGCAACTCGACACCGGTCGGGCACTGACCGGGGACGTGGTGGTCGACTGCCGTGGCGCACTCCCCCACGAGGCGCCACGACAGACCGCCTACGGCATCGTCGTCGACAAGGCCACCGCCGCACCGGTTCTGGAGGGCCACGGGGCGTTGCTGATGGACTGGCGGGGCGGTATCGTCGACCGCCGCTCGTTGCCGTCGTTCCTGTACGTCGTGCCGCTCGGCGGGGACGAGTATCTCCTGGAGGAGACGTGCCTGGCCGGGTTGCCCGCCCTGGATCTCGACGAGCTGAAGCGCCGGCTCGAGGTCCGGCTCGGCGGGTTGCCGTCGGGTATCCGTCGCGTCGAACACGTGGCGTTCCCGCTGACCGGGTCCTCGCCTCAGCCGTGGCGGGACCCGACGTTCTGCTTCGGCGCCGCAGGCGGATTCAAGAATCCGACCACCGGCTACAGCGTCGCCACGTCACTGATGTGCGTCGATGCGGTGGTGGCCGCGCTGGCCGCGGGGCGCGATCCGGCCCCCGACCTGTGGCCCGCCTCGGCGCGCGCGGTCCACAACCTTCGACTGCGCGGGCTCAGCGCGCTCCTGCGGCTCAGCCCCACCCAGACGATCGCGTTCTTCGAGGCGTTCTTCGCCATGCCGATCGAGTCGCAGCGCAGCTACCTCAGCCGTCGCGACGACCTGACCGGCACCATGGGCGCGATGACCCGGGTCATCCGGGCGGTCGACATGCGCACCCGCGCCGTCGTGGCCCGCGGTGCGATGTCCACGCCGGAATGGGCCGGGGACCTCGGCTCAACCCCGCGCTTCCAGCGCCGCTGACCTCACTTCTCGCTGTCCCAGCCGTCAAACCGGAACACCGCCAGTCGTCCTGCGAGTGCCTCGAACTCGTCCGGCGTGCCGTCGACGACGAGGCCGCTGCGCTTGGCGAATCCGACGCCGACCGGGACCTCGATCGCGAAGGCGCGCAGCACCGGTCGCGACTCCTCGGGCGTGAGTTCGACGATCCTGACCGGACGGGACCGCCGGCCCCGGCTCAACGTCCCGGCGCCGGCGGCCCGGGCATTGGCCGCCCAGTCCGAGCCCGGATAACCCGCGACCGTGTAGAGGCCGCCGTCATGCCCGAACGGTGTCATCGGCGTGCTGCGGGGCACCCCGGATCTCCGACCGGGCACCGTCAGCACCATCGCGGGACCGGTGCGAATGCCCACCCGTTGCGCCGCCGTCACCAGCTTGTTCATCGGTGTGAGCCAGCGGGGCGGCCGGGGATCGAGACCGGCGATGTCGTCGTCGGCCGTGTCATCGTTGGTCATGTCATCTAGGACGGGGCGCAGGCCGGGGAAGTTACATCTGCGCGCGGTAACTTTCCGGGACGCTTGTTCGTCGTGAAGACATGACCGATCCGGCGGCCCTCGAACAGGCCTGCGCGAGCACCACCCGTACACGGTGAATCTCGCCTATCAGATGCTGGGTGACATCGGGGCTGCCGAGGACACCGCACAGGAGGCTTTCCTGCGGCTGGCCCGCGTCGAGATCGAACGCCTGCAGGACATCCGAGCGTGGCTGACCGTGGTGACCGGGCGGTTGTGTCTGGACCACGTCCGATCCGCCCGAGCCCGCCTGGAACGTGTGGACACCGACGACGTCATCGAGACGGCCGCCCCGGGTGCAGATCCTGCCGACCGGATCACACTCGACGACGAGGTGCGGGCCGCGCTGTTCGAAGTGCTCAACCGGTTGTCCCCGGGAGAGCGTGTGCCACCGGCGATCTGCAGGCGTTGACCGCCGTGCTCGACCCGACCGTCTGGGGTGTGGGCACGGTGCTGGCCGACCCGGCCCCGACGAAACAGGTCAACCACGGTCCCGATTCCGTGGCCACGAACCTGCTGCGTCATCTCGGGCCCGGCGCGACGTTGGTGTGTGGGCCGGCCGGGGATCCGGTCCTGCTGGCGTACGACCGCCGCCGGTTGTTCGCCGTCGTCGTGCTGAGCATCCGGGACGGCCGGGTCGTCAGGATCGAGGCCACCGCGGACCCGTCGGCCCGAAATCGGTGACTGCCGATCGGCGTCTCAGCTCGTGGCGGTCAGCGCAGGTGACGTGGCCTCTTGGATCCCGAGCAGGATTCATCCGCGCCGGCGAAGCTCACGCCATTGCCGGATCATGGCGTCGACGTCGATGGTGTGGGCGACGACGCTGTGGGGCATCGCGATCTGACGCGCGGCGAGATGAGCTTCGCGCACGCGGCGGTTGAAGTCTTGGAGGATCTCACGCACGGCGTCCTCGTCGGCGATGTCGCGCAACGACTCCGGGAAATCCTGTGCCTCCCGGCGTAATTGGAGAGGCGCGGGAAGGAGAGCCGACGAGTCCAGGTTCTCGTCGCGGATCTTGCGTTTGACCCACCAGTCGGGATCGTCGCTGTCGGAGAGGTCGAGTGGCTTCCCGGCGCCCGGAAGATTGTCGAACTCACCGCGTTCGGTGGCCTCACGGATCATCCGCTCGACCCGGGACTCGAACCACGACGTCATGAGCGTCGAGCGTTGGGACCTAGACGGTGAAGCCGAGCGCCCGCAGCTGTTCCCGGCCGTCGTCGGTGATCTTGTCCGGGCCCCACGGCGGCAGCCAGACCCAGTTGATCTCCAGATCGGTGCAGAGACCACTGCTGACCAGCGCGCCGCGGGACTGGTCCTCGATGACGTCGGTCAGCGGGCACGCGGCGGAGGTGAGGGTCATGTCGATCTTCGCGACGGCGTCGTCGGTCACCTCGATGCCGTAGACGAGTCCGAGGTCGACGACGTTGATACCGAGTTCGGGGTCGACGACGTCGCGCATCGCCTCCTCGACGTCCTCGACGGCCGGCAGCGAGGTGGACGGGGCGGCGGGTGTGCCGGTAGCCGTGGTGTCGGTTGCCGGTGTGTCTGTCGCGGTGGTGGTCTCGTCACTCATGCTGACTCCACTTCTGTTTTCTGACTGTCGATGTGGGCGTTCACCGTCTGGGAAAGTGCGTCCTTGAACGCCATCCAGCCGAGGAGTGCACATTTCACGCGTGCCGGGTACTTGCTGACCCCGGTGAACGCGATGCCGTCACCGATGATGTCCTCGTCGCCCGGGTCCTTGCCACGGGAGGTCATCATCGCAGTGAACGACTCGACGGTGGCCAGCGCCTCGCCGACCGGTTTGCCGACGATCAGGTCATGGAGAACCGACGTCGACGCCTGGGAGATCGAGCAGCCCTGGCCATCGTAGGAGACGTCGTCGATGGTTGCGCCGTCTCCGGACACCGCGACGCGGAGGGTCACCTCGTCACCGCACGTCGGATTGACGTGGTGCACCTCTGCGCCGAACGGCTCACGCAGTCCCCTACCGTGCGGGTGCTTGTAGTGGTCCAGGATCACTTCCTGGTACATCTGCTCCATACGCATTGCTCAGTTCACCCCGAAGAACTTCTGCGCCTTGACGATCGCCGCGGCCAGCGCGTCGACCTCGGCGAATGTGTTGTACGCGGCGAACGATGCACGTGCGGTCGCGGCCACACCGAACCGGCGGTGAAGCGGCCAGGCACAGTGGTGGCCGACACGGATCGCGACGCCCTCGTCGTCGAGGATCTGACCGAGGTCGTGCGCGTGGATGCCGTCGACGACGAACGCGACCGCTCCCCCGCGGTTCTCGGTCGTGGTGGGTCCGACGATGCGCAGACCGTCGATCTCACCGAGCCGGGAGAGTGCATGTCCGACGAGCGCGTGCTCGTGTGCGGCAACGGCTTCCATGCCGATCGTCTGCAGGTAGCGCACCGCGGCGCCGAGACCCACGACCTGCGAGGTCATCGGAACACCCGCCTCGAAACGCTGCGGCGGCGGCGCGTAGGTGGACACCTCCATCGTCACGGTCTCGATCATCGAGCCACCGGTGATGAAGGGCGGCAACGCATTCAGGAGTTCGGACTCGCCGTAGAGCGCGCCGACGCCGCTCGGACCGAACATCTTGTGTCCGGAGAAGGCGGCGAAGTCGACGTCGAGCGCCGAGAAGTCGACCGGCATGTGCGGCACCGACTGGCAGGCGTCGAGTACGACCAGCGCACCGACTGCACGGGCACGCGTGACGAGTTCGGCGACGTCGGCGACGGCACCGGTGACATTCGACTGATGGGTGAACGCGATGACCTTCACCGACTCGTCGAGGGTCAGCGAATCCAGGTCGATACGACCGTCGTCGGTCACGCCGTACCAGCGCAGGGTCGCACCGGTCCGACGGCAGAGTTCCTGCCATGGAACCAGATTCGCGTGGTGTTCGAGTTCGGTGATCACCACGGTGTCGCCCGGACCCAGCGACGATCCGCCGAGGATCGACGCCGAGCGCGGATCTCCGAGCGTGAAGGTCACCAGGTTGAGAGCCTCGGTGGCGTTCTTGGTGAACACCAACTGGTCCGACGACGCCCCGACGAACCCGGCGATGACCTCGCGCGCGTCCTCGTAGGCGTCGGTGGCCTCTTCGGCGAGCTGATGGGCTCCCCGATGCACCGCCGCATTGTGGTGCGTCAGGAAGTAGCGCTCGGCGTCGAGCACCTGGACCGGACGCTGCGAGGTGGCCCCGGAATCGAGGTACACCAACGGTTTCTCGTCGCGAACGGTGCGCGAGAGGATCGGGAAGTCCGTCCGCAGCGCCTCGACATCGAGAGCGGTTGCCGCGGTTGTCGTCTCAGGCGAGAGTGTCACGTACGTGCACCTCCTGGGGTGTTGGTTCAGCCGGCCTTGGCCGCCGAGGTGAAGCGCTCGTAGCCGTTCTCCTCGAGCTCGTCGGCCAGCTCCGGACCGGCGGATTCGACGACGCGGCCGTTGACGAAGACGTGCACGTAGTCGGGCTTGATGTACCGAAGGATGCGCGTGTAGTGCGTGATCAGCAGGATGCCGCCGTTCTCCTGCTCCTTGTACCGGTTGACGCCCTCGCTCACGACGCGCAGCGCGTCGACGTCGAGACCCGAGTCGGTCTCGTCGAGGATGGCGATCTTCGGCTTGAGCAGGTCGAGCTGGAGGATCTCGTGACGCTTCTTCTCACCGCCGGAGAAGCCCTCGTTGACGCTGCGCTCGGAGAACGACGGGTCGATCTCCAGCGCGGTCATCGCCTCCTTGGTCTCCTTGACCCAGTGGCGCAGCTTCGGGGCCTCGCCGCGGACGGCGGTGGCTGCGGTGCGCAGGAAGTTCGACATCGAGACGCCGGGCACCTCGACCGGGTACTGCATGGCCAGGAAAAGGCCGGCACGCGCACGCTCGTCGACGCTCATCTCCAGGACGTCTTCGCCGTCGAGGGTGATCGAACCCGAGGTCACCTGGTACTTGGGGTGGCCGGCGATGGCGTAGGACAGCGTCGACTTGCCCGAGCCGTTGGGGCCCATGATCGCGTGCGTCTCACCGGACTTCACGGTCAGGTTCACACCCTTGAGGATGTGGATGGGCTCGGCGTCGGCGTCGGTCTGGGCGACGTCGACGTGCAGGTCACGGATTTCCAGTGTGGTCATGTTCTGTGTTCTCTCTTACGGGCTGAGGAAGGTTCGGTCGGGCGCGGAAGCGGTTCAGGCGCCGGCGAGTTCGAGCTCGCGCTCGACGGCGGCGGACAGACGCTCGCGCAGCTCGGGAACGGCGATCTTGGCGATCACCTCGCCGAAGAATCCGCGGATGACCAGGCGGCGCGCCTGATCCTCGGGGATGCCGCGAGCCTGCAGGTAGAACAGCTGCTCGTCGTCGAAACGTCCGGTGGCACTGGCGTGGCCGGCACCGACGATCTCGCCCGTCTCGATCTCGAGGTTGGGCACCGAGTCGGCGCGGGCGTTGTCGGTGAGCACCAGGTTGCGGTTGAGCTCGAAGGTGTCGGTGCCCTCGGCCTCGGCGCGGATCAGCACATCGCCGATCCAGACGGTGTGGGCCTCGCGCGACCGGTCGCCGCTCGTGTCACCCTGCAGCGCACCCTTGTACACCACGTTCGAGCGGCAGTTGGGCTGGCTGTGGTCGACGAGCAGGCGCTGCTCGAGATGCTGTCCGGCGTCGGCGAAGTACAGCCCCCACAGCTCGACGTCGCCACCCGGCGCGTCGTAGTGGACGATCGGCGACAGCCGGACGAGGTTGCCGCCGAAGCTGACCGCGAAGTGGCGGACCACGGCGTCGCGGCCGGTGCGCACGTGATGGGCGGCGACGTGCACGGCGTCGTCATCCCAGTCGTGCACGTTGACGACGGTGAGCGCGGCGCTGTCGCCGACGACGAATTCGACGTTCTCGGCAAAGGTCCCGCCGCCCTTCTGGTCCAGCACCACGACGGCGCGGGCAAAGGGTTCGAGCCGGACCTGGGTGTGCCCGAAGGCGGTCTCGCCCTCTCCGGGGCCGGTGACCGTGATGGTGACCGGCTCGGACAGCTCGACCTCGCGGCCCACGGTGACCACCGTGGCCTGGGTGAACGACGAGTACGCCTGTGCGGCAACCCGATCGAAGGGCACGCCGCCCTGGCCGAGACGCTCGTCATCGCGTCCGACGGTGTCCACGGTCACACCGTCTGCGATACCGGTGACCTCGACGGTCGCCTCACCGGTCCGCTGGGCGGAACCGTTGTGCAGACCGCGCAGGCGGCGGAACGGGGTGAAGCGCCAGGCCTCTTCGCGAGGGCTGGGCACCTCGAAGGCGTCGACGTCGAACGAGGTGAACAGTTCACCCTTGTTGACGACAGGCGAATGCGAGCCCGGTGTGGAGACCGGGAGTGTCGGATCGGCCATCAGCCGACGGCTCCTTCCATCTGAAGCTCGATCAGGCGGTTGAGCTCGAGCGCGTATTCCATCGGGAGTTCCTTGGCGATCGGCTCGACGAAGCCGCGGACCACCATGGCCATCGCCTCGTCCTCGGTCAGGCCGCGGCTCATCAGGTAGAAGAGCTGATCGTCACTGACCTTCGAGACGGTCGCCTCATGCCCCATCGTCACATCGTCCTCACGGATGTCGACGTAGGGGTAGGTGTCGCTGCGCGAGATCGTGTCGACCAGCAGCGCATCGCATTTGACCGTCGACCGGCTGCCGTGGGCGCCGTTGTTGATCTTGATCAGTCCGCGGTAGGAGGCACGGCCACCGCCGCGGGCCACCGACTTCGAGACGATGTTGCTCGAGGTGTTCGGTGCCAGGTGGACCATCTTGGAACCGGTGTCCTGGTGCTGTCCCTCGCCGGCGAATGCGACCGAGAGGACCTCGCCCTTGGCGTGCTCACCGGTCAGCCACACGGCCGGGTACTTCATGGTGACCTTGGAACCGATGTTGCCGTCGATCCACTCCATGGTGGCGCCGGCCTCGGCCTTGGCACGCTTGGTGACCAGGTTGTAGACGTTGTTCGACCAGTTCTGGATGGTCGTGTAGCGGCAGCGGCCGCCCTTCTTGACGATGATCTCGACGACCGCGGAGTGCAGCGAGTCGGTCTTGTAGATCGGCGCGGTACAACCCTCGACGTAGTGCACGTAGGCACCCTCGTCGACGATGATCAGCGTGCGTTCGAACTGACCCATGTTCTCGGTGTTGATCCGGAAGTAGGCCTGCAGCGGGATGTCGACGTGGACACCCGGCGGGACGTAGATGAACGATCCACCCGACCACACGGCGGTGTTCAACGCGGAGAACTTGTTGTCGCCGGCCGGGATGACCGAACCGAAGTACTCCTGGAACAGCTCCGGGTGCTCCTTGAGACCGGTGTCGGTGTCGAGGAAGATCACGCCCTGCTTCTCGAGATCCTCGCGGATCGAGTGGTAGACGACCTCGGACTCGTACTGCGCGGCGACACCGGCGACCAGCCGCTGCTTCTCCGCTTCCGGGATGCCGAGCCGGTCGTAGGTGTTCTTGATGTCCTCGGGCAGGTCCTCCCACGAGGCGGCCTGCTTCTCGCTCGAGCGCACGAAGTACTTGATGTTGTCGAAGTCGATGCCCTCGAGTCCTGCACCCCAGTGCGGCATCGGCTTCTTGTCGAAGATCTTGAGAGCCTTGAGGCGCTGTTCGAGCATCCACTCGGGCTCGCTTTTCTTCGACGAGATGTCGGCGACGACGGCCGGGGACAGGCCGCGCTTGGCGCTGGCACCGGCGACGTCGGAGTCTGCCCAGCCGTAGCCGTACGTCCCGAGGGACGCGATCGTCTCCTCCTGTGTGAGGGGAGCCGCGGCGGACGGCGTGGTGGCGGCCGGATCGGTGACGGTCATCGCGTGGCCTTTCGGGTTGTCGTGGGCTGGGCGGGTGCGGTCGTGGAGAGTGGGGTCTCGCGCGGGGGCGATTCCGGTGGTGGATGCATCGGCACGTGGGTCGTGCAGGCGCAGTCGCCGTTGGCGATGGTCGCCAGGCGCTGCACATGCGTGCCGAGCAGTTCGGTGAAGACCGCGGTCTCGGCCTCGCACAGTTCGGGGAACTCGGTGGCGACGTGCGCCACCGGGCAGTGGTGCTGGCAGATCTGGATGCCGTTGCCGACCTGCCGGGTGTTGGCGGCGTAGCCCGCACCCGTCAACGCATCGGCGATCTCGTCGACGGTGTCTGCCACATTCACCGGATCGGTGCTCGGTTCGACGTCGGCGACGATCCGCTCGACTCGTTCACGGGCGAACTCGGCGACCGCGTCGTGACCACCGAGGTCACGGAGCTTGCGCATCGCCGCCCCGGCGAGGTCGTCGTAGGCGTGACGCATCTTGCCGCGCCCGGATGCGGTGAGCTGGAACCATTTGGCCGGACGTCCGCGGCCCCGCTGACCGAAACCGGTCGATGCGACCTCGATGTCCCCGGCCGCGGTGAGCGCGTCGAGGTGACGGCGCACGCCGGCCGCGGAGATACCGAGACGCTCGCCGATCTCGCCCGCGGTCAGCGGGCCGTCTTCGACGAGCAGGTTCAGGACGGCATCACGGGTCTGACCGTCGTGGTGCGCATCGGCACCGGCGGTCGTGTGAGGGGTCGCCGTACCAGCGGAGGGCACGGCATTGCGGCCGCCCGAGGGCAGCACAACATCGTTCCGCATGGTTTTCACAACACGAGTGTGACGTAATTGATTCCTCGCTGCCAGCAAGGGTGCCCTTAGCGATGCGTCCGATTCCGTCCTCCGGTCCCGCATGTTGCCGATAAAGGGTGGTGGCGAGGGATCCGTCCCCGCCGATTAGAGTCGTCGTGTGCCCGAAACCACAGCTGGCCGCCGCGTGCCGGACTTCTTCGGACTCGTGTGGAATCACCTGATCACCGTGCTGAACTACCTCGGCCTGCGCAAACAGCGCCCCGTCGGCCCCGACACCGACACCAGCGAGCAGCGCGGCGACTACGGAAAGACCGTCGCCCGCCTACACGACGACGAACGCGAGGTCGGACCCCTCAACGCCGCGGAGACCCGTCGTCTCCGCCGCATCAAGCTCTTCGGCGCCACCGGTTCGGTCCTGATCCTGATCGGCGCCCTCGGCACCGGTGCGGTGCCGGTGCTGCAGAACCCGGTCGCCGGCATGCGCGTGCTGTCACTCCCGTCCCGGATGTTCGGCACCGCCCTCGCACTGTCGATCGGCGGCACGATCACCCTGGTGGTCGCATGGCTGCTGATCGGCCGCTTCGCCGTCGGCCGCCTCAGCGTCGAGGTCCGGCACGGACGGAGTCCGGAACGACGGATGAGCCGCCGCCAGGCCGACCGGACCCTCATGCTGTGGATCACACCGATCGTGCTGGCTCCTCCGCTACTGAGCAAGGACATCTACTCCTACCTGGCCCAGAGTGCGATCGCCTCCCGCGGCATGGATCCCTACTCGGTGAGCCCGGTTCGCGGTCTGGGCGTCGACCACATCCTCACGCGGTCGGTGCCCAACCTGTGGCGGGACACCCCCGCGCCCTACGGACCGCTGTTCCTGTGGATCGGCGAGGGCATCACCAAGGTGACCGGCGCGAACATCACCGCCGCGATCTTCCTGCATCGCATCGTCGCCCTGATCGGCATCGCGCTCATCGTGTGGGCGCTGCCGCGACTGGCGAAGCGCTGCGGGGTGTCGTCGGTGGCCGCCCTGTGGCTCGGCGCGATGAACCCGCTCGTGATCCTGCATCTGGTGGGCGGCATCCACAACGAGGCACTCATGCTCGGTCTGATGCTCGTGGGCCTCGAGCTGAGCTTCCGCGCCATCTACGGCGTCGACCGGTTACGGAAACCGGGGACGCTGATACCCACGAGAGCAGGCTGGATCCTGATCGCCAGTGGAGCCGTTCTCGCCGCGTCGGCGATGATCAAGGTGACCTCGATGCTCGCGCTCGGCTTCGTCGGCATCGCCCTGGCGATGCGCTGGGGTGCGACGCTGCCCGCCCTGCGGCACGCACCCGTCCGGGAGTGGTGGACGCGGTCGAAGTGGTCGGTGTACGCCCTCGGCGTCTCCGCCGGGTTCTACGTGGTCGTGCTCGGCATCGTGATGGTCGGGATCTCGCTGGCGACCGGGCTCGGATTCGGCTGGACGGGCACGCTGTCGACCGGCGAGATCGTCCGGTCGTGGATGTCGATGCCGACGCTGCTCGGGGTGACGACGGGTCGGATCGGTGTGACCCTCGGACTCGGCGAGCACACCCAGGCGATCCTCGAGGTCGCACGCCCGATCGGGCAGCTCGTCGCCGGCCTCTTCATCATCCGGTGGATGCTCGCGACGTTGGGCGGACGCCTGCATCCGCTGGGCGCGCTGGGTGTGTCGATGGCCACAGTCGTGCTGTTCTTCCCGTTCGTCCAGGCCTGGTACCTGCTGTGGGCGGTCATTCCGCTGGCTGCCTGGGCGACCGGCCCGTGGTTCCGGATCTCGACCATCTCCGCATCGGCGATCATCGCCATCGTGGTGATGCCGACGAGCTCCAACACCAGCGGAGTCGTTCTCGCGCAGGGTCTTCTGGCAGGTGTGATCATGGTCGCAGCGCTGACCGCGCTGTTCTTCGAGGACCGGTCACCGCGCCGATGGCGTCGTCGCAGAACGGGGGCCTCCGACGACACCCCGGAGCCCGCGGAGAACGCGCCGACGCGGTGACGATCCCCCACCGCACCCGCGAACGGCGTTTTTCGTCCGCGGGGTCCGAGCGCCTAGTCTGACCTGTGTGCGCGGCACGACTTCTCGGCAGATCAACGACGACGATCAGATGGACGATCGTCTGCTGAGTGTTCCCGCGGTCGAGGTTCGCGGACTGGTCAAGACCTTCGGCGACCGTACCGCGGTCGACAGGCTCGATCTGACGGTGGAACGCGGCCAGATCCTCGCCCTCCTCGGACCGAACGGCGCGGGCAAGACCACCACCGTCGAGATCTGTGAGGGCTTCACCGAACCGGACGCCGGCACCGTGCGGGTCCTCGGACTCGATCCCATCGCCGACAACGACGCCCTCCGGCGCCGCGTCGGCGTGATGCTGCAGGGCGGCGGCGCCTACCCCGGTGCCCGTGCCGAAGAGATGTTGCGGCTGGTCGCAGCGCATTCGGCCGACCCCATCGACCCCGAGTTCCTCATCGAAGCGCTCGGGCTCGGCGAGGTCCGGCGCACGTCGTACCGCAGGCTGTCCGGCGGGCAGCAGCAGCGCCTCGCCCTCGCCTGCGCCATCGTCGGCCGTCCCGAGCTCGTGTTCCTCGACGAGCCGACCGCCGGCCTCGACGCCCACGCACGTCTCGTCGTCTGGGAGCTCGTCGACCGCCTCCGCGCCGACGGCGTGTCCGTCCTCCTCACGACCCATCTCATGGACGAGGCGGAGCAACTGGCCGATCAGGTCGTGATCATCGATCACGGCCGCGCGGTCGCCGCCGGGACCCCCGCCGACCTCACCAGCACCGGCGCCGAGAACGAATTGCGGTTCACCGCGCCCCGCGGACTCGATCTGTCGATGCTGACGCTCGCACTGCCCGAGGGATATCACTGCACCGAGTCCAACCCGGGCTCCTACCTCGTCCTCGGCCCGATGACCCCGCAGGTGCTCGCGACCGTGACCGCCTGGTGCGCCAAGATCAACGTCCTCGCCACCGACCTGCGGGTCGAGACCCGGAGTCTCGAAGACGTCTTTCTCGACCTGACCGGACGGGCCTTACGACAGTGAACAGCCCCACAGTGAACTCCCCCGCTCCCCAGACGGCCCTCTTCGCCGAGGGCATGTTCCGTCCCGCGCCGCGCCCGGCATCCCTGACGGCGATGATCGTCGCCCAGTCCACTCTCGAGCTCAAGCTCCTGCTCCGCAACGGTGAGCAGTTGCTGCTCACCATGTTCATCCCGATCACCTTGCTCATCGGGTTGTGCCTGCTGCCCATCAACACGACCTTCGGCGCCGGTCCGGCCGAGCGCGCCACGCTCTTCGTCCCGGCGATCCTGACGGTCGCCGTGATGTCGACGGCGTTCACCGGCCAGGCGATCGCCGTCGGCTTCGACCGGCGCTACGGCGCGCTGAAACGGTTGGGCGCCACACCGATCCCGAGGTGGGGCATCATCGTCGGGAAATCGGTGGCGGTGCTGATCGTGGTGGCGCTGCAGTCGGTCATCCTGGGCGCGATCGGATTCGCCTTCGGCTGGCGGCCCGACGCGCTCGGCCTGCTCATCGGCGCACTGGTGATCACCATCGGCACCGCCTGCTTCGCCACCCTCGGCCTGCTGCTGGGCGGCACGCTCAAGGCCGAGGTCGTCCTGGCCCTGGCGAACCTGCTGTGGTTCGCGTTCATCGGTCTCGGCAGCCTCGTGGTCGTCGATTCCAACGTGCCCGGCGCCGTGCACACCCTTGCACGATGCATCCCCTCGGGTGCGCTCAGTGAGGCCCTGGAGATGGCCGCACGAGGTTCGTTCGACGCCTTCGGGGTGGGCGTCCTGCTGGTGTGGGCCGCAGTGGCCGGCACCTTGGCCGTGAGGTGGTTCCGATTCCGATGACGACGTCGCAGACTTCTTCGACACGACCCGACGGCCCGGCTCCCGCCGAGCGCGACCCCCGGCCGGCGGCGCGTGGGGTCTGGCGATTCATACCCGGATTCGGCCGGCCGACGATCCGCTTCGTCCACCGCTGGGCTATCGCCCTGCTCGTGTCGAACGTCGGCATCGTCGCCACCGGCGGCGCGGTTCGGGTGACCGGTTCCGGTCTCGGTTGCCCGACCTGGCCGCGATGCACCGACAACTCCTTCGTCCCGCACGAGGAACTGGGCATCCACGGAGCCATCGAGTTCGGCAACCGGATGCTCACCTGGGTGCTGATCATCATCGCGATCGCCGCCTGGGTCGCGGTGCTCCGCTACGCCGGGTCGGCGCGCCGCGACAAGTGGACGGTCACCCTGATCGCGCTGGGCATCCCATTCCAGGGCGTGATCGGCGGGATCACCGTCCTCACCGACCTCAACCCGTGGATCGTCGCCCTGCACTTCCTGCTGTCGATGGCGCTCGTGTCGGCCGCAACCGTCCTGGTCTATCGGATGCGGCCCTACCCGACGCCCGCCGAACCCGCCGCCGTCGACGCCGATGTCCCCGCGTCGGCCACGCGCCGGCTCGGGGTCTACCTCGCCTGGCTGATCTATGCGGTGACCTGGGTGACGATCTATCTCGGCACGGTGGTCACGGGTTCCGGCCCGCACGCCGGCGACGTCGACGCCCCTCGGAACGGACTCGACCCCGACAACGCCACCCAGCTCCACGCCGACGCGGTGTTCGTCCTGGTCGGTCTGGGCCTGGCCGCACTCGTGTACGCCCGCGTGTTCGCGCGTCCGCAGCAGCGCTCGGCGCTGGTCTTCGTGGCGCTGCTCGCACTGCAGGGCGTGATCGGATTCGTCCAGTTCGCGACCGATCTCCCCGTCGCGCTCGTCATCGCCCACATGTTCGGCAGCGCGCTGCTGCTCATCGGCGCGACCTGGCAGGTGCTGGTCGCGCGGGCGACCGATCAGCCGCGCGTCGACGCTGCCTGAGTCCCTGCCCACTACGAGAACGACCCCGACGATGTGCACGTCGGGGGTCGTTTTCGTGTACGGGGCGGACGGCCGCGTCAGAGGATCGCGCGGTTGCGCGGCTTCGGGAAGCGCGTCTGCCGGGCGACCCAGCCGGCCATCTTGCGGTAATGCGACGGCTTGACGGTGGTCTCCGAGGTGAGGTCACGGTCCCACTCGGCGATCTCGAGGCCATCGACGGCGTCGACGACGGCCTGGGCGGTGGCGAGGTCGGGGACCACCCGGTCGCCGAGGACTCCACCGGCGTCACCGACGAGCGTGATACGGACACCGGCCGCACCGATCGCCTGCAGGACGACCTTGGCGCTGCCGCCCTCACGGGCGACGAACTTCTTCACCGAGGCGACGACATCGCCCGGGGCCTGAACCGTCGGCGTTGCGGTGGTGTCGGTGGCGGCACTGTCAGTCATGACGCTCAGCATACCGGTGAGCGCAGGGCGCTCCCGATACCGGGATGGGCGTCACATCCGGCCTGTACGGCGTGTAGAACGGTGTCGTGCGTGCGATACAGGTGACCCGTCACGGCGGCCCGGACGTCCTGGCCTTCGGTACCGTCGACGACCCCATCCCGGCCGCCGACGAGGTGATCGTCCGGACCTCCGCGGTGGGCGTGAACTACATCGACACCTATCTCCGGCGGGGCCTGTACCCGTCGATCCCGCCGTACATCCCGGGCACCGAGGGTGCCGGCGAGATCGTCTCCGTCGGTCCGGAGGTCACCGGCTTCGAGGTGGGACAGCGGGTCGCCTGGTGCGCCGCACCTGGGTCGTACGCCGAGCTCGTCGCGGTCCCCGCCGCGCAGGCGGTGGTCGTGCCCGACGGTGTCGACGACGCGATCGCCGGTTCGTCACTGCTCCGCGGGCTCACCGCCCACTACCTGCTCGACGGCAGCGCCCACCCTCATCCGGAGGACACCGTGTTGATCCACGCGGGGGCCGGCGGGGTCGGGCTGATCCTCACCCAGATGGCCAAACGTCATGGGCTGCGGGTCATCACGACGGTGTCCTCCGACGAGAAGGCGGACCTGTCCCGGCAGGCCGGCGCCGACCATGTGTTGCGGTACGGGGACGACCTGGCCGCGCGCGTCCGGGAACTCACCAACGGCCTCGGTGTCCCGGTGGTCTACGACGGCGTCGGCGCGGACACCTTCGAGCAGTCGCTGGCCGCCACGGCGGTCCGCGGCATCATCGTGCTGTTCGGGGCGTCGAGTGGACCGGTGCCGCCGTTCGATCTGCAGCGCCTCAACCCGGCCGGTTCGCTGGCGGTGACACGACCCACCCTGGCGCACTTCACCGCGACGCCGGAGGAACTGAACTGGCGGGCGGGCGAGTACTTCGAGGCCATCCTCGACGGCGACGTGGACGTGCGGGTGGGACAGCGTTACCGCCTGGCCGACGCCGCGCAGGCCCATGCTGATCTCGAGGCCCGCAAGACGACAGGTACGACGGTGCTGCTGCCCTCGGATTCCTGACGGCGGCGGCGAACGGAAATCAGAAGTACGACGAGATCGTCTGCAGGCCGACGACCGCGTCGACCGCGAGACCGCAGAAGACGATCGCCAGGTACTCGTTGGACTGCAGGAAGACCTTGAGGGGTTTCACCTCGGCGCCGCGCTTGGTGTCGCGGTAGAGCTTGGTGACCCGTTCGAGGAACCAGCCGCCGGCTACCAGCGCGATCACCGTGTAGATCCAGCTCGTCGCCGGGATCAGGGCCAGCGAGGTGACGACGGTCAGCCACGTGTAGACCAGCATCTGCCGGGTGACGCGTTCCTCGGTCGCGATGACCGGCAGCATCGGCACGCCGGCCGCCTTGTAGTCCTCCTTGTAGCGCATCGCCAGCGCCCAGGTGTGCGGCGGGGTCCAGAAGAAGATGACCAGGAACAGCACGATCGGCTGCCAGCTGAGTGAGCCGGTCACCGCCGCCCAGCCGACGAGCGTCGGCATGCATCCGGCGGCACCGCCCCACACCACGTTCTGCCAGGTGCGGCGCTTGAGGATCATCGTGTAGACGCCGACGTAGAAGATGATCGTCGCCGAGACGAGCAGCGAGGACACCAGGTTCGCGGCGAAGTACAGCACCGCGAACGAGGCGGCCCAGAGCACGAGACCGAATATCAGCGCACTCCGTGTGGCCACCGCGCGCCGCGCGAGCGGTCGGCGCTCGGTGCGCTTCATCTTCTTGTCGATGTCGGCGTCGACGACCATGTTGAGGGTGTTCGCGCTGCCGGCGCCGAGCCAGCCACCGATCAGGGTGAAGGCGATGACGGCGATGTCGACATGGCCGCGATCGGCCTGCAGCATCACCGGGATCGTCGCCACCAGCAGCAGCTCGATGACCCGCGGTTTGGTGAGCGCGACATAGGCGAGCACCGTCGCGCGCACACGTCCGGCCCACGTCAGATCCGCCGGCAGGACCGGCTCGGTCGAGACCTGCGGTGATGCGGTGTCGGTCGAGTGGGATGCGGCGGGATGGTCTCCGCTCACACGCTCCCCTATCCTCACGAACACTCCTCGTCCGCCCGCACAGATCGCCGCGGGCTACTACAGAGCATGGTAGACGTTTGCCTTCGCGAACCGTAATCGCGTCGTGGCCGAGCCCGCGACCGGCGCAGATCGCCGAACCGGGCGGTAAGTTTCGGTCGGCGCGCAGGGCACCCTCGGGGCCGATTACTCTGGACCCGAACGCGCCGAAAACCCGAGCAGGCACAGGAGACAATCACCATCGTGGCCGACACAGATGAGATCCGCGCACTGACCACCCCTCGCCATCCGGACGACTGGAGCGACCTCGACACCCGGGCCGTCGACACGGCCCGCCTGCTGGCCGCCGATGCGGTGCAGAAGTGTGGCAGTGGTCATCCCGGCACCGCGATGAGCCTCGCCCCCCTGGCCTACACGCTCTTCCAGCGCGTCATGCGTCACGATCCCACCGACACCGACTGGGCCGGCCGCGACCGCTTCGTGCTCTCGTGCGGACATTCCAGCCTGACCCTCTACATCCAGCTGTACCTGGGCGGCTTCGGTCTCGAGCTCGAGGACATCGAGGCGCTGCGCACCTGGGATTCGCTGACCCCGGGTCACCCGGAGTTCCGCCACACCCGCGGCGTCGAGATCACCACCGGGCCGCTCGGTCAGGGTCTCGCCTCGTCGGTCGGCATGGCGATGGCCGCCCGCCGCGAGCGCGGCCTGTTCGACCCGGATGCCGCGGTCGGCGCGAGCCCGTTCGACCACTACATCTACGTGATCGCCTCCGACGGTGACATCGAGGAGGGCGTCACCTCCGAGGCGAGCTCGCTCGCCGGCACCCAGCAGCTCGGCAACCTGATCGTGTTCTACGACCAGAACCAGATCTCGATCGAGGACGACACCGACATCGCCCTGTCCGAGGACGTCGCCAAGCGCTACGAGGCGTACGGCTGGCACGTCCAGACCGTCGAGGGCGGCGAGGACATCGTGGCCATCGAGGCCGCGATCAAGGCCGCCCAGGAGGTCGTCGACCGTCCGTCGATCATCTGCCTGCGCACCATCATCGGCTACCCGGCGCCCAACATGATGAACACCGGCATGGCTCATGGCGCCGCACTCGGCGAGGACGAGGTCGCCGCCACCAAGAAGGTCCTCGGCTTCGACCCGGAGAAGAACTTCGAGGTCACCGACGAGGTCATCGCGCACACCCGCAAGCTCGTCGACCGCGGCGCCGAGGAGCGCAAGGCCTGGACCGCATCGTTCGACGCGTGGGCCGAGAAGAACCCCGACGCCAAGGCACTGTTCGATCGCCTGACCGCCCATGAGCTCCCGGAGGGCTGGACCGAGCAGTTGCCGACCTGGAACGTCGGCGACAAGGACGTGGCCACGCGCAGCGCGTCGGGCAAGGTCCTCGGCGCCCTCGCGCCCGTCCTTCCCGAGCTGTGGGGCGGTTCCGCCGACCTCGCCGGCTCGAACAACACCACGATGGACGGCGAGCCCTCGTTCGGCCCGACGTCGATCAGCACCAAGAAGTGGTCGGCCAACCCGTACGGGCGCACCCTGCACTTCGGTGTCCGCGAGCACGCGATGGGTTCGATCCTGTCGGGCATCGCCCTGCACGGCCCGACCCGCGCCTACGGCGGCACCTTCCTGCAGTTCGCCGACTACATGCGTCCGGCCGTGCGCCTGGCCGCGCTGATGGAGATCGACCCGATCTACGTCTGGACCCACGACTCCATCGGTCTCGGCGAGGACGGCCCGACCCACCAGCCGATCGAGCACCTGGCCGCACTGCGCGCGATCCCGAACCTCGACGTCGTGCGTCCCGCCGATGCCAACGAGACCGCTCACGCATGGGCGCACCTGCTGACCCGGCGCAACCACCCGGTCGGTCTGGCGCTCACCCGCCAGAACGTCCCGATCCTGGAGGGCACCTCGGCGCAGGGCGTCGCCAACGGCGGCTACGTCCTCAGTGATTCCGAGGGCGACCCGCAGGTCGTGCTGATCGGCACCGGTTCCGAGGTGCACCTGGCGGTCGAGGCACAGAAGGCCTTGGCCGACAAGGGAATCAAGGCCCGCGTCGTGTCGATGCCGTGTGTCGAATGGTTCGACGAGCAGCCCAAGGGGTACCGGGACCACGTGCTGCCGCCCTCGGTTCCGCGTGTCGCCGTCGAGGCCGGCATCGCGATGCCGTGGTACCGGATCGTCGGTGCCGGCGGCGAGATCGTCGGCATCGAGCACTTCGGCGCGTCGGCCGACTACAAGGTGCTCTTCACCAAGTTCGGGATCACCACAGAGGCGGTCACCGCCGCCGCCGAACGAGTCGTCGCCGGCTGACCGGCCGCCCACGACACCGGCTCATCCACACTCATCAAGGAGAGAATCGTGACCCAGAACGAGAAGCTCGCCGAACTGTCCGCCGCCGGTGTCTCGGTATGGCTGGACGACCTGTCCCGGGACCTGATCACCTCCGGTGATCTCGCCGAACTGATCTCGACCAAGTCGGTGGTCGGCGTGACCACCAACCCGTCGATCTTCCAGGCGGCACTGTCGAAGGGCACCGCCTACAACGCACAGGTCACCGAGCTGGCCGCCCGCGGCACCGATGTCGACGGCACCATCCGTACGGTGACCACCGATGACGTCCGCAACGCCTGCGACGTGCTGACCCCGGTGCACGAGGAGTCCGACGGCGTCGACGGTCGGGTGTCCATCGAGGTCGATCCCCGTCTGGCGCACGACACCGACGCCACGGTCGCCCAGGCCATCGAGCTGTGGAAGATCGTGGACCGCCCGAACCTGCTGATCAAGATCCCGGCCACCAAGGCCGGACTCCCGGCGATCACCCGGGTCATCACCGAGGGCATCAGCGTCAACGTGACGCTGATCTTCTCGGTCGAGCGCTTCAAGGAGGTCATGGACGCCTACCTCGACGGCCTCGACGCCGCCGCGGAAGCCGGCTACGACCTGTCGACCATCCACTCGGTGGCGTCGTTCTTCGTCTCCCGCGTCGACACCGAGATCGACAAGCGCCTCGACGCCATCGGCACCCCGGAGGCCACCGAGCTGAAGGGCAAGGCGGCGCTGGCCAACGCCCGTCTCGCCTACTCGGCCTACCAGCAGGTCTTCGAGGTCGAGTCGCGCTTCCCGGACCTCCTCGCCAAGGGCGCTCGCCCGCAGCGCGCGCTCTGGGCGTCGACCGGCGTGAAGAACCCGGACTACCCGGACACCCTGTACGTCAGCGAGCTCGTCGCACCCAACACGGTCAACACCATGCCGGGCAAGACGATGGATGCCTTCGCCGACCACGGTTGGGTCAACACCGGCTCGATCATCGGTCTCGCGCAGGAGTCGCAGGATGTCTTCGACAAGATCGCGGCGCTCGGCGTCGACACGGTCGACGTCTTCAAGGTCCTCGAGGAGGAGGGCGTGAGCAAGTTCGAGGACGCCTGGAACGACCTTCTCAACGCGACCGCCGAGCAGTTGTCCGCGGCGATCAAGGGCTGAGTCCGTCGTGGCCGCCGGTGAGGATTCAGTGGGACCCGGTTCTTGGACCAATCCGCTCCGTGACCCACAGGACAAACGGCTGCCCCGCATCGCGGGGCCGTGCAGTCTGATCATCTTCGGCGTCACCGGTGACCTGGCACGCAAGAAGTTGATGCCTGCGGTCTACGACCTCGCCAACCGCGGCCTGCTCCCCCCGTCGTTCGCTCTCGTCGGTTTCGCCCGACGCGACTGGACCGACGAGGACTTCGGGGCGATCGTGCACGACGCCGTGCGGGAACACGCCCGCACGGGCTTCCGCGAGGAGGTGTGGGAGCGCCTCGCGGAGGGTTTCCGCTTCGTGCAGGGCGATTTCGACGACGACGCCGCGTTCGACAACTTGTGCGACACCCTCAAGTCGCTCGACGACGAACGCGGCACGGACGGCAATCACGCGTTCTACCTGTCGATCCCACCCAAGGCGTTCCCGACGGTGTGTGAACAGCTCGAGCGCAGCGGGCTGGCGACACCGAACGGCGACAGTTGGCGCCGCGTGGTCATCGAGAAGCCGTTCGGCCACGATCTCGAGTCGGCCCGCGAACTCAACGCCATCGTCAACAACGTCTTCCCGGAGTCGTCGGTGTTCCGCATCGACCACTACCTGGGCAAGGAGACGGTGCAGAACATCCTGGCGCTGCGCTTCGCCAACCAGCTGTTCGACCCGCTGTGGAGTTCGCACTACGTCGACCACGTCCAGATCACGATGGCCGAGGACATCGGCATCGGTGGGCGGGCCGGCTACTACGACGGCATCGGTGCCGCACGCGACGTCATCCAGAACCATCTTCTGCAGCTGATGGCCCTGGTGGCGATGGAGGAACCGATCTCCTTCGAGCCCAAGCAGTTACAGGCCGAGAAGATCAAGGTCCTGGCGGCCACCCGCAACGTCCTGCCGATCGATCAGAACACCGCCCGCGGCCAGTACGGTCCGGGCTGGCAGGGCAGCGAGAAGGTGGCCGGGCTCAAAGAGGAGGACGGGTTCGCCAAGGACTCCAAGACCGAGACCTTCGCCGCGATCGCCCTCGAGGTCGACTCCCGTCGCTGGGCGGGTGTGCCGTTCTACCTGCGGACCGGCAAGCGTCTCGGCCGGCGCGTCACCGAGATCGCGCTGGTCTTCAAGCGCGCCCCGCATCTGCCGTTCGACCAGACGATGACCGAGGAGCTCAGCCAGAACGCCCTGGTCATCCGGGTGCAGCCCGACGAGGGCATCACCCTGCGCTTCGGATCCAAGGTGCCGGGCTCCAGCATGGAGGTCCGCGACGTGAACATGGACTTCAGCTACGGCACCGCGTTCACCGAGGCGTCCCCGGAGGCATACGAGCGCCTCATCCTCGACGTCCTACTCGGCGTGCCGTCACTGTTCCCGGTCAACGAGGAAGTCGAATTGTCGTGGAAGATCCTCGATCCCGTGCTCGAACAGTGGGCCGCCGAGGACGCCCCCGACACCTACGAGTCGGGAACCTGGGGTCCGCGGTCGGCGGACGAGATGATGGCCCGCGTGGGACGCGCGTGGCGCCGGCCCTGATGTCCACCGCCCAGCCCCTCCAGGAGGATCCGCGATGATCGTCGAGCTGCCCGACACGGACACCCGAAGTGTCGCGAAGAGGATCATCGAGGTGCGGGCGGCCGGTGGCGCGCTCAGTCTCGGTCGCGTGCTCACCCTGGTCGTCTGCGTCGAACAGGGCGAACCGATGGAGGGCGCCATCGAGGCCGTCATCGGTGCCAGCCGCGAGCACCCCAGCCGCGTCATCGTCGTGTATCGCGGTACCCGCGAAGGTGATTCACGCCTCGACGCACAGATTCGAGTGGGCGGGGACGCCGGTGCGTCGGAGGTCGTGGTGCTGTCGCTGTACGGCGCCCTCGCCGACGAACCGGCGAGCGTCGTCACACCGTTCCTGTTGCCGGACACCCCCGTCGTCACGTGGTGGCCCGGCGAAGGCCCCGCACGCCCCGTGGACGATCCCCTCGGCAGGCTCGGTCACCGTCGCATCCTCGATGCCACGAAGGACGCCGATCCGGCCACGGTGCTCGCGCGTCGCCTCGAGACATACTCCCCCGGCGACACCGACATCGCGTGGTCGCGCATCACGCAGTGGCGTGCCATCCTCGCCTCGGCGGTCGACCGTCCGCCGCATTCGCGCATCACCGCGGTGGATGTCACGGGCGCGCACGATTCCCCGGCGGTGGACCTCATCGCCGGGTGGTTGCGTTCGGCGCTCGACGTACCCACGCGGCGCCGGCGCGGGAGTTTCGAGATCCGTCTTCACCGCGACGAGGGTCCGACGATCCTCGCCGTGGACGAGGGCAACAACGCGGTGCTGACGATGCCGGGCAAGCCCGACGGCCGAATCGCGATGGGCCACCGCGACCTACCCGTGTGCATCGCCGAGGAGCTCCGGCGCCTCGACACCGACGAGGTCTATGCCGTCGCCTTGCGGGGTGTCCCCGGGGTCGACTTCATCGACACGAACGAAGGAGTTCTCACACCATGACCGCTGTCGAGACGCTCGTCTTCGAGTCCAAGCAGGAACTCGTCGCCACCGCGGCCGCGCGCTTCGTCGACCTGGTGACCCGCGCACAGGCCGAACGCGGGGACGCGAGCATCGTGCTCACCGGCGGCAGCAACGGCATCGCGATCCTGTCGGCGCTCGCCGCCGACAGCGGCACCATCGACTGGTCGCGGGTCGACGTGTACTGGGGCGACGACCGTTTCGTGCCCGCCGACGATCCGGAACGCAACTCCGGTCAGGCGCGTGCGGCCCTGCTCGACAAGGTGCCGGTGGATCCGTCACGGGTGTTCCCGATGGCCCCGTCCGACGGCCCGTTCGGCGACGACATCGAGGCTGCCGCAGCCGATTACGCGGCGATCCTGGCCGGACGGTCGTCGGACGGCGTGGCACCGCATTTCGATCTGCACCTGCTCGGCATGGGCGGCGAGGGCCACATCAATTCCCTCTTCCCACACACCCCCGCCACCGCGGAGACCGAGAAATCGGTTGTGGCCGTTGAGGATTCACCCAAACCGCCGCCGCGTCGGATCACCTTGACCCTGCCGGTGGTCAATCGCTCCCGCAACGTGTGGTTCCTCGTCGCCGGCGGCGACAAGGCCGAAGCCGTCGCCGCCGCGCATCGCGGTGCCGACCCGGCCGACTGGCCGTGCGCCGGCGCCCGCGGCACCGACGAGACCATGTGGTTCCTCGACGAGGACGCCGCCTCCCAGATCAAGTGATCACATAGCTTCACGCTAGGCTCGGTGATCGTGACCGAGACCTCGACCTACGCGAACGTGACGCTCGACCCTCGCGCCAACGTCTACTTCGACGGCAAGTGCGTGAGCCACACGTTCCACCTCTCCGACGGGACCCGCAAGTCGGCCGGCGTCATCCTGCCCGCGACGCTGAACTTCGGTACCGGGGCACCCGAGATCATGGAGCTGCACTCCGGCACCTGCCGAGTGCGGCTTGCCGGCAGCGACGACTGGGCCTCCTACGGCGCCGGCGACTCGTTCTCGGTGCCCGGCGATTCCTCGTTCGACATCGAGGTCACCGAGGCCGTCAGTTACGTCTGCCACTACGGCTGAGGACAGCTCCTCGAGGCTAACCGCTGTTGCGCAGGGCCGTCGCGAGACCGTTCATGGTCAGCTGGATGCCGCGACGCACCAACGGGGTGTCCTCCCCCGCGCGGAACCGGCGCAGCAGCTCCACCTGGAGCAGATTGAGCGGCTCGAGGTACGGGAACCGGTTGTAGACCGAACGTTTGAGGGCCGCGTTGTCGTGCAGCAGATCATCGATGCCGGTGATCTTGGCGCACATGCCGATCGTGCGCTCGTGCTCGTCGACGATCATGCCGAACACCTTCTCGCGCAGTTCCTCGTCGGGAACGAGCTGTGCGTAGCGATGTGCCAGACCCATGTCGGACTTCGCCAGCACCTGCGCCATGTTGGACATGACGGTGCGGAAGAACGGCCACTTCTCGTAGTAGCGCTGCAGGGCCTCCAGGCGGGTCGGGTCGTCGGCCACCCACTCCTCGAACGCGGAACCGGTGCCGTACCAGCCCGGCAGCATCACCCGCGACTGTGTCCACGACAGCACCCATGGGATCGCGCGGAGATCGGTGATCTTCTCGGTCTGCTTTCGAGACGCCGGACGACTGCCGATGTTGAGGGCACCGATCTCCGACAACGGTGTGGAGGTGGTGAAGTACTCGACGAACCCCGGTGTCTCGTGCACGAGACGGCTGTAGGCCGCACGTGCCCTGGCGGCGATGTCGTCCATGATCTCGTACGCCGACTCCGATTCGTCGCCGAGACCTTCGACGTCGAGCAGCGACGATTCGATGGTCGCGGCCAGCAGTGTCTCCAGGTTGCGGCGGGCGGTCACCGGCTCGGCGTACTTGGCGGCGATGATCTCGCCCTGCTCGGTGATGCGCAGCGACCCCTGCACCGCGCCGGGCGGCTGAGCGAGGATGGCGTCGTAGCTGGGGCCGCCGCCGCGGCCGACGGTTCCACCGCGACCGTGAAAGAGCCGCAACCGGATTCCCGACCGGGACGCCGCCTCCACGAGGTCGAGCTCGGCGCGGTACAGCGCCCAGTTGGCGGCCATGTAGCCGCCGTCCTTGTTGGAGTCGGAGTATCCGAGCATGATCTCCTGCATGCCGTTCTGGTACTCCACGAGCGCCCGGTAGAAGGGCACCTCGAGAACGGCGAGCAGGGTCGCAGCGCCCTGCTGCAGATCCTCGATCGTCTCGAACAGCGGTACGACCCGCACCGTCGAGCGCGGGTCGTTCTCGCCGGCGGCGCCGGGGTCGTAGAGGCCGGCCTCCTTGAGCAGGATGAGCGCTTCGAGCATGTCGCTCACCGAGGTGCACATGCTGATGATGTAGTTGGGCACCGCTTCCGGACCGAACGTCGCGACCGCCTTCGCGGCCGCCCGCACGATCCCGAGCTCCTTGGTCGCCAGCTCGCTCAGTTCCGCATCGGGACTGGTGAGGGGGCGGCGCCGCTGCAGTTCGGCGGACAGGATCTCGACGCGTTCCGCCTCGTCGAGCGAGGCGTAGTCGCCGTGCACGCCCGCCCAGGCGAGGAGCTCGGCGACCACTTCCTCGTGCATGTCGGAGTTCTGCCGCATGTCGAGCCCGGACAGGTGGAAGCCGAACGTGCGCACCGACTCCCGGAGCGCCAGGAGCCGGTCGTCGGCGATGGACGCGTCGTTGTTGGCCCGCAGGGCCGCGTCGATGACGTCGAGGTCGACGAGCAACTCGGCGGCGTCGGAGTAGGGCGGTTTACCGTCGACGAGGAACAGATCGCTCGACGAGAGGAAGTCCTCGTCGAACATCTGGTCGGCGGTCGCCGCGAGGCGGGATCGGATGTGCCGCAACGCGAGCCGAAACGGCTCGTCGGCACCGGGGTCCTCGGCGTCGGCACCGGCGAGTTCGAGCAGCGGTTCGGTTCCGGTGATCAGCCGCGCCGACATGCTCAGTTCCTGGGCGAGGTTCTCGAGTTCGGCCAGGTGGTGTCCCACCGCGGTCTCGGCGGCCAGCGTGGCCGCCAGGGTGACCACCTCGGCGGTCACGAACGGGTTCCCGTCGCGGTCGCCGCCGATCCAGGACCCCATGCGGATCATCGGCTCGTCGGCGAGACCCGCGCCGGGGTAGGCCGACCGCAGGGCGGCGCGCACGGAGGTGTTGATGGCCGGCACCACGTCGAAGAACGAGGCGTCGTAATAGCTCAGCCCCGAACGGATCTCGTCCTGGATGGTGAGTCGTTCGAGGCGGATGAGCGCGGTCTGCCACAGCGTGAGGATCTGACGCCGGATCGCCTCGGTGACCTCGGCGTCCTCGTCGGGGGTCAGTTCGGTACGGCCGCGGAAGCGCATCAGCTCGGTGATCCGGTGCTGCGCCTCGAACACCGTGCGGCGCCGGGTCTCGGTGGGATGGGCGGTGATGACCGGCACGACGTTGGCGTCGGCGAGTGCCTTGCCGACCTCCTCGTCGCCGAGTCCGGCGTCGGCGAGCTGCCGGTAGGTCGCGGCCAGGCTGGACTTCTGCGGCGGGTCACCGGCTCGCACGTGGATGGCACGGCGACGTTCGCGGTGGATGTCCTCGGCCAGGTTGGCCAACAACGCGAAGTGACTGAAGGCGCGGATGACCGGAACCGCGGTGGACACGTCGAGGTCGGTGAACATCTCCGCGAGTTCGTTGCGGTCGATCTCGTTGCGGCGCACACCGAAAGCGGCCACACGAGCTGATTCGACGAGATCGAAGACGTCGGTGCCGGAATGTTCGGCGACGACCTCGCCGAGGATGCCGCCGAGCAGACGGATGTCCTCACGCAAGGGTTCGGTGAGTGCACGGCCCTCGTCGTCGACGACGATGTGGTCGACGATCGACATGGACGGACGAGATGCCGGGGCTCCCCGGGAGGGGGCGGTTTCACTCATGCGACCAAGTATCCCGAGATCGGGGCCATCCGGCATCCCGGAGAAAGCATCGGGCGACGCGTTTCACGCGTCGCCCGAGGTCCGAAGCAGAAACCAGCTCAGGAGAGTTTGATGTCGACGCCCACGCCGACGATGAAGATCACCCAGATGAGGCCGACGAAGATGGTCAGCCGGTCGAGGTTGCGTTCGACGACGCTCGAACCCGACAGGCTGGACTGGACACCGCCGCCGAACAGCGACGACAGACCGCCACCCTTGCCGCGGTGCAGCAGGACGAGCACGATCAGCAGCACGCTGGTCACGATCAATCCGATGTCGAGTGCACCTTGCACAGTCACGAGTCGAAACGCCCTTCCGTAAACACCTGGAGATACAGCTGTAGCAGGTGGTGCCGACGTGAGCCGACACCAACCTGCCACAGTGTACGCGTGGGTGTGACCCGTCAGGGCAAGGGGCCACCCGCGGCGATCGCCGACAGTGTCGCGAACTCGTCCGACTTCAGCGACGCGCCACCGACGAGAGCCCCGTCGACGTCGGTCTGGCCGACGATGTCGCCGACGTTCTTGGCGTTCACCGAGCCGCCGTAGAGGATGCGGACCGAGGCCGCGGTCTGCTCGTCGGCGATCTCCGCGAGGGTCTCGCGGATCGCCTTGCAGACCTCCTGGGCGTCGGCGGCGCCGGCCACCCGGCCGGTGCCGATGGCCCAGACCGGCTCGTAGGCGATGACGGTCTTGGCGATCTCGGCGGCCGACAGGCCGGCGAGGGAGCCCTTGAGCTGTGCCACGTTGTACGCGACGTGCTCACCCGCCTCGCGGATCTCGAGCCCCTCGCCGATGCAGACGATCGGGGTGAGATCGTGCTTGAGCGCGGCCTTGGTCTTGGCCAGCACGATCTCGTCGGTCTCACCGTGCAGGGTCCGACGCTCCGAGTGGCCGACGACGACGAACGTGCAGCCGAGCTTCGCGAGGAAGGCACCGCTGATCTCGCCGGTGTAGGCACCCGAGTCGTGCTGCGACAGGTCCTGCGCACCGTAGGTGAGCAGGAGCTTGTCGCCGTCGACGACGGTCTGCACGCTGCGGATGTCGGTGAACGGCGGGATCACCGTCACGTCGACCTTGTCGAAGTACTTCGCGGGCAACGCGAAGGCGATCTTCTGAACCAGCGCGATGGCCTCGAGGTGGTTGAGGTTCATCTTCCAGTTGCCCGCGATGAGCGGTTTACGAGTTGCCATGGTTCAGCTCTCCAGCACCTTCAGTCCGGGGAGTTCCTTGCCCTCGAGGTACTCCAGCGATGCGCCACCTCCGGTGGAGATGTGCGAGAAGTCGGAGTCGGGCAGACCCAGGGTCCGCACCGCGGCGGCCGAGTCGCCGCCACCGACCACGGTGAACGCGCCGTTGCCGGTCGCACCGGCGATGGCCTCCGCGACCCCGCGGGTGCCGGCCGAGAACTTCTCGAACTCGAACACACCGGACGGACCGTTCCAGAAGACGGTCTGGGCACCCGAGAGGACCGCGGCGAATCGCTTCACCGACTCCGGTCCGATGTCGAGACCCATCCAGCCGTCGGGGATGGCGTCGGCGGCCACCGTCTGCGCCTGGGCGTCGGCGGCGAACTTGTCGGCCACCACCACGTCGACGGGCAGGTGGATGACATCGCCGAAACGCTCGAGCAGGCTCTTGCAGACGTCGATCTGGTCCTCCTGCAGCAGCGAGGTACCCACCGGATGGCCCTGTGCGGCCAGGAAGGTGAACGCCATGCCGCCGCCGATGACCAGCGTGTCGACCTTGGGAGCCAACGCCTCGATCACCCCGAGCTTGTCGGAGACCTTCGAGCCGCCGAGGACGACCGCGTAGGGGCGGGTCACCTCGTCGGTGAGCTTCGACAGGACCTCGACCTCGGCCGCCACCAGCTCTCCCGCGTAGTGCGGGAGGAGCTTGGCGACGTCGTAGACCGAGGCCTGCTTGCGGTGGACCACTCCGAAGCCGTCCGACACGAACGCGCCGTCCTCGCCGACCAGTTCGACGAGGGCCTCGGCGAGCTTCTCGCGTTCGGCGTCGTCCTTGGAGGTCTCCCGCGGATCGAAGCGGATGTTCTCCAGGAGCAGGACGTCGCCGTCGGTGAGACCCTCCGCGCGGGCGAGCGCGTCGGTTCCGACCACGTCACCGGCGAGCTGCACGTTGCGGCCGAGTTCCTCGCCGAGGCGCGCCGCGACGGGCGCGAGCGAGAACTTCGGGTCGGGCTCGCCCTTCGGACGACCCAGGTGCGCGGTGATGATCACCTTGGCACCGGCGTCGATGAGCGCGTTGAGGGTGGGCAGGGAGGCGAGGATGCGGCCGGGATCGGTGATCGTCGACCCGTCGAGCGGGACGTTGAAATCCGAGCGGACCAGCACTCCCCGACCCGAAACACCCTCTTCCAGAAGGTTCTTCAGAGTGGGAACACCCATGAGGCGTTGACTCCTCTTTCCGTTGTACGACGAGTGGACTAGAGCGAGTTGCCGACGAGACCGATGAGGTCGACGAGGCGGTTCGAGTAGCCCCACTCGTTGTCGTACCAGGACACGACCTTGGCCTGATCGTCGATGACCTTGGTCAGGCCGGCGTCGAACAGCGAGCTGTGCGGGTCGGTGACGATGTCGGAGGAGACGATCGGGGCGTCGTAGTACTTCAGGATGCCCTTCAGCGGGCCCTCGGCAGCGGCCTTGAGCGCGGCGTTGATCTCATCGGCGGTGGCCGACTTGGCCAGCTGCGCGGTGAGGTCGGTGACCGAGCCGGTGGGGATCGGCACACGGAGGGCGTAGCCGTCGAGCTTGCCCTTCAGCTCCGGCAGCACCAGGCCGATGGCCTTGGCGGCACCGGTCGAGGTGGGCACGATGTTGATCGCGGCGGCGCGGGCGCGACGCAGATCCTTGTGCGGACCGTCCTGCAGGTTCTGGTCCTGCGTGTAGGCGTGGATCGTGGTCATGAGGCCCTTGACGATGCCGAACTCGTCGTTGAGGACCTTGGCCAGCGGGCCGAGGCAGTTCGTGGTGCACGAGGCGTTCGAGATGATGTTCTGGCTGCCGTCGTACTTGTCGTCGTTGACGCCCATGACGATGGTGATGTCCTCATCCGACGCGGGGGCCGAGATGATGACCTTCTTGGCGCCGGCGTCCAGGTGACCCTGGGCCTTGGCGCGTGCGGTGAAGATGCCGGTCGACTCGACGACGACGTCGACACCCAGGTCGCCCCACGGGATCGCGGCGGGGCCTTCCTTGACCTCGAGCGCCTTGATCTTCTTGTCGCCGACCACGATGGTGTCGTCGCCCTCGAGGCTGACGTCGTCGGACAGGCGGCCGAGGATCGAATCGAACTTCAGCAGGTGTGCGAGAGTCGCGTTGTCGGTGAGATCGTTGACCGCGACGATCTCGATGTCAGTGGTGCCCAAAGCCTTTTGCGCTTCGACGGCACGGAAGAAGTTGCGGCCGATCCGGCCGAATCCGTTGACGCCTACCCGAACAGTCACAGTTGTGCTCCTTAGCGGTATTCATGGTCAGGCCTGTGGGTCAAGCCCTGCTGGCCGCGCCGTGAGCGGTCACCGATGGCACACGAGTGATCCCCGGTCCGCACACGTCGACCTCAGCCTAGTAGGAGGGGTTCGGTCCGGCACACCGCAGGTCCGTCTGTCGGCTTTCCCGCTCCGCTCAGGCTTCGTCGAGGAGCTCCGAGGTGACCGCCGCCTCGGTATCCGGGATGCCGTCCTGGCGCGCCTTCTTGTCGGCCATCGACAGCAGACGGCGGATGCGCCCGGCGACGGCGTCCTTGGTCATCGGCGGGTCGGCGAGCTGGCCGAGTTCCTCGAGAGAGGCCTGCCGGTGGGTGATGCGCAGCTGGCCCGCCGCGACGAGGTGATCGGGCACCTCGTCGCCGAGGATCTCCAGAGCGCGTTCGACGCGAGCGGCCGCGGCCACCGCCGCGCGAGCCGAACGTCGGAGGTTGGCGTCGTCGAAGTTGGCGAGGCGGTTGGCGGTCGCACGCACTTCGCGGCGCATGCGGCGTTCCTCCCACACCAGGCGTGTGTCGTGGGCACCCATCCGCGTGAGCAGCGCGCCGATGGCCTCGCCGTCGCGGATGACGACACGGTCGGCGCCGCGGACCTCGCGGGCCTTCGCGGTGACGCCGAGCCGGCGGGCTGCGCCGACGAGTGCGAGCGCGGCCTCGGGTCCGGGGCAGCTGACCTCCAGCGCCGACGAACGCCCGGGCTCGGTCAGTGATCCATGGGCGAGAAATGCTCCGCGCCAAGCGGCTTCGGCATCCGCGACGCTACCGCCGACGACCTGGGCCGGAAGGCCGCGCACCGGGCGGCCACGCAGGTCGAGCAGGCCGGTCTGCCGGGCGAGGCCCTCGCCGTCCTTGGTGATGCGCACGATGTAGCGCGCCGACTTGCGCAGCCCGCCGCCGCGCAGGACGTGAACGTCGGAGCCGTAGCCGAAGAGGTCGTGGATCTCGCGTCGCAGGCGCCGCGCGACATTGCCCATGTCGACCTCGGCCTCCACCACGACGCGGCCCGCCACGATGTGCAGACCGCCGGCGAAACGCAGCAGCGCCGACACCTCGGCTCTCCGGCAACTCACCTGAGTCACCGACAGGCGACTCAGCTCGTCTTTCACCGCCGCCGTCATCGCCACCGGTCCCTGTCCTCCTGTCAACAGCCCACACGTCCCTCGAGAAAACGCCGAATCATCGCCTGGCTCAGGCGTCCGCCCGGTCAGAGTAACGGTTCGATTCACCTTCGCACAGTTCGTTCACCACGGCGGCGACTTTCGCCGGGTCATGGACCTGGCGGCCGGGTACCGCCACATCGCCGACGTTCAGTTCGGCGCCGAACAGTCCGGCCGCGCGTACGAGATGCTCGCGCTCGCGTCCGGCCGGCACCGACGACGCGTCCACGAGGACGTGGTCGACGCGGAACGTGTCGGCATGGGCGTGCAGGACGTGCAGATGCCGCTCCACCGAGAACCCGGGCGTCTCCCCCGGTTCGGGTGCGAGGTTGACCGCGAGCACCTTTCGGGCGCCGGTGCGCTGCAACGCCTTGAGCTGCTCCGGCACCAGCACATGCGGGATCACGCTGGAGAACCAGGAACCCGGGCCGAGCATCACCAGGTCGGCGGATTCGATTGCCTCGACCGCACTTTCACAGGCCGGTGGATCCTCGGGGATCAACCGCACGCGGCGCACCTTGCCGGGCGTCGTCGCGACCGCGACCTGGCCGCGGATCTCGCGGCTGATGCGCGGGTCGGCCTCGAGCCCGGACACGTCGGCCTCGATGTCGAGCGGGACGGTCGACATGGGCAGCACCTGTCCGACGATCCCGAACATCGACCGTAGCTCCTGCAGTGCGGCGACCGTGTCGCCGAGGACCTCGGTGAGACCGGCGAGCATCAGGTTGCCGATGGGGTGTCCGGCGAGTGCGCCGCGACCACCGAAGCGGTGTTGCAGCACCTCCGCCCACAGCTCGTGGCGTCGTCGGGTGTCGGGATCTCCGGCGGTCTGGAAGTCCTCGAGCGCCTTCGGCGCAGACATCAACGCGGCCAGCGCCATTCGCAGATCACCGGGCGGGATGAGTCCGAGCTCCGCACGCAGGCGGCCCGACGATCCCCCGTCGTCGGCGACCGTCACCACCGCGGTGATGTCGGTGCTCAGATAGCGCATCGCGGTCAGCGTCGCGTACAGGCCGTGGCCGCCTCCGAGGGCGACGATCTTCCGGGTCATTCGCGCCCCAGATCACGGTGCATCACGCGCACGTCGTAGGAGGCCGCGCCGGCGTCGTCGACGGCCTTGCGGAGCCGGTGGGCGAGCTCCTCGGAGATCGCGACACTGCGATGTTTACCACCGGTGCAGCCGACACTGATCGTCATGTAGCGCTTGCCTTCCCGCAGGTATCCGCGACCGACGATGGACACCAGGCCGGTGTAGAGGTCGAGGAAGTCACCGGCGTCGGGCTGGCCGAGGACGTAATCGCGGACCGGCGCCTCCTGACCGTTGTGGTCGCGCAGTTCGTCGATCCAGTGCGGATTGGGCAGGAACCGGACGTCGGCGACGAGATCGGAGTCGATGGGCAATCCGTACTTGAAGCCGAAGGACTGCACCGCGATGCTCAGCCGCGGTTCGGTGTCACCGGGTGCCACGCCTTCCACCACGGAGCGCAACTTGGCCGCGGTCAGCCCCGAGGTCTCCACGACGAGGTCCGCCACGTTCTTGATGGGCGCCAGGATCGCACGTTCGCGGGCGATGCCCTCGACGAGGGTCTCCTTGCCCTGCAACGGGTGTCGGCGACGAACCTGTTCGAACCGGCGGACCAGGGCCTCCTCGCTCGCGTCGAGGTACAGCAGACGGGTACGAATCCCCGACTGCCCGAGGCTGTCCCGCAGCTGCTCGAGTTCATGGGCCAGGTTGGGGTCGGAAGCACGCAGCACCATGGCGAGACGAGTGATCGTGGGGTCGCTCTCGCGGACCATCCCGACCATCGTCGAGATCAGTGAGGGCGGAACGTTGTCGGCGACGTACCAGCCGTCGTCCTCGAGTACGTTGGCCGCCGTCGAGCGACCCGCGCCGGACATGCCCGTGACGAACAGGACGGTCAGTTCGTCCGGCGCCGCGTCGGACGTGCCACCGGCCGGCCTCTCGTCGTGTTCGGCCTCGGCCCGTTCACTCATCGACACCCCGTCCCGCGTCACCGGTCACCACCGTCATCTCTGCCTCGTTCACCGTCTCGCTCATCACCGGCGACACCGTCTCTGCAACCATGTCACCGCCGAGTGCGGTCTGCACGGCACGCGCGGTGGTCAGGCCGATCCCGGGGACCTGGGCGATCTCCTCCAAGGATGCCTCACGTAGACGCGCGACCGATCCGAAGTGCGTCACCAGCGCGGTGCGTCGCGTCTTCCCGAGACCCGGGATGCCGTCGAGCACCGACTCGGTCATCCGCTTGCTGCGCTTGCTGCGGTGGAAGGTGATGGCGAACCGGTGCGCCTCGTCGCGTACACGTTGCAGCAGGAACAGGGCCTGGCTGCTGCGCGGCAGGATCATGGGGTCGTCCTCGCCGGGCACCCACACCTCTTCGAGGCGTTTGGCGAGTCCGATCACCGAGACGTCGGTGACGCCCAGTTCGTCGAGGACCGCCGCCGCCGCATGCACCTGAGGTGCACCGCCGTCGACGACGAACAGGTTGGGCGGATACGCGAACTTCCGTGGCTGCGCGGGGGTCTGGGGCTCGGCGCCGACCTCCCCCGACTCCGGTGGTGGTGCGTCGCGGTCGGCACGGTGACGCAGGAACCGGCGGCGGGTGACCTCGGCGATCGACGCGACGTCGTCGGAATGACCGTCACCGGCGGCGTGGCGGATCGAATAGTGCCGGTAGTCGGACTTGCGCGGCAGGCCGTCCTCGAACACGACGAGGGAGGCGACCACGTCGGTGCCCTGCACATGCGAGATGTCGACGCACTCGATGCGCAGCGGCGCCTGGTCGAGCATCAGCGACTCCTGAAGCTCGGTGAGCGCGGCCGACCGGGTGGTCAGGTCGCCGGCGCGTCGGAGCTTGTGCTGTGTGAGCGCTTCCCCGGCGTTCCGGGCAACGGTCTCGAACAGCGCCTTCTTGTCACCGCGCTGCGGCACCCGCAGGGTGACCCTGCTCCCCCGGAGTCCGGACAGCCATTCCTCGAGTTCGGCTGCGTTGGCCGGTAATTCGGGGACCAGCACCTCACGCGGCACCGACTCGCCGTGAGCGCGGTCCTCACCCACGTCGACCGTCGCGTCGAAATCGACCTGCGCACCGTAGAACTGCGTGATGAAGTCGCCGATGACATCGCCGTCGGTTCCGTTGTCGCTGCGCTCGACGACCCAGCCTCGCTGACCTCGGACGCGGCCGTCGCGCACGTGGAAGACCTGGACCGACACCTCGAGTTCGTCGCCGGCGACCGCGACGACGTCGGCGGTGGTGCCGTCTCCGAGCACCACGGCCTGCTTCTCCATGGCACGCCGCAGTGCGCCGATGTCGTCGCGCAGGCGGGCCGCGCGCTCGAAGTCGAGGTCCTCGGCAGCAGCCGTCATGTCACGTTCCAGCTTGCGGATCAACAGGTCGGTTCGGCCGGCCAGGAAGTCGCAGAAGTCCTCGACGATCTCGCGGTGTTCCTCGGCGTCGACCCGGCCGATGCACGGTGCGGCACATTTGTCGATGTAGCCCAGCAGGCACGGACGGTCGATCTGCTGATGCCGCTTGAACACGCCCGCCGAGCAGGTCCGCGCCGGGAACACCCGCGTCAGCAGGTCGACGGTCTCACGGATCGCCCATGCGTGGGAGTACGGCCCGAAGTAGCGCACGCCGCGGCGCCGCGGACCGCGGTAGACGAACAGCCGCGGGTACTCCTCGTTGAGGGTGACGGCCAGCATCGGATAGGTCTTGTCGTCGCGGTAGCGGACGTTGAACCGCGGATCGAATTCCTTGATCCAGTTGTATTCGAGCTGGAGTGCCTCCACCTCGGTGCCCACGACGGTCCACTCGACCGACGCCGCCGTCGTCACCATCTGGCGGGTGCGCGGGTGCAGCGAGGCGATGTCGGCGAAGTACGACGTCAGGCGTGACCGGAGGTTCTTGGCCTTGCCCACGTAGATGACACGACCGTGCTCGTCACGGAACTTGTACACCCCGGGATCGGTCGGGATGGTTCCGTGAGCAGGACGGTAGGTAGTCGGGTCGGCCACGTGTTCCAGGCTAGTTGGCGGGTCGGACGGTCCCGCGATAGCGCTCTTCGAGCTCGCGGAACCGCGCCATCGCCTCGATGGCCCGCGGACCGTCGCCCGCCTGGACCGCCAGCACGGTGATGTGTTCGTCGGACGGGAACAGCAGCCAGGCGCCGAATCCCTTCTCCGGATAGGTCAGTCCGAGGACCTTGTCCCAGGTGAACAGGCGCGTGGGTACCAGGTTGCGCACCTCGACGCCCTCGGGGCCGACACGCAATCGCGGCCGGGTCAGCAGCAGGGTGGCGCCCGTGAACAGGACACCGATGAGGATGATCGCGACCTGGTCGGCGCCGCCGAGGTTACGGACGCCGACGTCCTCGATCGTCAGCAGCAGCCCGAAGGTGATGTGGATCGCCATGATCACGACGGCTGCCGCGATCGCGTATCGCGGCAGCTTGCGCGGCCGGTACACCAGGTCCCAACGAGGGGAGGTCACGCCGATGCTCCTCCGACCGCGGTCGGCGGGGCCTCGCCGCGTTGCAGCGCGCGAAGGGTCAGCGCCGAGGCCAGCGCGGCCACGGTCGCCTGCGCGCCCTTGTCCTCGGTCGAGCCGGGCAGGCCCGACCGCGCGATCGCCTGCTCCTCGGTCAGCACCGTCAGCACACCGTTGCCGACGGGGGTCGACTCGTCGAGCGAGACGCGGGTCAGCCCGGCGGTCACCGCGTCGCACACGTACTCGAAATGCGGTGTCTCGCCCTTGATCACGACACCGAGCGCGACTACGGCGTCATGGGTGCGGGCGAGCGCCTGCGCGATGACCGGCAGTTCGATCGCACCGGCGACCTGCACGACGGTGGGCTCGGTGACACCGTTCTCGTCGGCCGCCCGCAGCGCTCCGTCGAGCAGTGCGCCGCAGATCTTCTCGTGCCACTGCGACGACACGATCGCCAGCCGGAGCGTGCCGGCGTCGGCGAGTTCGAGGGTCGGTTCTCCGTGGCCGCTCATGCGGGGGCTCCTTCGGATGCGTCGTCGCTGGGATGCGCGTGATCGTCGAGGCCCGCGAGGTCGTGTCCCATCCGGTCGCGCTTGGTGCGAAGGTAGCGCAGGTTCTCGGCATTGGGGCGCACCGGCATCGGCACGCGGTCGACGATGTGCAGGCCGTAGCCGTCGAGGCCGACGCGCTTGGCCGGGTTGTTGGTGAGCAGCCGCATCGACGTGACCCCGAGATCGACGAGGATCTGGGCGCCGAGGCCATAGTCGCGGGAGTCGGCGGGCAGGCCCAGTTCCAGGTTGGCGTCGACGGTGTCGGCGCCGGCGTCCTGCAGCTGGTAGGCCTGCAGCTTGTGCAGGAGGCCGATGCCGCGTCCCTCGTGGCCGCGCATGTACAGGATGATGCCGCGGCCTTCGGCGGCCACCATCTCCATCGCGGCGTCGAGCTGCGGACCGCAGTCGCAGCGCAGCGACCCGAAGACATCGCCGGTGAGGCACTCCGAGTGCACACGCACCAGGACGTCGTGTCCCTCGCCGTCTTCGCCGGCGATGTCGCCCTTCACCAGGGCGACGTGCTCGACGTCGTCGTAGACGCTGGAGTAGCCGACGGCGCGGAAGTCGCCGTGGCGGGTCGGGATCCGGGCGTCGGCGACGCGCACGACGTGCTTCTCGTGGCGGCGGCGCCACGCGATGAGGTCGGCGATCGAGATCAGCGCGAGGTCGTGTTCGTCGGCGAAGACGCGCAGCTCGTCGGTGCGGGCCATCGAGCCCACGTCCTTCTGGCTGACGATCTCGCAGATGACGCCTGCCGGTGCGAGGTCGGCGAGGCGGGCCAGGTCGACGGCGGCCTCGGTGTGGCCGGGACGACGCAGCACGCCGCCCTCCTTGGCCCGCAGCGGGACGACGTGGCCGGGACGGGTGAAGTCGCCGGCCGTGGCCGCCGGGTCGGCGAGCAGACGCATCGTGGTGGCGCGGTCCGAGGCGCTGATCCCGGTGCCGATGCCCTCGCGGGCGTCGACGGTCACGGTGTAGGCGGTGCCGTGCTTGTCCTGGTTCATCGAGTACATCGGCGGCAGGCCGAGGCGGTCGCAGGCGTCGCCGTCGAGCGGGACGCACAGGTAGCCCGAGGTGTAGCGCACCATGAAGGCGACGAGTTCCGGGGTGGCCATCTCGGCCGCGAAGATCAGGTCGCCCTCGTTCTCGCGGTCCTCGTCGTCGACCACGACGACGGCCTTGCCCGCGGCGATGTCGGCGATGGCCCGTTCGATCGTGTCGAACGTGACTCCCTCACCACTGGTCACGTCGTCACCGTCACGCGGCGATTCGTTCATCAGAACCTCACTCGTTGTGCTCATTTCGCCTCTGTCACATCAAGCGCAGGGACATCTCTGTGCTCGGAGCCCAGGTGAAGGCGCTCCACGTACTTCGCGATCACGTCGACCTCGAGGTTGACCACGGTGCCCGGCGTGGTGGCACCGAGGTTGGTCTCGTTGAGAGTGGTGGGGATCAGGGAGATCTCGAACCACGAGTCGTCACCCGATCCGCCGACCGACGAGACGGTCAACGACACCCCGTCGACGGTGATCGACCCCTTCTCGACGAGGTAGCGGGTCAGCTTCTCCGGGACGCCGATCCGCACGACCGTCCAGTTCTCCGACGGACTGACGGACAGGACGCGCCCGGTCCCGTCGACGTGGCCCTGCACGATGTGGCCGCCGAAACGCCCGTTCGCGGGCATGGCGCGCTCGAGATTGACGGTGCTCCCCGCGGCGAGGTCGGACAGGGAGCTGCGGCGCAGCGTCTCACCCATCACGTCCACGGTGAACTCCCCGGGACGGAGGTCGACGACGGTCAGACACACGCCGTTGACCGCGATGGAGTCGCCGTGGCCCGCATCGGCGGTGACGATGGGTCCCCGCACGGTGAAGCGGGCTGCATCAGAGAGATCCTCGCGGTCGGCGATGACGCCGAGTTCCTCCACGATTCCGGTGAACACGCACTCCTCCTGCTCGCTCGGAGCAGACAGGGCGGCACTGTGTCGCCTGTTCTCTCGCATCCGGACTGTGACCGTCGGCTCCGGAATCTCACCGAATCTGCTGTCCCTGCCGTTCGACAGGCGCTCGCGGGCTGGAAGATGCGTATCCACCGCACCCTCATCACCGCCGGTGGGGAATTTCACCCCGCCCCGAGAACTGGTGACATCGACGCTAGCACGATGCAAGAACGGCGTCGCATTGCGATTTCGCTGAGTGAAATGGATGCCTGTCGGTGTGTCGCTCATCTCGGCCTGCTCAGTCCTGCCGGATCGTCGGCGAACGCCGTGCGAGTGTGATCAAGACGTCATCGCCGAGCGTCGTCGTGTGCGCGGTGCGGAACCTCTTGGCGTCGGCGAGCGTGGTGACACCGGGTATCTCGACCGAGCTACGACCGGCGCCCAGCACCATCGGCGCCACGTAGGCGTGCACCTCGTCGACGAGCCCGGCGTCGAAGAAGGCGCCCAGGATGTGCGGGCCGCCCTCCACCAGGACCCAGAGCGCGTCGGGAAGTGCGGCGAGGACGTCGGCCGGGTCGTGTGATCGGACCAGGACCAGCGGCCCTCCGGTGTCGTCGCGGAGGTTGGCGTCGGTGGGCAGGTCGCGGTGTCCGAGCACCACGCGTGCCGGCTGCTGTGGGTACAGGCCGCCGGCAGAGGTGCGGGCGGTGAGCGTGGGGTTGTCGGCGAGTGCGGTGCCGGTGCCGATTACGATGGCGTCGAGGCGTGCGCGCTGCCGGTGGGCGTGGTCGCGCGCTTCGGGGCCGGTGATCCACTGACTGGTGCCGTCGGGTGCGGCGATCCGGCCGTCGACGCCGGCGGCGATCTTGGCGGTGACCATCGGCCGCCCGAGCCGCTGTCGGGTGAGCCACGGACGCAGTGGACCGTTCTCCACGGTGTCGGCCGCGACTCCCCCGGTCACCCGGACGCCGGCAGCTCGCAGGGTGTCGGCGCCGCCCGCGGCGACCGGGTTGGGGTCACCGACCGCGTAGTGGACCTCGGCAACGCCCGCTTCGATGAGTGCCTGCGAACACGGCCCGGTGCGCCCGGTGTGGTTACAGGGCTCGAGCGTGACGATCGCGGTACCGCCCCGCGCTGCCTCGCCGGCCGCGCGCAGTGCCATCACCTCGGCATGCGGGCCGCCCGGCGGTTGGGTCGCACCGACGCCCGCCAGGGTGCCGTCGGCCGCCAGGATCACTGCTCCGACAGGAGGATTGGGTGAACTGACACCCATGGCCGCATACGACGCCTCGATGGCGCGATCCATGGCGGCGGCGATGTCCACGAGGTGCGTCAGACGTCGCTCTTGGCGCGCGCCCGGGCGGCGGATTCGCGCAGGGCGGCGACGGCCTGGCCCGGGTCGGCGGCACCGTAGACGGCCGAGCCCGCGACGAAGCAGTCGATTCCGGCCTCGGCGGCTTCTTCGATGGTGTCGGCGTTGATGCCGCCGTCGATCTCGACGAGCAGCCTCAGGTCCTCGGCGTCGATGAACTTGCGGATGGCGCGGGCCTTCTCGAGGACCTCGGGCATGAACTTCTGTCCGCCGAAGCCGGGTTCGACACTCATGATCAGCAGGGTGTCGAAGTCGCGGAGGATCTCCAGATAGGGATCGAGCGGGGTACCCGGCTTGAGCGACAGACCGGCCTTCGCGCCGGCGGCGCGGATGTCGCGGGCGACGCCGATCGGGTTCTCGGTCGCCTCCGCATGGAAAGTGACGTTGTACGCGCCGGCCTCGGCGTACGGCGGCGCCCAGCGCTCGGGGTTCTCGATCATCAGATGGCAGTCGAGCGGGATGTCGGTCGCCTTCAGCAGGCTCTCGACGATCGGCAGACCCAGGGTCAGGTTCGGCACGAAGTGCGCGTCCATGACGTCGACGTGCAACCAGTCGGCGCGGGTGGCACCCGGCTTGGCGACAGCGGCCGCCTCGTCGGCGAGATTCGCGAAGTCCGCGGACAGGATGGACGGGGCGATCATGGGCGCGTTACCGGCGGTGCACATGGTGAACAAGTGTAGGACGAGGTGGGTCTGCGGACGAAAGCGCTCGGGTGTCTCAGACCCCGCCGGCCGGCCACCCGGGGGACGGCAGAAGCGTCGGCCAGGGCTGCAATCCCTCTTCGACGCCAACCGCGGGCAGATCCGGGTTCGGGGGGAGGGCATCGCACGCCACGATATCGGCCCGGTTCTCGGGTCCGACGCCGAGTCGGTCGTAGAAGGTGACGTGCCAGTTTCCGAACACGGAATGCGAAGGAGCCCGCCTGGCGCCTTCTTGTTTCGCTGACGGGCTTCCGCTCTCCGACCGCGTGAACTCGATCGTGACCGATCCGTGGTACGCGATACGCCGGGAACTGAGGGCCAGTCCTGAGGCACACCACAGCCCGCAACTACGACCGCGAGGAGTAAGCACCCGACGAAATGGGCTCTCCCAAAACGATCCGCCATCAGGTCCGTTCCCCCGTCCCCGGCGCAGACGCTCACGACGACACGCCACGTCAGACAACCTAATAGAGCCTACGAATGTCGGGAAGTGTCATCCACAACCCGGACTCGACCGAAGACTCAGGCCACCGCGAGCAACTGCAGAAGCTTCGTTTCGATGCCGCTTCGTCTGGGGTCTCGATGCCCGACGACCGGCGGTGCAGTACTCCGATGTCGTGCACCGGTCGGAGTGATGACGTCGATGACCCGGATGTCGCCGGCCACGCGGACCGAATATGTCCAGCCATCGGCCTCTTTCGCACGATTGTGGGTGACGCAGATGCCGTCGGCGTTGGCCTCGCTCGTGGGACCGTCGTGACGATGGGGTTTCGCGTGATCGATCTCCGTGATGGGCGCACCGCAGTACGGAGTGCGGCACCGCTGATCTCGTAACCGGATGAAGTGCGCGAGTGCGGGAGGGAACCCGCGGGAACGGGACTCCATCGTCACCAACGCACCATCGGACGGACGTGCATAGAGGCGACGCAGCGTCGAGGCGGTCTCACCATCCGGCGAAACCGAAGCAGAGACAAGTTCCCGCGCCACTTCTGCCGGAACAGGTCCGTACCCCACCACTTCCGCGGCCGAATCGTTCAGCCCGAGCAGACACTCATCGGACATCATCATGTCCACCGCAACCGGAACAGGCTCTGCGGCAGCGCGACCGGTGACGCGTTCGACCAGCGTGTCGGCCATGATCTGGGCGTGGGTGCGATCGTCTGCACCGAGCACCGAATCGGCGTGCTTCTTGAGCGCGGCGTACACCGAGATCCCCTGCGCCATCGGCAACAGCGCCGACAGCTTGGTCATCAGATCGGGCGCCGGCCGCACGCTGACGCGACGATCTTTCTCGGCCTTGGCCTTTCGCGCGACCACTGCCGCCGGCTCGAGTTCGTAGGCGTGACGCTTCGCCCTGGCTTCGATCTCTCGATCGGAAGCACCCACCAGGGCCTGACGGTCGTCACACACCCGCCGGTCGATCTCCTTCCGCGATTCGCGAGTCAGATAAGCGGTTTCGTGGACGAGGATCGTGGCTCGCCATTCTGTCAACACCCCGTCCGTGAGTGCGGCCATCGTGTGCGGCATCTCGTGCGCCAGAGCACGAGCGAACCCGAGGTACTGACTCCCCTTCTGCGGTGAGGCCTTGCGCGCCAGCCCGACTTCAGCGGCGAGCCCTCGACCCCGTCGCTGCTGCGGTACATTCCGCGCCGCCTCATCGTCAGCACGCAACTGATCGAGGTTCGCGGTCTCACGCACCTGGGCCGCAGCGCACGCCGACTTGATCTCCTCGAGCACAGTCAGCCGCTCCACCGACTCGGCCTCGCCAGCCCCCGCAGCCATGCCGGCAAGGAGGCTCACGAGAGCGCGCAAGTCACCCGTTGACGGCCTCCGCGTTTCCGCTACATCGGTTTCGTACATACGTTCGATAGTACCTGAATACTCACTGCTCCGCCGCGCCTTTCCACAACCATTTCTCACCCAGATCACTTAGCCGTTGAGTTCAGCGACAAACCATGCAACACTTAGCCACATGGCAAACAGTTCGGTCACGCTCGACGAGATCTTCGGTGCGCTGGCGGACCCGACCCGCCGCGCCGTCGTCGAACGTCTCGGGCGCGGCCCCGCGACAGTCGGAGAACTCGCCGGCCCCTTCCCCATGACGCTCCCCTCCTTCATGAAGCACCTGAAGGTCCTCGAGGAGAGCGGACTGGTCATGACCAAGAAGACCGGCCGAACGCGGATGTGCACGCTCGACCGGCGACGCCTGCGACGCCTGCAGACCTGGCTCGAACACCAGCGCACGGTCTGGTCCGAACGCACTGACCGACTCGAAGCCTTCGTCACCGAACCCCAGGAGACATCATGATCGACCCCGAACTCGACCTCACCCTGCAACGCATCATCCGCGCACCGCGACAACGGATCTGGGATGCCTGGACGCGTCCCGAACAGCTCGCGAAGTGGTGGACGCCCTCCCCGACCGTCACCCGGGTCGAACGACTCGAGCCACGCCCCGGCGGCGCTCTCGTCACGCAGATGAGCGACGACGGCGAGACCTTCGTCCCGCACATGGATGCTGTCTTCTTGGTCGTCGACGACAACGAACGCCTGGTGTTCACCAATGCCATCGACAGCTCCTGGCGTCCCGCAGAGCCCGCGCCGGTTCCCATGACCGCCGAGATCACCTTCGCCGAACACACCAACGGAACCCAGTACAGCGTCGTCGTGCGCCACGGCAATCCATCCGATCGCGACCGACATCATGAACTCGGCTTCTACGACGGCTGGGGCTCGGCGACCGCGGCGCTCACCGAACTGGTGGAAAGCGAGGCCCGGCAATGAAGATCACCATCACCGAATTCATGACTCTTGACGGCGTCACCCAGGGACCCGGATCGGCCGACGAGGACACCTCCGACGGCTTCTCCGCCGGCGGATGGCTCGTGCCGCACATGGACGAGACCTTCATCCGGAAGGCATCGGCGTGGCTCGACCTCGCCGACGGACTGCTCCTGGGGCGTCGAACCTACGAGGCCTTCGCGCGCGACTGGCCGCAGATCACCGACCCCGGAGACCCGTTCACGGAACGGATGAACGGCCTACCCAAGTACGTCGTGAGCAGCACGCTCACCGAACTCCCGTGGGGGCCCGCAACTCTCCTCGGCGGCGATGCAGTGGCAGCGGTGTCAACCATGCGATCGAAGTCTGGCCGCGAACTCCAGGTCCAGGGCAGCAACACCCTCGCCGGGTCGCTCCTCGAAGCCGGTCTCGTCGACGCGCTACGTCTGGTCGTCGCCCCGACAGCGCTCGGCACCGGCCGACAGTTGTTCGGTCGCAACGCAACCAGCCTCGGATTCCGGCTGACACACCAAACGGCAACGCCCGCAGGACTCCTGATCCTCGAATACGAATGGACCGGCCAAGCCGCGGTCGCCGACTACCAAGGCGTCGCAACAGTGACAGGGTCAGCAGGACACTGACTTCTAGTCCCTGGTGAGGACCGCCAGGAACATCGCGTCGGTGCCGTGGATGTGCGGCCACAACTGCACATGCGGACCATCGCCGAGCAGTTCCGGTCCGAGCTCTCCGACGGTCACCAGCGGGCGGGCGTCGAGCTGACGAGCGCCGTCGACCGATGCCAGTACGTCGGCGACCACCGCGGTGGTCTCGGCCGGGTGCGGCGAACAGGTTGAATAGACCACGATGCCACCGGATTTCACGAGCCGAAGCGCCTCGGTCAGCAACTGCTTCTGCAGCACGACGAGCTCGTCGACGTCGGCAGCGGTTCGGCGCCAACGCGATTCGGGCCGGCGACGCAGCGAGCCGAGCCCGGAACACGGCGCGTCGAGCAGGATGCGGTCGTATCCCGGTTCGAGGCCACTCGACCGGGCGTCGGCGACATGGATCGTCACCGGCAGGTCGCTGACCACCTTGCGGATCAGCTCGGCGCGATGCTTCGACACCTCGATCGCATCCAGCCGGGCGCCGTCGATGTCGGCGAGCGCACCGATCAGCGCGGCCTTGCCGCCCGGGCCGGCGCACATGTCGAGCCAGCGGCCGGAGTCATCGGCGACCTCGGCGACCGTCACCGCGCGCGCGATCAGCTGGCTGCCCTCGTCCTGCACACCGGCATAGCCCTCACGGATCGCATCCACGTCGCCCGGATCACCGCTCGGCAGATACACGCAGTACGGCGAGAACCTGCCTTCCTCTCCCCCGCTGGTCAGCGCCAGCTCCTCGGCGGTGATGTAACCCGGCCGGGCGACCAGATGTACGGGCGGACGTTCGTCGTCGGCAGCGAGTGCCGCCTGCAACTGGCCGGCCGACCCGCCGAGCGCATCCCGGAACACCTCCGCGATCCAGCGGGGATGCGCGTACTGGAAGGCCAGGTAGCCGACGAGATCCTCGGCGGGCGACGGCGCGAGCTCGTCGACCCACATCTCCTCGGTCTTCTGCGACACCTTGCGCAGCACGGCATTCGCGAAACCCGAAGGTCCCATCCCGTTCTCGGAACGCACCAGGTCCACCGACGTCGACACCGCGGCATGGGATCCGACGCGCGTACGCAGCAATTGGTAAGCGCCCAACCGCAGTACATCGAGCACCGGGCCGTCGATCTCGCCGACGGGACGCTTGGCCGCCGAGGCGATCACCGCATCCAGCAGCCCCTGGGCCCGCGCCGTGCCGTATGCGAGTTCGGTCGCGAAGGCCGCGTCGCGACCTTCGATCCTGCGGTCCCGCAGCATCTTCGGGAGAACCAGATTCGCGTAGGCATCACGTTCACGGATCGCGCGCAGCGTGTCCCGCGCCGCGACGCGCGCCGGGTCCAGATCCTTCTGCCGGAACTTCCGGTCCGCACTCATCCCAGCACCGTCCCATCGGTCAGTCGGGCACCACGGGCCCAGTCGGCGGCCGGCATCGGCTTCTTGCCGGGCGGCTGAACGGTGCCGAGTCGTACCGGCGTCGAACCGGTACCGACGAACACCGCCTTCTTGGTCACCGCGATGACCCCCGCGGCCAGGGGCTCCGCGCGTACCGATTCCGGCAGCGACGTGTCGTCGTCGGCGACGGGCCGCACGGGGCCCACCTTGATCCTCGCTTCGTCGAGACTCGTCCACGAACCGGGTGCCGGAGTGTAGGCGCGAATGAGGCGATCGATGATGTGCGCGGGCAGATCCCAGCGGATCCGCGCGTCCTCGACCTCGACCTTCGGCGCGTGGCTGACACCGGCAGCGGGCTGCGGTTCCGGGACGAGTCCCCCGGCCTCGATGCCGTCGAGCGTGTTCACCAGTAGACCCGCCCCGGCCTCGGCCAGACGCCCGAGGAGATCACCGCTCGTGTCGGTGGGCCGGATGGTCTCGGTGAGGACGCCGAACACCGGCCCGGTGTCGAGACCCTTCTCCAGGCGGAAGGTGCTCGCACCGGTCACCTCATCGCCCGCGGCGATCGCTGCCTGCACCGGCGCGGCGCCACGCCAGGCCGGCAGCACCGAGAGATGCAGGTTGATCCAGCCGTGGGTCGGGAGCGCGAGAAGATCCTCCGGCACGAGTCCGCCGTAGGCCACCACCGCACCGCAATCCGGGGCCCAGCGTCGCAGAACCTCGGCGACGTCCGGCTCGGACATCCGTCGCGGGGTGATCACCTCGAGGCCGTGCTCGTCGGCGAGCACGCCGATCGGTGACCGCACGACCTTGCGACCACGGCCCGACACCGCGTCGGGCCGGGTGATGACGCCGACGACCTCATGCGACGGCGAGTCCAGCAGGGCCTGCAACGACGGCACGGCCACCTCGGGGGTGCCGGCGAAAACGATGCGCATTCATCCGATCGTAGGCGGGTCCACCTGAACCCGGATCGGCCCGGTCTGCCGGTGCGTGTTGCGCCGCGCCTGCCCCGCGGCGAGAGCCTGCGCGAGGAGCCGTCCGTGCTTGCGCGGCAACCGCACCAGGATGCGGTCCATCTCGTCGTCCGCGGCGGCCTCCCACTCGGCGCTACCGGCCGGCGGCCGCACCCCCGGTGGAAGCGGCACGGGCCCGAGCACGTCCGACCCCTCGGGTAGTTCGAGATGTTCCACGAAGTCGGTGATCACCTGCGTCGGACCGTCCACCGACGCCATCGTGACCGCCGGCGGGAAGCCCAGTTCGACACGCTGAGTCAGCTGCAGCGACGCGAAACCGACCGGATCCCAACGGATCAGCGCCTGGACCGGCGCCAGCGTCGAGTCGGCGACGATCACCACGCGACCTCCGTCGCCGTGCGGTCGGACCATGCCGGCCAGCGCCATCCAGCGTCGCACCGCGTGTTCCTCCGCACGAAGATCGGCGCGGTCGAGTTGTGCCCACGTGTCGACGACGATCGCCGCCCCGTAGCCGTCCGGGGCGACCGGTTCGGCCCCCGGTGTCGCGACGACGAGCCGTGCGCCGGGCTCGATCTCGTCGATGATGGTGTCTCCGCCACTGGTGTGGACCGGCACGCCCGCGAAGGCGCGTCCGAGTTCCTCGGCGGTCCGTCGGGCGCCGGTGACCGTCGCCCGCACCTTCGTGTTGCCGCACTCGGGGCAGCGGAACGATCGCTCCGGGCGGCCACACCATCGGCAACTGAGACGTTGGTGGCCGTCCATCTGCAGTGGTCCGTTGCAGGCACGACACCGCGCGTGTTCCCGGCACCGGGTACACGCCAGCGACGGCACGTAACCGCGGCGCGGAACGCTGAACACCACCGGCTGGTCGGCGGCGAACGCCGAACGGGCTGCATCGAAGGCGACCTCGGGGATGCGTGCGGACCTCGCCATCGGATCGCGCGCGATCTGGCGGTCGTCGTCGGAGATGGCCTGCACCCGTGGGCTGCGGTGGCGGACGAGCGGACGGTCGGCGACGAGGTCGTGTGCCCAGCCCGATGCGACGAGCGCCTGCGCCTCCGCCGTCCGGGCGAAGCCGCCGAGGATGAGTCCGCAGCGTTCCCGGTGCGACCGCAGCACCGCGACTTCCCGCGGGTGCGGATACGGCGCCCGCGGATCGGCCATGCTGTCGTCGCCGTCGTCCCAGACGACCACCAGACCGAGGTCGGTGACCGGCGCGAAAATCGCACTGCGCGTGCCGATCACGAGCTTCGCCGCACCCCGGCGCGCGGCCAGCCAGCGGCGGTACCGCGCGGTGGGCCCGAGCCCGGCGGCCAGAGCCACTCCCCGATCGCCGATGAGTGGTTCACATTCCGCCCACACCCGGTCGAGGTCCCGCTGGTCGGGCACGACGATGATGCATCCGCGTCCGACCGCCAGGGTCGCCGCGGCGAGTTCGGCGAGCCGACGCGCCCAGTCCTCACCCGGCAGGGCCTGCCACGCCGCCCGCGGGTGCCCACCGTCGGCGAGCGCCTCGAGGAACGATTCGGCCAACGGATAGCGACACCACGCCTCCAGGTCGGGCGCCTCGACGACAGTCGCGGGCTCGGGCGTCGTCTCCTTCTCGGTCCGCGCATGGCGCGGCGGGATCGCCAGACGGACAACGTCTCCCATCGTGCCGGCGTAGCGATCGGCGACCGCACGGCACAGCGTCGCCAACTCCGGCGACAGGACCGGCTCGGCGGAGACGACCCGGTCGAGCCACCCCAGTTTGCCGGGGTGATCGCTCTTCTCGATCCGGTCGAGCAGGTACCCGTCGACGAGACGACCGGAGAACCGAACACGGACCCGCACGCCCGGAACCGCCGTCGCATCCTGATCGGAGTCGATCAGGTAGTCGAACGGCCGGTCGAGGTGTGCGAGTCCGAGAATGGGCAGAACACGGGCCACCGGCAGCGAATCAGCCGGGACCCGTGCGCCTTTCGGGGGCAGGGACTGCGCCCTTCGGGGTCAGAGACCGGCGGCCGCGCGCAGCTTGTCCGCGCGGTCGGTCCGCTCCCACGGCAGATCGACGTCGGTACGACCGAAGTGGCCGTACGCGGCGGTCGGGCCGTAGATCGGTCGCAGCAGGTCCAGGTCGCGGATGATCGCGAGCGGACGCAGGTCGAAGTTCTCCTTGATGACCCGCTCGATGACCGCGGGGTCGACGTGTTCGGTGCCGAAGGTCTCGACGAACAGACCGACCGGCGCGGCCTTGCCGATCGCGTAGGCCACCTGGACCTCGATGCGATCGGCCAGGCCGGCGGCGACCGCGTTCTTGGCGACCCAGCGCATCGCATAGGCGGCGCTGCGATCGACCTTCGACGGGTCCTTGCCGGAGAAGGCGCCGCCGCCGTGGCGGGCCATGCCGCCGTAGGTGTCGACGATGATCTTTCGGCCGGTCAGGCCGGCGTCACCCATCGGGCCGCCGAGGACGAATTTGCCGGTCGGGTTGACCAGCAGTCGGTAGTCGGAGGTGTCGAGGGTCGGCAGGTCGATGTCGGCGAGCACCGCGTCGACGACCTGCTTCTTGATGTCGGGAGCCAGGAGGTTGTGGAGGTCGATGTCGGCCGCATGCTGGGTCGACAGGACGACGGTGTCGAGGCGGACCGGGGTGTCACCGTCGTACTCGATGGTGACCTGGGTCTTGCCGTCGGGACGCAGGTACGGCAGCGTGCCGTCCTTGCGGACCTCGGTGAGACGACGGGAGAGACGGTGGGCCAGCGCGATCGGCACCGGCATCAGCTCGGGGGTCTCGTTGGTGGCGTAACCGAACATCAGGCCCTGGTCACCGGCGCCCTGGCTGTCGATCTCGTCCTCGGAGATACCGCTGCGGCTCTCGTGGGAGTTGAAGACGCCGCCGGCGATGTCCGGCGACTGAGCGCCGATCGCGACGTTGACGCCGCACGACGCGCCGTCGAAGCCCTTGGTGGAGGAGTCGTAGCCGATCTCGAGGATCTTGGCGCGGACGATGCCGGGGATGTCTGCGTACGCGGTGGTCGTGACCTCACCCGCGACGTGGACCTGGCCGGTGGTCACCAGCGTCTCCACCGCGACCCGCGCGTTGGGGTCGTCGGTGAGGATGGCGTCGAGGATCGAGTCGCTGATCGCGTCACAGATCTTGTCGGGATGCCCCTCGGTGACGGATTCGCTCGTGAACAGGCGTGACGAGGTGGTCATCAGATCCTCTCGAGATCTCGCGCGCGGATCTTCCGGCGCCGTTTGGCAGGTATCGTCCGGTCGTCGTGGCCGGTGGGAGTCACTTCAAAACTACACAGCGGTCGGTTTCGCTGCGGTGCCGCTCAGGCCCCCGGACCATCAGGCACCAGTTGTCGCACTTCGTCAAGTATTCGACTCGACATGAGTGTTTTCGACCCGAAGGGCAGCGCGGTCTCGTCGCCCTTGGCCGACAGCAGCCAGCCGGTGTTGTCCTCGGTGCCGAACGCCTTGCCGTCGCCGACCGCGTTCACCACCAGCAGGTCGCAACCCTTGCGGGCGAGCTTTGCGCGACCGTGGTCGAGGACCCCGCCGGTCTCGTCGCCGGTCTCGGCGGCGAATCCGACGATGACGGTCTCCGAGGGGATACGGCCGTCGTCCCGCGCCTCGACGAGCCCGCGGAGAATGTCCGGGTTGGTGGTCAGCTCGATCGGGGCCGGACCCTGATCGCCCTTCTTGATCTTGGCGTCGGCCACCGCGACGGGCCGGAAGTCGGCCACGGCGGCGGCCATGATGACGACGTCGGCGTCGGCCGCGCGCTTGGTCATCTCCTCGGAGAGTTCCTGGGCGTTCGAGATCCGGACGATGTGCACGCCGGCGGGGTCACCGGGGTCGGTCGTCGAACCGGCGACGACGGTGACGCTCGCCCCACGCTGTGCAGCTGCCCGGGCCAGGGCGAATCCCTGCTTGCCCGAGCTGTGATTGCCCAGGTAGCGCACCGGATCGAGCGGTTCGCGGGTGCCGCCGGCACTGATCAGCACGCGGACACCGGCGAGGTCGTACGGCAGTGCGTCGGCGCGGTCGAGGAGCAGCTCGCCGATGAGGGCGATCTCCTGCGGGTCCGGGAGACGACCGCGGCCGGAGTCGGTGGCGGTGAGGCGACCGGACGCCGGCGTCATGACGGTCGAACCGTGTTCGCGCAGGGTCGCGATGTTGGCCTGGGTGGCGGGGTGCTCCCACATCTCGGTGTGCATGGCCGGCACGAACAGCACCGGGCACCGCACGGTGAGCAGCGATGCGGTGAGCAGATCGTCGGCGCGTCCCTGAGCAGCGCGGGCCATGAGGTCCGCGGTCGCCGGCGCGATGATCACGAGGTCGGCGCCCTGGCCCAGACGCACATGCGCGACCTCGTCGACGTCGTCGAAGACGGTGGTGCTGACCGGGTTACCGCTGAGCGCCTCGAAGGTGGCCTTGCCGACGAACTCGAGGGCCGCCGGGGTCGGCACCACGCGGACGTCGTGCCCGGACTCGGTGAAGTGGCGGATCACCGAGCACACCTTGTATGCGGCGATGCCTCCACCGACGCCGATGAGGATTCGGCGTCGTTTCTTGGTCGGTGTGGTCATACCCGACGCCGCGACTATTCGCCCTCGGTGTGCTCGAGCAGATCGGAGTGGATCTCGCGGAGCGCGATCGACAGCGGCTTCTCCTGGAGGCCGGGCTCGACCAGCGGGCCGACGTACTCGAGGATGCCGTCACCGAGCTGGTTGTAGTAGTCGTTGATCTGGCGCGCACGCTTGGCCGCGTAGATGACGAGGGCGTACTTCGACGAGGCGCGCTCGAGGAGATCGTCGATCGGGGGATTGGTGATACCCAGCGGTGTGTCGTATGCCGGTGCGTCGGCGATCTCGGTGATGTCGAAATTGGTCGGGGTGGTCACACAAACTCCTGCGTCGAGGTCTGGGATGTCAGAGAGGCTGGTCAGGTCGCGGGCGCGGTGGGCTGCTCAGGTCCGACCAGCAAGGATACCAAGTCGGAGGCCGCTCGGTCGACTTCGCTGTTCACGATGACGTGGTCGAACTCGTCTCGGGCAGCCATCTCGACCTTCGCGGTGGCGAGCCGGCGCTCGATCGCCTCGGGGCTCTCGGTGCCGCGGCCGGTCAGCCGGGCGACGAGTTCGTCCCAGCTCGGCGGGGCGAGGAAGACGGTGGTCGCCTCGGGCAGACGGGTGACGACGTTGCGCGCACCGACGAGGTCGACCTCCACCAGAACGGGTTTACCGGCCTCCAGGGCAGCGAGGACGGGCGCGAGCGGGGTACCCGATCGCTGCAGGCCACCGTGGATCTCCGCCCACTCCAAGAGCTCGTCGCCGGCGATCATCCGGTCGAAGTCCTCGGCCGAGACGAAGTGGTAGTCGCGGCCGTCGACCTCACCGGGACGCGGTGCGCGGGTCGTCGCCGAGACGCTGAAGTACAGGTCCGGCAATGCGGCGCGCACCCTGGCGACGACGGTGGACTTGCCGACGGCCGAGGGGCCGACCAAGACGATCAGTCGACCCCTCGTGCGTGCGGCTCCCGCGGTTTCCGGCCGGTTGGTCACCGCCGGTCCCACGAAACCGTCACGCTGCCGTGTTCGGTTGCATTGCTCACGTTCAGGAGCTGAACTTCTCGAGCAGGGCCTTGCGCTGACGGTCGCCGAGACCGCGCAGGCGGCGGGTCGGAGCGATCTCCAGCTCGGTCATGATCTCCTGAGCCTTGACCTTGCCGACCTTGGGCAGGGCCTCGAGCAGTGCCGAGACCTTCATCTTGCCCAGGATCTCGTCGTTCTCGGCGTCCTTGAGCACCTGCTGGAGATCGGTGCCACCGCGCTTCAGGCGCTCCTTGAGCTCAGCGCGGACGCGACGAGCGGCAGCTGCCTTCTCCAACGCAGCGGCGCGCTGCTCGTCAGTCAACTGGGGAAGGGCCACGGGTTCCTCCGTCTTTCGTTCTTGATTGGGACTGTCGTCGTCCGCCGTGAGGCGTCCGACGGCTGTTGCCACGCGGGCGGCGCTGCGTCGTCTTCGCAACGATGCGGTCGGGTGGGGTACCCGTCCGGCACTGCCGATTGTTGGCGGCGAATGCGACCGTACCCACGTGATCAGGCATTTGCGAGCGCGACCCCCCGTTTTCGCGGTGTTTTCTCATGTTGTAGTGCACCGCGGCACTTCGGCCCGGCACACCGGCGCTCCACTCGGTGTTGCACCGCTCTGACGACGGGTTTTACATCATACCCGCAGGTCACGACAGTGGCGCCGGTGAACGAGATCGATAGCAATGCGAAGTACTCGCGATCGAGCGATCGACGTACTGAGACAGATGTGACTGGAGTGGTGTGACCAGATTCGTCTGGAATTCGACGGCGCTTTGCGCGTGTCGCGCCGTCGCACGGAACCGGGCGGTCGCCTCAGCCCAGTGCGGTCTCGACCTCGTCGCGGGCCCGGACGAACGCGTCGCGCAGTGCGTCGACGTCGGGACCGGCGCGGAGCACTCCGCGCGAACTCGCCGGCAGCACCCACCCGGGGTCGGCGTCGGCGAAGACCACCTTCAGATCCTCGGCGGTGGCTCCCTGAGCACCCAGACCCGGCGCCAGGATCGGGCCGTTCAGGTCGGCCAGGTCGAGTCCGTGCTCGCGGGTCGCACCCACGACGAGGCCGGCGGTCGCGGTGCCGTCGGCGTTCTCGGCCGCCGCGGCATCGACGATCGACTGGGCGACCGTCCGCTCCCCCGTCCGCGCCTGCTGCACGTCCCCGCCCTCCGGGTTGGAGGTTCGCGCGAGGACGAACACGCTGCGTTCCCCCGCCCGTGCCAGGTCAAGCGCCGGGCGCAGCGATTCGTAGCCGAGGTACGGCGAGGCGGTCACCGAGTCGGCGCACAGCGGTGAGGCGTCGGCCAACCACGCCTGTGCGTACGCCGACATGGTCGAGCCGATGTCACCGCGCTTGGCGTCGGCGATCACCAGGGCACCCGCCTCGCGGCAGCCCGCGATGACCCGTTCGAGCACCGCGAAGCCCGCGGCGCCGAACGGCTCGAAGAAGGCGACCTGGGGCTTGATCACCGCCGCCGACGGGGCCAGCGCCTCGACGCAGATGTCGGCGAACCGCGACAACCCGTCGACGGACATGTCCAGGCCCCAGCCGGTCAGCAGCCCCGCGTGCGGGTCGATACCCGCGCACAGGCGTCCGCGTTCGGCCGTCACCCGCCGGTAGCGGGTGCCGAAGCCGGACGCCCCCGTCATGCGGACGCCACCGTCATGCGGACGCCACCGTCATGAGAGGCCGGCCATGTCCGCGTGGCGTCGCTGGATGGAGCGGACCCGGACATCGCCGTTGATCGCGGCCTCGATGCCCTGCACCGCTGCACTGGCGCCCTGCACCGTGGTGATGCACGGGATGTTCACCGACACCGCGGCACTGCGGATCTCGTAGCCGTCGACGCGCGGGCCGGAGTTGCCGAACGGGGTGTTGATCACCATCGTGACCTCGCCCGCCCGGATGATGTCCACAACCGTCCGCTCTCCCGCGGTGGCCTCGAAGTGCTTGAGGACGGTCTCACACTTGATTCCGTTGCGGCGCAACACATCTGCGGTTCCCTCGGTGGCCAGGATCTCGAAGCCGAGGTCGGCGAGGTGCTTGACCGGGAAGATCAGCGCCCGCTTGTCCTTGTTGGCCACCGACACGAAGATCTTGCCGCTGGTCGGCAGCGACCCGTAGGCGGCGGTCTGCGACTTGGCGAACGCGCGACCGAAGTCGGCGTCGATGCCCATCACCTCGCCGGTGGACTTCATCTCCGGGCTCAGCAGGTTGTCGACCCCGCTGCCGTCGTGGCGACGGAACCGGTTGAACGGCAGGACCGCTTCCTTCACCGAGATCGGCGCGGTCGCCGGGGTCTCGCCACCGTCGCCGGCCTCCGGCAGGATGCCCTGCTTGCGCAGGTCGGCGATCGACGACCCGAGCATGACGCGGGCACACGCCTTGGCCAGCGGCACCGCGGTCGCCTTCGACACGAACGGCACCGTGCGGCTCGCGCGCGGATTCGCCTCCAGGACATAGAGGATGTCGTCCTTGAGCGCGTACTGGACGTTGAGCAGACCCTTCACCCCGATACCCCTGGCGAGTGCCTCGGTGGAGGTGCGGACCATCGCCAGGTCGGCGCGGCCGAGGGTGACCGGCGGCAGCGCACACGCCGAGTCACCGGAGTGGATACCGGCCTCTTCGATGTGCTCCATCACGCCGCCGATGAAGACCTCCTCGCCGTCGCACAGGGCGTCGACGTCGATCTCCACCGCATCCTCGAGGAACCGGTCGACCAGCACCGGATGGTCGGGGGTCAGTTCCGTGGCGCGGGAGATGTAGTCCTCCAGGGACTTCTCGTCGTAGACGATCTCCATGCCGCGGCCGCCCAGGACGTAGGACGGACGCACCAGCACCGGATAGCCGATGCGAGCGGCGGTGTCACGGGCCTCGGCGAAGCTCGTCGCGGTGCCGAACGCCGGGGCCGGCAGACCGGCCTCGGCGAGGACCTTGCCGAACTCGCCGCGATCCTCGGCGAGGTCGATGGCGGCCGGGCTGGTCCCGACGATCGGGACACCCGCCTCCTCGAGGCGACGGGCGAGACCCAGCGGAGTCTGGCCACCGAGCTGCACGATGACCCCGGCGACGGTGCCCGACTGGGATTCGGCGTGGTAGACCTCGAGCACGTCCTCGAAGGTCAGCGGCTCGAAGTACAGGCGGTCGGCGGTGTCGTAGTCGGTCGAGACCGTCTCCGGGTTGCAGTTGACCATCACGGTCTCGTAGCCGGCCTCGCTCAGCGTGAGTGCGGCGTGGACACACGAGTAGTCGAATTCGATGCCCTGTCCGATGCGGTTCGGGCCCGAACCGAGGATCAGCACCTTGGGACGATCCGGCTGCGGCGCGATCTCGCTGGTGGCCGCGGGATCGAGCTCATAGGTCGAGTAGTGGTAGGGCGTCTTCGCCTCGAACTCGGCCGCACAGGTGTCCACGGTCTTGTAGACCGGGCGCACACCGAGCAACAGGCGATGCGCCCGCACCGCGGCCTCGTCCTCGAAATCCGAACGGAGAGCGGCGATCTGACGGTCGGAGAAGCCGGTCGACTTCGCCTCGCGCAGCAAGGCCTCGTCGAGGATGTCGGCGTCGCGGATCTCCGCTCCCAGCGCGGCGATCCCGCCGATCTCGGCCAGGAACCACGGATCGATGGCGGTGGCCTCGTGCAGGTCCTCGATCGTGGCGCCGGCCTCGAAGGCCAGCATCAGCTTGTAGAGACGCCCGTCCTTCGGCGTCTTGATCTCCTCGAGCAGCGCGGGCAGATCGACGGTCTTCGGGTCGGGCCGGTTGGCCTCCGCCCAGAAGCCGCCGGCCTTGGTCTCCAGCGAACGCATGACCTTGCCGAGCGCCTCGGCGAAGCTGCGGCCGAGGCTCATCGCCTCGCCCACCGACTTCATCGTGGTGGTCAGCGTGTCGTCGGCGCCCGGGAACTTCTCGAACGCGAATCGCGGCGCCTTGACCACGACGTAGTCGAGCGTGGGCTCGAAACAGGCCGGGGTCTCCTTGGTGATGTCGTTGACGATCTCGTCGAGGCTGTAGCCGATGGCCAGCTTCGCGGCGATCTTGGCGATCGGGAAGCCGGTCGCCTTCGACGCCAGTGCCGACGACCGCGACACACGCGGGTTCATCTCGATCACGACGAGGCGTCCGTCGCGCGGGTCCTGGGCGAACTGGATGTTGCAGCCGCCGGTGTCGACGCCGACCTCGCGCAGGATGTCGATGGAGAGGTCACGCATGATCTGGTACTCGCGGTCGGTGAGGGTCATCGCCGGGGCGACGGTCACCGAGTCGCCGGTGTGCACACCGACCGGGTCGAGGTTCTCGATGGAGCAGACGACCACGACGTTGTCGCGGTTGTCGCGCATCAGTTCGAGCTCGTACTCCTTCCAGCCGAGGATCGACTCCTCGATGAGGACGTTGGCGGTCGGCGACGCGGCGAGACCGCCGCCGGCGATCCGCTCCAGATCGTTGTCGTCGTAGGCCATGCCCGAGCCGAGGCCGCCCATGGTGAACGACGGACGCACGACGACCGGGAAGCCGAGTTCGGCGACGGTCTCGCGGACCTCGTCCATCGTGTGGCAGACGCGGGAGCGCGCGCTCTCGCCGCCGACCTTCTCCACGATGTCCTTGAACATCTGGCGGTCCTCACCGCGCTGGATGGCGTCGAAGTCGGCACCGATCAGCTCGATGCCGTACTTCTCCAGCGACCCGCGGTCGTGCAGCGCGACCGCGGTGTTCAACGCGGTCTGCCCGCCGAGGGTGGCGAGCACGGCGTCGATGGGATGTCCGGCGTCGCGCTCGGCCTCGATCACCTTCTCGACGAACTCGGCGGTGATCGGCTCGATGTAGGTGGCATCGGCGAACTCGGGGTCGGTCATGATCGTCGCCGGGTTGGAGTTCACCAGGCTGACACGCAGGCCTTCGGCCTTGAGGACGCGGCAGGCCTGGGTGCCCGAGTAGTCGAATTCACAAGCCTGACCGATGACGATCGGCCCCGAGCCGATGACCAGGACGTGGTTGATGTCTTCGCGGCGCGGCATCAGGCACTCGCTCCTTGATTCTTGGTCTTCCGGGACGCACGGTCACCCTCGAGCAGGGTGACGAATTTGTCGAACAGATACGCGGCGTCGTGGGGGCCGGCGGCCGCCTCCGGGTGGTACTGCACGGAGAAGGCGCGGCCGGAGAGCAGCTCGACGCCCTCCACGGTGCCGTCGTTGGCGCAGACGTGACTGACCCGCGCGCGGCCGAAGTCGGAGTCGAACTCCTCCCCCGCCTCACCCTCGAGCGCGAAGCCGTGGTTCTGCGAGGTGATCGAGACCTTGCCGGTGGCGTGGTCGACAACCGGGATGTTGATGCCCCGGTGCCCGAACTTCATCTTGTAGGTGGACCGGCCGAGGGCCCGGCCCAGGATCTGGTTGCCGAAGCAGATGCCGAACAGCGGCAGGTCCTGCCCGAGGACACCACGCGTGAGCTCGACGATGTCGTCGGCGGTTGCCGGGTCGCCCGGACCGTTGGACAGGAACACGCCGTCGGGCCGGAGGTCGGCGATCGCGTCGAGCGCGACGGTCGCCGGCAGCACATGCGTACGGACGCCCCGCTCGGCGAACATCCGCGGGGTGTTGGTCTTGATCCCGAGGTCGATGGCGGCGACGGTGAAGCGGTGCGCCTCGAGGGGCTCGACGACATACCCGTCGGACGTGGTGACCTCGTCGGCGAGCCTGGCGCCCTTCATGTCCGGCTGGTTGCGCACCCGACCGACGAGTTCGTCGGTGTCGGCGAGCGCCGGTCCGGAGAAGATGCCGGCCTTCATCGAGCCGTGGTCGCGGAGGATACGGACCACGGTGCGGGTGTCGATCCCGCCGATGCCGACGATCCCCTGCTTGACGAGTTCGTCCTCGAGCGAGGTGGTCGCGCGCCAGTTCGAGACTCGTCGGGTGGGGTTTCGCACCGCATATCCGGCAACCCAGATCTTTCCGGAGTCGCCGTCGACCCCGGTGCTGCCCGCGCTGCCGGTGCTCTCGCCGTCCTCGGTGTTCCAGCCGGTGTTGCCGATCTGCGGCGCGGTGGCCACGACGATCTGCCGGTGGTAACTCGGGTCGGTCAGGGTTTCCTGGTAGCCGGTCATCGCGGTGCAGAACACCGCTTCACCGAGGGTCTCGCCCACTGCGCCGAAGCTCCGGCCGGTGAACACCTGGCCGTTCTCCAGCACCAAGACCGCTGTGTTCATTCCTGTGTCCCCTGTCCACTGTCATGCTGTCCGGCAAAGGCGTTCACCCAGCCGGGGTAGATCGATTTGTCGTCGGCGCGGAGTCCCGTGTCGATCTCGGTGCCGCTGGGCAGGACCCATCGGATCACCAGGACACCGTCGGCACTCATCACCTTGCCCGCGATGCCGCGTTCGGTGCGTACCGCGGTGATCGCCTCTCGCGGAATCCAGATGTTGCTCGCACCCTGGCGGGAGATGAGGACGCCCGCTGCGAACTCGGCGATCGTCGCCGACGCGCGGTCGGAGATGTCACCGACGACCACGCGGTTCTGCCAACTCGGCGCCATCGTGGAACCGAGGTAGAGGCCGGTGTCGGGGCCGCGCTGCTCCGCCCCGAGGTCGGCCGGGGTGGAGGGCAGTTCGCCGATGAGCTCGGCCTGTGCCGCATGCTTCTTCTTGTTGCCGGTGATCAGCAGGTAGAACATCGACAGCAGGCCGAGGGCGATGAGCGCGCACACGCCGATGAACCATGCGTTGAACACCACTCGCCCGTAGCCGAGCACGGTGCCGATCACCGAGGCGACCACGACGAGCACGAGGATGCCGGGGATGAGGCCGCGACGGATGTTCATCGGGTCACCCGACCCTCGCGGGTGGTGACCACCCCGCGCAGGACGGTGGCGGTGATGGTCGCCGGCATCGTCATCTCCTCGTACGGAGTGTTGCGCGACAGGCTGGCCAGCTCGTCTCCGCGGACCACCCAGGAGGTGTCCGGGTCGACGACGGCGAGGTTGGCGGGTTCGCCGACCTCGATCGGGCGGCCCTGGTCGGTCAGTTCGACGATCTGCGCCGGCCGTTCGCTCATCACCCGCGCGACGCCTCGCCAATCGAGCAGACCGGTCTTCAGCAGGGTCTCGACGACGATCGGGAGCGCGGTCTGCAGCCCGAGCATGCCCGGCTTGGCCTGGGCGAACTCGCAGCACTTCTCCTGCGCGGCGTGCGGCGCGTGGTCGGTGGCCACACAGTCGACGATCCCATCAGCGAGGGCCTGGCGCAGGGCTTCCTTGTCACGGACCTCCCGCAGCGGCGGGTTGACCTTGTTGATCGGGTCGTACGTTTCGAGACGCGAGTCGTCGAGGAGCAGGTGGTGCGGGGTCACCTCGGCGGTGATCGCGATCCCCTGGTCCTTGGCCCAGCGCAGCAGCTCGACGGTGCCCTCGGTCGAGGCGTGGCAGATGTGGATGCGTGCTCCGGCGTCGCGGGCGAGAAGCGCGTCGCGGATGACGATCGACTCCTCGGCGGCACGCGGCCAGCCGGCCAGTCCGAGCCGGGACGCGGTGGCGCCCTCGTTGGCGACGGCGCCGACGGTCAGGCGCGGCTCCTCGGCGTGCTGGGCGATGAGCACGCCCAGTCCGGTCGCGTATTCCAGGGCGCGACGCATGAGGAGCGGGTCGTGGACGCATTTGCCGTCGTCGCTGAACATCCGGACGCCCGCGGCGCCGGCGTTCATCATGCCCATCTCGGCGAGCTGTTCGCCCTCGAGCCCGACGGTGACCGCACCCACCGGGTACACGTCGACGAGCCCGACCTCGCGGCCGGAGCGCCACACGTTGTCGGTGACGGTCGAGTTGTCGGCGACCGGGCTGGTGTTGGCCATCGCGAACACTGCGGTGTAACCACCCAGGGCGGCGGCCTCGGAGCCGGACCGAATGGTCTCGGTGTCCTCGCGGCCGGGTTCACGCAGATGGGTGTGGAGGTCGACGAAACCGGGCAGCAGCACACCGCCCCTGCCCTCGATGCGCTCGGCACCTTCGGGTGCGGACAGGCCCGCGCCGATCTCGGTGATCACGCCGTCGAAGACGAGGACATCGATCGGCTCGCCCTCGCCGTAGGGACGGACCTCGGCGATGAGGACGGTTCCGGTTGCCGGGGCGGTCACGGGCGAACTCCTGACGTGCTGGGGGTGGTGGTCACAGGTGGGCTCCCGCGGAGTCGGACCCGACGAGCAGCCGGAAGAGGACCGCCATGCGTACGTGGACGCCGTTGCGGACCTGCTCGAGGACGGTGGCCTTCGGCGAGTCGGCGACCGACCAGCCGATCTCCATACCGCGCAGCATCGGACCCGGATGCAGGACCACCGCATCGTCGGCGAGCATCGCCAGGCGGCGGTCGCTGAGACCGAAGCGGACCGAGTACTCACGGGGACTCGGGAAGTATCCGCCGTTCATCCGCTCGGCCTGGACGCGCAGCATCATCACCGCGTCGACGGCGGGCAGTTCGGCGTCGAGGTTGCCCGAGACGGTGACCGGCCACTCGCCCACTCCCGCCGGGAGCAGGGTCGGCGGGGCGACGAGGACGACCTCGGCGCCGAGGGTCGACAGCAGGTGCGCGTTGGACCGCGCGACCCGTGAGTGCACGACGTCGCCGACGATCGCGATGCGACGTCCCTCCAGCGAGCCGAGCCGCTGGCGCAGCGTGAGCGCGTCGAGCAGGGCCTGCGTGGGATGTTCGTGGGTGCCGTCTCCGGCGTTGATGATCGCCGGACCCTCACCGTTCGAATCGGTTGTCCAGTCGGCGATCTGGGCCGGCGCGCCCGACGCGGGGTGGCGCACGATCAAGGCGTCGGCACCGGCCGCGTGCAGGGTCTTGACCGTGTCGCGCAGCGATTCGCCTTTGCCCACCGACGAACTCGAGGCGCTGACGTTGATGACATCAGCGCTCATCCACTTGCCGGCGACCTCGAAGGAGACGCGGGTGCGGGTGGAGTTCTCGTAGAAGACCGTCATGACGGTCCGGCCACGGAGCGTCGGGAGCTTGCGGACCTCACGACCGGTGAGGGCCTGTTCGAAACGCTCGGCGTCGTCGAGGAGCGCAGTGGCCTCGTCGCGGTTCAGGTCCTGCGTGGAGAGCAGATGCCGCATCACGAATCGCCCTCGGCGGCAACGGCGTTCGAAGCCGAGCTGAGGACGACCTCGTCGACTCCGTCGTGTTCGGTGAGATGCACCGACACCTGCTCGTCGCGAGCGGTCGGGATGTTCTTGCCGACATAGTCGGCGCGCAGCGGCAATTCGCGGTGGCCGCGGTCCACCAGCACCGCGAGCTGGACCGCAGCGGGGCGTCCGAGATCGCGCAGCGCGTCCAGGGCGGCGCGGACCGTGCGCCCGGAGTAGAGCACGTCGTCGACGAGGATCACGATCGCGCCGTCGACGCCGCCGGCGGGGACCATCGTCCGTTCGAGCGGGCGATGGGGCTTGCCGCGCAGATCGTCGCGGTAGAGAGTGATGTCGAGGTAGCCCACCGGCACCTCGACACCGGCGAACTCGCCGATCTTGGAACCCAGACGAGTCGCGAGAGATGTTCCGCGAGTGGGAATTCCGATGAGAACGACGCGCGGGGCGACGGGCGAGTCCAGAGCTGTCTTCTCGATCACCTGGTGTGCGACACGAGCAATCGTGCGCGACACGTCAGCGGCATCGAGCAGCACCCTGGGAGCGGGGCTGGCCAAAGCCGACCTCCTTCTCCGCCTCGCAGGACGGATCGTTAAAGGATGTCTGTCTCGCGACACTTTACACCGCGTCGCGAGACAGACGAATTCCCGCGACCTGCGCCACAGGGACGGTTGCCGTTTCAGTCCGCGGCGGAATCGCCGGCGGCCGGACCGCTCGGCTCGGCGGACGCGGCGGCACGGACCTGCGGCGCGAGCTCGGCGATCTTGGCGAGCACTCCGTTGACGAAGGCCGGCGAATCATCGGTGGACAGCTCCTTGGCGAGCTCCACCGCCTCGTCGACCACCACGATGGGGTCGACGTCGAGCGAGTTGAACAGCTCCCAGGTCGCCAGGCGCATGATGGCGCGGTCGACCGCGGGCAGACGCTCCAGCGTCCACTCGCGCAGATGGGAGGAGATGACCGCATCGATCTGGTCCTGATCGTCGGCCAGACCCTGGATCACCGTGGCGGTGTAGTCGTGGATCGAGCCGACGCTCTCGTCGCTGCGGACGTACTCTCGGCGTTCGGCGACGAGCTGGCTGGGACTGACCTTCTTGGCCTCGGCCTCGAAGAGCAGGTCCACCGCGCGCCGCCGCGCCTTGTGTCGGGTTCCGGGTTGTTTCACAGGTCAGGAGTTGACGCGGCCGAGGTAGCTGCCGTCGCGCGAATCGACCTTCAGCTTGTCGCCGGTGTTGATGAACAGCGGCACCTGGATCTCGGCGCCGGTCTCCAGCGTGGCGGGTTTGGTGCCGCCGGTGGAGCGGTCACCCTGCAGACCCGGGTCGGTCTGGGCGACGATGAGCTCGACGGTGACCGGGAGTTCGACGAACAGCGGGGTGCCCTCGTTGAGCGAGACCTGCACGGTCATGTTCTCGAGCAGGAAGCGCGCGCCGTCGCCGACCACGGCCGGCGGCAGGGCGAACTGCTCGTAGTCCTGCGCGTCCATGAAGACGTAGTCGGTGCCGTCGTTGTACAGGAAGGTCATGTCCCGACGGTCGACAGTGGCGGTCTCGACCTTGACGCCGGCGTTGAAGGTCTTGTCGACGGTCTTGCCGCTCATCACGTTCTTGATCTTGGTGCGCACGAATGCGGGACCCTTGCCCGGCTTGACGTGCTGGAACTCCTGGATCTGCCAGAGCTGGTCGTCCATGCGCAGCACGAGGCCGTTCTTGAAATCGGCGGTGGTCGCCATGTGGTGTTTCTTCCCTTGCAGTCAGATGACGGTGAATGTCTTGTCGGTGGTGGTCAACAGTTCCGGGTCGCCTTGTGTGACGACCAGGGAGTCCTCGATCCTGACCCCACCCCATCCGGGTAGGTACACACCGGGCTCCACGGTGACCGCAGCACCGCATGGCAGTGTACCCGTCGAGAGTTTGCCGATTCCCGGCGCTTCGTGGATCTCGAGGCCCACGCCGTGGCCGAGTCCGTGCACGTAGTGGTCGCCGTGCCCGGCGTCGTCGATGACGGCTCGCGCCGCGGCGTCCACGTCCCGCAGCTCCATGCCCGGGGCGAGAGCGGTCCGTCCGGCGGCCTGCGCGGTGGCGACGAGGTCGTAGATGTCGCGCTGCCAGTCCGCGGCGCGGTGCAGCACGAAGGTTCGCGTCATGTCGGAGTGGTAGCCGCCGACGACGGCGCCGAAGTCGATCTTGACGAGGTCGCCGTCGGCCAGCGCGGTGTGCGTGGGCCGGTGGTGCGGAATCGCCGAGTGCGGCCCGGCGGCGACGATCGTCTCGAAGGCGATGCCGTCGGCGCCGAGGCGATACATCTCGAACTCCAGGGCGCGGGCGGCTTCGCGTTCGGTGGTTCCGGCGCGCAGGACACCGTCGGCGATGATCCGGGCCAGAGCGGCATCGCCGATCGCGCAGGCAGCGCGCAACAACGCGATCTCCCCCGCATCCTTGACGGCCCGCAGACCCTGCACGACGCCGGTGAGACCGACCAGTTCGACCCCGGAATCCTCGATCGACGCGGTCAGCGCACGGTGCCCGGCGACGGTCTCGGCATCGGCCTCGAAGCCGATACGGGCGGCACCCGCGGTCCGCGCGTGCGCAACCAGGGCCGGGACGCAGGCGCGTTCGATGACGGGCTCGACATCGGGGACCTGCGCGGCGACCTGGGTGAGGTAGCGGCCGTCGGTGGCGATCCGGTCCCCCGCGGGGTCGGACACGTCGATGAGGACTGCCGCGTTGGAACCCGTGAAGCCGGTCAGGTACCGGACGTTGACGAGGTCGGAGACGACGAACGCCGCGACCTGCGCGTCGGCACCCGAGTGGTCGCGTAGCTGGTTCCGCAGCCGGTCTCGTCGGCCGGCGGTGTCGTGGATGATCGGCACCCGAGCAACGCTACGGCGGGACGTCCGACTGTGCGAACCCGGCACGCGGAGCCGGCCACATCGACCAGGTGTGTCCGCAACCACGGCACGGATGCGTAGTATGACGCGCATGTCTTCGTGGTTGGTGCGCGGTCTGGCGATGACCGCTGTTCACGTCCTCGCCCGAATCCTGCTCGGTGTGGCAGTGGTCGAGGCCCCGCTGAACTCGACCGTGTGGCGCACCGTCGCCATCGCGGCGGTCGTCCTGGTAGCGCTGGTCTGGGGTGGTTTCGACGGTATTCGCGATGCGCGCGCCAATCCCGATCCGGACGACTACGGGGACCTCACCGTGCGCTGGCTGAAGGCCGGTGTCCTGGCCGGGGTCGCCGCCGGGCTGATCTCGTGGATCATCGGCAACACGGTCCTCGCCGGGATCGGCCAGGCCGGCCTGTTCGTCGAGCTGATCGCGGGTGCCTCGTTCACCGCTCTGCTCGTGTTCGTCCCCGCGTTCGTCGGTGCCGCCATCGGCCGCTGGTTGATCCGCCGCGAGCAGAACAACGGCGCCGAAGACGACTGGTCGGTCCACGAGGACCGGCACGCCGACGCGGCCCGGTAACCGGTTCGCCCCTCTCCGACAGCAACGAACCCACCGCTTCGAGGCGGTGGGTTCGTTCGTCTGTCGGTTGGTGGAGTCGGACTAGAGGAGGACCGAGGTGTTCTTGCCCGCCCCGCCGGCCACCGCGGAGTAGGCGGCGGCGAGGAGGCCGGGATCGGGTCCTTCGAGCCGGCCCGGCTTCGCCAGTCCGTCGAGCACGACGAAGCGCAGCACACCCGAACGGTTCTTCTTGTCCCCCGCCATGCCCTCGAGCAGGTCGGCGAAGGCGTCCGGGTCGTAGGAGGTCGGCAGGCCCACGAGTTCGAGCACCGACCGGTGACGGTCGGCGGTCGCGTCGTCGAGACGCCCGGCCAGGCGCGCCAGTTCGGCGGCGAACACCAGGCCCACCGACACCGCGGCACCGTGACGCCAGCGGTAGCGCTCGCGTCGCTCGATCGCGTGGCCCAGGGTGTGGCCGTAGTTGAGGATCTCGCGCAGCGAGGACTCCTTCAGGTCGGCCGAGACGACGTCGGCCTTCACCTGCACCGACCGGCGGATGAGATCCGGGAGCACCGGCCCGGTCGGGTCGAGGGCGGCCTCCGGATCGGCCTCGATGATGTCGAGGATGGTCGGGTCGGCGATGAAACCGGTCTTGATGACCTCCGCGAGCCCGGCCACGATCTCGTTGCGCGGCACCGTCTCGAGCGTGCCGATGTCGATCAGGACCGCGTCGGGCTCGTGGAACGACCCGACGAGGTTCTTGCCCGCCTCGGTGTTGATGCCGGTCTTGCCGCCCACCGCGGCGTCGACCATCGCCAGCAGCGTGGTCGGGACGTGGATGACCCCGATGCCGCGCATCCAGGTGGCGGCGACGAACCCGGAGAGGTCGGTGGCGGCACCGCCGCCGAGGCTGATGACCTTGTCGTTGCGCTTGAGACCGATCCGGCCGAAGACCTCCCAGCAGAACGCGGCCACCGACAGGTCCTTGCCCGCCTCGGCGTCCGGGATCTCGATGCGGTGCGCGTCGAAGCCCTTGTCCGCCAAGAATTCCCGGATCTGCTCGGCGGTCTTGTTGAGCGGGGGCTGGTACAGGATCGCGATGCGGTCGGCGCCGGCCGCGGCCGCGGCGACCTCGCCGAGCAGCCCGCGGCCGATCGTCACGTCATAGGGCGCGCCGGCATCGACGCGGATCGCAACGGGTTCGGTGTCGGTCATGGGTCTGTCCTCACATCAGTTCGCGGGCGAGTTCGGTGACGATGGCGTCGGCGACGGCGTCGGGAGCGGCGTCGGCGTCCACCTCGAAGGAGCACACCGACGAATAGGTGTCGGTGCGCTCGGCGAGAAGTTCGGCATAGCGGGCGGCCGGGTCCTCGGTGTCGAGCAGCGGCCGGTCGGTGCCGGAGACCCGCTCGTAGCCGCGTTCGGCGCTGACCCGCAGGTAGACCACACGGTGACCGGTCAGTGCATCCCGCACTCCGGCGGTGGTCACCGCACCTCCACCGAGCGACACCACCCCACTGTGGTTGTCGAGGACGTCGGTGACGACGTTCTCCTCGATCGTGCGGAACCCGTCGACGCCGTCGGGGGAGAAGATCTCGGGGATGCTGCGCCCGGTACGCCGGACCAGCTCGATGTCGGTGTCGACGAAGTCGACCCCGAGCCGGTCGGCGAGCAGACGCCCGACAGTCGACTTGCCCGCACCCATGAAGCCGATCAGCACTGCGGCGGGGCGGCGCCCCGTGGTCGGCCGCGTGGGGGTCGGCGTCTGCGTCATGGGCGCGGCGGGCGCGCGTGGACGGCTGTCAGGTAGGCGCCGAGGTTCGTGGAGGTCTCGGCGACCGAGTCGCCGCCGAACTTGTCCAGTGCCGCCTGGGCGACGACGAGCGCCACCATCGCCTCGGCGACCACACCGGCCGCGGGCACCGCGCACACGTCCGAACGCTGGTGGATCGCGCTGGCGGTCTCCCCCGTCTCCATGTCGATCGTCGACAGCGCGCGCGGCACCGTCGAGATCGGCTTCATCGCGATCCGGACGCGCAGGTCCTCGCCGTTGGTCATGCCGCCCTCGAGGCCGCCCGCGCGGTTGGTCGACCGCAGCACGCCGTCGGGTCCGGGCACCATCTCGTCGTGGGCCTCGCTGCCGCGGCGGCGGGCGGTCGTGAAGCCGTCGCCGACCTCAACTCCCTTGATGGCCTGGATGCCCATGAGAGCGGCCGCCAGGCGCGCGTCGAGCCGGGTCTCTCCGCTGACGTGCGAACCCAGTCCGACCGGCACGCCGGTGGCGACGATCTCGACGACACCGCCGAGGGTGTCGCCGTCCTTCTTGGCGGCCTCGATCTCGTCGATCATCGACTTCTCGGCGGCGGCGTCGAACGCGCGGACCGGGCTGGCGTCGATGGCCTCGAGGTCGCTGAAGCGCGGCGGCGGACCGACATAGGGATCGCTCGCGCCGATCGAGATGACGTGGGAGACGACCTCGATGCCGAGGACCTGGCGGAGGAAGTTGCGGGCGACGGTGCCCGCGGCCACGCGGGCAGCGGTCTCCCGGGCGCTGGCACGTTCGAGGACCGGACGGGCGTCGTCGAAGCCGTATTTGAGCATGCCCGAGTAGTCGGCGTGCCCGGGGCGCGGACGGGTCAGCGGCGCGTTCCGGGCGCTGCCCTCGAGTTCGGCGGGATCGACCGGGTCGGCCGCCATCACGGTCTCCCACTTGGGCCACTCGGTGTTGCCGATCTCGATGGCCACCGGGCTGCCCATCGTGCGCCCGTGGCGCACGCCACCGAGCACGGTGACCTTGTCGGCCTCGAACTTCATCCGCGCGCCCCGGCCGTAACCGAGGCGACGGCGGGCAAGCTGTTCGGCGATGTCCGACGAGGTCACCTCGACCCCGGCGACCATGCCCTCGACGAGGGCGACCAAGGCGGGTCCGTGGGATTCTCCGGCAGTTATCCAGCGCAGCACAGTGATCAATTGTTCCATGTGCCCCACGAGTGGCCGACAGCGGTCGTGGGGCGGGCGTCGTCAGAGCAGATCGGACACGACGATCAACGCGCCGACGAGCGCCGGTGCGTGCGCCCGGCCTCGCGACCGCGCCGTCGGCGATGCCTCTACCATCGTCGCGACCGGGACCGCGACCAGGGAGAGCAGTGCGGCGAGAGCCACCATGACCAGCGCGGTGTCCCAGGACAGCGTGAGACCGCCGCAGGCGAAGGCCAGCTTCACGTCACCGCCGCCGCACCACCCGGCGGCGAAGGTCAGCAGATACGGCGTCGCGGCCACCGCGGCGGCGAGTCCGACGGACGGCTGCGCGACCGCGCTGAGCGCCACCGCCCAGAGTCCGGGCCAGACCATCACGTTGGGGATGCGCCGGGTTCGCGCGTCGGTGACGGCGATCGTGAGCAGCCACACCGAAATCGAGAGCTCGACCATGCGCCGAGCATCGCGCCCCCGGTGGGTGCCGGCGAGCGAGGGCTCCACAGCCTCACGCGTTGGGGATGAGCACCTTCGTCATCGCCTCGCGAGGTGCCGGCAACCCGGTGAACAGCTCGACCTGACGGAACGCCTGGTTCAGCAGCATGACCAGTCCCCCGACGACGGCACCACCAGCCGCCTCGACGGCCTGCGCCAGCGGCGTCGGCCAGGGGTCGTAGATCACGTCCACGACCTTGCCCGCGTGGGCGACGGCCGGGGCGAGGATCTCGGCGGCCGGCGCGGGCACCGTCGACACCACGACGGAGGCGTCGCGACAGCGATGTTCGAGTGCGACGCCGGCCTCGAAGGCGATGACCTCACCGGCGATGCCCAGGCGGTCGCACAGGTCGAGGACCGCCGCGGCACGTCCGGCGTCGCGCGCCACGATCGAAATCGTCGAGACGCCGACCTCGGCGAGCGCCACGACGGTCGGCAGCGCCGTGCCGCCGGCGCCGACCACGACCGCATCGGGGGCGGCCCCCGCGGCGATGTCGGCGTCGACGCCCAGTGCCGCCAGCGCGCCCGTCATGCCGTCGATGTCGGTACAGTCGGCCCGCCAGCCGTCATCGGTGCGCACCAGAGTGTTCGCCGATCCGACCAGCGCAGCACGTTCGGTCCGCTCGGTCGCGAAGTCCAGCGCGGCCAGCTTGTTCGGCATCGTCACCGAGAACCCGATGAACTCGGGTGCCGCACCCGACACGATCCCGGGCAGCTCGTCGGCCGTGCACTCGATCCGGTCGTAGGACCAGCCGTCGAGTCCGAGGGCGTGATAGGCGGCGAGATGCACCGCCGGTGACCGCGAATGGCCGATCGGCGAACCGAGCACCGCCGCCCGGCGGTTATCCCCGTACGGCGAACGGATCACCGGCATCCCGTCGACACCAGCTTGTTCTCACAGGCGACGAGGCGATTGCGCTTGTGTTCTTCGAAGGTGTTCGCGAACAACGTGGTTCCCGCCGTGTCGACGGTCACGAAGTACAGCCACGATCCCGGTGCCGGGTCGAGCATCGCCTCGAGTGCCGGGACACCGACGGCCGCGATCGGGGTCGGCGGAAGACCCTTGTAGCGGTAGGTGTTCCACTCGTTGTCGGCCTTGTAGGCCTCACCGTGCACGTCGATGTTGGTGACGGCGGCGGTGTAGTTCTGCGTCGAGTCCATCTCCAGCCGCTGATCCTCGTCGAGACGGTTGCGGATGACGCGGGCGACCTTGGGGGCGTCCTCGACGTGGCGCACCTCGCGTTCGACGATCGACGCGGCGATCAGCGTCTCGTACGGCGCCAGTCCGGACTTGTTGTTGTCCACCAGGCCCCACTGGTCGAACATCACCGCGCTCTGGGAGATCATCTCGTTGAGAATCTGCACGGCGGTGTGATCGGGTTCGACCCGTTCCCAGGTGGTCGGCGCGATGAGGCCCTCGATGCGGCGGTGGTCCCCGGTCATCGACGCCACGTTCTCCTTCGCCCACTCGGGCACCCCGAGCTCTTCGGGGGTCGCCTTCGCGGCCGCCTCCTCGAGCTGGGCCACGGTGACGCCCTCGGGCTGGCCGTTGACCTCGGTCGACGTGGCGTCCTGGATCATCTGGAAAATGCCCGGCGTGATCTTGCCGTCGATGCCGGTCTTGGAATCGAGCTGGAGACCCGGCGGGATCACCACGCGCCCGACGCGGTGCTGGGCGCTGTCGTCGGTGAGCATCTCCACGGCGGTCGACGCCGGGATCTGGGTCCTCATCTTGTAGAGCCCACCCGACATCGGCTGACCGTCCGCGGCGTCGATGAAGGCACGCACACTGCCGACGACATCGGCGTCGACCAGGATGCGCCCGAAGTCGGCGAGGGTCGAGTTCTCGGGGATGTCGACGATCACGTCGCCGGCGCCCGCCGTGGTGGTGTAGTCCTTACGCGACTCCAGAACCCCGGTTGCACGCAGACCGTAGTATCCGACACCGCCGACGAGCGCGAGCATGAACACGACAGCGAGCGCCAGAATCACCCGGCGTTTCTTCTGGTTCGCGCGGGAGCGTCGTCGCGGGCGCCGTGATGCCGGTGCCGGCTCGACGTCGTCGGCGCCCGGCCACCAGTCCTCCTCGTCGCGACCGCCGTGTCCGCGCCGGCCGTCCGGCACGGGTTCGGTGTACGCGGGGTCGGTGTACGCGGGGTCGGTGTACGCGGAGTCGGGGTACGCGGACTCCTGATTGTCGACGTCGCTGAACTCGCGCTCGTCGTAGCGTGGTTCGAGGTACTCGGGTTCGGCCTGCGGCAGCTGGGGTTCGGCCTGCCGCAGCTCGGGCTCGGCGTCGGCCGCCTCGTGAGAGGGCGTGGGCGGAGGGGGCGGCGGCGCGGGCCGGCGCGGAGCGACCGGCGGCGGAGGTGCCGCCTGGGCACGCGGAGGCCGCGGGGGCTGTCCGCCCGGCGGGATCCGGACGGGCGTCGCACGCCGGGGGGCGCCGACCTGACCGGCCGTGCCACCCTGAGGCGGGTTCGCGAGGTCACCGGGCTGGCCGAGCTGTCCCGTACGCCGATGACGATGCCGTGTGTTGGGCGATCCCTCGGCCGGCTGCGTGAAATACCGCAGACGTTCCGGATCCATGCCCTCGGCACGACCGCCATGGTTGTCCCGGTGTCGCGTACGACGCCGTTCTTCGGTCACCGCCGGTTCCCCTCCCGACTCTGTCGAGGGACCATCGGACTCACCGTCGCGCATCCAGCCATCCCTGAAGGATAGCGACCGCGGCCGCCTGATCGATGACCCCTCGTGACGACTTCACCGACCGGCCGCTCGCGTGCAGCGCCTGCTGCGCGGTCACGGTGGTGAAACGTTCATCCTGCCAATGCACTTCGGCCGGCGCGATGCGCTCGGCGAGCCGGTCCCCGAAGGCGCGCGCGGTCTCCGCGGCCACCCCGGTCGTGTTCTTCAGCGTCTTCGGCAGCCCGATGACGACGCCGATCGCCTCGTACTCGTTCACCAGGTCCACGATCCGGTCGAGATCGGTTGCGGCCGAAGGGGTTCGGCGGACCGTCTCGACCGGTGTGGCGAGGATGCCGTCGGGGTCGCACACCGAGACACCGATCCGGACACTCCCGACGTCGATGCCGAGCCGGCGACCGCGTCGGGGCGACGGGCCCTGATCTGAAGGCATCAGCCGACGAACTCGCGGATACGCGACAGGGCGGCATCGACACCGCCGGGTTCGGTTCCCGATCCCTGGGCGAGGTCGGGCTTGCCACCTCCACGGCCACCGACGAGCGGCGCCACCTCCTTGACGAGGTCGCCGGCCTTGATACCTGCGTCGCGGGCCGCGGCGGTCGTGGCGATCACGAACGGCACCTTGGCATCCGGTCCCTCACCGTTCGGCGAGAAGATGGCGATCACGGCCTGGCGGTCGGCGACCCGGCCACGCAGGTCGGTGACGACCGAACGCAGTCCGTTGGCGTCGAGCCCGGGGACCCGGCCCTCGACGACGAGCGTGGAGCCGATGGTGGTCGCGGTGTCGAGGAGACCGGAAACGGCCGCCTGAGCCTGTTCGGCACGCACCCGTGCGAGTTCCTTCTCGGCGTCGCGCAGCTTGGTGACGAGCTGCTCGACGCGGCCGGGCACCTGCTCGGACGGCACCTTCAGCGACGACGACAGCCCGGCGAGCAGCGCTCGCTCCTTCGACAGGAAACGGAACGAGTCCATGCCGACGTAAGCCTCGACACGGCGCACCCCGGAACCGACGGAGGACTCACCGATCAGCGTGATCGGACCGATCTGCGACGACGACACGACATGCGTGCCACCGCACAGCTCCATCGAGAACGGGCCGCCGATCTCGACGACGCGGACGACATCGCCGTAGTTCTCGCCGAAGAGCGCCAGCGCGCCCATCGCCTTGGCCTCGGTGAGTCCGGTCTCGAAAGTGTTGACCTGATAGTTGGCCTCGACGGCCGCGTTGGCGATCTCCTCGATCTCCCGACGCTGGGACTCGGTCACCGGGCCGCGGGCGTTGAAGTCGAAACGCAGGTAGCCCGGGCGGTTCAGCGAACCGGCCTGCGTCGCACCGGGTCCGAGCACCTCGCGCAGGGCGGCGTGCACCATGTGCGTGCCCGAGTGGCCCTGCGTCGCTCCGTGGCGCCACGCGGTGTCGACGGCGGCGAGGACCTCGTCGCCCTCCTCGATCTCGCCCTCGTCCACCCGAACCTTGTGCAGCCACACCGACTTTCCGACCTTCTGCACGTCGGTGACCGAGAGGCGCACACCGGAACCGGTGGTGATGGTGCCGACGTCGGCCATCTGGCCACCCGACTCGGCATAGAGCGGGGTGCGGTCGAGCACGAGGGTGAGTTCCTGCCCGGCGGTCGCCACGGGCACACGTGCGCCGTCGGCGACGAGTCCGAGGACGCGCGCCTCGGAGACGAGTTCGTCGAAGCCGGTGAACTCGGTGGGTCCGCGGTCGAGGAAGTCGCGGTACACGCTCAGGTCGGCGTGCCCGGTCTTGCGCGCCGTGGCATCGGCCTTGGCGCGCTGCTTCTGCTCGGCCATCAGGGCGGTGAAGCCCTCCTGGTCCACCGACAGCCCGGCCTCGGCGGCCATCTCGAGCGTGAGGTCGATCGGGAAGCCGTACGTGTCGTGCAGGGTGAACGCGTCGGCGCCGGTGATGGTGGTGCTCGAAGACTTCCTGGTGGCGGTCGCCGCGTCGGCGAACAGCTTGGAACCGGCGGCCAGCGTCTTGGCGAAGGAGGTCTCCTCGCCCACCGCGACGTCCACGATATGGGTGCGCTCGGTCTCGAGTTCCGGATACGACGGGGCCATCAGGTCGATGACCTTGCCGATGATCGCGCCCATGGTGGCCTGGTTGTCCCCGGCTCCCAGCAGACGCATCGACCGCACGACGCGGCGCAGCAGGCGACGCAGCACGTAGCCGCGGCCGTCGTTGCCGGGCAGCACTCCGTCACCGATCAGCATCGCCGAGGTGCGGGCGTGGTCGGCGATCACGCGGAAGCGCACATCGTCGGCATGCGAGCCGGCGCCGTAGGCGCGGCCGGTGAGTTCGGCGGCCAGATCGATGATCGGCTTGAGCAGGTCGGTCTCATAGACGTTGTCGACGCCCTGCAGGATGCAGGCGACGCGCTCGACGCCCATGCCGGTGTCGATGTTCTTCTTGGGCAGGGGCCCGAGGATCTCGTAATTGTCCTTGCCACCACCCGGACCACGGACGTTCTGCATGAACACGAGATTCCAGATCTCGATGTAGCGGTCCTCGTCGGCCTCCGGGCCGCCTTCGACGCCGTATTCGGGGCCGCGGTCGTAGAAGATCTCCGAACACGGACCGCACGGACCGGGCACGCCCATCGACCAGTAGTTGTCCTTCAGGCCGCGACGCTGGATCCGCTCGGCGGGCACGCCGATCTCGTCGCGCCAGATGGCCTCGGCCTCGTCGTCGTCGAGATAGACGGTGGGCCACAGCTTCTGCGGATCGATGCCGTAGCCGCCGTCTTCCACGCTGTTGGTCAGCAGGGTCCACGCGAAGTTGATGGCCTCGCGCTTGAAGTAGTCACCGAAGGCGAAGTTGCCCGCCATCTGGAAGAAGGTGTTGTGGCGGGTGGTGATGCCGACCTCGTCGATGTCGAGGGTGCGGACACACTTCTGGACGCTGGTCGCGCGGGAGTACGGCGGGGTCTGCTCGCCCAGGAAGTACGGCTTGAACGGAACCATGCCGGCGTTGACGAACAACAGGTTGGGGTCGTCGAGCAACAGCGAGGCGCTGGGCACCTCGGTGTGGCCGGCCTTGATGAAGTGGTCCAGAAAACGCTTCCGGATGTCATGCGTCTGCACTGTTGGTCTTGTCCTCGCCGTTGGTTGTCGCGACATCCCAGAGTACCGTCGGCGCGTCGCGGAACCGGTCCCGGTACGTCATCCCCGCCGTGATCAGCGGGATCGGCGACGTGTGACGGCACCCCGGACGATGGATCTCAGGCGTGCTACGCGCGGCCCGATCTCACGTTCGAGCCCGTGATCGGTGGGCTCGTAGTAGTCGACGCCCACGAGTTCGTCCGGCGCGTACTGCTGGGCAACCACTCCGTCCGGATGGTCGTGCGGGTACTGGTAGGCGACGCCGTTGCCGAGTTTCTTGGCGCCTGCGTAGTGGCTGTCGCGCAGGTGGGCGGGCACCGCTCGCGCCTTGCCGGCCTCGACGTCGGCGAGCGCGGCGCCGATCGCCGACACCACTCCGGCCGACTTGGGTGCGGTCGCCAGATGGATGGTGGCCTGGGTCAGTGCCAGCTTGGCCTCGGGCATGCCGACGAGGTTGACCACCTGCGCGGCGGCCACCGCGGTCTGCAGCGCGGTGGGATCGGCCATGCCGATGTCCTCGCTGGCGTGGATCATCAGGCGCCTCGCGATGAAGCGCGGGTCCTCCCCCGCCGCGATCATCCGCGCCAGATAGTGCACCGCGGCATCGACGTCGGAACCGCGGATCGACTTGATGAACGCGCTGGTCACGTCATAATGCTGGTCGCCGTCGCGGTCGTAGCGCACCGCCGCGCGGTCGATGGCCGTCTCGACGTCGGCCAGGTCGACCCGGGTGGTCGAGTCGGCACTCGCCTCGAGCGCCGTCAGCGCCCGGCGGGCGTCGCCGCCGGCGACCGCCACCAGGTGGTCGTACGCGGCGTCGGTCACCTCCACCTGCCCGTCGAGGCCGCGCGGGTCGGCGACGGCCCGGGTGAGCACCTCACGGATGTCGTCGTCGGTGAGCGACCGCAACTGGAGCACCAGCGACCGCGACAGCAGGGGCGCGACGACAGAGAACGACGGGTTCTCGGTGGTCGCCGCCACGAGCAGCACGATGCGGTTCTCCACCGCGTCGAGCAGCGCGTCCTGCTGGGTCTTGGAGAAGCGATGGACCTCGTCGATGAACAGGACCGTCTGCTGGCCCTCGATCAGGCGGCGCCTCGCCACGTCGATGACGGCGCGCACCTCCTTGACGCCCGCGGACAGCGCCGACAGCGCCTCGAACCGGCCGCCGGTCGCGCGGGCGATCAGCGACGCCATCGTCGTCTTGCCGGTGCCGGGCGGGCCGTAGAGCAGCACCGATGCCGCACCGACCCCGCTGATCAGTCGCCGCAGCGGCGAACCGTCGCCGAGCAGGTGCTGCTGGCCGACGATCTCGTCGAGGGTCTGTGGGCGCATCCGGACCGCGAGCGGTGCGGTCGGTGACGGCGCCGCGGTCAGTCCGTTGGCGCCGGGCGTCGGCACACCGGCTCCGGCCCGGGGGTCCACGGGCGGGTCGAACAATCCGTCCACGAGCCGATCAGGCCATCCAGATGCGCTGCAACGCGAGGCCCGTTGCAGTCGCGAAATCGGCGATCGCGTCCTCACCGGCACGGCCGGCGGCTGCCGCGAGATCGGTCCAGCGGGACACGAGGACGCGCGGATCGTTCGTGTGCAGCGCCCAGTCGTGGGTGAATCCGCCACTCTCGATCGGGGTACCCACCGGGTCGAACGGGGGCATCTCCAGGCTCGCGTCGGCGTCCTGACCGATCGCGGACTCCGGGTCGACCAGGTCGGTGTCGGCAGGCAGCATCCAGGCGGTCGACAGCCACACCCACAGCAGCCGGGCGACGAGCACCTTGCGCTGCATCTCGCGCTCGTGTGCGAGGGCCGGCCAGATCGGGTTCACCTCGGAGCGCCAGGCGTCGACCATCGACACCTCGAGGTCGGTGGCTCGGGACGCGGCGCGCGCGGGCAGCTGCGCGGTCATGGTGACCACTGCGTAGGCGATGTCGAGCGTGGCGTCGCGGAACCCGCCCCACTCGTAGTCCATGAACTGCACGCCGTCGTCGTTGAGCATGATGTTCTCGGGACCGACGTCCGACGGGCTGAACGCGCGGTGCTCGCCGTCGTCGAACAGGGCGGCGGCGGTCTCGAGCGCCTCGAGAACCCGATCCGGCACCTGCACGCCGAGCGCGGCGGCGTGTCCGGAGAGCGCATCGACCGAGCGTCTGGCCTCGTCACGGAGGATGTCGCGCCCCTCGGTACCCGACGGGCCGCGGCGGACCAGCGCCAGGAAGTCGATCTCGCCGCCGACGGTCGCCGCGTGCATGCGGCCCAGGGCCTGACCCCAGGCGCTCACCGCGCGGGAGGTCTCCACCGGGTCGTCGCCGTCGAGGAACTCCATCATCGACCGGCCGTGACCGAGATCAGAGAGAACCATCAGGCGCAGGTCGGGGTCGGAGGCGATGAGCTGCGGGCCCGGTCGCGATTCGTTCGGGAGCGCGGTGGCGTACTTGTACGACGCGATCTCGCGGTGGAAGGCCTGCGGGTCCTCGTGCTCGGGCAACGCCTTGATCACCAGCGAACGGTCCATGCTGAGGGGGTTCTGCGCCACCCGCACCCGAACGACCGTCGTACGGCCGCTACCTCCGAGGTCCTCGGGGTCGTCGAGGACTACCGAGGAACCGGCGCGGTGTGACAGCAGCGCCTCTGCCGCCCGCACCACGCTGGTGATGCGGCTTTCAGTAATGACCGTCATGGCGTATCCCAAGGTACCCGTTGCAACGGGGGTGCAACACCATTGTTCATCCTTCTGTACGACGTTGCGGATCTTGTACCCGCGAGCGTGTGCGTCGAAACCACTGCGTTGCAGGGGTTTCGGTGCCCTGGTCACAATTCGTGCCGCGATGTGCCCACGATGGTCCCGACGCGCGGTGTCTCAGACCCCGGTTCCGGGTTCGGGTGACTGCGCCGGACTCACGTCCACGGAGACGTCGATGTGGCTCTTCGTCGAGTCGGTGTAGATGACCCCGCGCAACGGCGGGACGTCGTCGTAGTCGCGGCCCCAGGCCAGCGTGACGTGGCGTTCGTCGACCAGTTTGTCGTTGGTCGGGTCGAACGCCAGCCAGCGGCCGTCGGGCATCCAGACCGCCGCCCACGCATGGCTCGCGTCGGCGCCGAAGATCTTCTCCTTGCCCGGCGGCGGATCGGTCGCCAGGTAGCCCGATTCGTAGCGGGCGGCGAGTCCGACCGAGCGCAGGCACGCGATCGCGACCCGGGCGAAGTCCTGGCAGACGCCCTCGCGTCGTTGCATCACGGTGTCGACCCGAGTCGAGATGGCCGTCGAGCCGGAACGATAGGCGAAGTCGGTGAAGATCCGGGTCGTCAGGTCGGTGACCGCCTCGATCAGCGGACGCTGAGGGGTGAACACCGCGGCGGCGTAGTCGCGCACCGACCGGGTGATCTCCGGCGGGTCGAGGTCGAGGACGAACTCGACGGCGAGCGCGGCCTCGCGGCCCCCGAGCACCGCCGGGCGTGCCGACTCCCACGGGGCCCGGGCCGCGGGGCCGATGAGCACGCCCTGATCGACCGGATCGACCTCGACGACCGACCGTGCGGTGACCGTCAGTTCCCGGTGCGCGGTGCGGACGTGGAAGTAGCTGTCGTGGTTTCCGTAGACGTCGATGCCCGTCGACCGGTCGTCGGGTTCGGGTTCGATGTCGACCGTGGTCGACCGCACCCGTTGTCCGGGCAGGTCGCGCGGGGTCAGGTAGCAGCGGCCGTACGACGAGGACACGTCGTCGTTGTAGGTGTACCGGGTGCGATGCATGACCCGGTAGACGCGCGTGTTCACATCTCACCTCCGCCCCAGATCGGCTGCGCCTGGCGAGGCATTGCGAAACGGCTCCTGGCCAGCAGATCGGACAGGTCGCGGGCCCCCGCGCGGAGTGCGGTCATCAGGTCGGCGAGCTCTGCCCGGCGGCCCTGTGAGTCGACGCCGGCGAGGTCGGCCGGCCCGCTCCGACGCAGCTCGGCGATCATGTCCTGCACACCTCGTTCGGCCCCGGCCGATCGCAGCGGTTCGGGCACCGCCGTCAGATCGTGGTTCATCTTCTCGAGCTGGAAGATCATCGACCGCGGGTTGGTCGGGTCGAACAGCAGCAACTCGGCGACGCTCGAGAACCGGTACAGACCGCGGTTGCGGCGCCGGTAGATCACCGACGACTCGTTGGCGACCAGATACGACTCCAGCAGGGCCTGTTCGACGTCGGTGTCGTGCGCCTGCGCGAACATCGCGAGAGTCAGGTCGGCGAGGGTGATCGCGCGTTCGATGCGCCGGCCCAGATCCATGAACATCCAGCCCGGGTCGTGGACCATCGACTCCTCCTGCAGGCCGGTCAGCGCGAGCACGCCGTGGAGGACCTCCTCGTGGGCCCGCGCCAGATCCGGACCGAGGTCCAGGGCGGAATCGGATTCCGCCCGCGACCGCGAGACCAGCCGCGCGGTGCTCGCGACGACCCGTTCGACGGGCGCCAGGACCATCCAGGTACTGGTCGACATCTGGTCACGGACCGCCCGGGCAGCACCGACGAGCCGGTCGACCGAGTAGGCGACCGTACCCGGGATCGAGCGGGCGACGGTCAGATCGGCGATCTTCTCGATGGCCTCGTTGACCTGGTCCGGCGCGGGCTGACGGTCGGTGCCCGAGACCAGCAGATCGGCGGTGTCGAGGTAGCCGTCGGTTCCGGTGATCGTGGCGACCGCGTGCAGCAGCAGCGGTACCGCCGGGGTCCCCGACATCCATGGCCGGTACTGGAAGTCCTGATAACGCTGGCGCGAGACCTTCGCCAGGCGGGTGACCTGCTCGGTGCGTTCGGCGTAGCGGCCGAGCCAGAACAGATCGGCGAGCACGCGGGGACTCGCGGCAGCCGCGATTTCCGAGTACTCGAGCGGCACGGGCCGGCCTGTCTCCGGCACGACCTCGCCGGCCGGTTCGACGCGGGTCTCCGAACGTCGCGACACGTGTCCGCCGACCTCCGCGCTGGTGACCCAGACGTCCTTGGCCGACACGACGTGGTGGGCGGCCCCTTCGACCCCGTCGGCCAGGACGGCGCCGAGACCACCCGGCATCACCGCGTAGGTGGGTCCCTGGGCGACGCTGAAGGCCCGCACCGACACGGGCGCGGCACGCAGCGCGGTCGTGTGCCGTCCGGGTCGCGTCCCGGCGGTGACGGTCGGCGCCACCGAGTAGGCGTCGAGTTCGCGTCCGACCCAGGCCCACGGTTGCGATTCGATCCGCGCGGCGACCTCGGCACGGGTTCGCGCGTCGAGCAGCGGCCCGATGAACTCGTCGTCGGTGCGGGTGTCGGTCAGCACCAGCGAACCGATGCGACTCTGGATCTTGCTGCGCTCCAGCGCATCCCCGGCCCAGTAGGTGGTGACCGACCCGAGCGCGAGTTCCTCGTCGAGCAGGACCGGCGCAAGCCGTTCGAGCACGGTGTGCAGCGCGGGATTCTCGAGGACTCCGGATCCCAGCGTGTTCAGCACCGTGACGTTGCCCCGCGAGATCGCCTCCACCAGACCGGCGACGCCGAGTCGGGAGTCGGTCCGCAGATCGAGCGGGTCGGCATATGCGGCGTCGACGCGGCGCAGTAGGACGTCGACCCGCTTGTACCGTCCGAGCGAACGCATGTAGACCGCGCCGTCACGCACGGTGAGGTCCGCACCTTCGACCAGCGGATAGCCGAGCGCCGAGGCGAGGTAGGCCTGATCGAAGGCGGTCTCGGACATGCTTCCCGGGCTGAGCACGGCGACCGTCGGGTCGTCGACGCCGGGCGGGGCGTACTCGGCGAGCGCGAGGCGCATCGTCCCGACGAAACCGGTCACCGGTCGCGGCGCGCAGGCCTGGAACACCTGCGGGAACGTCTTGGTCAGCAGTCTGCGACCCACGATCGAGAAGCCGATGCCCGACGGGGCCTGGGTGCGGTCCCGGTAGACCACGAAACGCCCATCGGCGGAACGCGATACGTCGACCGCGTGCAGGAACAGGGCGTGGGGTCCGGCGACCTCGAGACGTGCCGCCTTGCGGATGTAGCCGGGGTGCCCGAAGACCATCTCGGGGGCCACGAGACCGGAGGTGATGGTCTTCTGGTCGCGGTAGAGATCACGCAGCAGCAGATCGAGCAGCATCGACCGCTGGGTGATGGCCTTCTCCAGTTCGGCCCACTCGACACCGTCGACGATGAGCGGCACCGCGTCGATGTCCCAGTCTCGGGTGTGCGTGGCCTGACCGTCGAACTCGTTGTAGACCACACCGTCGTCACGGACCGCCGCGGCGAGACGATCGGCGGACTCGCGCAACCGGGCGTCACCGCGCCGCTGGTAGAGCCGGACGAGATCTTCCCACGCGGGACGGACGATGCCGGCGGAGTCGAGGAGCTCGTCGTGGTGGGCGCCGGCGGCCGGTTCGGCATCGCCGGGTCCGGGGACGTCGAAGAGCGTGTAACCCTCGTTCCGGTAACGATCGAAGACCGTGGAGGCATCGAACACCGCGGAAGCGTTGCCCGGCGAAGAAGTCACCGGAGAACTGTACGTGCCCGACGCAGATCAAGGATCCCAGGGACCCCGAAGTCGATGGCCTGCCGGGCCTGTCGTTCCCGGAGAAGTCCGACGTCGACGGTGCCGGTTGTGTGACCGGCCGCCTCGAAGCGCCCGTTGCGGCGCGATTCGGCCTCCACGGCGTTCACCGGTGGTCGGTCGTAGGCGCGTCCACCCGGATGGACGACGTGGTAGGTCGCGCCGCCCACCGACCGCCCGTTGACGGTGTCGACGAGGTCGAAGGTCAGCGGGGTGTCGATGCTGATCGTCGGATGCAGGGCGCTCGGCGGCTGCCAGGCCCGGAACCGGATGCCCGCCACCCGTTCGCCGGAGCGGCCGGTGGACCGGAGCGGGATCGGGAAACCGTTGCAGGTCAACAGGTAACGATCGTCCTCACCGCCGAGGACACGCACCTGGACCCGTTCGATCGAGGAATCGACGTAGCGGGCGGTACCGGTTCCGGTCGACTCCTCCCCCAGCGTGTTCCACGGTTCGATGGCGCCGCGCAGTTCGACTTCCTGGTCGCGGATCTGCACGGTCCCCAGCCGCGGGAAACGGAACTCGGTGAACGGATCGAGCCAGGCGGTCTCGAACGGATAGCCCGCCTCGCGGAGTTCCTCGGCGACGAGCGCGATGTCGGCGATGACATGGTGCGGCAACAGATGTTTGCCGTGCAGGTCGCCGCCGTGGCGGACGAGCCGGGCCCGGTAGGGCCTGCCCCAGAACCACGACACCAGGCTGCGCACCAACAGCGACTGGACCATCGCCATCCGGTGGTGCGGCGGCATCTCGAAGGCACGCAGTTCCAGCAGTCCGAGCCGCCCGCGCACCGAGTCGGGGCTGTAGAGCTTGTCGATGCAGAACTCGGCGCGGTGGGTGTTGCCGGTGATGTCGGTGAGCAGATGCCGCAGCGCACGGTCGGTGACCCACGGATTCGGCGGCGCCCCCTCCCCGGTTCCGGTCTTCGCGGCGAGCCGGTCGATCTCGGCGAAGGCGATCTCCAACTCGTAGAGCGCCGATTCCCGGCCCTCGTCGACGCGCGGCGCCTGCGAGGTGGTGCCGACGAAGCGGCCGGAGAACAGATAGGACAGCGACGGGTGGCGCTGCCAGTAGGTCAGCATCGACACCAGCAGATCGGGGCGGCGCAACATCGGCGAGTCGGCGGGCGTCGTACCGCCCAGCGTGATGTGGTTGCCGCCGCCGGTGCCGCCGTGGCTGCCGTCGAGGCCGAAACTCTCCGTGCCGAGCCGGACGCGGCGGGCGTGGTCGTAGACGGACTCGAGCAGTTCGGACTGTTCGGCGAAGCTCGCCGTCGGCTGGATGTTGACCTCGATGACGCCCGGGTCGGGGGTCACCGACAGCGACGTCAGGCGCGGATTCGACGGCGGCCCATAGCCTTCGATCACGACCGGGGTCGCGGTGGTCGCGGCGGCGCCCTCCACCAGTTCGACGAGGGCGAGGAACTCCTCGCCCGTCGACGTGGGCGGCATGAACACGTACGTGACGCCGTCGCGGACCTCGGCGACGAGCGCCGTGCGCGGCAGGAACTGCGCCGGGTCCACCGCGCGCACGGTGTGCCCGAGCGCGGCGGCCGGGTCGGTGGGCAGAGCGTCGTGGCGCGCCGACGGGTCGGCCTCGAACAGGGTCGGCGCCGGCCCCCAGGACAGTGAGTTCAGCGGCAGGCGCAGACCCGCGGGCGAGGTACCCGGCGTGAGGACGATCCGACCGCGCCGGGTCGACCACACCGCACTCTGCCAGGCGGTCCGGTCCTCCGACCGGTTCAGCGGCAGGACGTGGGCGCTGGGGTCGGTGACCGCGTCGTCGAGCCGGGACAACAGGGAGCGACGCCGGGCCACCGAATCGTTCTCGGGCGCCAGTACCTCCTCGTCGCCGTCCGCCAGGCTCTCCAGCTCGACGTCGAATTCCGCCTGGGTGAACCTCCGTGCGGTGGGCAGGGTCGGGTCGTCGCCGGGGTCTCCGGGCGGCATGGTGGCCAGCTCGCGCATCCGCACGAGCGGATCCTCGTAGGCGGGCAGCACCTGTTCGGTGGGCAGGGCGAGATTCGCCGCGAACGCGGTCAGCAGTTTGTGTGCCGGTTCGGCCCGGGCCGGTTCTCCACCGACGCTCGTCTCCGGGTGGGCGCCGTAGGTCTCCGTCTCGATCGCCGCGACACACTGTTCGGGCGTCGACCACGGATCGGCGAGCAGGTCCGGGTCACGCCAGATCGGCTCGCCGTCGGCGCGCCAGATGATCTCCATCTGCCAGCGCGGCAACGGTTCTCCGGGATACCACTTGCCCTGGCTGCGCCGGACGAGACCCTGCGGGGCGTACGCCCCCTTGAGCCGTTCGGCGAGACGGGACGCCAGAAGCCGTTTGTGGGGTCCGTCGGCGGCGGTGTTCCACTCGGGGTCGGTCTGGTTGTCGATGGAGACGAAGGTCGGTTCGCCACCCATCGTGAGGCGGACGTCGTCGCGCTCCATGCGTTCGTCCACGAGTGCACCGAGGTCGACGACGCGGTTCCACTGCTCGGGTGTGTACGGCAGGGTGACGCGCGGGTCCTCGTGGAATCTCGTGACGGTGTTGGAGAAGTCGAGCGTCGCGTGACAAGGACCGGTCGCGCCGGTGATCGGTGCGGCCCCCACCGGATGCGGCGTGGCCGCGAGCGGGATGTGTCCCTCGCCGGCGAACAGGCCGGACGTCGGGTCCAGACCGACCCAACCGGCGCCGGGCAGGTAGACCTCGGTCCAGGCGTGCAGGTCGGTGAAGTCGGCGTCGGGACCCGACGGCCCGTCGAGCGACATGACGTCGGAGGTCAGCTGCACGAGGTAGCCGGAGACGAACCGCGCCGCCAGGCCGAGTTCGCGTAGCAGCGCCACGAGGAGCCACGCCGAGTCGCGGCACGAACCGATGGCACTCGACAACGTGTACTCGGGTGTCTGCACCCCTGCCTCGAGACGCACGGTGTAACCGACGGCCTCGCGCACGGCGGTGTTCAGCGCCACCAGGAAGTCGATGACCCGCGTCCTGCCGACCGGCTTGTTCTCCGCGGCGAAGGCGGCGACCTCCGGATGGACCGGCGCACCGGCGAATTCGCCCTCGCCGACACCCACCGGCCGCAGGAAGATCTCGAGGTCGCGGCGCAACTCCTCCGGATACTCGAACCCGTAGTGCTCGGCCCAGTCCTCGATGAAGAAGTCGAAGGGGTTGATCGCCGTCAGGTCGGCGACGAGGCTCACGGTGATGCTCAGCGAGGCCGACGGCTCCGGGAACACGAGTCGCGCGAGGTAGTTGCTGAACGCGTCCTGCTGCCAGTTGAGGAAGTGCCCACCGGGCTCGACCCGCAGCGAATAGGCCTCGATCGGCGTCCGCGAATGCGGCGCGGGGCGCAGGCGGACCACATGCGGGTAGATCTTCGTCGGGCGATCGAAGGAGTAGCTCGTCCGGTGTTCGAGAGCCACCTTGATCGTCACCGACGCACCTCCGGGAATCCCTTGCTCGCAGACATGGGGAGAATCTCTCACAGGTGGTGGGCGCCCGCTCGGCGGCAACCGTTCGGAAACGAAAGCGGTGGCCGAACTCACGCTCGGCCACCGCTTTTCGTTGCTCGACGGAACTACTTGTCCGTCGTTGCCTTGTCCTTGTCCGTCGTCGCCTTGTCCGTCGTCGCCTTGCCCGGGACGCTCGCGGCCTGCTCGGCACCGCCACGCGGCACCGGCTTGGCGTCGATGCCCGACTCCTTGCGCTGCTGCGGGGTGATTGCCGCGGGCGCCTCGGTCAACGGGTCGACGCCGCCGCCGGACTTCGGGAACGCGATGACCTCGCGGATCGAGGCCTCCCCGGCGAGCAGCGCGGTGATGCGGTCCCAGCCGAAGGCGATGCCGCCGTGCGGCGGGGCGCCGAAGGCGAAGGCGTCGAGGAGGAAGCCGAACTTCTCCTGCGCCTCGTCGTGGCCGATGCCCATGATCTCGAAGACGCGCTCCTGCACGTCACGCTGATGGATACGGATCGAGCCGCCGCCGATCTCGTTGCCGTTGCAGACGATGTCGTAGGCATAGGCGAGCGCCTCACCCGGATCGGTGTCGAGCTTCTCGATCGACTCCGGCTTGGGCGAGGTGAACGCGTGGTGCACCGCGGTCCATGCCGAATTGCCGAGTGCGACATCGCCGGAAGCGGTGGCCTCGGCCGTCGGCTCGAACATCGGCGCGTCGACGACCCACACGAAGGCCCAGTCGTCCGGCTTGATCAGACCGAGCTTCGAGGCGATCTCGCCGCGGGCGGCGTCGAGCAGGGCGCGGGAGGACTTGACCTCGCCGGCGGCGAAGAAGACGCAGTCGCCCGGCTGTGCACCGACGTGAGCGGCGAGCCCGGCGCGCTCCTCCTCGGACAGGTTCTTGGCGACCGGACCGGTGAGGGTTCCGTCCTCGCCGACGAGCACGTACGCGAGGCCGCGGGCGCCGCGCTGCTTCGCCCACTCCTGCCAGGCGTCGAGCTGACGGCGCGGCTGCGAGGCACCACCGGGCATGACGACGGCGCCGACATACGGGGCCTGGAACACGCGGAACGGGGTGTTCGCGAAGTACTCGGCGCATTCGACGAGTTCGATGTCGAAACGCAGATCCGGCTTGTCCGAACCGAACCGGCGCATCGCGTCGGCATAGGTCATGCGCGGGATCGGGGTCGAGATCTCGACGCCGATGAGCTTCCACAGCGCCACCAGGACCTCCTCGGCGACCGCGATGACGTCATCCTGGTCGACGAAGCTCATCTCGATGTCGAGCTGGGTGAACTCGGGCTGGCGGTCGGCGCGGAAATCCTCGTCGCGGTAGCAGCGCGCGATCTGGTAGTAGCGCTCCATGCCTGCGACCATCAGCAGCTGCTTGAACAGCTGCGGGCTCTGCGGCAGGGCGTAGAAGGTGCCGGGCTGCAGACGCGCGGGCACCAGGAAGTCGCGGGCGCCCTCCGGCGTCGAACGGGTCAGCGTCGGGGTCTCGATCTCCACGAAGTCGTGGGCGGCGAGGACACCGCGGGCGGCGGCGTTGGCCTTCGACCGCAGACGCAGAGCGGCGCTCGGCCCCTCGCGCCGGAGGTCGAGGTAGCGGTGACGCAGACGCGCCTCCTCGCCCGGCGACTCGTCGAGCTGGAACGGCAGCGGTGCCGATTCGTTGAGCACCTCGAGTTCGACGGCGTTGATCTCGACCTCGCCGGAGCTGAGGTTCGGGTTCTCGCTGCCCTCGGGACGGACCTCGACCACACCGGTGACGGCGACGCAGTACTCGGCGCGCAGGCGGTGGGCGGCCGTGGCCACCGACTCCTCGCGGAACACCACCTGCACCAGGCCGGTGGAGTCGCGCAGGTCGATGAACACCACACCGCCGTGGTCGCGTCGGCGCGCGACCCAACCGGCGACGGTGACGGTCTGCGACGCGTCGGCGCGGCGCAGCGAACCTGCGGAATGCGTGCGGAGCACTGAGAGTCCTTCCCAACGTCACACGGCCGGCCCGGCTGGCGGGCGGCGTGGAGAAGCGTTGTTTGTGTCGGCTTGTTCGTGACCCGGTGGAAACGCAGGCCAGGTACCCATCGTGCCGCATCGGCGTCGGTGCCCCGAACCCGGCCACCCGGAGATGTCCGGTGCGGGCACCACGGCGTGCCAGAATGACCGCGTGACCTTCCAAGGCAGCGGATCGATCGACACCGGCAACGTCTCCGGCGGCGGTGGCGGCGGTGGCGGACGGATCGCGCTCGGCGGCGGTGCAGGGCTGCTCATCACCATCGTCGCCCTGCTGTTCGGCGTGAACCCCGGCGAACTACTCGGCGGCGAGACCGGCCAGCAGGGAACGACGTCGGCTGCGGCCGAGATCCAGCAGCAGCTCGACGCCTGCACCTATGAGATGGCGAACGAGAACACCATCTGCCGCATCAAGGCGACCACGGTCAGCGTCGACGACGTGTGGTCGGACCTCATGGCGGGTTACCAGCCGCCGAAGACCGTCATCTTCGCCGACTCGGTCAACACCGGGTGCGGCGCGGCCAGTGCGGCGACCGGGCCGTTCTACTGCCCCGCCGACCGCACCGCCTACTTCGATCCGTCCTTCTTCACGCAGCTGCGCCGCATGGGCGGCAGCGACGGTCCGCTCGCCCAGGAATACGTCGTCGCCCACGAGTACGGGCATCACGTGCAGAACCTCACCGGTGCCCTCGCCAAGGGCCAGCGGATGGGTTCGCAGGGTCCGCGCTCGGGTTCGGTGCGCGTGGAACTGCAGGCCGACTGCCTCGCCGGCGTCTGGGCCAATCATGCCGACGACGGTCCCGATGCGCTGCTCGCCCCCATCTCCGAGCAGCAGATCACGACCGTCATCCAGACCGCGAAGACGATCGGCGACGACACCATCCAGGGACCGGGCTCCAACCCGGAGGGCTGGACGCACGGTTCGGCCACGCAGCGTGCGCGGTGGTTCGGCATCGGATACCAGTCCGGCGACCCCAACCGGTGTGACACCTTCGCCACCAACGACCTCTGACGCGATGTCGAGATGACCCCCATGGCCGCAACTCCCGCGAGTCCCCGTCGACGCACCGAAGTGGACGCGATCGCCGAGGCGCACCTCGATCGACTGTGCGAGCTCGATCCGCTGCAGAGCACCGAGATCGGGTACGACGGCCGGAACGATGCGCTGACCGACTTCTCCGCGCACGGGTGTGCCGAACGGGCCGCGGTCGCCGCAGACACCCTGGCCGCGCTGGCCGAGGCTCCCGTCGCCGACGCGATCGACCGGGTGACCGTCGCGACGATGACCGCGTCACTGCGACGGGAACTCGCCCTCGCGGACGCGGGTGAGCACATCGGCGAGTGCAACGTCATCGCCTCACCGCTGCAGGCCGTGCGGGACATCTTCGACCTGATGCCCACCGACACCCGGTCCGATCGCGAGGTGTTCCTCGCCCGCCTCACCGCGATCCCGGGCGCGTTGAACCGGGCCGTCGACGGGTTGGCGCACCGACTGCGTCACGGTCCCCCGATCGCGCGCCGTCAGGTCGCCGCGGTGGTCCGGCAGGCCGATTCGGCCACCGATGCGATCGCCGAGAACACGGGTGCCATCGCCGACGACCCGGCGCTCGCCGGCACGCTGGGCACCGCCCTCGACGCGGCCCGGACCGCGTTCGGCACCTTCGCCCACTACCTCGAGACCCAGGTCCTCCCGTCCGCCGTCGACGACGACGCGGTGGGCCGGGACCGCTACCTGCTCCACCTGCCGTCGTATCTGGGCGCCGACGCCGATCCGGAGGAGGCCTACGCCTGGGCGATCACGCGTCTCGAACAGATCGTCGCCGAGCAGCACGAGATCGCGGAGGGGCTCCTCCCCGGACGCGGGGTCGCCGAGACCCTCGCCTGGCTGGATCGGCAGCCGCAGTACCAGATCCACGATCGTCACGAATTCGTGGACTGGATGCAGGAGACCTCCGACGCCGCCGTCGCCGGACTCGGCGGCCGTCACTTCGACATCCCGGAACGACTGTCCCGCCTCGAATGCCGCCTGGCGCCGTCGTCGACCGGGATCATCTACTACACCCAGCCGACCGCCGACCTGTCGCGGCCGGGCCGCATGTGGTGGGCGGTCCCCGACGACCAGACCGTCTTCCACACGTGGCAGGAGAAGACGACCGTCTACCACGAGGGCGTCCCCGGCCATCATCTCCAACTCGGTTCGGCCATCGTCGATCCCGACCTCAACGCCTGGCGCAAGCTGGCGTCGTTCACCTCGGGACACGGTGAGGGCTGGGCACTCTACGCCGAGCGGCTGATGGACGAACTCGGCTGGCTCGAGGATCCGGGCGATCGGATGGGCATGCTCGATTCCCAGCGGCTGCGCGCGGCCCGGGTGGTCGTCGACATCGGTGTGCACTGTCGCCTGACTGCTCCGGAGTCGCTCGGTGGCGGGATCTGGGACGCGGAGAAGGCCTGGGAGTTCCTGACCGCCTCGGTCGCCATGGACCACTCGGTGCTGCGCTTCGAACTCGACCGCTACCTCGGCTGGCCCGGGCAAGCGCCGTCATACGCACTGGGACAACGGGTCTGGGAGCACACCCGGCACGCCGCGCTGAGCGCTCACCCGGAGTGGACGCTCAAGGACTTCCACACGCGCGCACTGGCTTTGGGCGGTGTATCGCTGGACGTACTGGCCGAGGAGATGACCGGTCCCGACCACGCGCACTGAAAAACGCCCCTGAAAGGCACCCTCCAGAGACCCGGCGGCGACGATATGTCGGCGGCGGACCCGTGGAGGGCGTTCTCCAGGGGCGGTTTTCAGAGTTGCGGTGTCAGCCCAGGAGGCGCGTGACCTCGGCGACGACGTCGTCGAGTGAGACCTGCTGCTGCTCACCGTTGCCCAGATCCTTGATCTCGATGCGACGCCCCGCCAGTTCGTTCTCGCCGAGCACGAGCGCGAGACGCGCGCCGGACCGGTCGGCGGCCTTCATCGCGCCCTTGAGCCCGCGGTCGCCGTAGGCGAGGTCGACGCTGATGCCCGCAGCACGCAATGAGCCTGCGACGCCGACGAGTTCGGCCTTGGCGTCCGCGCCGAGCGGGACGCCGAAGACCTGGCAGCGCGCCGCCTGGGTACCGGCGACACCCTCGGCCTCGAGCGCCAGCATCGTGCGGTCGACACCGATGCCGAAGCCGATGCCCGACAGATCCTGTTTGGCGCCCAGCTGGCGCATCAGTCCGTCGTAGCGTCCGCCGCCGCCGATGCCCGACTGCGCGCCGAGACCGTCGTGCACGAACTCGAAGGTGGTCTTGGTGTAGTAGTCCAGGCCGCGCACGAGTCGCGGGTTGATCTCGTAGGCCACGCCGAGGCGGTCCAAGTTGGCAAGCACGAGGTCGAAGTGCGCCTTCGCCTCGTCGGACAGGTAGTCGATCAGCAACGGCGCGTTCGCGGTCGCCTCACGGATCTCCGGACGCTTGTCGTCGAGCACGCGCAGCGGGTTGATCTCGGCGCGCTTACGGGTCGCCTCGTCGAGGTCGAGCCCGAAGAGGAACTCCTGCAACGCCTCCCGGTAGCGCGGGCGGCTCGCATCGTCACCGAGCGAGGTGATCTCCAGGCGATAGCCGGACAGTCCGAGTCGCTTGTAACCCTCGTCGGCGACGGCCACGACCTCGGCGTCGAGTGCCGGGTCGTCGACGCCGATCGCCTCGACGCCGACCTGCTGCAGCTGCCGGTAGCGACCCGTCTGCGGCTTCTCGTAGCGGAAGAACGGTCCGGCGTAGCAGACCTTGACCGGCAGCTGTCCGCGGTCGAGGCCATGCTGGATAACCGCGCGCACCACGCCCGCGGTGCCCTCGGGTCGCAGCGTCACCGACCGGTCACCGCGGTCGGTGAAGGTGTACATCTCCTTGCTGACGACGTCGGTCGACTCGCCGACGCCGCGGGCGAACAGCGCCGTCTCCTCGAAGATCGGCAGTTCGATGTGTCCGTATCCCGCACGACGCGCGGCGTCGGTGAGCGTGTCCCGCACCTTCCGGAAATCCGCCGAGTTCGGCGGGAAGTAGTCCGGGATACCCCGGGGTGCCTGAAATGCTCCGCTCACAGTCCGTGTCGTCCCTTCGGTCGATCAGTGGCGATGGTGTCGGTTCCCGGAGCCCGAAGGTCGACCAGGAAGGGGTTGGCAGCGCGTTCCTGCGCGATCGTGGTCTGCGGTCCGTGCCCGGGCAGGACCAGGGTGTCGTCCGGCAACGGCAGCAGCTTCGCGGCGATGGAGTCGAGCAGCTGCTGATGGTTGCCGCCGGGCAGGTCGGTGCGTCCGATGGACCCGGCGAACAGCACGTCACCGGAGAAGCAGACCGGCACGGTCGTCGGAGCGTCGGACCCGGACTCCGCCGGAACGGTCACCTCGATGCCCAGCAGCACCGAACCCTGGGTGTGGCCGGGTGCGAGGTCCACCGAGAAGTGGATGCCGGCGAGTTCGACGGGCTCACCGTCGTCGAACTCGACGACCTTCTCCGGTTCGCGGAACTTCTCGTCGCCGATCATCGCGCCGAGCGCGCGCCCGATGCCCAGGCCGGGATCGGTCAGCATCGGCCGGTCGGCGGCATGGATGTAGACGGGAATGGAGTACTCGTCGCACAACTGCGTGGCGTTCCAGGTGTGGTCCAGATGGCCGTGGGTCAGCAGCACGGCGACCGGGGTGAGGTCGTTCTCGGCGAGCAGTTCACGCACGCGCGGCGCGGCGTCCTGGCCCGGGTCGATGATCACCGCCTCAGATCCGGCTTCGGCCGCCACGAGGTAGCAGTTCGTCTGAAACATGCCGGCAGGGAATCCGGTGATCAGCATGGCACTCCTCGAGGGTCTCGGATCGGGTCGCGGGTCCCTCCATTGTGTCCTAGCTGCCCACGGCGGCCGACAGGCGGTGCGGTCGCGCTGACACGCGTGCCGCGACACCCCACTCCACCACCCACTGAACGCCGTTCTCAGGTACAACTGGCACACTTGCCTCTCGAGTAAGTGACGTCCGCGCAGATTGTCGGCAGGCTATGCCGGGATTCAGGAGGATCCACCCGCGTGACCACCAATGAGGAGCGCCGCGAGGCGGCCAAGCGGAAGCTCGAGGAACGCCTCGAAACCGAGCGTCTCGCGAGGCGCAAGCGGAAGATCGTCATCGCGTCGGTCTCGACCGCCGTCGTGGTCGCCGTCGTCGCCGGCGTGACCGCCGTCGTGGTGAAGAAGATCATGGACGACCGGGAGGCCGCACGCTGGACCACCTGCGCGTTCGAGCACTCGCCGAGCCGGTTCGACCAGCTCCCCGACCAGGTTCCCGACACCGTGCCGGCCGATCAGAAGCCGCAGTACCAGGCCGAACTCGACGAGCTGAAGGCGGCGGCGAAGAACGAGCGCAAGTCCCCCAAGCCCGACGACAAGGTCCTGAAGTCCGGCACCGAGCAGGCCACCTTCACGACCACCCAGGGTGTCCTGCCGATCACGCTGGAACGTGACGGCGCCCCGTGCAATGTCGCCGCGGTCACCTCGCTGATCGAGAACAAGTTCTACGAGGACACGACCTGCCACCGCATGACCACCAGCGACAAGCTGAAGATCCTGCAGTGCGGCGACCCGACCGGCACCGGCATGAGCGGGCCCGGCTGGACCAGCCCCGACGAGCCACCGACCGACCTGAAGAAGGTCGGACAGCCCGATCCGATGAGCGGATCGCAGCCGGTGGTCTACCCGCGCGGCACGGTGGCGATCGCCAACAGCAGCCAGGGCGGGCAGAACCCGAACACCGGGTCGAGCCAGTTGTTCATCGTGATCAACGACAGCGAACTCGGTCCCGACTACTCCATCGTGGGCAAGGTCGACGAGCCCGGACTCGCCGTGCTGGACAAGGTCTACGCCGGCGGCATCACCCCCGGCCCGGCCGGCAGCCAACCCGGCGACGGCAAGCCGAAGCTCCCGGTGACGATCGAGACCGCCACCATCGACTAGCGAAACCGGCTCCGACGACACAGATCCCGTTGCGTTCTGGCCCGGCTACCGGGACAGAACGCAACGGGATCTCTGGTTTCGACACGGCTCCTCGCTGCGCTCGGTGCCGGCTCAACCAGCAGGAGGGCTCCGCCCTGCGCTCGGTGCCGGCTCAACCGGCAGAGGGTTCCGCGCTGCGCTCGGTGCCGGCTCAACCAGCAGGAGAGTTCCGCGCTGCGCTCGGTGCCGGCTCAACCAGCAGGGGGCTATGCCGCCGAGGTGACGCGGTAGACGTCGTAGACGCCCTCCACGTTGCGGACCACGTTGAGCACGTGGCCGAGGTGCTTGGGGTCGCCCATCTCGAAGGTGAACTTGCTGACGGCCACGCGGTCGCGGCTGGTGGTCACCGACGCCGAGAGGATGTTGACACGTTCGTCGGCGAGCACCTTGGTGACGTCGGACAGCAGGCGGTGACGGTCGAGGGCCTCGACCTGGATGGCGACGAGGAACACCGACTCCGGGGACGGCGCCCACGACACGTCGAGGATCCGTTCGGACTGCTGCTGGAGCGAGGTCGCATTGGTGCAGTCCGTGCGGTGCACGCTGATGCCGCCGCCGCGGGTGACGAAGCCCATGATGTCGTCGCCTGGTACGGGCGTGCAACACTTGGCGAGTTTGATCACCACGTTGTCGACGCCGTCGACGACCACGCCGGCATCCCCGCCCTGACGCGTGCGGGTCGGCATCGTCGACGGTGTGGACCGCTCGGCGAGCGCCTCCTCCGCGTCCTCGATACCACCGAGAGATGCGACGAGCCGGTTGACGACATGCCGTGCGGAGACATGATTCTCCCCCACCGCGGTGTACAGCGCAGTGACGTCGGTGTACCGCAGCTCCTTGGCGATCGCCGCCATCGACTCCGCCGACAGCAAGCGCTGCAACGGAAGTCCGCCGCGGCGGACCTCCTTGGCGATCGCATCCTTACCGGCTTCGAGGGCCTCCTCGCGGCGCTCCTTGGCGAACCACTGGCGGATCTTGGCCTTGGCCCGCGGCGACACCACGAAGGTCTGCCAGTCCTTCGACGGGCCGGCGGTGGGCGCCTTGGAGGTGAACACCTCCACCACCTCGCCGTTCTCGAGCTTGCGTTCGAGCGCGACCAGCCGGCCGTTGACGCGGGCACCGATACAGCGGTGACCGACCTCGGTGTGGACCGCGTAGGCGAAGTCGACCGGCGTCGAACCGGCCGGGAGGGTGACCACGTCGCCCTTCGGCGTGAAGACGAAGATCTCCCGGACCGCGAGGTCGTAACGCAACGATTCGAGGAACTCACCGGGGTCGGCGGCCTCACGCTGCCAGTCGAGCAGCTGGCGCATCCACGCCATGTCGTCGATCTCGGTGGTGTCGGACTTCTTGCCCGACTTCCGGTAGCCGTTCTCCTTGTAGCGCCAGTGGGCGGCGATGCCGAACTCGGCGGTCCGGTGCATCTCGTGCGTCCGGATCTGCACCTCGAGCGGCTTGCCCTCGGGCCCGATCACGGTGGTGTGCAACGACTGATAGACGCCGAAGCGCGGCTGGGCTATGTAGTCCTTGAAGCGTCCAGCCATCGGCTGCCACAGCGAGTGGACGACGCCGACCGCGGCGTAGCAGTCACGGTCCTCTTCACACAGGATGCGCATGCCGACCAGGTCGTGGATGTCGTCGAAGTCGCGTCCCTTGACGATCATCTTCTGATAGATCGACCAGTAGTGCTTGGGACGCCCCTCGACCGTCGCGTGGATCCGCGCCGCGGACAACGCGCTATTGATGTCGGCCCGCACCCGCGCGAGATAGGTGTCGCGCGACGGGGCGCGGTCGGCGACCAGACGCACGATCTCCTCGTAGCGCTTGGGGTGCAGGATCGCGAACGAGAGGTCCTCGAGCTCCCACTTCACGGTCGCCATACCGAGCCGATGCGCAAGCGGCGCAATGACTTCCAACGTCTCGCGAGCCTTGCGCGCCTGCTTCTCCGGCGGGAGGAAGCGCATCGTCCGCATGTTGTGGAGCCGGTCGGCGACCTTGATCACGAGGACGCGCGGATCGCGGGCCATCGCGATGATCATCTTGCGGATGGTCTCGGCCTCGGCGGCACTGCCCAGCGCGACCTTGTCGAGTTTGGTCACGCCGTCGACGAGATGGGCGACCTCGGGTCCGAAGTCACGTTCGAGCGCCTGCAACGAGTAGCCGGTGTCCTCGACCGTGTCGTGCAGCAGCGCGGCGATCAGGGTGGTGGTGTCCATGCCGAGGTCGGCGAGGATCGTCGCGACCGCCAGCGGATGGGTGATGTACGGATCGCCGGACTTGCGTTTCTGTCCGCTGTGGCGCTCCTCGGCGACGTCGTAGGCCCGCTGCAGCAGGGCGACGTCGGCCTTCGGGTAGATCTCGCGGTGCAGCGTGACCAGGGGCTCGAGGACCGGCCGGACCTGGCTGCGGGTGGCGGTCATGCGGCGGGCCAGACGGGCGCGTACGCGCCGCGAGGCGGATGGGGAGGTCGACGTCGCGGTGGGGACGCCTGGTCCGGTGCCCTCGCCGACCGGTGACGCAGACGAGTCGGCCGCGGGAGTCACGAAGCGCTCAGCCGTGCCGGATTCATCGGGCATCGCCGGTCCTCCTCCGTATGTCGTGGTCCGTGTCCTGTCGTGGTCTCAATCGAGTCTAGATCCTCGGTCACCCGAGACCGTCAGTCGAGCGCCACCGAGTGGACGGGCACCTCTGGGCCCAGCCCGCGAGCGATCGTGTCGCGTCCGCCGAGTCCGACGAGCTCCATGATCACCGCGACGCCGGTGACACTCGCCCCCGCCCGGCTGAGCAGACCCGCAGCGGCCACCGCGGTGCCGCCGGTGGCCAGCACGTCGTCGACGAGAAGGACGCGCTGCCCGCTCAGGTCGAGACCGCTGGCGGGGATCTCCAGCGTCGCGCTGCCGTATTCGAGGCTGTAGCTGACCGCGTGCACCGGAGGCGGCAGCTTGCCGCCCTTGCGCACCGCGAGCACCCCGACCTCGAGTTCGCGGGCGACCGCACCACCGAGGAGGAAGCCGCGTGCGTCGATGCCGGCGACGAGGTCGATCGCGCCGCAGCCGTGGGTCAGGGCCGTGACGATCGCGGACAATCCCTCCGCGTCGGCCAGGACCGGTGTCAGGTCCTTGAAGGCGATCCCGGCGCTCGGGAAGTCGTCGACGAGGCGGGTGTGCCGGGCGATCGCCGCCTGGGCACGTGCCACCGCTTCCGCGGTCCGTTCGGGTACCACGCCGCCCATCAGTTCTCCCCTACCGCTTGTCTGCACTGCCACTCGACAGTCATCTGCCGATCGTCCATCGATCCATGTTCCACCCGGTGCCCGCGCGACTGAGTCCGGCCGCGACGCCACCCACCTGATCCTTCCACTGCCGTATGCGCGGCGCGGCGAACAGGGGGATCGACGGCATCGACGCCCAGCTCGCGTTCTCGATCGAGCGGGCCAGACGGAGCCGGTCGGGTACGGACACGGTGACCGCGAACTGGTCGATCCCACGACTGACCTGAGGGCCCCCGGTGCCGGAGAGGTTGAGCGGGTCACCGCCACGCAGCGTGTAGGCGTCCCGGCTCGGGTCCGCGGCGCCGGATGCGGCGAAGGAGTCTCCCCCGGCCGTGATCAGGGCATCGACATCCTTGCCCAGTGATTCTGGTTGCACGTCGGGTGTGGCGACATCCTCGACGACGAATCCGGCTTCCCGGCAGGACGCCGCGATGGCCGCCACCATCTGCTGCCACCGCAGGGTCGGCGCCACGTACCCGATGCGGACACGACGCGGCTGCAGATCCGACGTCGTCGATGTCCCGTCCCCCGCGCCCTGACCGGTCGCGGCGCGCAGCAGCGTCCGTGCCCGTTCGAGGTCCGGGCGCTGGTAGGCGCGGCCGAACTCGGTGTTCATCGGCCCGGCGAGGTTGTCCGCGGGTGCGAGCAGGCGCAGATTCCACACCTGGGCGCCGCCGGAGAAGTCACGGGCGAGGTCCGCACGCGGGACGCAGGAGGCGAAGGCCTGCCGCATCCGCACGTCCCGGAAGACGCCTCGTCCCGCGAGCACGATCTGTTCCACGCCGAGCGCCCGGGAGGGTGAGGCCGGTCCGTCCGCGCCGGGTGTGCCGGCGATGTCACCCTCCACGATTCCCGCGGTGACGTCGACGATGTCGAACTTCCCGTCGGGAAGGCGGCGGGCCGAATCGGTGCCGCGGCCCCAGATCGCGATGCGCGAGGTCTCGGGCTTGTCGCCCCACCACGATTCGTTGGGGATCAGGACGAGTCCGCCCGACCGTGAGTACCGGTCGATGCGGTATGGCCCCGAGGCCGGGAACCGCGCATGGTCGACCGGACCGAAGGTCAGATCGAAGCCCGTGTTCCAGGCGGTGGCGATGCGGGCCAGCGCACCGCGGTCCATCGCCCGGATGGGGTCGACGACGTTGGCGACTCCGGCCTCGCGGGCCGCGACGTGGGCGGGCAGCAGCGTGCCCGCGCCGAACAGTGACAGCCAGTCGCGGTACTCACGTCCCGGCGCGAACGTCACCGTCGCCGACTTCTCGCCGGGTGCGCACTCCACCTTGTCGATGTCGCGGTACCCGGCCGTCGTCGCCGGCGTGAAACCGGGGAAGCGCCCACTCATCGCGGCCCACGCCAACACCAGGTCGTCGCAATCGAGGGCGACCTTGTCGGTGAAGGCGGCTTCGGGGGTGAACTCGTACCGCAGCGCCGCGGCGCGTCCCGGGAGTCGGGTCACGGTGCCGACGTCGCGGTCCGGGATGACCTGCCCCCGGGGTCCGAGCAGGCTGAAACCCGGCAGGAGACGACTGGTAGCCATGATCACGCCGTCGGCGTTGCCGTCCACGGTGTTCGCGTTGTAGCTGGTCACGTGGGCGTCGACCACGTAGTCGAGGGTCGGTGGCCTGTCGTCCCCGCACGCCGTCAGGACGCCCGCGCCCGTGACGACCCCGACGAGCAGGCTCAGGACCCTGATGAACTCCCGTTGCCTGACGATCACGTCGGTGAGACTAGCGGTTGCGACGGCGTTTGCCGGTCGGTACCGCCCGGTCGGCCTCGTCCGTGTCGGCCGCGCCGCGGCGACGGCGCACCGGCCGCTCGGTGTCGGTCGAGCCGGCGCCGGAGGTGATCCCGGCACGGCGGTTCATCACCTTCGTGGTGTGCCGGGCGACGTCCGGACGGCGTTCCTTCAGCGCCACCAGCAGCGGCGCGGCGAGGAAGATCGACGAGTAGGCGCCGACCACCACGCCGACGAGCTGGATCAGGCCCAGGTCCTTCAGCGTGCCGACCCCGAGCAGCCACACCGCCACGACCATCAGGGCGATGATCGGCAGCACCGAGATGATCGTCGTGTTGATCGATCGCATCAGTGTCTGGTTGACGGCGAGGTTCGCCTGCTCGCCGTAGGTACGACGCGTCGTCTGCAGGACCGAGCGGGTGTTCTCGGCGACCTTGTCGAACACGACGACCGTGTCGTACAGCGAGAAGCCGAGGATGGTCAGCAGGCCGATCACAGTCGCCGGCGTCACCTCCCAGCCGACCAGCGAGTAGACACCCGCGGTGCACACGATGTCGAAGAACAGCGATGCCATGGCCGCGATCGACATCTCCCGGTCGAACCGGACGGCGATGTAGGCGAACACGATGACCAGGAACACCGCGAGCGCGAGAACCATCTTCTCGGTGATCTCACGGCCCCAGGTGGAACTGACGTCGGAGATGCTGACCTCGGCAGGCGACAGCGCGGGACCGAACTCCTCGGTGAGCGCGCGCGTGACCGCCTCGGCCTGGGCGATGTCGAGGGTCTCGGTGCGCACCTGCACGGTGGCGCTGTCGCCGGCGCCCGCGGTCTGCACCGATTCGGGCTCTTCGCCGAGGGCCTCGGTGACGATCTTCTCGACCGAGTCCGCCGTGACCTCCGACGAGACGACGGGGACCGACATCTGGGTGCCGCCCTCGAAGTCGATGCCGAAGGTGAACCCGCGGATGGCGATGGACGCCAGGCAGATCAGCATGATCACGGCGGTGACGATGTACCAGGTCTTCCGCTTGCCCACGATCTCGAAGGCGCCGGTGCCGGTGTAGAGCCGGGCGAAGAACCCTCGCCGGGTGTCGGAGACGAAGTCGGCGTCGGTCCCGGTGGACGGCGCCGGCGGTTCGGCGACCGTGGTGCCCGTGGTCTCCCGCGCGTCCTTGTTCGGGTTGTCCGGACGGGTCATCGCACAGTCCCCTTCTCGCTGGTGGACGCGTCGGCACGGGCCGCTTCGGTGCCGGTGGCCTCGGCCTGGCGGCGGGCTGCGACCTTTCGCTCGCGGGCCACCTCGGTGACCGCGCCGAGACCGTTGACGCTCGGCTTGGACAGGAACGACGACCGGCTGGCGTAGACCACGAGTGGGTGGGTCACCAGGAAGACGACCATGACGTCGAGAATCGTGGTGAGGCCCAGCGTGAACGCGAAGCCGCGCACCTCGCCGATCGCGAGGGTGTAGATCACCGCGGCGGCGATGAAGCTGACCGCGTTACCCGACCAGATGGTGCGGCGGGCGCTGGCCCAACCTCGTGGCACGGCCGAACGGAAACTCCGGCCCTCGCGCATCTCGTCCTTGATGCGTTCGAAGTAGACGACGAACGAGTCCGCGGTCATACCGATACCGATGATCAGACCGGCGATGCCGGCGAGGTCGAGCGTGAACCCGATCCAGCGTCCGAGCAGCACGATGATGCCGTAGACCATCGCACCGGCGAGCACCAGTGACAGCATCGTCAGGATGCCGAGCATCCGATAGTAGGCCAGCGCGTAGATCAACACGGCGACGAGGCCGATCGCACCGGCGAGCAGACCTGCCTTCAGCGACGAGAGACCCAGTGTCGCCGAAACGGTTTCGGCATCGGAGGCGTTGAACGACAGGGGCAGCGAGCCGTACTTCAGCACGTTCGCGAGCTCGTTCGACGACTTCTCGGTGAACGGGTCGGCGCTGCTGCCGCTGATGCGGGTCTGGCCGCCCGGGATCGGCTCGTTGATCGCCGGCGCCGAGACGACCGACGAGTCGAGGGTGAACGCGGTCTGGGTGCGGTTGGGGGCCTCCTGCGCGGTGTACTTGGGCCAGAAGTCCGCGGCCTTGCCCTTGAACTCGAGGGTGACGACCCACTCACCGGTCTGCGGATCGGTGCCGGCGGACGCGTCCTTGATGTCGCGACCGTCGATGATCTGCGGACCGAGGAGGTAGACCTCCTTGCCGTCGGTGGAACAGGCCACCAGGTACTGGTCGGGCAGGTCGTTGCCCCGGAGGGGGTCGTTGGCGGTCGGCGAGCAGTCCATCTTCGCCATCTGCTCCTGCAGCGGCACCAGCTGTTCCTGCTTGGCGTCGCCGGGGGCCTGGCGGAGCTTGCGCTGTTCGGCGATCGCCGCCGCGGCCACCTCGGTGGGCATCGCGTCGGCCTGCTTCTCGGTCTGGTCCTCCGGCTTCGGCGGCTGCGGGGTCGCCGGGGTGGCGCCGACCACCGGCCGCACGTACAGCCGCGCGGTCTGACTCAGCGACTTGGCCTGCGCGCCGTCCTCGCCGGGCACCGTGATCACGAGGTTGTTGCCGGTGACGACGACCTCGGAACCGGACACACCGAGCCCGTTCACACGCTGCTCGATGATCTGCTTGGCCTGGTCGAGCTGTTGCCGCGTCGGCTCCTTGCCGTCCTCGGTGCGCGCGGTGAGCGTCACCCGGGTTCCGCCCTGGAGGTCGATGCCCAGTTTGGGTTCGAGCGTCTGGGGACCGGTGAAGTAGATCAGCCCGTACACGACGGCGAGGAGCGCGAGGAAGGCCGCGAGCGGACGCCACGGCGGGATCTCTCGACTCGGTCGCGACCGCTTGCCGGCGGGCTTGTCCGCCTTTGCAGTCGAACGAGGAGTAGTCACAGCTGTTCAGGTCTCCTTTGGGAACGTCAACCGGCCGAGGATGCCAGGACCGCATGACCCACCGACTCCGAAGGTCTGCGTGCGCGCCGAGATCACAGCGCGGCACGCAGACCTCAGCAAGACAGGCGTTGCGCGGGAGGTGGGCGCGAGGCGCCACGCCGGTCGACGGCGCAGCGCTGCTCGGGGATTACTTGTCGGTGTCGCGCGCGTCGTCGGACGACGGCTTGTCCAGGCTCACCGAGTCCGAGTGGTCGGCGTAGTCGTCGTACTCGACCTCGGGTGCGGTGTGTCCCGCGTAGGTGGCGGCGGCCTCGTCGGTGGGGATGACGCGCATGATCGCGAGGCGGTTCCAGCGGGTCACCATGCCGGTGGCGATCTCCACGTCGACGAAATCCGACGACGTGGCGTCGATGACGGTGCCGTACAGGCCGGAGGTCAGCTGGATACGCGCACCCGTGGACACCGAGTTCTGCATGTCCTGCATCTCGGCCATGCGCTTCTTCTGCTTCCGCATCGACAAGAACATGAAGCCGGCGAGAAGGGCCAGCAAGAGGGGGAAGAGCAGAGCGTCCATGGGTGAGAGTCAGTCCTTTGTGTTTTCGGGGTGTACCGCGTGGACCACCGCCCCGCGCCGACGGCGTGAGGCGACAACGGCCACGCTGTGCTCCACACAGTGTGCCACGTCCGCCGGCAAGATCATCCCCGCAGGTGGTGCCCCGCGTCACATGCGCGGCGTCACGCCGCGCGGGTGGGGGTCACAGCTCGTCGAACAGGGAGTCCGTTCCGATGTCGCGGGGCCGGGCGCCGAAGGACGCGTTCATTGCGCCGGCGGGCGGCGTCAGACCGAGGTGATGCCACGCCGCTGCGGTGGCGACCCGACCACGCGGCGTGCGGGCGATCATCCCCGCGCGGACGAGGAACGGCTCGCAGACCTCTTCGACGGTCGCGGGCTCCTCGCCCACCGCCACGGCGAGCGTCGACACCCCTACCGGTCCCCCGCCGAAGGCGCGGATCAGAGCGTCGAGGACGGCGCGGTCAAGGCGGTCGAAGCCGAGTTCGTCCACGTCGTAGACCGCGAGCGCGGCCCGGGCGACGTCGACGGTGATCGAGCCGTCACCGCGGACCTCGGCGTAGTCACGGACACGGCGAAGCAGACGGTTGGCGATGCGGGGCGTACCGCGCGAGCGGCGCGCGATCTCCTCCGAGGCGTCGGGACGCAGTCCCATGCCGAGGATTCCCGCGGAACGGTTCAGGACCTGGACGAGTTCAGCCGGGTCGTAGAACTCCATGTGCGCGGTGAACCCGAAGCGGTCGCGCAGCGGGCCGGTCAGCGAGCCGGAGCGGGTGGTGGCGCCGACCAGGGTGAACGGGGCGACGTCCAGCGGGATCGACGTGGCGCCCGGCCCCTTGCCGACCACCACGTCGACGCGGAAGTCCTCCATCGCGAGGTACAGCATCTCCTCGGCCGGCCGGGCGATGCGGTGGATCTCGTCGATGAACAGGACGTCACCCTCGACGAGATTCGACAGCATCGCGGCGAGGTCACCGGCGCGTTCGAGCGCCGGTCCCGATGTCACGCGGATCGCGGCGCCCATCTCCGAGGCGATGATCATGGCGAGCGAGGTCTTGCCGAGTCCCGGTGGGCCGGACAGCAGGATGTGGTCGGGGGTCCCGCCGCGTCCCTTCGCCCCGTGCAGGACGAGCTCGAGCTGTTCGCAGACGCGCGGTTGACCGATGAAGTCGGCCAGCGACCGGGGACGCAGGCCGGCGTCGAGGTCACCGTCGGAACGGACGGGTGTCGCGTTGACCTCGCGGTCCTCGAGGCCGTCGGGGTCGTCCGTCATCACGAGGCCTTGCCCAGCAGCGCCAACGAGCGGCGGAGCGCGGTGGACGCGTCGGCGTCGGGATTCTCGGCGAGCACCGCGGTGACCGCCTTCTCGGCCGGACCGGCGGTGAAACCGAGGCCGACGAGCGCCTCGGCGACCTGTTCGTGGATTCCGCCGGCGACGACGGTGCCGGCCGACGTGTCGCCCGCCGGGCGGTCGACCTTGTCCCGGAGTTCGACGCAGAGTCGTTCGGCGACGCGCTTGCCGATGCCGGGCACCGACGTCAGCGCCTTGGTGTCGGAGTCGGCGAGTGCGCGACGCAACGCCTCCGGTTCGAGGACTGCGAGAGTCGCCATCGCCAGCCGCGGACCGACCCCGGTCACGGTCTGCAGCAGCGCGAACAGCGCGCGGGCGTCGGGTTCGGTGAACCCGTACAGCGTCATCGAGTCCTCGCGGACGATCATCGAGGTGAGAAGCGTCGCCTCGTCGCCGCGCCGCAGCCGCGACAACGTCACCGGGGTCGCGAGCACCCGGTAACCGACTCCGGCACAGTCGATCACGGCGTGGTCGAGGGCGATCTCGAGAACCGGACCGCGGACTGACGCGATCATGCGCGACTCCCCTCTCGTGCCTGGGCGAGCCGCTGACGGTGCTTCGCGGCGGCCGCGTCGGCCTGTTTCTGCGCGGCGGCCATCCGCTCCATCATGGGCCCGCGCCAGCAGTGACAGATCGCGAGCGCGAGAGCGTCCGCGGCGTCGGCGGGTTTCGGCTTGGTCTGCATGCCGAGAATCCGGGTGACCATCGCGGTGACCTGCGCCTTGTCCGCGCGACCGCTGCCGGTGACGGCGGCCTTGACCTCCGACGGCGTGTGGAAGCGTACGGGTACGCCACGCTGGCTCGCCGCGAGCGCGATCACGCCGCCGGCCTGCGCGGTACCCATCGCGGTCGACACCTGGTTCTGCGCGAAGACCCGTTCGATGGCGACCACATCGGGCTGATGGACATCGAGCCAGTGACACGCCGAGGTGTAGACGGCGAGCAGACGCTCGGCCAGTTCCATGTCGCTCGGCGTACGCACCACGTCCACGTCGAGTGCGGTCACCGACCTCCCACGACCCGACTCCACCAGTGCGATACCGCACCGGGTGAGACCCGGATCGACGCCCATGACGCGCACTCGTACCCTCCCAGGAATCCGAACAGTGTTACGAACAGTTGTTCGAGATTCTATCGGGGCGCGGGGACAACTCCGATGATCAACACGCCCTCGTGAGGGCGGTGGGCGATCAGTCGTTCTCGAGTTCGGCGAGGACCTCGTCGCTGATGTCGACGTTGCTGTAGACGTTCTGCACGTCGTCGGAGTCCTCGAGTGCGTCGATCAGCTTGAAGACCTTGCGCGCGCCGTCGGCATCGACGGCGACCTCCACCGATGCGCGGAAGCTGGCCTCGGCCGAGTCGTAGTCGATGCCCGCGTCCTGCAGGGCGCTGCGCACCGCGACCAGGTCGGTCGGCTCGCTGACGATCTCGAAGGTGTCCCCGAGATCGGTGACCTCTTCGGCACCGGCGTCGAGCACGGCCATCAGGACGTCGTCCTCGGACTGGCCGTTCTTCTCGAGGGTGACGACGCCCTTGCGGGTGAACAGGTACGACACCGAGCCCGGGTCGGCCATGTTGCCGCCGTTGCGGGTCATCGCGGTGCGGACCTCACCGGCGGCGCGGTTGCGGTTGTCGGTGAGGCACTCGATCAGGATCGCCACGCCGTTGGGGCCGTAGCCCTCGTACATGATGGTCTGCCAGTCGGCGCCGCCTGCCTCTTCACCACCGCCGCGCTTGCGGGCGCGTTCGATGTTGTCGTTGGGCACCGAGGACTTCTTCGCCTTCTGGATGGCGTCGAAGAGAGTCGGGTTGCCGGCCGGGTCACCACCGCCGGTACGTGCCGCCACCTCGATGTTCTTGATGAGCTTGGCGAACATCTTGCCGCGCTTGGCATCGATGACCGCCTTCTTGTGCTTGGTGGTGGCCCATTTGGAATGGCCGCTCATGTCCGTCCTTTCCCGGTGCCGGTGCGCGGCGGGGCCGTGCCCGCGGCACGCTGCCGGGCCCACGAGCCCCACATCCGGCGTTCCTCAACCTGCCGGCTCCTGCCGCAGGCGCTTGCACTATCGCTGGTTCGGCACGATCTTACCGACGCACCATCTCCACGAAGTATTCATGTACACGACGGTCGCCGGTCACTTCCGGATGGAACGACGTCGCGAGCACCTTCCCCTGGCGTACGGCGACGATCCTCCCCTCGGCCGGACCCCGTGGGACCCGGGCGAGAACCTCGACGTCGGGCGAGATCGACTCGACCCACGGCGCCCGGATGAAGACCGCGCGCATCGCCGGGGCGCCGACGCGATCGGTGATGCCGGCGAAGTCGAGATCGGTCTCGAAACTCTCCACCTGACGACCGAAGGCGTTGCGGCGCACCGTGATGTCGAGGGCGTCGAGGTGCCGCGCATCGGGACGGGTGTCGAGGATGGTGGAGGCGAGCATGATCATGCCCGCGCAGGAACCGTAGGCCGGCAGTCCGTCGGAGAGGCGCTCGACGAGTGGATCGAAGAGATCGAAGATGCCGAGCAGCTTGCTCATCGTCGTCGACTCCCCGCCCGGGATGACGATGCCGTCGATCTCGTCGAGTTCGGCCCGCCTGCGGATGGGCAGGGCCTCTGCGCCGCTGGCCTGCAAGGCGTGGACGTGCTCGCGTACGTCACCCTGTAGCGCGAGAACCCCGATCCGCGGTCGCGATCCGGCGCTCACCGATCGGTCCGGGCGTGCTGATCCTCGGGCATCTCGCGACCGGTGCGGGCGAGTCCCTCCTGTGTGACGGCCGCGACCATGCGTCCCTGCCGGTCGAAGATCCGGCCCTGCGTCAGGGCGCGGCCGCCGTCGGCCGACGGCGAGGTCTGGTCGTAGAGCAACCAGTCGTCGGCGCGGAACGGGCGCATGAACCACATCGCGTGGTCCAGGGAGGCGACCTGGGGGTTGACCTCGGGGTGTGGCACCCGCGACGACCCGAGGAGCGTCATGTCGCTCATGTAGGCGAGCGTTCCCACGTGGAACACCGTGTCGCCGGGCAGCGGATGCCGATAACGGAACCAGACCCGTTGTTGCGCAGCCAAATACGGCGAGGTCACCAACTTCTCGGGCGGCACGATGCGGAGGTCGAAGTTGCGCCACTCCTTGAACACCGCACGCTCTTCCTCCGCGAGCTCGTCGAGGCGGTCGTTGAGTTCTTCGGGGTCCGGGACCGGTGGCATACGGTCCTGGTGTTCATAGCCCTGGTCGGTGCGGACGTGGAACGAGGCCGACATCATGAAGATCGCCTCGCCGCGCTGGATTCCGGTGACCCGCCGGGTGACGAAGGAACGACCGTCGCGGACGCGGTCGACGAGGAACACGGTGGGAATGTCCGGGTCACCGGGCCGCAGGAAGTATCCGTGCAGCGAATGGACATGATGGTCGTCGTCGACCGTCCGCGTCGCCGACATCAGCGCCTGTCCGGCGACCTGTCCGCCGAAGGTGCGCTGGAGGTGACTCGGGAACGCACCACCCCGGTAGATGTCGGTCTCGATCCGCTCGACCTGGAGTATGTCCTCGATGGCTGCCACGCAGACCAGTATTCCGCACCGGGCGACCCGGCCGGAGGCCGGACCACAGAGTTCACCGGTCCGGACGCCGGGCCTCAGAGCTCGTCGAGCGTCATGATCCCGTCCTGGATGGCGCGGGCGACGAGCGACGCCTTGGTGGGGGCGGGACGACCGATCTCGGCGTACTTGGCGCGAATCCGGGTCAGATGGGTGTTGACCGTGCCCAGCGAGATGTAGAGCTCCTGGGCGACGGCGGGCTTGGAGTCGACGAGCATCCAGGTCCGGAGCACCTCGACCTCGCGGGAGGTGAGGTTCGGCTTCGCGCGACCGGTGGAGGTCTCCACCTTCACCGCGCTCTCCGCGACCGGCATCGGCGAGGCGACGCGGTGCAGGTGGGGGTGACCCGCGCGGTGGCCGAGTCCGGGCTGACTCTGGCGGGAGACCTGTCCGGGAAGCGGCATCCGGCGGGCTGCGAGACGGGCCAGGGCCTCCTGCCGGCGGGCCTGCGCCTCGGCGTCGCGTCGAGCGTTGATCTGGCGCAGGTGCTGGGGGGCCGGGTGGGCGATCGCAGTCATGGGTGCTTCCTCTTCACTCAATCGAACCGGATGGTCGGTGCCGGGTCGTTCCGGCGATGAGTTGAAGATTATGAGCGTTTCGCGTCCCGGTCGATGGGGAGAACTCCCCACCGCATGGGGAGAACTACCCATGCCATGACCGCAGGTCAGACGGTCGGCGTCAGCCGGCGGCGTTCCTCGCCGCCTCGGCGTCGATGAGCGGGAGGTCTTCGCGGGTCACGATGCGCGAGGACACCGCGTACTCGACGAGCTTGGTCCGGCGGTTGCTGGCGAGTTTGCCGCCACCGCCGCGCATTCCGCTGACCCCGAGCTGGTCGAGCTTGTCGCAGACGTTGTCGAGCTTGCGGTTGAACTTGGTCAGCGGCCAGCCCAGGCGCCGCGCCGCCTGTGCCGAGGACGGGATCGCCGAGGCGCCGGTCCCCTCGCGGCGCAGGATCTCCTCTGCCAGCACGACGATCAGCAGCTTCTGACTCTCGGTCAGGGTCGGAACGCCCTGGGTGGTGTGGCCGCCGCTGAACTCCGGGCGGGTCACCGACTTCACCTGCGGCGCCCGGGCGAACACGCTCAGCTCGTAGGTGGTGGGTCCGGCGGTGAACACGATGGTCGTCTCGCCGAACACGAGCGGCATCCGCGCGCCCGGGCCGAGCGTGGCCGAGAATCCGACGTCGCCTGCGGAGACGCTCGCCGACAGGTGGGTGCCCAGATTGGTCAGCCACCACAGCCCGTTCTCGTTGTGCACCACCAGGAATCGGCGATGGAGATACGGGTTGTCGTCGATGGACAGATCGGCCTCACGACCGATGAAGAAGCGCCGCTCGGCATCGAGTGCGATCCGTTCGCCGCAGTACTCGACATAGGTTGCGCCGGCGTCCATCCCGGTGTCGGCGCTCTCGGAGGCGCTCGGAGTCCCGGGGTGGTCGTGCACCGAGGGGTCGTGACCTGGATTCATCAGATCGCCTCGGTCACTCGGGGCCGGCGACCGTCGCCTCGCCGGTGGTCTCCCCGTCGAGAGCGGGCATCGTCAGGGTCGGGACCGACTCGTGCACGGTCACCACGATGACGGTGACGTTGTCGTGGGCACCGAGCGCGAGCGCCGCGTCGACGAGACGTTCGGCGGCCTCGTCAGAGGTCGATGCGTTGGCGAGGATGTCGCCGATCTCCTCGTCGGGCAGTTCACCGGTGAGCCCGTCGGTACACAGGAGCAGGACGTCGCCCGGGAAGGCCGGCGTGTTGAAGAAGTCCGGTACAGGATCGACCATCCCCGCACCGAGTGCGCGGGTGATGACGTTGCGGCGCGGGTCGGTTCGCGCCTCCTCCGGCGTCAGGAAGCCCGCGTCGATGAATTCCTGGACCTGCGAGTGGTCGGTCGTCAGCTGCTGCAGCGACCCGTTCTGGTACCGGTAGGTCCGCGAGTCGCCGATGTTCAGGACCAGCCAGTGCGGACTCTGTTCGTGGGTGACGAGCACGGCGCCGGTGGCGGTGGTACCCGCGCGGCGGTCGGTCTCGGTGTCGATCTCGCCGATGCGGCGCTGCGCCGCGACCAGCAGATCGTCGAGCTGGAGCCTGGTGGCGTTCAGTTCGCCGGCGCTCGTCGCCTCGGCGAGGGTGAGCAGCGCGGCCTCGCTGGCGAGTTCGCCGCTGTCGTGACCGCCCATGCCGTCGGCGATGAGGTACATGCCCGGAAGGGCGAGTGCGGCGTCCTCGTTGGTCTCGCGGACCCGTCCGACGTTGCACGCCGCCGACCACTCGAGCCGCAAGTCACCCACGATGTGTGTGCCCGAGACGGAGGTGTCCCGAACAATGGTCGCCGCATCCATGATCAGCAGATCCTACCGCCGGAACACCCCCGGCTCGCTACGCATGTCGACTGTTCGGTCTCCGGCGTGTTGAACAGGGGCGTTCCGGCGGACGGGGTCACCAGCCGCGCTCGGCCAGGCGGTGCGGCTGCGGGATGTCGTCGACGTTGATGCCGACCATGGCCTCGCCCAGACCGCGCGAGACCTTCGCCAGCACGTCGGGGTCGTCGTGGAAGGTGGTGGCCTGCACGATCGCGGCCGCACGCTGAGCCGGGTTGCCGGACTTGAAGATCCCCGAACCCACGAACACGCCCTCGGCGCCGAGCTGCATCATCATCGCCGCATCCGCCGGGGTGGCGATACCGCCGGCGGTGAACAGCGTCACCGGCAGCTTGCCGGCCTCGGCGACCTCGACCACCAGGTCGTAGGGAGCCTGCAGTTCCTTTGCCGCCACGTACAACTCGTCCTTCGGCAGCGACGTCAGGCGGCGGATCTCGTCGCGGATCTTGCGCATGTGCGTGGTGGCGTTGGACACGTCACCGGTACCGGCCTCACCCTTGGAACGGATCATCGCCGCACCCTCGGTGATGCGACGCAGCGCCTCACCCAGATTGGTCGCACCGCACACGAACGGCACGGTGAACGCCCACTTGTCGATGTGGTTGGAGTAGTCGGCCGGGGTCAGCACCTCGGACTCGTCGACGTAGTCGACGCCGAGACTCTGCAGGATCTGCGCCTCGACGAAATGCCCGATGCGCGCCTTGGCCATCACCGGGATCGACACCGCGGAGATGATCCCGTCGATCATGTCCGGGTCGCTCATCCGCGAGACCCCACCCTGGGCGCGGATGTCGGCGGGCACCCGCTCGAGAGCCATCACGGCCACCGCGCCGGCGTCCTCGGCGATCTTCGCCTGCTCGGGGGTGACCACATCCATGATCACGCCGCCCTTGAGCATCTCGGCCATCCCCCGCTTGACCCGGGCGGTGCCCTGACCGACCTCGGGAACGGTCGCGCCGTTGTGACTCACTGATTTCTCCTCATGTCGCTGTCTCGGCGTGCCGCAGCCGATCCGCCCCAGCGGAGCCCGCGGCAGCGTGGAACCAGTCTAGGTCAGCCCGGCGAACGCGCTGGTACCAGGATCACTCGCCCTGACCCGGCGTGACGCGTTCGTTGATCTCGAAGTACGTCGGCGGCGACGCGCGGCCGCCGAGACGCAGCCAGCGGACCAGTCGCCGCTCGGCGAGCGCCCGGGTGTCGCGCACCGCATCGTTGTAGAAACGGCGGGCCATCATCACCCGCGTCTCGGCGTCGGCGAGCTCGATGACCAGGGCCGGAGACCGTCCGCGGCCGTCGGTGCGGGCCAGTGCCGCCGACACCGCGTTCTCCGCGTCCTCACGCGCCTCGGGAGCGGATCGTTCGGCACGGTCGGCCAGTGCGGCCAGCTCTCGGGCCGATGCGGACGGGCCGCCCGCCTCGGCGGCAGCCAGTTCGGCGGCGATGGCGCGGACGACGACGGCGCGACGGTCGAGACTCGCATAGAGGGACTGCCGGGCGAGGTCGACCCGTACGTTGAGGCGGTCGAGCCGGTTGGCGGTGTGATAAGCCCAGCCGACGACCAGCAGGACCAGGACGATCCCGATGACGATCCAGGTGGCCATCAGTCCGACACCACCACCGGTCCGGCACCGACCGTCACGGTGTCGTAGACGCGCAGGATCTGGTCGGCCACCCGTGACCAGTCGTATTTGTCCGCCCGGACGCGACCCGCGGCCACCAGCTGCTCACGCGCCTCGTCGTCGGAGAGCAGCGAGATGATCCCCGCGGCCAGCTCATCCGGCGACCCGGTGTCGACGAGCTTGCCCGCCCGGCCGTCGTCGAGGACGCGCCGGAAGGCGTTCAGCGAGCTGGCGATCACTGCGGCTCCGGCGGCCATCGCCTCGACGAGGACGATTCCGAAGCTCTCGCCGCCGAGGTTGGGTGCGCAGTAGACGTCGGCCGATGCGAGCGCGCGCGCCTTGGTGGCGTCGTCGACCTGACCGAGGAACACGAGGTGGCCGGCGAGGGTCCCGGCCCGCCGGCGCAGAGCGGCCTGGTTGCCGCCACCGACGACGAGGACGCGCACGTCGGGGAACCGGGCGACGACCGCCGGCAGCGCGCGCATCAGGATGTCGATGCCCTTGCGCGGTTCGTCGAAGCGACCGAGGAACAGGATCGTGCCGCCCGCATGCGGATAGCCGTCGAGCGGTCTGGCGTTGGCGAAGCTGCCGACATCGATGCCGTTGGGGATCTCCACGGCATCCGACCCCAGCGACTCCATCTGCCAGCGCCGGGCGAGTTCGGAGACCGCGATCTTGCCGGCGATGCGTTCGTGGTACGGACGAAGGATTCCCTGGAAAGCACTGAGCCACAGCGACTTCGACGTCGCGGTATGGAAGGTCGTGACGATCGGGCCGGAGGCGACCATCAGCGAGAGCATGGAGATCGACGGCGAATTGGGCTCGTGGACGTGGAGGACGTCGAAGCCGTTCTCCGCGATCCAACGACGCAGTCGTAGATAGCCTTTCGGACTGAAGTTCACCCGCGACACCGACCCGTTGTACGGGATCGCCAGCGACGGGCCCGCACGCACGACGTACTCGGGCAGTTCGGTACGACGCGATGCCGGGGCGAGGACGCTGACCTCGTGGCCGCGGCCGATGAAGACGTGGGCGAGTTCGGTGACGTGCGCCTGCACACCTCCGGGAACGTCGAAGGAGTAGGGGCAGATCATCCCGATTCTCATGTCGCTCCCCCGGTGTCGGCCAGCCGCGCCTTCTGCTTGTCGGTCCAGTCGGCTTCCCAGAGCGGCTGCAGCATGTGCCAGTCGGCGGGATGCGCGGCGATGTTCACCGCGAATGCGTCGGCGAGCGCCTGCGTCGTCGCCTCGACCCCACCGGAGACGTCGATCTCCTCACCACAGGACATCGCGGAGTACGGCGCCTCCTCGAACCAGTGGTGGACGGGGATCAGCGCTGCCCCGGTCTCGATGGCCAGGCGCGCCGACCCGGCCGGCATCCGGGTTCGTTCGCCGAAGAAGGTGACCGGGGCGCCCTGACGGGCGATGTCGCGTTCCCCCAGCAGACACACGATGCCGCCGGCGCGCAGCCGGTCGGCGAGTAGACCGAACGGTGGCTGTTCACCGCCGCTGAGCGGGAAGATCTCGAAACCCAGCGACTCGCGGTACTCGACGAACTGGGTGAACAGCGACTCCGGCTTCAGCCGCTCGGCGACCGTCGCGAACTTGCCGTAGTGATGGACGAGCCACACCCCGGCCATGTCCCAGTTGCCGGTGTGCGGCAACGCCAGCACGACGCCCTTGCCGCGGGCCACCGCGGCGTCGAGACGGGCGTGGTCGGGGTCCGGCAGCGTGGCAGTCGACGCCGCCGTGGCCCGGTCCTGGGTGGGTAGGCGGAAGGCCTCGCACCAGTACCGGGCGTAGGACCGCACGGCGTCGGCGACGAGGTCGTCGGGGACGTTCGCCGGGTCGGTGCCGATCACGCGGGCCAGGTTGCGGCGCAGCTGTTCCGGGCCGCCGTGGCGGCGACCGGCGAATTCTCCGGCACGGTCGAACACGGCGCGTGCGGCGCGTTCCGGCGCCCTCCGCACCGCGGCCCAGCCGGCCCGGTATCCGAGGTCGGCGGCGAGAGCGGCGACGTCGGTCATCGCGCTCCGTCGGGGGGAGTCGATCCGTTGGCGCCGGAATCGGTGCCGTCGTTCGCGGTGCCGTCGTTCCCGGTGCCGTCGTTCCCGGTGTCGCCGTCGGGGTCTGCCTTCAGCGGGATCAGGTCGCGGGCACCGGGCGAGTTCGAGATCGACCACATGCGCTGGCCGACGGTGATCACGCTGCCGACGGCGAGCAGCCACATCGCCACGTGGACCGCCCAGGGCAGGCCCAGACCGGTGAGACCGGTACCGACGAGCACGATGATGAGCCGGTCGGGACGCTCGATGAGCCCCCCGTCGCCGTAGAGGCCGCTGGCCTCGGCCCGGGCCTTCGCGTACGAGATGACCTGAGAGGTGACCAGGCAGATCAGGGTCGCGACCAGGAGCAGGTGGTGCGGTTCGGTGACGGTGCACCACCACACGAGTCCGGCGAAGATCGCGCCGTCGGCGATGCGGTCACAGGTGGCGTCGAGGACGGCGCCGAACCGTGTCCCGCCACCACGGGCACGCGCCATCGCGCCGTCGAGCATGTCGAACATGACGAACAGCCAGATGACCATGGTGCCCCAGAAGAGGTGGCCCATCGGGAACAGCGTGAGTGCGGCCGCCACGCTCGCCACCGTTCCGATGACGGTCATGATGTCCGGGGTCAGACCGGTCCGCAGCAGCGCCCGGCCCATCGGCAACGTCACCTTGGAGACCGACGCCCGACCCAGAATGCTCAGCATCCGCGAGCTCCCTCCCCCTCAGTCATCAAAGCGCTGCCACGCCTCGGCGAGCAGCAACCGGGTGTCGCGCAGCAACTGCGGCATCACCTTCGTCTCGCCGACGATGGTGATGAAGTTCGCGTCGCCCATCCAGCGAGGCACGATGTGCTGATGTAAGTGCTCGGACAGCGAGCCACCCGCGGCATAGCCCAGGTTGAGTCCCACGTTGAAGGCGTTCGGGTTCGAGACCGCCTTGATCGTGCGGATCATCCGCTGCGTGAACGCCATCAGCTCGGCCGACTCGGCGGGTGTCAGGTCCTCGAGGTCGGCGACCTGGCGGTACGGGACCACCATCGTGTGACCGGGGTTGTACGGGTACAGGTTGAGCACCGCGTACACGGCTTCGCCGCGCGCGACGATCAGACCGTCCTCGTCGGACATCGTCGGGATGTCGAGGAAGGGGTGACCGGTCTTCGCCGCCGGCTGCGGGTCGGCGATGTAGGTCATCCGGTGCGGACTCCAGAGCCGCTCCAGACGATCACCGACACCGACGCCCTCGTCGCGGATCTCGCCGGATGCCTCAGCCATCGACCGCTCCCACCGGGCCGAGCTTCGCCTCCAGGAGTTGCCCGGTCGGCGACTCGTTGCGCCGGCTCGCCACCCAGTCGGTGATCGCGGCGATCGCGGGACCCACCGGGACACCGTTGATCTGGGACCCGTCGCGGAACCGGAAGCTCACCGCATGCGCTTCGACGTCGCGCTCGCCCGCGAGCAGCATGAACGGAACCTTGCCGGTGGTGTGGTTGCGGATCTTCTTCTGCATGCGGTCGTCGGAGTGGTCGACCTCGGCACGGACACCGGCGGCCCGCAGCGCGTCGACGACGCCCTGCAGGTGATCGGCGAACGCCTCGGCGACCGGGATGCCCATGACCTGGACCGGGGACAGCCACGCCGGAAAAGCGCCCGCGTAGTGCTCGGTGAGCACGCCGAAGAACCGCTCGATGGAACCGAACAGCGCGCGGTGGATCATCACCGGCCGCTGCTTGGTGCCGTCCGACGCGGTGTATTCGAGGCCGAACAGCTCCGGCAGGTTGAAGTCGAGCTGGATCGTCGACATCTGCCAGGTGCGGCCGAGCGCATCCTTGGCCTGCACCGAGATCTTCGGGCCGTAGAACGCGGCACCACCCGGATCGGGCACCAGATCCAGACCGGAGGCCTGGGCCACCTCGGCGAGCGTGTTCGTCGCCGCCTCCCACACCTCGTCGGATCCGACGAACTTCTTCGGGTCCTTCGTCGACAGTTCGAGGTAGAAGTCGTCGAGACCGTAGTCCTTGAGCAGCCCCAGGACGAAGGTGAGGATCGACGTCAGCTCGTCGCGCATCTGGTCTTGCGTGCAGTAGATGTGCGCGTCATCCTGCGTCATACCGCGCACTCGGGTCAGCCCGTGGATCACGCCGGACTTCTCGTACCGGTACACCGACCCGAACTCGAACATGCGCAGCGGCAGTTCCCGGTACGAACGTCCCCGACCCCGGAAGATCAGGTTGTGCATCGGGCAGTTCATCGGCTTCAGGTAGTAGTCCTGGCCGGGCTTGCGCAGCTCGCCGTTCTCGTCGTACTCCGCGTCGACGTGCATGGGCGGGAACATCCCGTCGCGGTACCAGTCGAGATGACCGGAGACCTCGTAGAGGTGCGACTTGGTGATGTGCGGGGTGTTGACGAACTCATACCGCGCGGCGACGTGACGCGCCCGTGAGTAGTCCTCCATCTCCTTGCGGATGATGCCGCCCTTGGGGTGGAAGACCGGCAGTCCCGAGCCGAGTTCGTCGGGGAAGCTGAACAGGTCGAGTTCGGCACCGAGCTTGCGGTGGTCGCGCTTCTCCGCTTCGGCGAGCAGTTCGAGATGGGCATCGAGCGCCTCCGCCGACTCCCATGCGGTGCCGTACACGCGCTGCAGGTCGGCGTTGTCCTGGTCACCGCGCCAGTAGGCGGCCGACGACCGGGTCAGCTTGAAGGCAGCGATGTACTTGGTGGTCGGCACGTGCGGACCGCGGCACAGATCGCACCAGATCCGTTCGCCGGTGCGCGGATTGAGGTTGTCGTAGACGGACAGCTCACCGCCGCCGACCTCCATGACCTCGGCATCGTCGGCGGCGCCCTTGTCGTCGATCAGCTCGAGCTTGAACGGCTCGTTCGCCAGCTCGGCGCGCGCCTCGTCCTTCGAGTCGTAGACGCGACGCGAGAAGCGCTGCCCGGACTTGATGATCTGCTTCATCTTCTTCTCGAGGGCCTTGAGGTCCTCGGGTGTGAACGGCTCGGCGACATCGAAGTCGTAGTAGAAGCCGTCCTTGATGGGCGGTCCGATACCCAGCTTGGCCTCGGGGAACAGATCCTGGACCGCCTGCGCGAGCACGTGGGCACACGAGTGCCGGATGACGCTGCGTCCGGTCTCGGTGTCGGCCGCAACGGGTTCGACCTCGGCGTCCTCGGCCGGCGCCCAGGACAGGTCACGAAGGTCGCCGTGCGCGTCGCGGACGACGACGATCGCATCCGGCCCCTTGTTGGGGAGGTCGTGATCACGAAGTGCGGTGCCCGCGGTCGTTCCAGCCGGCACACGGATCGTGGCTGGGCTGGTCACCTGGACGTCGTCGGGCACGGGGACGCTCCTCGAATAGGTTCGGACACGCGAAGGGCGCGTCGTGGGGGACGTTTGCGACTCTGATGGTATCCGCGTGTCATCCCGCCCGACCGAACCCCTCCTCTGCGGCGCGGCTCGGGTGAGCGATCAGGAGAAGATCGGGCTCGCGAGCCACTCGTAGTGGAGGTTCGCCCAACCGGCCGCCGTCTGCAGGGCCCCGAGGAGCCAGAGGGTGCCCACGACGATCGCGCAGGTACCGATCCAGAAGACGGACTGCACCGACCAGTGTTGCCGGCCGATCCATTCCATCCAGGCGTCGTACTTCGCGCGTGCGAACTTCAGCAGGCGATGAGCCCAGTCGAATTCCGACGCCAGGATTCCCAGTCCGAGGAAGACGATGAGCCAGCCGGGACCCGGGTACGGGATGGTGACGAGCCCGCACAGCAGGACGACGGTGCCGACGACGGCGACCGCGATGCGGTAGATCCGATGCCAGCGGGGATTGGAGCGAACCACGTACCGGCGATGACGCGCCCGGATCCGCAGTCGCTTCCACCACGACTCCGTCATGTCCCCCCTACTCCGCCATCGCCTACGCCGTGTTCAGGCTACCGGCATCTCGGCGACCGTCGCCGGCGCGGCCATGAGGCCCGCCGCCGCGATACCTTTACCAGAAGTTCGCCCGATCATCCGGTGCCCGGGGGCATGCTGGAACGATGGCGATCACGGCGGCCCCGACACGACCGGTGACGATCGACGCGCGTCTGCACGACGGCGTGATCGTCGGCTTCGGCCACCCGACCACCGATGGACATCCGCGGGCGATCGAGTCCACCGCCGGTCTCGTCCACCGTCTTCGCGGGTTCGGGATCGTCTGCGGGGCCCGCTCGGTCGGGCGCACCCTGGGCCCCGAGCTCGACGGCCTGTTCTCGGCGAACGTGACCGACGCCCCGCCCGAGCAGGTCGAGGGCACCGCTCACCCCGACCCGGCCGGGTTGCTCGACATCGCCCGGCGCCTCGGCGTGTCACCCCCGCGATGCGCTGTCGTCGAATACACCCCGGAAGGCGTGGCCGCAGCCCGGCAGGGCGGATTCGCGCTGGTCGTGGCGATCGGGACACCGGCGCGGGCCGATGAACTCCGTCGTCTCGGCGCCGACGCCGTGGTCGGTGATCCCGCCGACATCCGGGTACGCCTCGGCGGCGCCCGGATCTCGACGATGCCCGACGCACTGACCTACCTCGAGCACCTGCACGCCATTGCCGCGTCTCGACGCCCCGTGGTCTTCCTCGATTTCGACGGAACCCTGTCCGACATCGTCGACGATCCGTCCGCTGCGGTCCTCGTCGAGGGTGCCGCCGAGGCGCTGACCCGGTTGGCGCGGTTGTGCCCGGTCGCCGTCATCAGCGGTCGCGACCTCGACGACATCCGCGAGCGCGTGGGGCTGCCCGGCCTCTGGTACGCCGGTTGTCACGGCCTCGAACTCCTCGGCCCGGGGGGCGAGCACCTCGTCAACGAGGTGGCCCGCACGTCCACGCCGGCGATCGCTGCGGTATCCGAAGAACTTCGGCAACGGTTTGCCGCTGTCGACGGAGTCCTGGTCGAGCCCAAACATTTCAGTGTTGCCGTCCACTTCCGCAACGCCTCCCCCGACGATGTCGAGGACATCATCGCGGCGGCGCGCGAGATCGGTGTGCGCCGGGGATTGCGGGCCCTCCCCGGTCGCAAGGTCCTCGAACTGAAACCCGACGTCGACTGGGACAAGGGACAGGCGCTGGAGTGGGTCCGCCACCAGGTGGGCGCCGTCGACCGGGGGTGGATCACGATCTACTTCGGCGACGATCTCACCGACGAGGACGCCTTCGACCGGATCGCCACCGACGGGATCGGGATAGTGGTGCGCGCCGAGGAGAACCGCGACCGCCGCACGGCCGCCCTGTTCGCCGTGGAGTCACCCGGCGCGATCCCGGCACTACTGGCCCAGATCGCCGATCACGTCGAGCAGGCGAGCGAGCCCCCGTCGGACTGGTCACTGACCTACGACTCCTACGATCCGCCCGCGGAGAAGCTCCGCGAAGCCCTGTGCACCGTCGGCAACGGCTATTTCGCGACGCGTGGCGCGGCCCCGGAGTGCGATGCCGGACCGGTGCACTATCCGGGCACCTACGCCGCCGGCGTGTACAACCGGCTCACCGACCGACTGCCCGCCGGGGAGGTGGAGAACGAGAGCCTGGTCAACCTGCCGAACTGGTTGCCCCTGACCTTCCGGATCGACAGCGGTGACTGGTTCAGCATCGACGATGTCGAGGTGTTGTCGTTCCGTCAGACGCTCGACCTGCGGCGCGCGATGCTGACCCGCGACCTCCGCTACCGCGATGCGCACGGCCGCACCACCACCGTCCGGCAACGCCGATTCGTGTCGATGGACCATCGTCATGTCGGCGCACTCGACACCAGGATCCTGGCCGAGGACTGGTCGGGCAGGATCGAGGTCTCCTCGATGCTCGACGGCACCGTCACCAATTCCGGGGTCGAGCGTTACCGGGAGCTGGCGAGCAGGCATCTCACCGCCCCCGAGGGCACGGCGGATTCGACGGACTCGGTTCTGTTGCGGGTGCAGACCAACCAGTCCCGCATCACCATTGCGGTGGGCGCCCGAACCACGGTGTGGCGCGGAAACGAACAGCTGCCCGCGCACTACGACCTGATCTCCGATCAGGGTCGGATCGGGCACCGGATCGGTGTCGACATCGCCGCGGGTGAAGAGGTCACCGTGGAGAAGGTCGCCACGCTGTACACCTCGCGCGACAACGGGATCTCCGAACCCGGTGTCGCCGCCTCGCGCACACTTGCCCGGCTCGGGCGGTTCCACGACCTGCTCACCGATCACGCCAGAGCATGCGTGCGTATGTGGGACCTGTGCCGCACCGACCTCGAAGGGCACCCCGACGCGCAACGGGCGCTCCGGTTCCACATGCTGCACATGCTGCAGGTGGTCTCACCCAACACCATCGACATGGACATCGGAATCCCGGCTCGGGGCCTGCACGGTGAGGCTTATCGCGGCCACATCTTCTGGGACGAGGTCTTCGTCCTGCCCGTGCTCACCCCACGGCTCCCCAAACTCGCCAAGGCGCTGCTCCGCTACCGCTTCCGGCGTCTCGAGGAGGCGCGGGTCGCCGCCCGCGAAGCCGGCCACCGGGGCGCGATGTACCCCTGGCAGTCCGGAAGCGACGGCCGGGAGGAGAGCCAGAAGCTGCACCTCAACCCGCGCTCGGGACGGTGGAACCCGGACCCCAGCGCCCGCCAGCACCACATCGGCCTGGCCGTGGCCTACAACGTGTGGCAGTACTTCCAGGTGACACACGACCTCGACTTCCTCATCGAGTCCGGCGCGGAACTGCTCGTCGAGATCGCCCGGTTCTGGGCCGACATCGCAACCTACGACCCGCGCCACGACCGGTACGCGATCCGGGGCGTCATCGGGCCCGACGAGTTCCACTCCGGCTACCCCGAGGCACCCTACGACGGGATCGACAACAACGCGTTCACGAATGTGATGGCGGTGTGGGTCATCCGGCGCGCTCTGGATGCCCTGGCGACCATCCCGCAGCGTGATCGGGTCAATCTGCTCGACGAGATCGACTTGCGCGAACCAGAACTCGAGCTGTGGCGGACACTGACCTGCCGGATGTTCGTCCCCTTCCACGACGGCACGATCAGCCAGTTCGAGGGATATGACGAACTGGTCGAACTGGATTGGGACGCCTACCGCGCCGAGTACGGGAACATCCAGCGGCTGGACCGCATCCTGGAGGCCGAGAACGACGACGTGAACCGGTACAAGGTGTCCAAGCAGGCCGACGTTCTCATGCTCTTCTATCTTCTTTCCGCGGAAGAGTTGCGAGAGTTGCTGGAACGCCTGGGCTATGGGCTGCCGCCCGAGATGATCCCGCACACCATCGACTACTACATGTCCCGGACCTCGCACGGGTCGACGTTGAGTTCGGTCGTCCACGCGTGGGTGCTCGCCCGCGGCGATCGCGAACACGCGGTGTCGTTCTTCGAGAGAGTCCTCGACTCCGATATCACCGACATCCAGGGCGGTACGACGTCGGAGGGTATCCACCTCGCGGCCATGTCCGGGAGCATCGACCTGTTGCAGCGCTGTTTCACGGGCCTCGAGCTCCGCGACGACCGCCTGATCCTCAACCCGCGGTGGCCGCGATCCCTGGGCGTCTTGTCCTTCCGCGTCTACTACCGTCGGCACCGTCTGCAACTGCGGGTCAGCGGCAGCGGCGTCGAGGTCACATCTGAGAAACGCGACGTCGCTCCGATCGATGTCCAGTGTCGCGAGAAACTGGTCCAGTTGGCGCCCGGGACAACGGTCCGCTTCCGATGACTCCCCCGGACGGACGAACCAGCAGGGCGTGGGCCGGAGGCCTGATCGCCGGCGGCGCCCTGGCATCGGCCGCCGGGATGCTCGGCATCGCCTATGTCCGAGACCTCGTCGCAGCACGGAAGCGGGTCGGGGCGGTCACCCGCCATGTGATGGAATCACGGTGTGGCGCTGTCGAATACGCGGCACGCGGCGCGGGTGAGACGGTCCTGGTGAGCCACGGCATCTTCCAGGGCTGCGACGGTGGACTGCTGTCGGTACGCGACCTGCTGCCGGACCGACGGATCATCGTCCCGTCCCGCTTCGGATATCTCGGGTCGGTGATGCCCGCCGAGCCCTCGGTCGCCGCCCAGTCCGACGTCTTCGCCGAACTGCTCGATCACCTCGGCCACCACGAGGTCGACGTCATCGGGATCTCCGCGGGCACGAGCGCAGCGGTCCAGTTCACGCTGCGCCATCCTCACCGGGTTCGACACCTGATCATCCTCTCCGGGAACTTTCCGGGGAGCCGCACGGCACGGATACCACCCCGATGGGCACGCTGGTTCTATTCCGATCACGCGCTGTGGCCCCTGAAAGCCTTCGCCCACCCGACGTTCCTCCGCCTCCTCGGTGTGCCGCCGGGGTTCCCTCGTTCGGCCGATGAGCGCCGTGTCGCCGAGGAGATCTCGGAGAGCATCTTCCCGGTCGCCTGGCGCCGGCGGGGAGCGGTGTTCGACGCCTATGTCGCCGACCCGGAGATCGGCACCTATGACCTCGAGGCGATCGAGGCGCCCACTCTGATCGTGCACGCCGCCGATGATCCGCTGGCGTCCTACGGCGCGGCACGTGACGCGGCGTCGAGGATCCCCGGCGCACGACTACTCGGCCTCGATTCCGGCGGACATCTCCTCCTCGGTCAGCGCGACCGGGTGAAGGAGGTGATCGCCGATTTCGTGGAATCCCGACCCGGATGAACCGGTCGCCGACCAAGAAGCCAAAGATCGCGCCGCCGAGTGGCAAACGGGTCCTTCACGCCGCGGGCGCGAGTAACGTGCGCCCACACGGCCGCGCATGGACCGACGGCGCGACGACACCCATTCGAGGTGATATCGAATGCCGAAAACCCACGTGGACACCGAATCGCAGACGCCAGACCACCCCCGAGCGTCGGCGCTGACACCCGAGACCACCGTCGAGGTCGATGGTGTGGTCGAGAGGGCCGCGGCCGCTGCGGCGGAGTTCCGCACACTCGACCAGCACCGGGTCGACGCGATCGTCGCGGCCATGGCGCGGGCCGGAGTGCGGGCCGCCGCCGAACTCGCCGCGGTGGCGATCGAGGAAACCGGCTTCGGGGTCTTCGAGGACAAGGTCGTCAAGAACTATGTCGCGACGGAGTTCCTCCACGACCACCTCAAGGACAAGACGTCGGTGGGCGTGATCGAGGAGGACCACGAACGCGGTGTCGTGCGGGTGGCCGAGCCCATCGGCGTCGTGCTCGCGATCACTCCGGTCACCAATCCCACGTCGACGGTGCTGTACAAGGCGATCGTCGCGGCGAAGACGCGCAATGCCATCGTCTTCCGCCCCTCGCCGGTGGCGGCGCGTTCCTGTGAACGGACGGTGGCGATCCTGCGTGAGGCAGCCGAGGCGGCCGGTATGCCCCCCGGCGCTCTGCAGGTGATCCCCGACGCCGCCCACGAGGTGACCCATTATCTGTTCCGGCACCGGCTCGTCGACTTCATCTGGGTCACCGGCGGGCGGAAGATCGTCGCACTCGCCAACGCGGCCGGCAAACCCGGACTCAGCGTCGGACCCGGCAACGCGCCGATCTACCTGCACCGGACCGCCGACATCGAAGCCGCTGTCGTCGACATCCTGATCTCCAAGACCTTTGACGCCTCCGTCATCTGCCCCGCGGAACAGACCTGCATCGTCGACGACGCGATCTACGACGCCACGGTCGAGGAGTTCCGCCGGATGGGCGCACATCTGCTCACCGACGAGCAGTCCGCGGCCATCGCCGACTTCGCGTTCGGCGGCGGCGACAAGGTCAACCTCGGTGCACTCGGCCGGCCGGCTCCGGAACTGGCCGCCCGCGCCGGTTTCGCCGTGGACCCTTCGGTGAAGGTGCTGCTGGCGCCGCTGCCGTCGGATCTCGACGAGCTCGCGGCACACCCGCTCGTGCAGGAGAAGCTGATGCCCGTCCTCGGACTCGTCCGCGCCCGCGACGTGCACCACGGGATCGACGCCGCGGTCCTGGTCACCGAACACGGCGGTCTCGGCCACACCTCTGCCGTCTATGCCAACGATCAGTCGGTCGTCGACGCCTACAGTGCCGCAGTACGCACCGGGCGGATCCTCGTCAACGCACCCACCGCGGTCGGAGCCCTGGGCGGGATCTACAACGATCTCCCGCCCACCTTCTCACTGGGCTGCGGCACCTGGGGCGGGTCGAGCACCACCGAGAACGTGAACTATCTCCAGCTGCTGAACATCAAGACCGTCGCTCATCGACGCAGCCCGTCCCAGTGGTTCCGCGTGCCCGCGAACACCTTCTTCAACGCCGGCGCACTGGACAATCTCCGCGACGTCCCGTGCACGGATGTCGTGGTCGTCACCGACGTCCTGAGCGCCGAACGCGGAGTGGTCGACGAATTGCGTGCCCACTTGCACGCCCAACACGTCCGGGTCTTCGCCGAGGTCGAGCCGGAACCGGACGAGGCGACGATCCGTCGTGGCGTCGCCGTGCTGGAGAGTCAGCCGCCGGATCTGCTCATCGCCGTCGGAGGCGGGTCGGTGATCGACGCCGCCAAGGCGATCCGGCTCTTCCACGAGCACCCCGACACCGACCTGGCCGAGCTGACCCTGCCGTTCCTCGATCCCCGCAAGCGGTTGGCGGAGTACCCGCAGGACCCGCACACCCTGCGGCTGGTGGCGATTCCCACCACCGCCGGTACAGGGTCCGAGGTGTCACCGGCCGCGGTGCTGACCGTCGCGGGCCGCAAGGAGACCCTCGTCGACTACTCCCTCGTCCCGGACATGGCGATCGTGGATCCGACGCTGACCCTCTCCATGCCGCGCGCACTGACCGTCGACACCGGCGTCGACGCGCTCACCCACGCATTGGAAGCTGTCGCCTCGATCTTCGCCTCCCCGTACACCGACGCGTTCTGCGTCCAGGCCGCACGACTCATCTTCGACGCGTTGCCCCGTGCGTACGACGATCCGACCGACCTCGCGGCCCGCACCGACATGGCCAACGCCGCCACTCTCGCGGGGCTCGCCTTCTCGAACGCGTTCGTGGGGACCAATCACGCGCTCGCACACGCCGTCGGCGCTGCATTCGGTATCGCGCACGGTCGGGTGAACGGCGTGTTCCTGCCTCACACGCTGCGCTACAACGCCGCGGTGCCGACGAAGTTCATGCCCGCGCCGGGATATTCGGCGTACGTCGCGCCGCAGAAGTATGCGCAACTGGGTCGGGTCGTCTTCGGCGGCCGCGACCCCGCCGAGAGCCGGCGCCGACTGTTCCAGGGCGTGGAAGATCTGCTGCGCAAGCTGGGAGTGCCACGCACCCTCGCGGAGATCGGCGTGCCCGAAGCGGAGTTCCTGGACGCGTTGCCCGAACTCGCGATGAATGCGTTCCAGGACCTGAGCAACCGCACCAACCCGCGGATGCCGCTCATCAGCGAGATCACCGACCTGCTCAAACTCGGCTACTACGGTGAGGATGATCATGCCCACTGACCGCGCTTCCCAGACCGTCGAGGTCGACGCCCCGCTCGAGACCGTGCTCGCGACGCTGCGCGACCTCGAGAGCCAGCCCGAGTGGATTCCGGAGATCCTCGAGGCGGAGATCCTCGAGACCGACCCGGAGACCGGACTTGCCCGCACGGCCAGGTTCAAGGCGTCCGCGACCGTCGGGACAGACAGTTACACGCTCACCTATGAGCACCGCGACGACGGCATGAGCTGGTCGATGCTCGAAGGGCGCATGCAGACCGGCCAGGAAGGCCGCTACCAACTCGACGCGACGGGCCCTGACACGACCTCGGTCACCTATGAGCTCACGATCCATCACAATCTGCCGCTGCCCGGGTTCGTGCGCAAAAGGGTGATCAAGGGACTCGTGGACAGCACACTGACCGGTTTGACGAAACGTTTCGCCAAGTGAGATCCGAACCCGCACCAACACGGCGCGAAGGAGACCAGGCATGACAGATCCGTCCACCGAACCCCAGATCGTCGAGCTGACCCCGGCGCGGGTCGCGGTACATCGCGAGAAGGTCCCGATGACCGGCCTTCCCCAATTCTTCGATCGTTCGTTCCACGCGGTGGACGACGCGATGCGGAACGCGGGCGCAAGCGTTGTCGGACCACCGCTGGGCCTCTACTACGGCATGCCCACGGACACTGTGGATGTGGCGGCCGGGTTTCCCACGGACCGCGACGTCTCGGTGGACGGAGAAGTCACTACCGAAACCCTTCCGGGCGGTCGCGCCGCGCAGATCCTGCACATCGGCTCCTACGATGCGATGGAGCAGACCTACGGCCGGCTGATGCAGTGGTTGCAGGCCCAGAATCTGAGGCCGGCCGGGGTGATGTGGGAGAGCTACCTGACCGAGCCCGACGAGAACGATCTGTCGTCGATGCAGACCCTGATCGTGTGGCCGTTGGAGGACTAGACGACGCTCAGCGGGTTCCGGGAGCGATCGGATCTCGTGAGGAGACAACAAAGGCCTCGTCGTCACGACGAGACCTTTGTCTCTGTGGTCCCGGCTGGGATCGAACCAGCGACCTTCCCGGTGTGAACGGGACGCTCTTCCACTGAGCCACGGGACCGTGTCGGGCGCCTGATGTCGGTGACAGGGGCGCCTGCGCACGAGCCAGAAGATTACACGGGTTCCGCAGAGTTCCCAAATCACGGACGTGTGCCACGTCACAGTCGTCGGTTTTGGCGGTCCGGAGTAATCACACGCTGGGAATTCGTCTTTCGCCAGCCCTCTGACCAGGCGATTTGTAAAGTTCGGAATCCATCGCGTAAGTTTCTCTTCGCACCGCGAGCAGCAAGATCCACAAGATCGCTCGTGGGCATGCGGATGTAGCGCAGCTGGTAGCGCATCACCTTGCCAAGGTGAGGGTCGCGGGTTCGAATCCCGTCATCCGCTCGGCGCGAGTCGACTCGCATCTGGTGGTGTGGCCGAGTGGTGAGGCAACGGCCTGCAAAGCCGTGTACACGGGTTCGATTCCCGTCGCCACCTCCACACCACAATTTCATATCCCCGCGCGATTAGCTCAGTGGGAGAGCGCTTCCCTGACACGGAAGAGGTCACAAGTTCAATCCTTGTATCGCGCACCATCGTCGTTCAGCCCCGATCTGTAGATCGGGGCTGAACTCGTTGTGCGGCCACCCCCGGGGAGTGAACAACCCCTCCCAAATAAGTCGAGTGCTAAGTTATTTTGCATGCGAGTACTTAGTGGATGTGCGCCCGCCGACCGTCGGACGGAGCGATCATGACCTCGATCGGGATGACACTCCCCCAGCTCGGTTCAGCCGTGTCTGCGTCACTCGTCCGCGACTTCGTCCAGCAGGCGGACGACATGGGTTTCGACTCGCTCTGGGTGCAGGACCACTTCTTGTACTCACTCAAGCAGGCCGGCGAGTACGGCGGCAGCGCCCAATCGCAACCCGACGTCTATCGCTCGGTCTGGGCCCCGACCGAGCTGCTGGCCGCGGTGGCCACCTGGACGACTCGCATGGAGCTGGGCACGAGCATCCTGGTGGGCGGGAATCACTGGCCCGCCCAACTCGCCAATCGCCTGGCCACGATCGACCAGCTCAGCGCCGGGCGGTTGACCGTCGTCGGGCTGAGTGTGGGCTGGTCGGTGGAAGAGCATGTGGCCATGGGAGTCGACCCCCGAACCCGCGGCCGGCGCATGGACGATTTCGTTCCGGCCCTGCGAGCCTGCTGGGGCGAGGATCCGGTCGAGCATCACGGGGAGTTCTTCGAGATCGGACCCGCAGTGATGCGTCCGAAACCGGTGTCCACACCCAAACTGATGTCCGGCATGTACTCCGAGCAGGGACTCGCAAGGACGGCAAGGGATTTCGACCTCTGGAATCCCGGTTCCGCCCCGATCGCCACGGTCGTGGACACCCTGGGACAGATGAACAGCCGGCGTCCGGCCTCGATGGCGCCACTCAACGCCATCTATCGCCTCGCCCAGCAATCCACCGCGGGCGTACGGCTCGACGTGGCACAGATGACCACACGCGTCAGCGAATGCGTTGCCGCCGGCCTGGAAGGCGTCATCGTCGAGACCAACTTCTGCTCGGAGATCACCGAAGCCGCCGACTGGCTCGGAGTTCTCGCGAACCTGGCCCCGCTCGTCGACGCCGCGCGGGGCTGACCGGGCCGACCGCGGATCGCCGCGGCCGGCCCGGAACGCCTCAGCCCACGAGCCCGCTGTCGACGACCGAGCGTTCCAGCGCGTCGAGGAACATCGCGACGTCGTCGTCGGTCATCGGGGACGTCACCGTCCCGAGTGCCGATTTGAACATCAGGATCCCCTGGTTGTAGAGGCTGGTGGTGAGCAGGTTGGTCACCGCCTTGTCCGAGGTGAGAACCGTCTCCAGGTCGACGACCGGCGTCGGGGTCCAGTGGATGCCGAAGACGTGGGCGAAGCCGGTGACCTGGAGCGGCGCGTGATGCCGGCGACCGATGTCGCGGACACCCTGCCGGAGCCGTTCGCCGAGCCGGTTGAGATGGTCGTGTACCTCGGGTGTCAGCGCGCGGACCTGCGCCAGCCCCGCGGCGAGGGTCGCCGGTATCCCGCCGAGAGTGGTCGCGTGCCGCATCTGCGTCATCGGATCGAGAACCGGATCGACCAGCGCCATGATGTCGGCGCGGCCACCGTAGGCGGCCAGCGGCAGGCCGCCGCCGATGGCCTTGCCCAGGGTGGTCAGGTCGGGTTCGATCCCGAAGTGCCCCTGCGCCCCGTGGACATCCATCGGGAACGAGACGACCTCGTCGAGGACGACGAGCATTCCGTGCCGCCTCGTGACCTCGCGGAGTCTGGCCAGGAACTCCGGAGTCGCCGGGATCATCCCGGTTCCGCCGAGGATCGGCTCGACGATGACGGCGGCGATCTCGTCGGCATGCCGGTCCAGGATCTGCTCGGACTCGTCGGAGTGGTTGTACGGCAACAGCACCACGGCATCCTCGACGCCCGGGATGAGGCCGGGCGGGACCGCGCCCCGGATCCGCGAAGCGGCCGTTGGCGACGAGCGACAGGTCGTGGGTGCCGTGGTAGCCACCGCGCATCTTGGCGATCTTCGGCCGGCCGGTGAAAGCACGCGCCAGACGTAGCGCCGTCATCGTCGCCTCGGTACCGGACGCGGTGAACCTGATCTGCTCCATCGACGGGAGACGACGATGGAGTTCGGCCGCCAGGTCGGCACCCAGCGATACGTGCGGCGAGCAATAGGTGGTGCCCCGCCGCAACTGAGCGATGGTCGCGTCCAACACATCCGGGTGACAGTGCCCGAGCGGCAGCAACCAGTCGCCGGACATCACATCCAGATACTTGTTGCCGTCGGCGTCCCACGCGTAGGCGCCGTCGGCGCGCTCGAAGTAGACCGGATGGGGACTCATGAAGCCGAGACCGCCGGGAACCCCGCCCGGAATGTGCTCGCGTGCCCGCGCGAACGCCTCGCGCGATGTCGCGGTCCGGGACTCGAAGACGCCTTCGACCTCCGCGCGCCACCGCTCCACTCGGTCGGCGTCGGCGCCGTCCAGGTCGACGCGGTTCGTCTCCACGCCCGATTCCGTTACGCCGCCTGCTGTTTCGGTCATCCCGATCCCTCCTGACGCGCTGTTATATCGTGCTTTCATTAATTGATGTATAGACTACTTTCTTGTAGGCTACGTCACAATCGCCGAGGACGAAGGAGCCGTGTTGATCGAGTTGCCCCGCCCCGTCGCGGAATTCTTCGACGCCGTCAACTCCCGCGACTTCGACGCCCTCGCCTGCTGTCTCGCCGAGGACATCTCGTACCACCTGGCCGTGCCCTACCCACCGGTGACGGGCCGCACCGCCGTCGTGGATGCGTTACGCGTCTCCTTGACGGCCGCCGACCGAGTCAGCTGGGAACCGAGAAGTCACCTCGCCGACCACGATCGGGCATTCGTCGAGCGCGTCGACCGGTTCTGGTTCGGAGCCCACGAAGCAGCGATCGAGGTCACCGGAGTCTTCGAACTCGCCGGCGACACGATCGGTGCCATCCGCGACTACGCCGACCTCGACACCTGGCGGCAGCGAAAGGCCGCTGCACTCAACGCCGTGCGGCGGGCAGACGAAGGAGACCGATGACCGTCGCCGACCGGTCCGATGGAGGCCGACTTCTCCCGCAGGCAAGGTGAGATACTGGGCCGGTGACTGCGCGTCCGAGCGGCAACCTCCCGGTGGAACTGACGAGCTTCGTCGGCCGGCGTGACGATCTGACCAGAGCACGAACCCTGCTCGGAACCGCACGACTGCTGACGCTGACCGGCGTCGGCGGAGTCGGGAAGACCCGTCTGGCCCTCGCCGTCGCCGCCAGCATGCGACGCGAGTTTCCCGACGGCGTCTGGACCGTCGAACTCGCGGATCTCCGGCAGACTGGCCTGCTGACCCAGACCCTGTGCGGGCTCTTCGGTGTCACGAGCGAGTCCTCCGACGCATTCGGCACGCTGGCCGAGCACCTGCGAACGAAGAAGCTCCTCCTGGTGCTCGACAACTGTGAGCATCTCATCGACGCGTGCGCCGAGGTGGTCGGCCGATTGCTGTCGGTGGCCCCGGCCGTGAAGATCCTCGCGACCAGCCGCCAGGTACTCGGCGTCGAGGGCGAACAGCTGTTCCCCGTCAGTCCGCTGACCCTGGGATCGCCGGGAGGCCTGGGCGAGGCGATGCAACTGTTCGAGGAACGCGCCTCGGCCGCACAGCCCGATTTCCGCGTCACCGAGGACAATCGCGCCGCGGTCGAGGAGATCTGTCGACGACTCGAGGGACTGCCGCTGGCGATCGAACTGGCCGCCGCCAACATCAGGGTCTTCGGGCCCGCCGAGATAGCGGCGCGACTGGGCGACTCCGCGATGATGATGTCGAGCGAACGGAACCGATCGGCACGCCACCGGACCCTGGAGTCCGTGGTGGACTGGAGTTATCAACTGTGTTCACCACGCGAACGTCAAGTGTGGGAACAGCTCTCGGTCTTCGCAGGCGGTTTCACCGCGGAGACCGCCGATGGCGTCTGCCTACCCTCCGAGACGGGCGCAGGGGTGCTGCGGGAACTGATCGGGCTACTCGACAAGTCGATGATCGTGCGCGTCGACGAGGACCACGAGCTGCAGGGACGCTATCGATTGTTGGAACCGATGCGCCAGTACGCCCTCGCGAAGCTCGAGTCGTCCTCCGATGCGACGGCGGTGAGAATGACGCCATCGCGACCATTTCCTACGCCTGGCCCAGACCTCGGACACCGACTACTGCAGTCCGGACGACGTCGAGTGGTTCCGGCGCACCCGCACCGAACACGCGAACATCCGGGAGGCCCTGGCGTTCAGCCTCGAGACTGGCGCCGGGGCCGCGGCGGCCGAGATGGTGCGCACCCTTCGCCCGTACTGGTCGCAGTCGGGAACCCTGCGGGAAGGATTCGAGTGGGCGAACCGCGCCGTCGACCTGCTTGCCGAGCCGACGGTCGATCGGGCGAATGCGCTGGTCATCGGCAGTGTCCTCGGCTACCTCGTCGCTGAGGTCGACCGAGCACACACGTATCTCGCCGAGTACACCGAACTCGCCGGACGAGTGGCCGCGACCGACGAGCTCGTCTTCGGCGCGCGGTTCGCGGCAGGACTGGAAGCGTCGTTGCGTCACGACGCACGCCGGGCCTTCGAGCTCGCCGAGGAAGCGATCGCGGGGAGGTCAGACCGGGTGAACGTCGGGTTCGTCGCGGATTGTCTGGCACTGTCCGCGCTGTATGCCTTCATCGCCGAAGACGAGAACGCGGACAGGTACACGACTCGCTACCTCGACTATGCCGATCAGCACGGCACGCACCTGGTGAAGGCCATCGCACTGGGTCCGATGGGCATTCTTCGCTGGCACCAGGGAGACATCGCCGCCGCGGAGGCCTTGATGTCCGAAGCGATCGAGTTGTATCGGGCCTTCGACTATCCCGGCATGGTTGCCGTGTGCATCGAGGTCAGCAGGTGGTGTGCCGCAGGCACCGACCCCGACCGGGCGGCGACACTGCTGGGGTCCGCGCAGACCGTGTGGCACCAACACAGTCACATGACCCTCGCCCAGGCCGCGATCAACCCGGTGACGACCACCGTCGAGGAGAAGTTGCGCGCGGAGCTGGGCGCCGAGGCCTTCGAGAAGTCCTATGCGATGGGGCGAGAGTCGACTCTCGAGGTCGCGGTCCAGCTCGTCTCCGGCCGGACGCCCGCGACCGCCGGCCGCTCAGGGTCCGCATCTCTACGCGCCTCCCTCACCCGCCGCGAGAACGAGGTGGCGACGTTGGTCGCCGACGGTCTCACGAACAAGGAGATCGCCACCAAACTGACGATCTCTCCCCGTACCGTCGACGCCCACGTCGACCACATCCTGACCAAGCTCGGGTTCCGGTCGCGCACGCAGATCGCGCGGTGGGTCAGCGCCGACGAAAGCCGCTGATCCTTCTCAGGCCACCGACGCGAGGTAGGCCAGCGCCTCCACGCCGGCGGGCGTGACCCGGATTCGCGGCCGACCGGTCGGATCCGCATTGTCGTCCACGAGACCCAGTTCGACGAGCCTGCGCACGGCCGTGGTGTCCGTGTCGGCGATGTAGGTGCGCGGCGCCGCAATCACCACGTCACGCGACCCGACGATGTGCGCTGCCAATTGATCGACAGCCACTCGCTCCAGTACGTCCAGCTGCATAGCGTTCATGACCAGGCCTCCTTTTGCCACCTCCCACCTTGGTCGGCGCGGACGCCCGAATCCATTCGCAAAAGTACCTAGGTACCTACCTATGAACTGGCTCACACTCGGATTCGACCGTGAAGTGCGACATAAACGTCGCGGAGCCTCGTTCCCCTGTCGACCGGGTGAACGGGCGGTCAACTCACCGGCCGTGCCGCACGAACGCGAGGAAGCACCTTGTCGACCAGCAATTCGAGGCTGCGCCAGGACAACTCGGGTGAGAGACCACCGAGCAGCGAATGCACCCGCAACTCGTAGTCGTCGTCGAGTTCAGAGAGCCGCCGCACCGCTTCATCCGGACTCACGATCCACATCGAGGGATCGTTCCGGATGGAGTCGAGATTACTCTTCTGGGCCCAATACCCATTCGTGGTGGCGTTCGTCCGCTCGCCGGCCCAGGAGGCGTACATGTTGCTGGCATAGATGACGTGCGGTGCCACCTGCTCCAGGGCCTGTTCCGGATCCTCGGCCACGTAGAGGAACGCCGGACCGTGCCGCGGGAACGGTTCGGGTTCGGGATGCCCGAGCCTGGCACACTCTTCCGCGTAGAAGCGGTAGAGGTCCTCGGTGGCCGGCCGGTAGCCCAGACCCATCCGTGCCGCTCGCCGGGCGGACGGTTTGGCGTTTCCCCCGATGTACAGCGTCGGTCCACCCGGGGTTCCCGGGACCGGTGTGACGCGGACGCGGGTGCCGCGGTACTCGAATTCCTCACCGCGCCAAGCGGTGCGGAGGACTTCGAGCTTTTCTTCGAAGACCTTGCCACGATTCGGGAAATCGACGCCGAACATGTCGAATTCCTCGGGGCGATAACCGATTCCGGCGGTGACCAACACCCGGCCGGGACCTGCGATGAGGTCGAGCACAGCGAGGTCCTCCGCGAGTCGCAGGGGGTCGTGCATCGTGACGCACAGTGCGGAGAAGTGCAGTTCGATCTGTTCGGTGGCTCCGGCGATCGCGGCGGCCAGGATCAGCGGTGACGGACAGTAATTGTCCTCTGCCCCATGACGTTCGGCCAGGTACACGGTGTTGAAGCCCTTCTTGTCGGCCCAGAGGCATTGCTCGACGGCGGCCTGGTACAGGTCGCGCGGGCTCGCCGACCCCGGGCCGAGATCGGGCGCTCGCATGTCGTACCGCAAGCCGATATTCATGAGTTCTCCTTGTCCCTGGGGTCCAGCAGGTTGATTCAGACGCTTCGCCCGACGGTCGCCCCGTCCAGGACGGCAGTGCGCAGCCGGCCCGGCACCGAAGCGTCACCGATGACGTGGACCTCGGCACGAGACCCCGGACGGGGTTGGGGACATCGCCGGCCGACCACATCGGCCTCATACTCTATCAGTGAATGATTCATCAATAGACTTATTGATTCAGATGACTTTCGACCCCGCGACCAAAACGCCCGAAGCGTTCTAATCTGAGATCGTGGCCGCGATCACGATCCAGAACCTGACCAAGTCGTTCGGCCATGTCAAGGCCCTCGACGGATTCGACCTGACCGTCGACGGCGGCGAGGTCCACGGCTTCCTGGGACCGAACGGCTCCGGCAAGACGACCACGATCCGGATTCTGCTCGGGCTGCTGCGGGCGGATTCGGGTGTCGTACGCGTTCTGGACCGCGATCCGTGGCGGGACGACGTGAACCTGCACGGACGCATCGCCTATGTGCCGGGTGAGGTGAATCTGTGGCCAGGCGTCACCGGCGGCGAGGTCATCGATCTCCTGTGCAATCTCCGCGGCGACCGGAACCGGCGTCGTCGCGACGAACTGATCGAGCGCTTTGAACTCGACCCGCGCAAGAAGTCCCGCACGTACTCGAAGGGCAATCGGCAGAAGGTCGCGCTGATCGCCGCGCTGGCCTCCGATGCCGAACTCCTTCTCCTCGACGAGCCGACGGCCGGGTTGGACCCGCTCAAGGAAGCCGAGTTCCAGCGGTGCATCGAGGAGGAGCGCCGGCGTGGACGCACCGTGTTGCTGTCGAGCCACATCCTGGCCCAGGTCGAAGCCCTCTGCGATCGGGTCACCCTCGTCCGGGCGGGCCGGACGGTGGACAGCGGCTCGCTGACCGAACTCCGCCACCTCGGCCGACTCGAGATCAGTGCCGAGACCGCCCACAATCCCGCGCCGCTCGACGAGGTTCCCGGGGTGCACGACCTGATCCGTGACGGCCATCGCATCCGCTGCACCGTCGACGCCAACGCACTGGACACGGTGGTCCGCGAACTCGCGACCCTGGGCGTCCGCGACCTGACCAGTGCTCCGCCGACCTTGGAGGACATCTTCCTCCGGCACTACGGGGGCTGAGACCGGATGGCGGAGATCGAGATGACGCAGGTCGCCGAGCGGCGACCCGTGGGCAGCGCGGGGCGGAAGGCGGACGCCACCGGTCTCGGCACCCTGCTCCGGTTCTACCTGCGACGCGAACGAGCCGCCCTCCTCGCGTGGATCGGCGGAACCGCAGCCCTGGTGGGCTTCCAAGCCGTCGGCAGCCAGAATCTCTACGACACCCCCGCCAAACTGGCCGCCCTGCGCGAGACCCTCGGCGGAAGTCCTGCACTCGTCGCACTCGCCGGACCCAAGGAACTGCTCGCCAGCATCGGCGGCGAGGTCGTGTTCGAGATATCCGGCTATGCCGCAATCGTTCTCGGACTCATGTCGATGTTTCTCGTCGGTCGCCACACACGCACAGACGAGGAGAACGGCCGCGCCGAACTCCTCCGGTCGACGCGTGTGGGCCGCGATGCACCGGTCGCCACCGCCCTGTCGCTCGCCGCCCTCGCGAACCTCGCCGCCGGGGTCGCCGTCGCAGTCACCGCCGCGGCCACCGGGCTCCCGCTCGGCGGGTCGGTGCTCTTCGGAGCGGCACTGGCAGGTGTGGGTCTCACCTTCGCGACGCTCACGGCGTTGGCCGCGCAGATCTTCGAGAACCCCCGCAGTGTGTACGGATCGATCACCGCGATGCTCGGGCTGGCGTATGTGCTGCGGGCAATCGGTGATGTCGGCAACGGAGCGGCGTCGTGGCTCTCGCCGATCGGTTGGGGCCAGCGCACACTTCCCTACACCACCGACCGATGGTGGCCTCTCCTCCTGCCACTGGTCGCGTCGTTGCTCACCCTCGCAGCCGCAGTGGCCGTCTCCGAACACCGCGATTTCGGCGCCGGGATCTTCGGCAACCGCGCCGGGCGTGCGGAGGCGTCGCGACTGTCGCAGACGACGACAGGGATGGCGTGGCGCCTGCACCGCGGATCCATCGCCGCCTGGGCGGCCGGCGTGTTCGTCCTTTCGGCCGCATACGGATCGTTCGGCGACGCGATCACCGACTTCATCGCGGACAACCCGCAGATCGCGGAGTTCCTGCCCGGCGGCGCCGCGGACGCCGTCGACGCCTACCTCGCGCTCACGCTCACGATCGCCGCCCTGCTGTCGGCGGGATACGGGGTGAACAGTGCCCTGCGGGCCCACCGCGAGGAGACCGCCGGACGGGCGGAGCCGATCATCGCGGCGAACACCAACCGGATCGCCTGGCTCGCCGGCCATATCGCGATGGCACTCGCGGGCAGCGCCGTCGTCCTGGCTGCCGGCGCGGTCGGCGAAGGGCTGGCGTATGGCCTCACCATCGGTGATCTCGGCCAGATCCCACGCCTGCTCGCCGCGGCCGCGGTGTACGTCCCGGCCGTCTGGCTGATCGTCACGGTCGCCCTGGCCGGCGTCGGTTGCCTGCCCCGGGCCGCCGCGATCATCGCCTGGACGTACTTCGCGTACTGCCTCGTCGCCGAGATACTGGCCGAGTCCTTCCAGCTACCCGAGTGGACACGCGTGGCGTCGCCGTTCCATCATCTGCCGCAGGCTCCCCTCGACACCGTGACGGCGGGTGGAGTTCTCGGCGTCACCGCACTCGCAGCCGTCGCCGTGGCCCTCGGCGTCGCCGGATTCAGCAGGCGCGACCTGGGTTAGCCGACAGCGCGGAACCCCTACGCCCGCAGGTCCTTACGCAGGATCTTGCCCGACGCC
>NZ_BANS01000016.1 GCF_000332995.1 Gordonia amicalis NBRC 100051 = JCM 11271
GCTGTTCGGGGCTCTGAGTGATCGCATCGGGGCCAAACCGGTGATCCTCGGCGGGCTGGTCGCCTTCGCGGTGGCGTCGTTGATCGGTGTGGCGACCGCGACGCCGCTGGCTCTCGCGCTCGCCCGGCTCGGTCAGGGCGCCGCAGCGTCCGCGTTCTCGCCCGCTTCGTCGGCGGCGGTGGCCCGCCTGGCGGGGCGAGAACGGTTGGGGCACTACTTCGGTCATTACGGCGCATGGAAGAGCCTGGGTTATGTGTTCGGACCCTTGCTCGGCGTCGGACTCGTGTATCTGGGCGGGATTCGGTCGCTGTACGCGGCACTCGCGGTCCTCGGCCTTGCCGCCGCGGTCTGGGTGGCCGTCGCACTACCCGCGCCGCCTGTGCTGCCCCGGCAGCGATACACCCTCGCCGACCTGGCCCGTCAGACGACCGAGCGCGGCTTCCTCGTCCCCACGATGCTGCTCGCGACCACGACCGCGATTCTCGGTGTCGCCGTGGGCTTCCTGCCGCTACTGGCCTCGCGCGAGGGTCTGCCGTCGTTCGTCGGCGCGGCGTCGGTAGCGGTTCTCGCCCTGGTGTCCGCCGTCGTCCAGCCGTTGGTCGGCCGGTACCGGGACGAAGGTCGGTTGACCATCCGAACCGGAGCCCTGGCGGGGATGACCGTCGGCGCGGCCGCACTGATACTCGTTGCGTTCGTGCCGCACGCCGTGACGCTGCTGATCGCGTCCGCGGCGATCGGGGTGATGGTCGGGGGCGTCACGCCGTTGGCCTTCGCCCATCTGGCCGACTCGACGCCCGACGAACGGATGGGTCGCACGATGGGCAACGCCGAACTCGGACGCGAGGTGGGTGACGCGGGCGGGCCGCTGATGGTCGGGGCCATCGCCACCTTCGCGACCCTGCCCATCGCGCTGCTCGCCCTCGCGGTGGTGGCCCTCGGCGTCGGGGCGACCGGGCGACAAGCCCTGCGCCCGGTCGGCGAGGCCACGTAGGTTTCACTCGTCCCCGGATTCGCTCGTGGCGACACCGTGCGCTCTGATACTCATATATGAAACCTGATTGGGGGCCTGGGTGAGTGCAACGACGATCCTGCTGATCGTTCTCGGGGTGTTGGTGGTGCTCGGCGTGCTCGGGATCATCGCGCTGTTCGTGCTCCACGGGCTCGCGGGCAACCCCAGCCGATTCGCGGTGCGGGACATGTCGCTCGACGAGGTCGATGACTACATCGACCGTCGGGCGTCGTTCGCGATCACCCTGCAGGAGACGACGCCGCTGTCACGCCGTGAGGTGTGGGAGCGGCTCACCGAGGCCGAGTACCTCTCGAGCTTGCCGTTCCTCACCGGGCCGCAGTGGACGACGCGCGGGTCCGGTGTCGTCGGCGTCGGATCGCGGCGGACGATGTCGGGCACCATCCTGTCGGTCGAGCAGCGGGTCGCCGCGGTCACCGAGCGCGAGCAACTCGTCCTGGTCGGCACCGGCATCTCGCTGCCGTTCGCCATCAAGAACTTCGCCGAGCGATTCACCATCACCGACGGCGCTCGGCTCGACACCGTCACGGTGACGTGGGAGATCGCCGGATCGCCGCGGTGGGTCGGTTGGCTGCCCTGGCGATGGGGTGTGCCGTTCATCCGGCCGGTGCTCGGATTTGTCCTGCGTCACGTCCTCCGGCTCAAGCCGTTCCGGCGTCCGAGCGCAGGGAAGAACCGCAGCGGCGCGTCGGGAATCGCGGACCCGATCTAGTCCAGACCCTCCTGCGCACCGCGGGCGCCTCGGCGGACGCCGGCCCGCTGGACCAGCACGATCGTGGTGCCGAGAAGGCCGACGCCGAGCCCGACCAGACAGATCCGGAGTGCGTTGCCGCCGCCCACATCGTTGACCGCGACGACCACCGTAGCCACCAGCCAGGCCACCATCCCGACCACGATCACCGGCTCGGGAGCACGCAGCACGCGCGGTATTTCGGGGACGTCGACTGTATCGGCCATGAGACAAAGGGTAGCTTTCCACAGGTGCCCAAAGATGTCCCGAGTGAGGCCCGCGACCTGACACCCGCCGACACCTCGACCGCGGAGGCGACCGAAGCGGCCGACGCAGGTGTTGCCGACCCGGCAACGGTCGACACCGGCCCCGCGACCACCGCAGGCCCTGCGTCGACGACGCCCAACGGTCGACTCGACCGCTTCTTCAAGATCTCCGAGCGCGGATCGACGATCAACCGCGAGTTCCGCGGCGGCCTGGTCACGTTCTTCACGATGGCCTACATCGTGGTGCTCAACCCGATCATCATCGGCGGCATCCCCGGCGGCGACAAGAACGCCGACGTGCTCGGCAACGTGCTGCCGCTGGCGCAGGTCGCCGCGGTCACCGCACTGGTAGCGGGCGTGATGTCGATCCTCTTCGGTCTCGTCGCCAACTATCCGTTCGCGATCGCCGCCGGTCTCGGGATCAACAGTCTTCTCGCGGTCTCGATCGCGCCCGAGGTGACCTGGCCGGAGGCGATGGGTCTCGTCGTGGTCGACGGCATCATCATCGTGCTGCTGGCGGTGACGGGATTCCGCACGGCGGTGTTCAACGCGGTGCCGGCCGAACTCAAGGCGGCCATCGCCGCCGGCATCGGCGCGTTCATCGCGTTCATCGGCTTCGTCGACGCCGGCTTCGTCAAACGCATCCCGGACGCCGCCGGAACCACCGTTCCGGTCCAGCTGGGCAGCGACAACTCGATCGCCACCATCCCGACGCTGATCTTCGCCCTCGGTGTCCTGATCATGGGTGTCCTGGTGGTACGGAAGGTCCCGGGCGGTCTGCTGATCGGCATCGCGATCACCACTGTCCTGTCGGTCGTGCTCGAGCGCATCTTCGACTACGGCTCCAGCATGGACAACCCGTCGGGCTGGGGCCTCACCGTGCCCGACATCCCTACCGCGCTGGGCGGGTTGCCCGACCTGAGCCTCGTCGGAGATGTCGACCTGTTCGGCGCGTTCACCCGGATCGGTGTGCTGGCGGCGTCGGTGCTGGTGTTCGCGCTCGTGCTCTCCAACTTCTTCGACGCCATGGGAACGATGACCGGCCTCGGCAAGGAGGCCGGCCTGGCCGACGAGAAGGGCAACCTGCCCGGTATCGGCCGCGCGCTGGTGGCCGAGGGGACGGGCGCCATCGCCGGCGGCGTCGGCTCGGCATCGTCGAATACGGTCTTCGTCGAATCGGCGTCGGGCATCGCCGAAGGTGCCCGCACCGGCCTGGCCAATGTGGTCACCGGCGTGCTGTTCCTGGTCGCGATGTTCCTGACGCCGATCTACGAGGTGATCCCGCTCGAGTCGGTGGCGCCGGCCCTCGTGGTGGTCGGTGCGATGATGATCGGCCAGCTGACGGCCGTCGACTTCCGTCGCTTCGACTTCGCGTTGCCGGCCTTCCTGACCGTCGTGTCGATGCCGTTCACGTACTCGATCGCCAACGGCATCGGGATCGGCTTCATCAGCTGGGTGGTCATGGCCACCGCGGCCGGCAAGGCCCGCACGGTTCATCCGCTGCTGTGGCTGGTGGCCGCGGTCTTCGTCGCCTACTTCGCGCGTGGACCGATCTCCGACCTCATCAGCTAACGCCTGTAGTCAAATTTTGCGACCGGTTTGTCATCCACCCGGGTCAATTTGCTTTGCTTAGAGATCTGGAGGTCGTTAGCTGTCCTACTCTGGGGTAATGCATTCACCGTATGGTTACGGAAGTCTATCCGGCGACCTGTCCCTCGCCGTCGTACGTCTCGCGCGACGCCTGAGGGGGCGGCGCGAGAACAAGCTGGTCTCGCTGACGCAGCTCTCCGCCCTCTACACGCTCCATCACGAAGGTCCGATGACCCCTGGTGCCCTCGCCGCGGCTGAGCGGGTGCGCCCGCCGTCGATGACGAGGGTGATCGCGTCGCTGTCGGATCTGGGCATGATCAAGCGCGAACCTCATCCGACTGACGGGCGTCAGGCCATCGTGACGCTCTCGCAGGACGGGGTGGAGGTCATCAAGGAAGAGCTGGCGGCCCGCGAGGCCTGGCTGAGCGACCGGCTGCGCGAACTGTCGCCGGACGAACGGGACGCCCTGCGCGAGGGTGTGATCATCTTCAACAAGATCCTCGGTAAGCCGAACACCGACGTGCCGCACACCCGGGCGGTCTGACGCGGTCATTGCCCGCTCCAGAATGAGTCCCGGAGCTTGCGGGGTCAGAAGAACGTGCCGGAGAACGGTGCCTGATCGGTGGTGAAGGCCTGGTCCAGAGCTCGAAGCGTTGTCGGGGAGTCGACGCTGAGCCGGCCGGCCGCCGCGAAGGCCGACGGTCGTATGCCGCCGAGGTAGATGCTCGACAGCACCGAGGTGTCCATTTTCACTGTGGGCGTTGCGGTTTCGGCCGCCGGTGCGACGATCGCGTCGCCGCCGCGCGCGGACACCGTGAAAACCCCTCCGTGACCACGGAACTCGTCGGTGACCTCGATGACGGCATCGAGGTCGGCGGCGTACTTCCGCGATCCCAACGCGGCCGGGATGTCGAGGATGCGTAGCCACATCTCGTCGCGCAGGCCGGTGATCGACACATCTCGCGCGTTGATCAGCTTGTGCCGCAACGGGTCGTCGACCGGGATGGTGGCGGTCAGTGACGGGATCAGGTCGAGGTTGGTCAGTACCCGCCACAGGTCGGAGTGGGCGTCGTCGGTGACCGCGAAGACCTCGTTCACCTCGCCCCGCACGCCACCGTTCTCGTTCTTGTAGATGCGGTAACTGGCGTAGCCGTCGTCGTGCAGCAGGTAATGCAGTCCGCTCGCGGGCAGCGGACGCTCCGACGGCCGGTCGGCGAGGATCGGTGCCCACCAGGCGGGGGTCCGGGTGAGCGCGCCGGGGGTGGTGAGCGTCCAGCGTGCATGGAGATCGGGTACGGCAGCGGCGATCTCGTCGACGTCGGCGAAGCGCACGGTCGCGTCCTTCGGCTGATCGCCGCGCATCGGTGCATGCCCGGGCGTGATGGACACGGTGTTGGAGAAGCACGCCGGACCGAACCCGAAGCGTTCGTAGATGGTGCCCTCACTCGCGGTCAGGATCGCGAACGTGTAGTTCTCGGCCTCCCACTGCCCGAACATCTCGGTCAGCATCGTGCGCAGGATTCCACGACGACGATGCGTCGACGCCACGGACACCCACGACAGTCCGGCGGCGTCGGCCACACCGGCGCCGGGTAACGACATCGACATCCGGTAGAACATCGACACCCCGACGAGCGGCTTCGACGGGAGGCCGGTGTCGCGCACCAGGACGATGTCGTCGTCGGCGACCTTGCCGCGAAGGTCGGCGCGCTCGTCGTCGGGCAGTGGATTGCGCATGGCGAACGCACGGGCATCGGTGGTGATGATGTCGTCCCAGTCGGCGTCGGTGGCGCGCTGGAGGGACAGACGTGACGTCGGGGTCGAGACGCTGTTGGTCACGGGCTCAACATTTCCACATCGGCGAGGCCGGGGTACTCATCGGGTGTTCGAACGGGTGTCGCAGGTCACGTACGGCCCGGGTGGCACACTGTTCCGGTGCCCGGGCTCGCAGTGGAAGTGATCGACATCGACGACCCGCAGGATCCCCGGGTCGAGGACTTCCGTGACCTCAACTCGGTGGACCGCCGACCCGACCTCCCGGTTCTGCCCGGCGGACGCCCCGGACGCGGTCTGGTCATCGCCGAAGGCGTGCTCGTCGCGCAGCGCATGATCGCCTCGAGGTTCTCCGCCCACGCCTTTCTCGGCGTCGACAAGCGTATGAAGGAACTCGACGACGATCTGCGCGACCCGTCGCTGTCGGGTGTCCCGTTCTTCCGGGCCTCGGCCGAGGTGATGGCGGAGATCGTCGGCTTCCACCTCAACCGCGGCGTCCTCGCCGTCTCGCGACGCCCCGAGGTGCTCTCGGTGCCGGACATCGTCGAGACCGCGCGCACCGTGGCGATCCTCGAAGGCGTCAACGATCACGAGAACATCGGCTCGATCTTCCGCAACGCCGCCGGCCTCGGCGTCGACGCCGTCCTGTTCGGTCAGGGCTGCGCCGACCCGTTGTACCGGCGTTGCGTTCGCGTCTCGATGGGTCATGCCCTGCTGGTGCCGTTCGCCAAGTTCGACGAGTGGCCCCGTGGTCTCGACGAACTGCGTTCCCGCGACTTCCGTCTCGTCTCGATGACCCCGGACCCCGACGCGGTGACGCTCGCCGAGGCGGTCGACGCCGAGAAGATCGGATTCCTGGTGGGCGCCGAAGGGCCCGGCCTCACCGCGTCGGCGATGGCGTCGACGGATGTGAAGGCCCGCATCCCGATGAGTCGCGGAACCGACTCGCTCAACGTTGCGACAGCCGCGGCCGTCGCGTTCTACGAGCGTGTCCGGTCGGGCACGATGGGGGAGTGAACACTCCCGAACCGTTCGATCGGAATGGCGAGCCCACTCCGTGGGTGGGGCACACCGAGCCCACGCCCTGGGCGCTCGGCATCGGCGTATCCGCCGTCTGCGCACTCTTCGGGGCGTTCGTGCTCGTCGGGATCTACGAACTGATCGGCGGCATCCTGAAGTTCCTCGGCATCGCCGCGGTGCTCGTCGTCGCCGGTGGCCTCGGCTGGACCCTCTGGGAGTTCCGCTACCGCCTCGTATGGCGCTGGATCGTCTGGGGCCTGCTCATCGGCTTCCTGGCCGGGGTGACGTCGTCGATCGCGTTGCTGATCATGGGTCGTTAGCTCTGCCACCGCGCGGACAACACCTGGCCCAAGCCTCACCTACCAGACACCACCGACAGGGCCGAGCCGATGAGTGGACGTCAAGATTCGGTGCGGACCAGCGCATTCCCGTGTACAGTCGAACATGTATTCGATCAGTGTTCTCCGGGGGTGACCGTCTTGGCAGACAGCGCACGGCCCGCCGCCGCGGTCCCGCCTTCCGGAGCTGCCGCGCTCGTCGATCAAATCCATTCGCTCATCGACCAGTTGCAGACGGTGAACCTGACGCAGTGTTCGGATGCCGAACTCGTCGATCTCGCCGCCGAGACCGAAAGGGCCATGGCGCGACTGAGTTTTGCCGGGGACCGTCAGGTCGTCGAAGCCACCGAACGTGACCTACCGCGTAAGACCGGTCATCGCAGTGTCATCCAGTTCATGACCCATCGCCTCCGGATCGCCGAACCCATGCGTCGCCGCGACCAGATGTCGGCCACCGCAACCTTTTCCAGCCCGACCGGTGAACCGCTCCCACCCCAGCACCCCACCCTGGCCGAGGCCTTTGCCGACGGGCATGTCGGCCCCGCCCATGTTCGTGCGGTCATCGATGTCCTCGACCAGATTCCGCACGCCGTCGACCACGACGTGAAGATCGCCGCCGAAGTTCAGATGACCGAGATCGCCGTCGACCACACGCCGGCCGACATCACCGCCCTGGGATCCCGACTGCTGGCCCACCTCGACCCCGACGGCACCCTCACCGACGATTCGGATCGCCAGCGCCGCCGGAATCTGTGGGTCGACCGGCAGCGTGCCGACGGCACGGCCAAACTCACCGGCACCCTGACACCCGAACTGCTTGCCCGGGTCACCATGCTGCTCGCCGTCTGGGCCAAACCCGGCATGAACAACCCCGACGACCCTGAATCACCCCATGGCTCGATCGACGACGCCGACCCCGACGTGGTCGCCGCAGCCGCCGAGCGGGATGACCGCACCCCGGCCCAGCTCAACCACGACGCCTTCAACGCACTGCTGAAAGCTGTGTTCGAGGACGGTCTACTGGGTAAGAGCCACCGCGGACTACCCGTGCAGATGATCTTCAAGGCCGATCTGAACGATCTGATCCGTGAAGCCGGCTTCGCCACCACCGCGACCGGCACCCTGATCCCGATCAAAGATCTCGTCAACCTGGCCGCCGACGCCCAACCATGGCTGGCGGTGTTCAAGGACGCCACCGCCGTCCCGCTCTACTTCGGACGCGGCAAGCGCCTGGCCACCCGCGAACAGCGCCTGGTGTCCTTCGCCCGCCCCGACGGCGAAAACTGCTCCACACCCGACTGCGACCTCTCCGCCGCACACGTGGAAATGCATCACGCCCAACTCGATTGGGGCCTCGGCGGACTCACCGACATCACCGACCTCGCACCCGCATGTCCGAAACACAACCGCATGGTCGGAGAGCAACCCGGCCAGTACACCACCCGGATGGTCCGTGAAGGATCCGATGAAGGCCGCTGCGTCTGGCGGCTCAACGCCGAGCCCGGGGCACCACCCAACCCCGAACGCATCAACCGGCGACCCGACATACCCCGCCGGTTCATCGAACACCTCCAACAGGTACGTAACGAGATCCACGGACCCGCAACGGCGTCCGGCGATGAAGCACGCCTTGTGGTGCGCAGAGTCATCGACCACCGGCCACGGGTCGTCCCGCCGAGCCGCGAACTGCGCGCGGATCCCCGGTCGCTCATCGAAACACACCTCGCCGAACTACTCAGCCGCCTCTGACCTGAGCCCAGATCCCCGAAGTCGAGACACTCGAAGTCATCCACGGGCTCGGGCACGAGGAGCGGTCAGAAGCCGAAATACTCCCGGATGCGTCCGCGCTTGCGCGGACGGCCCTCTGGCGGTGCGGCGCGTTCCCCGGCGTGGGCGGCGGTGGCTCGGCGATAGTTCTCGAAATCGGCGGCGGTCGGCTCGTACTCCGCCGGGTGGAGCGCGAAGCCGGTGACGGTGATGTCGGCCGGGTCGAGGTCGGTCGGGGCGAGCGGATGGGTGTAGCGGAACCCGAGCCAGGACCGGTTGGCCTCCTCGGCAAGCTGGGCCGGATGGAAAGGCAGCGCCATCCCCTGGTTGGGGACACCTTCGGCGTAGGTGAGCGGGTACTCGCCACCCCAGAACGGTTTCTCGAAGGTGAACGGGAGCCCGTGGTCCTCATGGATGGTCACCGGGTCGGCGGAGAACGAGCGTCGGAGTGACCCCGATTCCCAGCGCGCGAACGCCCCGAACGACGTGTCGGGTTCGGTGTAGAGCAGCGTCGTCACCGCGCTCGGGCGGATCGCGGCCAGCGTCCGGGTCAGCGTCGAGGGGACGGCCGTCTCGAACAGCGAGCATGAGATGACCGCGAGCGAACCGTAGAACCCCGCGTAGACGTGGTGATCCTTCGCGGCGGCTGCGGTCGCCAGGTCGGTGTCGACGAGCGGGACGAGAACGCTGTCGCCGTAGATCTTCGACGCGAGTTGCTGGGCGTGCTGATGATCGTGCCGCGGTGCGCGCACGACGCTGCGTAGGTCGTCGGCCGGGTCGGAAGAGTCGATGAACCAGACGGTGGCCGCGCGTGCCGACATATGTCAGCTGTTCCCGTTGCTGCGTACGCCGAGCAGGACGTCCTCCCACGCGGGCACGGCGGGCTTGCGTGGCTTCTTCTTGCGCGGACGTTCGGCGTGAGCGGGTCCGGGCTCGCGTGTCGCAGGGCCCTCCGGCGAGTCGGTGTCGTGGTCGGTCGCCGACGCGGTGTCCGCTTCGGCATCGGTGCTGTCGCGCCCGGGTGTGTCCGCCGGGGATGACGCCGAAGCGGCGTCCGGTTCCATGGTTGTGGTCTGGACAGGCGCCTGCGCAACGGGGGCGGCGATCGGGGTGACCGGTGCCGGGGGCGCGTGGGCGGTGGTCTCCTCGTCGAACCCGAAATCGAGAGGAACGGTGCCGTTGTCCTCCCGCACCGCACGACGTTCCTGGCGCGCGCGCTGGGCACCGATCAGCGAGTTGGCGTCGAGCGTGACTTCTTCACGCCCGTCCGATGTGGTCTCGACGGCGATCTCCGGAGTGGCGACCGGCATGAGTCGACGCCGCGGTGCGATGGTCTCGGGGTGTGTCAGCTCGTCGGCGAGATCGTCGAGCGGATCGACGGTGCCGCCGTGCGTGCCGGGCTGATAACGCCAGTGCGCGAGGTTGTCGGTGCGTCCGACGCTCCACGCGACCTGCACGACCCAGTAGCCGCTGTCGTCCTTCCAGGCGTCCCAGTCGGCGTCGGCCGGGTTGTGGCCGTATGCGACGAGCCCCTCCGCCACGGATTCGGCAAGGGTCGCAACCGCCGGCCCGTCGTGCCGGATCGGGTGAGCTGCTCCGGCCAGCTCGGTGGCGCGGGAGCGTTCGAGCAATACCGGGTGGGCGAAACGTTCGATCTTGTCGACACCCACCCCCGCCGCGGCGGCGACCTCGGCGACGGACGCACCCGCGCGGATTCGTGCCTGGATCTCTCGTGGCCTCAATGCACTTTCCATCTCGATCTCGATCTGTCCCAGCCTGGTGATGTCGCCGCGGGCCGCGGCGCGAAGGCGTTCATCGGAGGCGATCCGGAATTTCTCACCCGATTGAGGGTCTTGGCAGATGACGTGGGAACCGTCGGTTTCCACTCCGACGACGCGGAGCTCACGCATCTGCTCCTCCTCCGGTGGGTGCACGCATTGGGGCCACATTAACTCACCGATCTGCCGATTCACTGTGGGACACGCGGTAAAACCGCAGTTCAGAACGCGTGGGGTCCGTGCGACACCAGCGATGGGTGCGTCGTATGTGGTCTGTGTTGTCCAGGCTACCCGCTGGCCTGAACGCCACCGGCGCGTCGACCCGAAGGTACGGACGCGCCGGTGACGGTGTAGGTCTTCGCCGTGCTCAGAGACGCTCGACGATGTAATCGATGCACTTGGTGAGCTTGGTGACGTCCTCGGGCTCGATGGCCGGGAACATACCGATACGCAGCTGGTTGCGTCCCAGCTTGCGGTAGGGCTCGGTGTCGACGACACCGTTGGCGCGCAGGGTCTTGGCGATCGCGGCGGCGTCGACGTCATCGTTGAAGTCGATGGTGCCGACGACCTGGCTGCGGTTGGCGGGCTCGGCGACGAACGGCGTCGCGAACTCACTGGCCTCGGCCCACTGGTAGAGACGCGAGCTGGAGTCGGCGGTGCGCGAGACACACCAGTCGAGGCCGCCGTTGTTGTTCATCCACTCGATCTGGTTGGCGAACAGGAGCAGCGAGCCGACGGCCGGGGTGTTGTAGGTCTGATTCTTGCTGCTGTTGTCGACGGCGGTCGGCAGCGACAGGAACTCCGGGCACCAGCGATCGGTCTCGGCGATCTTCGCGATGCGGGCGAGTGCACGCGGGCTCATCAGTGCCACCCACAGGCCGCCGTCGGAGGCGAAGCACTTCTGCGGTGCGAAGTAGTAGACGTCCGCGTCGGCGATGTTCACGGGGAGACCGCCGGCGCCGGAGGTGGCGTCGATGGCGATGAGCGCGTCGTCGGACTCTGCAGGTCGCAGGACCGGCACGGCGACACCGGTCGAGGTCTCGTTGTGGGCCCAGCCGATGAGGTCGACGCCGCCGAAGTCGTCGGCGGTCAGTGCGGCCGGGTCGGGGGCGGTGCCGGGGTCGGTGGAGATGACCGCGGGCGAGTCCAGGAACGGCGCCTTCTTGGCGACGGTCGCGAACTTCGACGAGAATTCGCCGTAGGTGAGATGCAGCGAGCGCTGCTTGATCAGACCGAAGGCGGCGGCGTCCCAGAAGGCGGTGGTGCCACCGTTGGAGATGACGACCTCGTAGCCCTCCGGCAGCGAGAACAGATCGGCCAGACCCTCACGGATCGAGCCGACCACGTTCTTGACCGGTGCCTGGCGGTGACTGGTGCCGAACACCGAAGCGCCGGTGTCGACGAGGGACTGCAACTGCTCGGGGCGTACCTTCGACGGTCCGCAACCGAAGCGGCCGTCCGACGGCAGCAGGTCGGCGGGCAGGGTGATGGGTGCGGTTGCGGTATCGCTCATGGGCTCGATTCTAGGGTTGTGGCGGACACCACCTTCTTGGCGCCTCGGCTTTTTCCGTTCCGACCGCGCGCAGAATCGCCATTTTCGGGCAGAAGCGCTATGCATACGCTCGGGTCGACCGTCGACCAGCTCGGGCTGCCGGTCACGTTCAAGTGATCGGCGCAGCGCGCGATCTGGGTTGACCTCTCGATTGTGCGGAGACTAAGGCACCGGCCATGCCGGGGTCTGAGGAAGGCTTGGAAATCCCTGCTCGCCGAACAGCTTCGGTGTCAGGGTTGCGATCCGATTGACCCGTCGGGCAGCGTTGCAGTGAAACTGAACTCTCTGTGGCCGGCGATTCTGCGGCCAGGTGAAGATCTCGCGGTGGTGTGGTCTACAGCCCGGGCTTGACCACGTCGCCCCAGCCCTCGACGTCTTCGGGGCGTCGCGGGGCGGGACCGGTGTAGATGGCGGCGGGACGGACCAGCTTGCCCAGACGCTTCTGCTCCAGGATGTGGGCGCACCAGCCGGCGGTGCGGCCGCAGGTGAACATCGCGGGCATCATGTGCGTCGGAACCTCGGCGAAGTCGAGGATGACCGCGGCCCAGAACTCGACATTCGTCTCGATCGCCCGGTCGGGGCGTCGTTCGCGAAGCTCGGTGAGAGCAGCCTGCTCGAGCGCGGCGGCGACCTCGAAACGCGGGACCCCGAGTTCTTGGGCGGTGCGTCGGAGCACGCGGGCGCGCGGATCCTCGGCGCGGTACACGCGGTGCCCGAAGCCCATCAGCTTCTCCTTGCGGTCGAGGATGCCCTTCACCAATCCTCGTGCGTCACCGGTCTTCTCGACCTCTTCGATCATCGGCAGCACGCGGGCCGGCGCGCCGCCGTGCAGGGGTCCGGACATGGCACCGATGGCACCCGACAGCGACGCCGCGACGTCGGCGCCGGTGGAGGCGATCACGCGTGCGGTGAACGTCGACGCATTCATGCCGTGCTCGGCCGCGCTCACCCAGTAGGCGTCGATGGCGGCCACGTGCTTGGGGTCGGGATCGCCCTTCCAACGGGTCATGAACCGTTCGGTCACGGTCGAGCATTCGTCGATGACGTGCTGCGGGACGGCGGGCTGATGGATGCCGCGGGCCGACTGCGCGACATACGACAACGCCATCACCGAGGCGCGTGCGAGATTTTCCCGCGCGGTGGCGTCGTCGATGTCGAGGAGCGGTTCGTAACCCCAGATCGGGGCCAGCATGGCGAGCGCCGCCTGGACGTCGACGCGCACGTCGCCGGTGTGGATGGGTAGCGGAAACGGCTCGGCCGGCGGCAGTCCGTCGCCGAACTTTCCGTCGACGAGAAGGGCCCAGACGTCGGCGAAGGTCACCTTGTTCTCGACGAGATCCTCGATGTCGACGCCGCGATAGCGCAGGTTGCCGCCGTTCTTGTCGGGCTCCGCGATATCGGTGGTGAACGCCACCACGCCTTCGAGACCTGGAACGAAATCGTCGGGAACCGCGTTGGCCATGACAACCACCTCACTGAGACAACTGTGTCCTGAAATCGCATGCGTCGATCAGATCGAACTGTAGATCAGCACCACCCTCCGCGTGTACCAGGGAGTAACTGAGTTGTCGGAGTAAATTCAGCCGAGTGTTGGAGAAACCGCTCGAATCGATCGATCTGCCGAACATGCGCGTCGGCTACGGCGGGGGTATTCCGCCCAACATCGGCGAGGGCGATCGTGCGGCCGGCGCCGACGGCATCCGTGAGAACCTCGACCCGAGCTGGCTCCGCGGCGACCCGCCGTGGCTCGACCTGTTCAGTGTCTGGCTGAAAGAAGCGCTCGACGCCCGGATCGCGGAACCGAATGCGATGGTCCTCGGCACCGTCGACGCCGACGGCCGGCCGTCGACCCGGACCGTGCTGTGCAAGGGCGTCGACGCCAACGGCGTGGTGTTCTTCTCCGGCTACGAGTCGGACAAGGGCCAGCACATGGCCGCGAATCCCCATGCATCGGTGACCTTCCCGTGGATCGCCCTGGAGCGCCAGGTCCATTTCCGCGGGCCGGTCGAACACCTCAGTGCCGAAGAGACGCAGGCCTATTGGGAGATCCGACCGCGGGGATCACAGTTGTCGGCCGCCGCGTCGGAACAGTCCCGGCCGATCGGCAGCCGACTCGAACTCGAGCAGAAGGCCGCCGAGCTGGCCGAGCAGTACGGCGGGTTCGACGCCGGCGACGAGATCCCCGTCCCGTCGAACTGGGGCGGCTACCGCATCGTTCCGGTGGAGGTCGAGTTCTGGCAGGGGCGGGCGAACCGCCTGCACAACCGGGTGCGCCTCACCCACGTCGACCACGAATGGCGCATCGAGCGGCTGCAGCCCTGAACCTGCGACCCGGCGGATCCGCCGGGTCCGACACCGGCGCGACCTGCCGATCGTGCGTCCACCGCAGGGCGTCCGGTGTCTCGGCGGTCCGTATCAGAAGCGCCATACTGCGCGGACCACTGCCTTGCGGATCTCCTCGACCACCAGAACCGACGACGCGACGACAACGGCGTAGAGCCACTCGGTGGCGGTGAGGGAAGTGGTGTCGAACAGGTCCTGAAGGAAGCCCACGTTGACGACCGCCACGTGCAGCACGATCACCGCCACCAGGGAGATCCAGATCGCTTGATTGGTCAGGGTCTGCAAGGAGAACACCGACCCACGATCCGAACGCACGTTGAGCAGGTTGAACACCTGGTAGAAGACGAAGGTCGTGAAACCCAGCGTGCCCGCGAAGAGCGGGTCGCGGGCGCTGTCGGGGAAGATGTCGTCGGCGAACACCAGGGTCAGGATGGTGCCGACGGTCATCACGATGGCGAGTGTGAGGATGCGGAGCACGCGATTACGGCTGAGCAGTCGTTCGCCGGGCGATCTCGGCTTCTGCTTCATCGTGCCGGGCTCGGTGGCGTCGACACCGAGTGCGAGCGCCGGAGGGCCGTCCATGATGATGTTGACCCACAGGATCTGCAGCGCGGTGAACGGTGCGCCCCCGGCGATTCCCGTGATACCCGCGGTGAGGAAGATGAGGACGAAGCCCCACGCCGTGGTGAGCTGGAACTTCACGAACTTGACGATGTTGGCGTAGATTCCGCGACCGTCGCGCACCGCGGAGACGATGGTCGCGAAGTTGTCGTCGGTGAGGATCATCTTCGCTGCACCCTTGGAGACGTCGGTGCCGGTGATACCCATGGCGATGCCGATGTCGGCCTGCTTGAGGGCAGGTGCGTCGTTGACGCCGTCGCCGGTCATCGCGACCACCTCGCCATTGGCCTGCAGCGCCTCGACATAACGGATCTTGTGTTCCGGTGCCACCCGGGCGAGAACCCCGAAATGGGCTGCGCGTGCTCGCAACTCGTCGTCGCTGATCTCGTCGAGGGCGCCGCCGGAGAGCGGTTCGCCCTCGATGCCGAGGTCGGTGGCGATCGCCGACGCGGTGGTGAGGTGATCACCGGTGATCATGTGGACGCCGATCCCGGCCTCGTGGGCGGTCGCGATGGCTTCGCGTGCTTCCGGTCGAGGAGGGTCGAGGATGCCGACCACCGCGTATATCGCGAGGTTGTCGACGGCGTCGAAAAGCGAGGACTCGTCGGGTAGTTCGGCCAACGTCGTCCCGGCGATCATGAGGGTGCGCAGCCCTTCGTGGCCGAGCTCGTCGACAGCCGCCGCGATCAGGTCGCGATCTTCGTCGGTGATCGCGCGGTCGCCCTCGGAGGTACGCACCATCGTCGCCCGACTCATCAACACACCCGGGGCGCCCTTGGCATAGCACCGGTACGGGCCGGTGCCCGGCAGGCTGCTCTCGTGGTAGGTCGCCATGAACTTGTAGTCGGAGTCGAAAGGCACCTCGGCGAGACGCGGATGATTCGCCCGGGCGCCGACCACATCTATGCCGCCCTTCTCGGCGAGCACGACCAGCGCACCCTCGGTCGGGTCACCCACCAGCACACCGTCGTCGACCGACGCATCGTTGCACAGCGACATCGCCAGGAGGGCCCGGCGGAAATCGGGAAGTGCATCCTCGCTGTCGGAGAGGATCTTGCCGTCGGGCGAGTAGCCGCCGCCGGTCACCCGGCAGATGTGACCGGCCACGACCAGCTTTCGGACGGTCATCTCGTTGAGGGTCAGCGTTCCTGTCTTGTCGGTTGCGATATGGGTTGTACTGCCCAGGGTCTCGACGGCCGCCAGTTGTTTGATGATCGCTCCGCGCTTGGCCAGCCGCGACGCGCCGAGGGCGAGCGTGAATGCGACGACTGCGGTCAATCCCTCCGGGATGGTCGCCACCGCCAGCGATACGGCGGTCAACAGCAGGTCCGACCACGACTCCCCGCGAAGCAGACCGAGGAGGAAGACAATGCTCACCACGACGATCGCGATGACGGTCAGCAGCGTCGCAAGCTGGTCGATTCGTCGCTGCAAGGGAGTCTTGTCGACGCCGGCCGTGCCCAGAAGCGAAGCAATGGTGCCGATCTCGGTCGACATGCCGGTTCCGGTCACCACCATCGTCGCCCGGCCGCGGGTGACCTCGGTGTTCATGAATGCCATGTTGGTTCGGTCGCCGATCGGAAGGTTCGGATCGGCGAGGGGATCGGCGGTCTTGGTGACCGGCTGCGATTCCCCGGTCAGAGCCGACTCCGCGATCTGCAGCCGGGCCGCCTGCACGATCCGGCCATCGGCCGGGACGGCGTCGCCGGCCTCGAGCAGGACGATGTCGCCGGGCACGAGCTCGGTGCGTTCGACGTACCGCTCCTGACCGTCTCGTCGAACCCGTGACGAGTCCACCGACATGCTCCGCAGCGCGCGCAGACTCTCTTCGGCTCGCGACTCCTGAACGTAATTGATCACGGTGTTGAACGTGATCACCGCGAGGATCACCACCGGCGTCTCCCACTCGCGCGACACCCCGGCGCTGACGGCTGCCGCCGCCACGAGCACCAACGTCATCTTGTCCGCGAGCAGACGCAGCACCTTGCGCCAGGCCGGTTCGCGGGCTTCCTTGCGCAAGCGGTTCTCGCCGTATTCGGAGCGACGTTCGGCGACCTCGGCGTCGGTGAGCCCGACCGTGATGTCGGTTGCCAATCCGTCGGCGAGAGCCTCCGCCGTCCACGTGTGGGGGTGTTCGGTGGTCGTCGTCATGCGGACTTTCCCGGGTCACTCGGCCCCGTGAGCGGGGGCGCGGTCATGGACAGGTGCTGACACCTCGACAGTAATGGGCGTCCGGGCCGGCGTCGGTCTACTCGTGTGCGGGCGGTCCTAGGATGGCGAGAATGCGCCGCCACCTCGCCGATACGACGCCGCTGCGCACTCTCGCTTTCCGGCGCCTGTGGCTCGCGAACATCGTCACCGTCGTCGGAGCCCAGCTCACGATCGTCGCGGTGCCCGCACAGATCTACGAGGTCACCGGCAGCTCCGCCTACGTCGGCCTGACCGGCGTGTTCGGATTGGTCCCGCTGGTGGTGTTCGGGCTGTGGGGCGGTGCACTCGCCGACGTCGTCGACCGTCGAACACTGCTGATCACCACCACCGTCGGTCTCATCGTGTGCAGTGCGCTGTTCTGGGTGCAGGCTGCAGCCGGCGGCGGCAACGTGTGGATCCTGTTGGTGCTGTTCGCCGTTCAACAGGCGTTCTTCGCGGTCAACCAGCCGACGCGGACGGCGGTGCTGCCACGACTGCTCGACGCCAAGGATCTCCCGGCGGCGTTGTCGCTGAACATGACGGTCATGCAGGCGGGTGCCATCGCCGGCCCGCTCGTCGGCGGAGCGCTGATCCCGATCCTGGGCTACTCGTGGCTCTACTTCGCCGACACCCTGTTCCTGTTGCCGACGCTGATCGCGGTCGTCATGTTGCCGTCGCTGCGTCCGGAGAGCGACGCGGCGCCCAAGGTCGCCGGGCTGCGCTCGGTGATCGAAGGGCTCCGGTACCTGACCGGCCACAAGATCCTGATGGCGTCGTTCCTCGTCGACCTCATCGCCATGATCTTCGGCATGCCCAGGGCGCTGTTCCCGCAGATGGCACACGAGAACTTCGGCGGACCGGAGGGCGGCGGCATGGCGTTCGCCCTGTTGTTCACGGCGATCTCCGCGGGGGCAGTGGTCGGCGGCATCTTCTCGGGCTGGGTCGCGCGCGTCGAACGGCAGGGCCTGGCCGTGATCGTCTGCATCATCATCTGGGGTCTGGCGATCACCGGAACCGGCATCGCGGTGTCCTTCGCCGACGGCACGGCGATGCCGATGCTCGTCGTCGCGGTGGTGCTGCTGATGATCGGCGGTGCCGCCGACATGGCGTCGGCCGCCTTCCGTCAGACGATCCTGCTGGCGGCGGCCAACGACGAGGTCCGCGGGCGCCTGCAGGGCGTGTTCATCGTGGTGGTCGCGGGTGGCCCCCGGATCGGCGACGTGGCGCACGGCACCGCGGCCGCATCGATCGGGGTCGCGGCCGCCACGGCCTTCGGCGGTGTCGCCGTGGTGATCGCGACAATCATTGCGGCCCTGTTGATCCCGGCTTTTGTCCAGTACCGCGCCGGTCAGCGGACCTGAGCCGTTCGACGCCTGGCCAGCGGTTACGGTGATTCGGTGTCACCATGGACGCCATGACCGCCGCCTCCACCGGCTTCCAGGTGCCGATCATCGACATCTCGCCCTACATCCGCAACGGTGATGCCGCCGATCGGGCCGTGGTCGCGGCGAAGGTCGACGACGCCGCCGGTTCGGTCGGGTTCATGCAGATCGTCGGGCATGGGATCCCGCCGGCGGTCATCGAGGAATTCACCGCGGTCATGGACGATTTCTTCGCCCTCCCGCTCGAGGAGAAGAAGGCGTACCGAACGCCGCCGGAGATCAATCGCGGATACGCGCCACCGAAGTCGGAGTCGTTGTCCCTGTCGCTGGGCGTCGAGTCCGCGGACCGCATGAACGACTTCTTCGAGGCGTTCAACGTCGGGGTCGAAGCACGCGAGTACCCCGAACTCGCTCTTCCCGACAACCACTACGCCGACAACACGTGGCCGGCCGTCGACCACTTCGAGGCGGCCGTCTCGACCTATTTCGTCGAGGCACGACGGGTCGCACACACCCTGACCCGCATCTTCGCCGATGCCCTCGACCTTCCCGCCGACTTCTTCGAAGGATTCACCGATCACTCGCTCGACGTCCTGCGGATGAACAACTACGCGCTCCCGCCCGGAGAGATCGAACTCGAGGGAGAACTGACCGGGATGGGGGAGCACACCGACTACGGCATCGTCACCGTCCTGTGGGCGGACCAGGTGAAGGGCCTGCAGGTCCTCGACCACCACGGCCGATGGCACGACGTGAGTCCCGTCGACGGTGCACTGCTGGTCAACATCGGCGACCTCATGGCCCGCTGGACCAACGAACGCTGGATGTCGACGCTGCACCGGGTCAAGGCGCCGATCGTGGACGGCGCGATCGAGCGTCGACGCTCCGCCGCGTACTTCCACGACGGCAACATCGACGCGATGATCGCGACCCTGCCGTCGTGCGTCGGTGCGGGAAGCCGATACTCGCCGATCACCGTCGGGGAGCACATCGGCGCCAAACTCGCCGGATCACGCGCCGGCCGGCCGAACCCGTATGCCCAGCGGGAGGCGGAGCGGGTGCGTCATGCGATGCGACGGGGACAGGGACGGCAGTAGTCGGGCCGGGCAGAGACCAGACGACGGTTCCCGCTCACCCGGACAGGTGAGCGGGAACCGCCCCCGACGTCGTCGTGAAGTCTCAGTCCGAGGTCAGCACTGTCGGATACGTCGCGCGCCGAGCGGCGGTGACGGGGCAGTAGTGCATCGGGTTGTCGCGCTGGTCCAGCGGCGGCAGGTTGCGCCTGGGTGTGTGCACGATCGGCGCGTCCTTCGCGACCCTGCCGTTCACGCGGTCCCACGCGTCGCGCGGACGCGGGTGGCGCAGAAAGCGTTTCGGCAGCAGCCTGTGCATGACGAGGTTGATCCCCTTGCCCAACAGACGGAAGCGGCGCTCGTCGGCGTCGGTCCACTCGAGGCCGAGGATCTCGCGGATCGGCTCGTCGTAGAAGCCGGTCGTCAGCCACATGAACATCTTCTGGTTCTGCGGGACGAGGTAGCGGTCCCAGACCGACTTGGGGATGAAGCTCAGGAACGGGGGCGGCGGCAGCTGGGTGATGTCGAGGACCGTGCGTACCGACACGTGGTCGCGTAGGACATTGCGGCACATGTAGTCCCAGTACTCGAGAAAGTCCTCGTAGGTCTCCGGGACGGGGCGCATCGAGACGCCGTACTGGGCGTACCAGGCCTTGGACTCCTCGAACAGCTGGCGCTTCTGGTCCTCGGTGAGGAACGGGCCGAACCGCTCGCACAGGCGGACGTTGCCGTACCAGAACGTCGCGTGCGCCCAGTAGAAGACGTCGGGGTCGAGCGCGTGATAGCGCGACCCGTCCTCCATCGTCCCCTTGACGGTGCGGTGATAGTCCCGGACCTCGAGGCCGGTCTTCGTGCCGGGGATCACGGAGTCGAAGACGACGCCACTGATCGGGTAGAGCGACCGCATCAGGCGCTGCCAGCGTTCTCCGAAGAGTCGGAGTGGTCCCAGACGGCGGCGCCGAGCTTGGGGTGCATGTTCTGGATCGAACCGGCCCACAGGCCCTGGAACATGCCGGTCCAGGTACCCCAGATCTGCCAGGTCAGCGAGTCCGGACCGAGGGGCTCGTACTCGTGGGCGGGTTTGACTCCCTCGGCATCGGTCTCGTAGCCGTCCTCGGAGAACTGGCTGCCGGGAGAACGCCCGGCGTCGGCCGGGCAGCTCTGCTCGGCCGACGCGTCGTCGGTGGCGTGAACGGGACAGGTGGTCTGTTCGTCGTTCAGTACCTCAGTCATGAGACAGAACCCTAGGTTCGTCTCAGTGGTGTGTCAACCGTCACGTCTTAGTCGGGGTTCTCGTGAGTCACCGCCTGGTAGCCGCGTGCACCGGCACGGTCGACGGCCGCACGGACCAGTCCGAAGACCAGTCCCTGAAGCGCCGCGGCAGTGAGCACCTCGACATTGCTGCGCTCCAGATCCTTCGGATCGGGCGCTTCGGCGTCGTCGGAGATCCGTTTCCAGATCTGGCCGAACACGGCTCCCGCGGCGATGCCGCCGAGCACGCTCGTCGCCAGTGACAGTGGTTTGTAGAACGCCTTGGACACGGCAGTCATGTCGAATTCCTCCTGGGTCGGGTGTTCAGCGGCGACGCTTGATGACGACGACGGTCCCGATGGCGACCAGCACGGCCACCGCGACACCGATCAATGCGGTGCGGTTCTCCTCGGCCTTCACCTTCGCGGTGTACGCCGTTTCCGCCGCGGCGGCGTTCATTCGTGCCGGGACATCGAGCTTCGCCGCCAGCGCATCGACGGTCTCGGCGAGTTCCTCGCGCTGCTGCTCCACCGGCGGCGGGTCGGTCGGGTTCCGATCGGGCTGCGTGTCACTCATCTACAGGTGCTCCTTCACGGTTGCGACGTCGCGCTGGACGCTCTCGACGGTGTGCTCGGGGGCGGGCGGGACGGCCGACTTCGCACGCTGCGCACCGAACGCCGCCGCTGCGCCGCCGATCGCCAGGAGCACGACTCCGACGATCACCGCGGCCAGCCACGCCGGCACGACATTCGCCAGTCCCAGGACCGCAGCGGCGACCAGCGTTCCGAGGCCGAACAGCACCAGCAGGGTGCCCGCGCCGGAAATCCCCGCGCCGACACCGATCCGGGTCCCCTTCCCCTTCATCTCGGCCACTGCATTCTGCAGCTCGGTCTTGACCAGGGTCGTCGCCTGACTCTGGAGCCGTTCGACAAGCTGCACGGTCGACAGATCGTTCACAGACGGATCGCTCACGGTGGTACCTCCACATCGGGGACGTCCTACGCGTTCCCGACCGGCACCGGTCCCAAACGTCGGCGCCGTCTGAATCGGATCTCCGATCAGCGCCGTCTGAAACGGATCTCCGATCCGGGCACGAGCTGTGCGGCGAGATCGGCCGACGTGTCGGTCAGCACGGCCACCACGGGATAACCGCCGGTGACCGGATGGTCGGGGAGGAACAGCACCGGGCGACCGCTCGGTGGCACCTGTACCGATCCGTGAGCGACCCCCTCCGAACGCAACTCGCCCGCGTTCTCCCGATGCGTCAGCAGCGGATACGACGAACCCGCGGCGCGGTCGATGCGGACACCGACGCGATTGCTGTCGGCGCCGACCACCCAGGTCCCCGATCTCAGGTCGGCAGCCGCGTGCAGCAGATCGGCACGCGGACCTTCGTCCACCTCGAGAACCACGACGCGCGGATGCTCGGTGTTCGCCGGCGCCGACTGGACGGACGGCCACTCGCCGGCGGCCCGGCCCACCCGCACCCGCACATTCGCGGTGAGAACCGGCGGCCCCAACCCCGACAACGTGTCGGTCGACCGCGACCCCAGGACCGGCTCGACGTCGAACCCACCGCGCACCGCCAGGTAGTTGCGCAGACCCCACACCGGTGGGTCGACGGCCAGTTCGTCACCCTCGCGCAGGACGACGGTCGCGGCGAGACCGACCGGAACCCCGTTGTGGCGCACCGAGGTGTCGGCACCCGTCACCACCGCCAGTACGTCGCCTTCGACACGGATACGCAAGCCGCCCAGGGTCGTCTCGATCGTGGCGGCCGATTCGTCGTTGCCGACAAGGCGATTGGCCAAGGTCAGCGAGCCGCGATCCGCACCACCGGAAGCGGGTACGCCGAGATGCGCGTATCCGTGGCGGCCGAGGTCCTGAAAGGTCGCGAGCGGGCCGGTCGCGAGCACGGTGACGGCGGTCATCCGGTTGTGCTCATGTCGTCCCTGCCCATTCCCCCCCGCTTGTCCTGACGTCGACGAACCGCACCAGGTGTCCGGTCGCGAACAGTGCGGGCGGGTCGGCCTTCTCGTCCCACAGTCGAACATCGGTGCGGCCCAACAGCTGCCAGCCGCCCGGACTCTCCTTCGGGTAGACGGCGCTGTACCCGGCGGCGATCGCGACGGCACCTTCGGGGACACGGGTGCGCGCCTCGGCGCGCCGGCCCACGGCGTCGAACGGATGCGGTGTCGGCTCGTCGGCGACCAGGTAGCCGAACCCGGGTGCGAACCCCATGAACTGCACACGCCAGCGGGTACTGCAGTGCAGGCTGATCACCTCGTCGGCCGAGATGCCCAGGGCGTCAGCAACATCCGCGAGATCGTCGCCGTCGTAGTGCACCGGGACGAGGATCTCGTCAGCCCGTCCGACGCCCTGGTGGACACCGGCACGTCGACGACGCAACGCGCGCCGCACACCCAGTTCGTCGACGCCGCGGCCCGGTCGGGCCTGCACCAGCAGCGTGTGGGCGCTCGGTACCAGATCGATGACCCCGGGCAGCTCTCCGCGGTCCACGGCATCACGCAGGGCGATCGTTGCGTCGAGCACTGCGGCCGACGGGGACTCGTAGGCCGAGAAGTCGAGCACCACCGCATCGGGACCCGCCGGCAACTCGTGCATGCACCGAATCTACCGCCGAGAGGGTGGCAGACTGGGCCACACAGACGAAAGGGACCCATGAGAGAGATCGTTGTCTGCGGGGAAGCGCTCGTCGACGTGGTGCAGCAGGAACAGGCACCCGGCGCGACGCTGGCGCCACTGCAGCCGGCGCTCGGCGGGGGACCGTTCAATGTCGCGATCACATTGGGACGCTTGGGGAGTGCCGTCTCATTGCTGTCGGCGGTGTCCACCGACAACTACGGCGAGGCCATCGTCGGCTCGCTGCAGGGCGCCGGGGTCGGCACCGCGATGCTGCAGCGCCGACGGGAACCGACGTCGCTCGCGCTGGCCACCATCGCGGACAACGGTTCCGCGCAGTACTCGTTCTATGTGGAAGGCACCGCGGATCGCACTGTCGCCGACCCGGGTTCACTCGCACCGACCGTCGCCGCGGCGACCTTCGGGACGCTCTCGCTGGTGCTCGAACCCGGCGCCACGGTCTACGAGAACCTGATGCGGCGCTGCCACGCCGAACGCCGACTCGTCGTGCTGGACCCGAACATTCGCTCGGTCCTCATCCCCGACGCAGACGCCTACCGGCGGCGTTTCCGCAGTTGGATGCCGTCCGTCGACGTGGTGAAACTGTCCGACGAGGATGCGGCATGGCTCGGTGAAGGGGCGGCCGGGAGCGCTGTGAAGGACTGGCTCGCCGACGGTGTCGCAGCGGTGATCACCACCGCGGGCGCGTCCGGAATCACCGTGACCACGACCGAAGACGAGGTCACCGTGCCCGCCCGGAACGTCGACGTCGTCGACACGATCGGCGCCGGCGACAGCGTCCTGGGAGGCCTCGTCCACCAGCTCGACCGACTGGGTGCGCTGTCGCCGGATTCGGTTCGCTCACTGACCGCCAATCAGTGGCGTGAGGTCGCCGAATTCGCAGCTCACGTGGCTGCCGTCACCGTCTCGAGGCGTGGCGCCGACCCTCCGTGGGCAGGCGAGCTGAGAAGCGACTAGTTTGTACCTGTGTGTCCTACCCGGACACTGTCAAAACTCTGATCTGAATAAGGGGTTCGTGTGTCTGCTGAAACAGTCCCAGCCGACCAGGCGTCCGACACGGCCTCAGCGACCTTCACCTACCCCGGTGGACAGCTGGAGCTCCCGATCCTGAAGGCCACCGAGGGCACTGACTCGGTTGCGCTCGGCAAGTTCCTTGCCGAGACAAACCTGACCACTTTCGACGGTGGTTTCGTGAACACGGCGTCGACCAAGTCGGCGATCACCTACATCGACGGCGACGCCGGCATCCTGCGGTACCGCGGCATCCCGATCGAGCAGCTCGCGGAGAAGTCGACCTTCATCGAGGTGAGCTACCTCCTCATCTACGGAGAGCTCCCGACCCCGTCGCAGCTCGAGGACTTCACCACCAAGATCCAGCGGCACACCCTGCTGCACGAGGATCTCAAGCGCTTCTTCGACGGCTTCCCCCGCAACGCGCATCCGATGCCGGTGCTGTCGAGTGCGGTCAACGCGCTGTCGGCGTACTACCAGGACTCTCTCGATCCCAAGGACGACGAGCAGGTCGAGCTGTCGACGATCCGCCTCCTGGCGAAGCTGCCGACCATCGCCGCCTACGCCTACAAGAAGTCGGCCGGCCAGCCGTTCCTGTACCCGGACAACTCGCTGAGCCTCGTCGAGAACTTCCTGCGCATGACCTTCGGCTTCCCGGCCGAGCCCTACGAGGTCAACCCGGACGTCGCCAAGGCACTCGACATGCTGTTCATCCTGCATGCCGATCACGAGCAGAACTGCTCGACCTCGACGGTGCGCCTCGTCGGCTCGTCTCAGGCCAACCTCTTCACCTCGATCTCCGGCGGCATCAACGCCCTCTGGGGTCCGCTGCACGGTGGCGCCAATCAGGCGGTGCTCGAGATGCTCGACGCCATCCGCGCCGAGGGTGGCGACACCAAGGACTTCATGAAGCGGGTGAAGAACAAGGAAGCCGGCGTCAAGCTGATGGGCTTCGGTCACCGCGTCTACAAGAACTACGATCCGCGCGCCGCGATCGTGAAGAAGACCGCCGACTCGATCCTGGAAACCCTCGGCGTGCAGGACGACCTGCTCGACATCGCGAAGGGTCTCGAAGAGGTCGCTCTGTCCGACGACTACTTCATCGAGCGCAAGCTGTACCCGAACGTGGATTTCTACACCGGCGTCATCTACCGTGCGATGGGCTTCCCGACGCGGATGTTCACCGTGCTGTTCGCGTTGGGCCGCCTGCCGGGCTGGATCGCGCACTGGCGTGAGATGCACGAGGACCCGACCACCAAGATCGGCCGTCCGCGTCAGCTCTACACCGGCTACACCGAGCGCGACTACGTGCAGATGGGCGATCGCTGAGCGACGCTTCGGCGCCGACCACCCGGAACAACGACTGACCGCCCGACTCAAAGGAGAGTCCTGTGACCAGCACTGAGAAGCCCGAAGTCGAGTTCCAGGCGGGTCCTCCGCCGGCCGACCTCTCCATCGCCGACCTCATCGTCGGTGACGGTGCCGAGGCCGTCCGCGGGGGTGTCGTCGACGTCCACTACGTGGGTGTCGACTACGAGACCGGCGAAGAGTTCGACTCCTCGTGGGATCGCGGCCAGTCGGCCAACTTCCCGCTGGACCGGCTGATCCCGGGCTGGCAGGAAGGCATCCCCGGCATGAAGGTCGGCGGCCGCCGTCAGCTGACGGTTCCGCCCGAGCTGGCCTACGGACCGGCCGGGGCGGGGCACCGCCTCTCGGGACGGACCCTCGTGTTCGTCATCGACCTGCTCGGAGTGGGCTGACGTCCACCAACCTGGTGTGGCTCAGGCGCGATCTGCGCCTGAGTGACCTACCAGCGCTAGCTGCAGCCAGAGGGACCGATTCGTCGGTCCTTCTGTGCTTTGTGGTGGATCCCCGGCTGGAGAAGTCGTCGGGGGAGCGACGCCTCGCGTTCCTCTTCGATTCGCTCCGCGAGGTCGACGCCAAGCTCGACGGCAGACTCCTCGTCGTCCGCGGTCGGCCGGAGGAGGAGATCCCGCGGCTGGCCCGGGCCGTCGGCGCCGGGTCCGTACACATCTCCGGGGACTTCTCGCCGTTCGGTCGACGCCGTGACGAGGCGGTCGACGAGGCGCTGGGCGACACCCCGCTCGAGGCCACGGGTTCGCCGTACCTCGTCTCGCCCGGCCGGGTCACCAAGGACGACGGCGAGCCGTACAAGGTCTTCACCCCGTACTTTCGCCGGTGGCGCGATCACGGCTGGCGAAAGCCGGCCGATTCGTCGGTCCCGGATTCAGCGGTTCTCGACCCGTCGGACGTGACGAAGTCGGGCCGGATCAGAATCCCGAAGGCGCCGACGACGCTGTCGTTCCCGGCCGGAGAGGATGCCGCGCTCGCCCGGTGGGCCGAGTTCGTCGACGACGATCTCGCCGACTACGACACCGGACGCAACGACCCCGCCGCCGACGTGACCAGCCGGATGTCGGCGTACCTGAAGTACGGCAACATCCACCCGCGCACTCTGGCTGCCGATCTGACGCGTCCTGCTCCCCGAGGTGCGAAGGAGCGCAGCGACGACGCCGGTTCTGCTCCCCGAGGTGCGAAGGAGCGTAGCGACGGAGCCTCGAGGGGCGCGCAGGCCTACCTCCGCGAGCTCGCCTTCCGCGACTTCTACGCCGACGTCCTCTATCACTGGCCACACAGCTTGTGGCACAACTGGAATCGCCAGTTCGACGGCATCGCTCTGGACACCGACGAGAAGGCTTACGAGCGCTTCGAGGCGTGGAAGGCCGGACGCACCGGTTTCCCGCTCGTAGACGCCGGGATGCGACAGTTGGCCGAGATCGGCTGGATGCACAACCGGGTCCGGATGGTCACCGCGTCGTTCCTCGTGAAGGATCTCCACCTGCCGTGGTGGTGGGGTGCGAAGTGGTTCCTCGAGCAGCTCGTCGACGGCGACATGGCGTCGAACAATCACGGCTGGCAATGGGCTGCGGGTACAGGAACCGATGCGGCCCCGTACTTTCGGGTGTTCAATCCCGAGGCGCAGGCCAAGAAGTTCGACCCTGAGGGTGAGTACATCCGGCGCTGGGTCGGGGACACCGACGCCGACGACTATCCCGACCCGATCGTCGACCACAAGGCCGAGCGGGAAGAAGCCCTGCGCAGGTTCGGCCAGATCTGAACGGAGCCTGTGGTTTCGACGCGGTGCCTCGCTTCGCTCGGGGCCGGCTCAACCGGCGGGGATTTCGACGCGGTGCCTCGCTTCGCTCGGGACCGGCTCAACCGGCGGGGGGTCTGCCGGTTGAGCGTGTCGAAACCCCTACCGCGCCAGCTTCAGCACCTCGCCCCATCCGAGGCGCGACCCCGTGCGCAGGATCGACCGCTGGTAGATCCGTGCCGCGACCCAGGTGGCGAGCGCGCAGACGACGGCCATGATCAGTAACGTGAGCACGATCTGCAGGGTGTCGGTGTCGCCGCTCGCGATCCGCATCGGCATGAGCGCCGCGCTGAACGGCGGAATCCAGCTGAGCACCTTGATCAGGGTCGAATCCAGCGCCTGCACACCGAAGATCCCGGCGTACATCACCGCCATGGCGAGAACCGTCAGGGGAAAAGACGCCGAGCTGAGCTCTTCCTGGCGTGACACGATGGCGCCGGTCGCGGCGTAGAGGGACGCGAAGAACAGGAAGCCGAGCACGAACCAGGCGATGACGGCCGCGAACATCCCGACCGCCGCGCCGGGAAGCGTCAGAATGCCGGTGGCGGTCCCGGCGATCAGCGCCGTCGCACCGAGCAGCACGACCTGTGCCAGAGCGACCGTTCCGATGCCGATGATCTTGCCCCACAACAGATGCAGTGGCTTGATCGTCGCCAGGAGCAGTTCGACGACACGAGACGTCTTCTCCTCCACGACGCCGACTGCGACCATCGTGCCGCCCATCATGATCGCGGTGATCAGCAGCACCACACCCACGAGGGCGATGACGAGGCGCTCGCCCTCGTCCGGGTTGGCCGGCTCGAGTTGTGTCACCGAGATGTCTACGGCGGGAAGCGAGGCCGCGTCGACGCCGCGGGCCGCCAGTGCGTCGGCGAGACCTGCCTGCGACACCGCTGTCCGGATGGGGCCTTCGACCGCCGGGTCGGCGTCGTCCTTGCTCAGGATCACGTAGGAGCCCGGGGTTTCTCCCGGTACCAGTGCCGCCGCCACGTCACCGTCGGCGACCCGGGACCGCGCCTGTTCGACGGTGTCCACCGGCTCGGTGGCGATGGTCGTACCGGCCGAATCGCCGATCGCGACAATCGATTCGGTGACCGCCGCCGGTTGCCCGACGACGGCGACCTTCTCGACGTCCTCCCCGCCGGCGAGCAGGTTGATGACGATGGCGCCGGCGATGATGACGACCATCAGCAGCACCGTGCTGACGACGAAGGACCTGGTCTTGGCGCGAGTGGTGATCTCACGCTCGGCGACGAGTCGAATCGCCTGGGCGGCCGATGCCTTGGGGGAGGGGCGGGTTGTCGTGTCGGGGGCGTGGTGCAGTGCGGTCATGTCGAAACCACCTCTCGGAACAAGTCGGTGAGGGAGGGGGTGGACGTCGTGAAGCGGTGAACCGGGCCGTGGTCGAGTGCGGCGGACAGGATCTGCTGGTCGTCGGCGACGTCCGGGTCGACGAGGAGGCGGGTCGTCTCGCCGTAGTCGACACCGCGGACGCCGGGGAGCGCGTCGGCCCACGCGACATCGGATCGGGGGCCGGTGACCTCGAGGGTGATGCCGTCGCGGGAACGCAGCGCGTCGACGGTGCCCAGCGCCCGCATCTCGCCGCGCGCGACGATGCCGACGCGATCGCAGAGGCGCTGGACGAGATCGAGCTGGTGGGAGGAGAAAATCACCGGGATGCCCTCGGCCGCCTTCTCTTTGAGCACATCACTCATGACGTCGACGGCAACCGGGTCGAGCCCGGAGAACGGCTCGTCGAGCACCAGCACCTCGGGATCGTGGACCAACGCGGCGGCGAGTTGGACGCGCTGCTGGTTGCCGAGGCTGAGGTCGGCGACGTTGTCGTCGTACCGGGCGCCGACGCCGAGCCGATCGGTCCAGCGCCGCACCGATTCCTCGGCGTCCGCGGTGTTCATGCCGTGGAGCCTCGCGAGGAAGGTGAGTTGTTCGCCGACCTTCATCTTCGGGTACAGGCCGCGTTCTTCGGGCATGTAGCCGATCCGCCGGCGCAGATCGAGATCGATGGGGCGATCGCCGAGCCGGACCTCGCCGGCGTCGGCGGACAACACCCCGAGAATGATGCGCATCGTGGTCGACTTGCCCGCGCCGTTGCTGCCGACGAAACCGAAGATCTCGCCGGGTTCGACGTGGAAAGTCATGTCGCGCAGGGCGACCAGGTCCCCGTAGCGCTTGTGGAGACCGTCGACGATGAGAGGTGCGTTCATGCTTCGCGTTCCTTCCTGCCGGTGGTGGTCTTGTCTGTGGGTATCCGCGGTCCGTCGATGAGATCTTCCGGGTCGGGGTCGCCCATCCACCAGGCGATGAGCATGGTGGGCACGCAGATCGAGGAGAGGACGAGCGAGATGAGCAGGATGGCGCTGCCGTAGACCCACTGGCCCGGGACCTCGTCGCGCATGCTGATCGCGATGAGGACGAAGTAGGGGATGAACATCACCGCATAGAGCACGAAGAATCCGAACGAACGTGCTGAGTTGCGTTGTGCGAGCTGTATTTCGTCGAGCGTGGAGACGGGCGCGTCGGCGACGGACCCGGTCACGATGCGCAGTGCCGTCAGGATCGAGATGACCGAGACGAGTCCGATGCCGAACGGGAGTAGGAACCAACCCGAGGACAGGAACGCGAGAGACGAACTGCCGATGATGACAACGAGCGCGACGATCAGTGCGACAACCAGTCGTCGGTACGCGCGCTGATTGCGCCACGACGGCAGGCGATGTGCGTGCTTGGCATTGAACTCCTCGTGACGGCGTCCCCGCCAGTCCTCATAACGGCGCCAGAGCTCGGGTTTGACCTCCTCTGGGAACGCCGAGTTCGGGTCGTTCATCATTCACCTCCGGTGTCGTTGGTGGGCGAGCCGTTCGATGCCGGTCGCGTATCGCGCCGGTAGAGCTCGGCTGACATGGCGCCGAACGGCGTACGGCTGAACACGGCTTCGACGGGCAGGTCGAAGACATCGCAGATGCGGAACGCGAGGTCGAGGCTCGGGTAGTTGTCGCCCCGCTCGAGCGCGCCGACCGATTGCACGTTGATGCCGACGAGGTTCGCCAGCTCGGCTCGCGACATCTGTCGTTCCGCACGCAAGACGCCGATGCGGTTGTAGATGGGGAGCTTTTCCCCACGGCGTATTGGGCTCACCTCACCAAGTGTTGGGAAAACGCAACAATTTGTCAACGTCTTCGGACGACGACGGGTTTGTCGCCGGATGGTGGTGAGGTCAGCGGGAGACGACTCCGAGCAGGTCAGCGGCCACGCGCGCGGCTTCCCGGCCGGCCCGGTTGGCGCCGATCGTCGACGCCGACGGCCCGTAACCGATCAGCTGAATCCGCGGGTCCGCCTCGACGACCGTCGCGAGACGGCCGGTCATCGTGATCCCGCCACCCGGCGCGCGCAGCCTCAACGGCGCGAGATGATCCAGCGAACTGCGGAACCCGGTGTTCCAGAAGATCACGTCGAGATCGAGGTGTTCGCCGCCCTGCGGACCGCAGTCCCAGCAGACGCCGGTCTCGGTGATGTGCGTGAACATGGGGCGCCACTTCAGGATTCCGTCGCGCTGTGCGGCGGCGATCGCCGGGGTGCGTGCCAGTCCGGTCACTGAGACAACCGACGTCGGGGGGAGTCCGGCGCGGACACGACGCTCGACGCGGGCCACGGCCTCGCGGCCCTGCTCGGGAGTGAACGGTTGGGAGTTGAAGACGGGTTCGCGCCGCGAGCACCAGAACGTCTCGACGTCCGGTGCCTGCCGAGCGATCTCGATCAACAGCTGGATCGCCGAGATCCCCGCACCCACGACGAGGACCCGTTGGCCGGCGAATTCCTGCGGCGACCGGTAGTCGTGGGTGTGGAGCTGGCGGCCCCGGAAATCAGGCGCGCCGGGGATGTGCGGGATGAACGGGCGGTCCCACGTCCCGGTGGCGTTGATGATGACATTCGCGGTCACGGTGCGTCCGTCGGCCAGCTCGACGTGGAAGCCCTCGCCCCGAAGATTCGTGTCACCGCGTCGAACCGAACGCACATGCACCGGCCGACGGACGTGGAGGCCGAACTTCTCCTCGTAGCGGCCGAAGTAGTCGGGGACCGCGGTGGCTGCGGGCAGCTGATCGCAATCGAGGCCGAGCGCCTCGACGATGCCCCAGCCGGGCAGGTCGTGGACCCGGTTGGCGGTGGCCAGGGTCAGCGTCGGCCACCGGAACTGCCAGGCCCCGCCGGGTCCCGGCGCGTGGTCGAGCACCTGGTACCGATCGCCGAGGCCGAAGCGGTGCAGGAAGTAGGCCGCCGACAGCGCCGCCTGGCCGCCGCCCGATGACCACGACATCCGAGTGCTCCTCGACGTCGACGGGGTCCGAGACGGACGTGTCCATCTGAGATGTGCTGCTCTGCGTCGTGCTGCTCGGCGTGGTGTTCTGCACCTGACCACCCTGTCACGGCTCGGCTCGACGGTGCGATCGGTAGGCTTGGCGCCCATGATTCACTCCACCACCGAGGGCGCCGTTGTCACCATCGAGCTGGACCGTGTCGACAAGCGCAATGCGCTGAACGAGAAGATGCTCAGCGGGCTCGCCGACGCCTTCGGCGCCGCGGTCGACGCCGGTGCGCGGGCCATCGTGGTGACCGGACGCGGCTCGGTGTTCAGCGCGGGAGCCGACCTGTCCGGGCCGGTCTACGACTCCGGTTTCCTCGACAAGCTGGTGTCGACGCTGCACAAGATCGAGCAGACGCCGGTACCGGTCATCGCCGCGCTCAACGGTTCTGCGATCGGTGGTGGACTCCAGCTGGCGATGGCCGCTGATCTCCGGGTGATGGCTCCGGACGCGATTGCTGCCATTCCGGCGGCCAAACTCGGTGTCGCCGTGGACGAGTGGACCATCCGCCGACTGGTGTCGCTGGTCGGTGCCGGGCAGGCGCGAGGAATGCTCATCGGCTGCGACCCGCTCAACGCCGACCGAGCGCACACCCTCGGATTCGCCAATCGCATCGGCGATCTCGCCGATGCGCAACACTGGGCGGCCACCATCGCCGACCTCGCGCCGCTCACCCTGCAGCACTACAAGCTGGTCCTCAACGGTGACGGCGCCCGCGACACCGCACCCGAGGATCGGGTTGCCGCGATGATGCGCGCCTGGCAGAGCGACGACATGGCCGAGGGTCGCGCCGCGCGAACCGAGAAGCGCCCTCCGCGGTTCGTCGGGCACTGAGGGTCGTCGGGTTCAGGCGGTCGAAAAGCGCCCCCGAAATCGACCCCGCCTGAGCCCACGGACGACATATCGTCTTCGGTGACACCCCACGGGGTGCTTTTCGGGGGCGGTTTTCGGGAGCGGCTCGCGATCCGCCCCGGTCCGTCTCTCAGTTCCGGTGAATGGGCCCGGCGCCCTCGAAGAGGGGTGCGGCCGGCGCGCCATGCCGTTCGGCGATGAGTTGGGCGGCCACGGCGACCGCGACCTCGGCGGGAGTGTGCCCGCCGAGGTCCAATCCGAGCGGCGACCGCAGTCGCGCGAGTTGTTCCTCTTCGACACCCTCTTCGCGAAGGCGGCGGTTGCGGTCGGCGGCTGTGCGGCGGGAGCCGAGCGCACCGATGAAGCCGAAGGTCGGTGAGCGGAGTGCGGTGCGGAGCGTCGCCACGTCGAACTTGGTGTCGTGGGTCATCACGCACAGTGCGGTGGTCGAGCCGATCTGCCGATCCCGGATCTGTTCGGCGAGATAGCGATCGGGCCAGCCGACGATCACCTCGTCGGCGTCGGGAAACCGCTCCGGGGTGGCGAACACCGGACGGGCGTCGACGACGGTGACCCGCATCCCGAGCGTCGAGCCCAGTGCGCTCAGCGCGCGCACGAAGTCGTTGGCGCCCACGACGATGAGACGCGCCGCCGGGGCGAAGGTCTGGACGAAGGTGCGCGGCCGGTCGGTCGGGGCGGCCGGATCGGTGACCTCGCAGTCGTCGACGCCGATCACGCCGGAGCGTCCGGTGGCGAGCATGTCGGCGACGTCGCGGTCGAGGCGTCGCCACGGCGGTTGGGAGGTCTCGGTCGCGAGGTACCACTCCGGGTCGGCGGTGAGGGTGGTGGCGACGGCGATCGGTTCATCGGCGGCCAGCGCGTCGGCGAGGCGTCGGAGCTGACCGAGCCGTTTCGGCGTCGGCTCGATCCGTTCGACGACGACGTCGATCTGACCGCCACAGGTCAGGCCGGGTGCTGGATCGCGCGGGTCCTCGATGCCGAACTGTTCGACGACCGCGATCCCGTCGGACAGGACCTGCTGCGCGGTGTGGACCAGGGCGCCTTCGACGCAGCCGCCGGACACCGAGCCGAAGACTTCGCTCTCGGCTGTCACGACCATCGCCGCACCGACCTCACGCGGAGCGGAACCGGCGGTCGCGACCACTCGGCACAGCGCCACCGGACGTGCGTCTGCGCCGCCGAGGACGCCGAGCAGGTCGGGCAGGATGTCGCGCATGTGTTCCAGTTGACCAGATCACCGTCGCCCGGGCCACCGGTGCCTGATGACGACGGAACAGATGTCGCGGATCGTGGCGGTGGTCGACACGATCCGCGACATCGACGTAGAGGCCGACTGCTAGTCGCCCAGCACCCGTCGCAGGTAGTCGTTGGCGAGCACACGTGACGGATCGAATTTGTCGCGCACCGCACGGAATTCGTCGAACCGCGGGTAGACGGAGCGCAGGTACTCGGCGTCGCGAGTGTGCATCTTGCCCCAGTGGGGTCGTCCGTCGAAGCCGGTGAGGATCGACTCGACGTCGGCGAAGTAGGCGGCGGCGTCGGCCGGGTCGTCGCGGTGGTAGCGGTGCACGGCGATGTACCCGCTGCGGCGTCCGGTGGCGGTGGAGAGCATCAGGTCGTCGGCCGCCGCGGCACGGACCTCGATGGGGAAGCTCACGCGGTACTCGCGGCGGTCGAGCAGCGCCCGGATCTCCCGTAGTGCCTCGGGGACGTTCTCGAGCGGGATGGCGTACTCCATCTCGCGGAAGCGCACATCCCGGTCGGAGACGAAGATCCTGGTCGACGTGTCGGTGAGCTCGCGCGACGACAGACTGCGGCCGGCCACCGCGTTGATGGCGGGGACCAGACGGGGTGCGCGGACGCCGACCTCGCACAGCAGCCGGAAGACCTTGTTGCTCAACAACTCGTCGTCGACATAGCGGCGGAACCGCGGCGGCCCGGTGATCGGTGCATCGGTGCCCAGTCGCGTATTCGTCTTCATGAGCGCACAATTGGTGTGCGGGAACATGTAGAACTCGTGGTGGTCGGACTCGGCGACGCGGTCGAGGAAGCCGGCGATCGCATCGTCGGTGGAAGCAGGTCCCTCGACGGCGTGCAGCCGGAAGTTGTCGACGCAGTCGAGCGTGATCTCGACGAGTACCCCGAGTGCGCCGAGACCCAGTGCGACGGCGGGTAATTCCGGGTCATCGGGGCCGACGGTGACGATCTCGCCTCTGCCGTTCACGAGTTTGACGCCGGCGATCTGTGTGCTGATGCCGCCGAACCCCAGCCCGGTGCCGTGTGTGCCGGTGGAGATCGCGCCCGCGATGGTCTGCCGGTCGACGTCGCCGAGGTTGGCCATCGCCAGGCCCCGAGGCGCCAGCAATGCGGGGATCTCGTGCAGGTGTGTGCCCGCATGTAGCGTCACCCGGCGCCCGTCGGCGCCGGCCAGGCCCCGCAGACCGGAGAGCTCGAGTTGGACGTCGTCGGCCACGGCGATGGTGGAGAAGCTGTGTCCGGCGCCGACGGTCTTGACCGTGCCGCCCCGCCCGGCGGTCTCCCGGACGATGTCGGCGATCGCGGCCACGCTCGTCGGACGCACCACCCGGCTCGGTGAGCACGACGCGGTGCCACCCCAGTTCTGCCAGTTGTGTCCGGTGGCAGTCGGTGTCCCGCTCACAGAAAGCATTTCCCTTCGCCTCGGTAGGTCGGCACGACCTCACCCACCACCGCATGACCCGCGTCGTCCCGATCGATGATCGCGACGTGCCGGGCACGCTCGCAGACCTCGCCGGACTTGGTGTGCCGGAACCATACCCGGTCGCCGATCGCCATCGTGGCGGCGGCCTCACCGCGGAGCGGGGTCTGCACCTCGCCGGCAGCCTCGGTGCTGACGAACTCGAGTCCACTGGGCCACACCGGTTTCGGGAGACGATCGGGTGCGGGCGGTCCCGAGGCGATCCAGCCGCCACCGGCGCAGGTGACGATGTCGCGGGCGGGGCGTCGGACGACGTCGAGTCCGAAGGACAGTGCGGGTGCGGGTCGGAACCGGGCGTAACCGTCGAAGAGATGGCCACCGAAAAGGCCACTGCCCGCCGCGATGTCGGTGACCGATCGATCGCCGGCGGTCGCCTCCAGGGATCCGGTGCCGCCGCCGTTGACGAATTCCAGTTCGGCGATCTGCCGCAGCTCGCCGATGATCTTCCCGCGCCGGCGGCGCAGTTCGGCCATCGACCGGCGCTGCATCGCGCCGACCACCCGGTTGACGACGGCCTTCCCCGGAACCGCATCGGCGACCCCGGCCACCTGCGCCTCGTACGACATCACGCCGACCAGGTGGAAACCGTTCCGCGACTCGATGATCCGGGCGAGCTCGACGGCATCGCGACGGGTATGCACCGGTGAACGCCGAACCCCGATGTGCACGCGACCACCGAGGAGCCGGTACGACGCGTCGAGGTCGATGGCCACCCGGATCGGCCGGCGCGATGCGGGTGGCGCGACCGCATCGATGATGTCCAGCTGATCGACCGAGTCGACGAGCAGACTCACCCGGCTCGTCGCCACCTCGTCGGTCACGAAGGCGGCCAACGCTTCCCGGCGGACGCTCGGATAACCGAGCAGGATGTCCTCGATCGCCGTCGACGTCGCCAGCCAGTGCGCCTCGGCGAGGTCGTAGGCGAGCACACCGTGGAAACCGGTGCGGGTGGCGAGGTCGGAGATCACCGAACGCACGCGGAGGGACTTGCTGGCGATCCGGATGGGGACACCGGCCGAGCGTCGCAGCAGGTCGGCGGCATTGTGCTCGAGAGCTGCCCGGTCGAGGGCGAGGACCGGGGCGTCGAGCCCGGCCACGGAGACCGCCTGATCGATTGCCGCCCAGTACTGCTCGGGATCTCGCGCCCACAGATCGCCGACCCCGACCGCCGAGGATCTGTCGGCCGAACCGTCAGTCGAAGGTGACATAGTTGACGAGCTGGTCGGCGACGGCGGTGATGATCGAGTCGACCACCTTGTCGTCGCCGGTGCTCAGGTAGATCAGCGTGATCGAGTTGGTCGCGGCGATGATGAACGGGCCGATTTCCTCCGTCGGCCGGGTCCACGTCAGACCGGCGAGTTCGGCCGTCTCCTGCAGACCGAACGACGCAACCCGGTAGAGCTGCTCGTACATGACCTTGCCGACCTGCTGCAGTTCCGGATGGTTGTGCGCGTAGATACCGAGCGCGATCGTCGCCTGCATGCGGCCGGGATCGGCTTTGAGGAGGTCGACGAAGGCATGGAACTGGCGAACGATGTTCGCTTTGAGTGCGTCGACGTCGGGGTTCGGTCCGAAGTCGGCGGCGGGCATGACCGAATGCAGCATCCGCTCGATGTCGACGGGGACGGCCTGCTCCATCACCGCGCACAGTAGCGCCGTGCGGCTCTCGAACGCGTAGTGGAAACTCGCGAGAGGCATTCCGGCGTGAGCGCAGATCCGGCGGGTGGTGGCACCCTCGACACCGTGATCGGCGATCGCCCGGTAGGCCGACTCGATGAGCGCGCTTCGACGCTGTTCGACGGACATCCGTGGCACGACGGTCAACCCCTTGGCCCACATGCGCCTGCGCATGTGCGATGGACAATGTTCGCCGCAGCCTATCAGTGCCGCTGATCGCGTTTGCGCGGTTCACCGCCGAAGATGTGCCGATCCCGGCCCCGGCTCACAATCCGCATCCGGCCGTGTGAGGTTCGGTTCCGGCGTCGTCGCGCTTCACGTCGTACCCCCGCCGATCGGATTACTGTGTGGACGTGACCTCGAACCCCGGAAGAACCGGCTCCGACGCGACCTCGCGGGTCCTCGGGCGGGTGACATCGGCGGGGGCGATGATGGCCGACGCGGTGGCCGGACGGCTCGCCGCCGGCGGTCTCGGCCCGGCACGCGCGCTCGGCGCCACCCGCGAGGAGATCATGCCGCATGTCCGCACGTCACCGAACCTGCGCGACGGGGTCTTCGACAACCCCGAACCGCCCGAGGCGTCCGTCGCCGCGGACCTCCAGGTGCTCGCCGACATGGCACGCCGCCCGGGACGGCCCCGACGGCCGGTGATGCTCACCGTCCCGACCTTCGACGCTCCCGCGCACCTCTCGGCCACCTGGCTCGGACATGCGACGGCGATCGTCGACATCGACGGAGCGCGCATCATCACCGACCCCGTGCTCAGCCGCCGGTGTTCCCCGAGTCAGCTCGTCGGTCCGGCGCGCATGCACGCGGCGCCGCTTCCGGCGCGAGAGTTGCCGCCGATCGACGTGGTGGTCATCAGCCACGACCACTACGACCACCTCGACATGGACACCGTCACCACCATCGCCGCCACCCAGCCGGACGCGGTCTTCGTCACGACCATCGGCGTCGCCGCACACCTGATGTCCTGGGGTATCGCCGAGGGCCGGATCCGGCAGGCTGATTGGTGGGACGAGGTGGTCGTCGCGACGCGCGGCGGTGAGCTGCGGTTCACCTGCGGTCCGGCGCGCCACTTCTCGGGTCGGCGGCTGGTCCGCAATCTGACGCAGTGGGGGAGCTGGGCGATCGCCGGGCACACCCACCGGGTGTTCTTCTCGGGCGACACCGGGCACACCGAACGCTTCGAGGACGTCGGTGCGCGACTCGGTCCCTTCGACCTCACGCTGATCGCCGTCGGCGCCTACGACGTGCTGTGGCCCGACGTCCACGTCGACCCGGAGGATGCGCTGTCGGTGCACCGGATGGTGTCGCCCGGCGCGGGAGCCGATTCGGTGATGATCCCGATCCACTGGGGGACCTTCAATCTCGCACGCCATCCGTGGGGCGAGCCGATCGCGCGGTTGCAGGCGGCCTCACACCACGGCGACCCGACTGTGCTCGTACCGCAACCCGGTGGTTCGATCGACATCGAACACCGCACCGGAACGGGTGTGGCGCACTCGAGTTGGTGGGAGGTTTCGGCGTGAGCACCACGGCGGAGACGATCGAGCCCGGCCTGACCGCGGCCGAGGTGGCGCAGCGGGTCGCCGACGGCAAGGTCAACTCCATGCCCGACCGTTCGGGTCGCAGCGTCGCGGACATCGTGCGCGCCAACGTGTTCACCCGCATCAACGCCATACTCGGCGTCCTCTTCGCCATCGTCGCGTTCACCGGATCACTCATCAACGGACTGTTCGGCCTGCTGATCATCGCGAACTCGACGATCGGCATCGTCCAGGAGGTGCGGGCCAAACGCACCCTCGACAAGCTGGCCATCGTGGGCCAGACCCGGCCCCGGGTGCGGCGCGACGGTGAGGTCGCCGAGGTGTCGCCCGACGAGGTCGTCCTCGACGACATCATCGAGATCGGCGCCGGCGATCAGATCGTCGTCGACGGGGAGGTGATCGAGGCGATTGCACTCGACGTCGACGAGTCGCTGCTCACCGGTGAGGCCGATCCCATCGACAAGGACCCGGGTGCGCGGGTCCTCTCCGGCAGTTTCGTGGTCGCCGGCGGCGGTGCCTACCGCGCGACCAAGGTCGGGGCGGACGCCTACGCCGCGCAACTCGCCGCCGAGGCGTCGAAGTTCACCCTCGTCTCCTCCGAACTGCGGTCGGGGATCGACCAGATCCTGCGGGTGATCACCTGGCTGCTGATTCCCGCCGGCCTCCTCACCATCGTCAATCAGCTGTTCATCAGCGACAACGGTCTCAAGCACGCGCTGCTGGGAATGGTCGCCGCCCTGGTGCCGATGGTCCCCGAAGGTCTGGTGCTGATGACCTCGATCGCCTTCGCGGTGGGCGTCGTGCGGCTCGGTCAGCGGCAGTGCCTGGTCAACGAACTCCCGGCGATCGAAGGGCTTGCCCGGGTCAACGTGGTGTGCGCCGACAAGACCGGCACCCTCACCGAGAACGGCATGCGGTTGTCCGAACTGAGGCTCGTGGGTGACGTGCCGGAGAACCGGGCCGGGGAGGTGCTGGCCGCGCTGGCGGCCCACGACCCGCGGCCCAACGCCAGCATGATCGCGGTCGCCGAGGCATACCCGACGCCACCCGCGTGGACCGTGTCGGCCATCAAACCGTTCACCTCGGCCACCAAGTGGAGCGGCATGTCGTTCGACGGCCCGGCCGGCGACGACGCGGGCAACTGGCTGATCGGCGCACCCGACGTGCTGCTCGATCCCAGCGGGCAGACCGCACAGCTCGCCTCCGACATCGGTGCCACCGGGCTGCGTGTCCTGCTGCTCGCGCGCACCGACGTCCCCGTCGACACCGAACCCGCCGGCGGCGCGGTCGCCCCCGGCACCGTGACCCCGGTCGCGCTCGTCGTGCTCGAACAGCGGGTCCGGCCCGACGCGCGCGGCACCATCGAGTACTTCGAACAGCAGCACGTCGCGGTCAAGGTGATCTCCGGCGACAACGCCCGCTCGGTCGGTGCGGTCGCCGAATCACTGGGGCTCGGGACCGCCGACACCTCGGTGGACGCGCGCCGGCTGCCGGACGACACCGACGAACTGGCCGATGTCGTCGAGCACGGCGTCACGTTCGGCCGGGTCCGCCCCGATCAGAAGCGTGCGATGGTCAAGGCGCTGCAGGCGCGGGACAACACCGTCGCGATGACCGGCGACGGTGTCAACGACGTGCTCGCACTCAAAGACGCCGACATCGGTGTCGCGATGGGGTCGGGCAGCTCGGCCGCCCGATCGGTGGCCCAGATCGTGTTGCTGGACAACAAGTTCGCCACCCTGCCGTATGTGGTTGGCGAGGGCCGCCGCGTCATCGGCAACATCGAACGCGTGTCCAACCTGTTCCTCACCAAGACGGTGTACGCGGTGCTCCTGGCGCTGTTCGTGGGCGTCGGCGGTGTGCTGGGCAAGCTGTTCGACTCCGATCCGCTGAGCTACCCGTTCCAGCCGATCCACGTGACGATCTCGGCGTGGTTCACGATCGGCATTCCCGCGTTCGTGCTGTCGCTGGCCCCGAACAACGAACGCGCCCGACGCGGCTTCGTCCGCCGTGTGCTGCTGCAGGCGGTCCCGAACGGCGTCATCGTCGGCCTGTGCACCTTCGTCACCTATCTGATCGTCAACCCCGGCGGTCCGGGGGTGGAGGTCGGCGGTGACGCCGTCGACCTGTCGCCGGCGCAGACGCAGGCCGCGACCGCGTCGCTCATGACGCTCATCGCGATCGCGGTCTACGTTCTCGCGGTGGTGGCCCGGCCCTACACCTGGTGGAAGGTCGTCCTGCTCGGCGTCTCGGCCGGAGCCTACGTGCTGATCTTCGCGTGGCCGTTCACCCAGGACCTCTTCCGTCTCGACTCGTCCAACGCGACGATGAACTCGGTTGCGCTCGTCTCGGCGGCGATCGGGATCGTGTGCGTGGAGGCCGTTTCGCGGGTGGTGCCGCGGTGGATCGCGACCCACCGTTCGCCCGCGGAACACTCCGTGGAGGTCGACGCGGCGGCCGCGTGAACACGCCGTGCAGGCGGCTAAACTCTGCGGCGTATGGCCGGAAGACATTCGGCTCGTCGACACACAGGAGACGTCATGGATCTCAAGGGACTCGTCAACAAGGCACGCGACACGCTGCGCAAGAACCCGAACCTGATCGAGAAGGGCGGCGACGCCATCGACAAGGCCACCAAGAACAAGTACGCCGGCCAGGTCGACAAGGCCCAGGACGCCGTCCGCAAGGCCGTCGGCGCGCCGGAGCAGGGCATCCCGCGTCAGACCCCGCCGTCCAACCCAGGGGAGCCGTTGCCGGGCCAGCAGAGCCCGCAGCCCCGGAACCCGCAGAACCCGCAGTAGGTAGCAGGTCACCCGCCGGCGCGCGGGTGGCGCCGATACCCCGACACGGTCGGGTGACCGTCGAAGAAGAACCGCCACGACAGGTCGGCCGCGCGTCGTACGCCGACGCGCGGGCCGGCGGTCACCGGCAGCTCCGGGAGCGGTCCGCGGCGACATGTGTCGAGAGTCACAGGCGTGGCCGGATCGGTGAGATCGGTGCCGAGGTCGGCCATCGTGATCCCGAGCGCGCGGCAGAGGTTTCCCGGCCCGCTCGCGAGCCGATCGTCGGGTACCGGCGTCGAGCGCGCGGCGCCGCGTCGGGCACGTGCCAGTTCGACCCCGTCGACCACCTCGCCTGCCCGCAGCAGGACCGCCGCCGCCGGGCCCGATCCGCGCACCACGACGTTGGCGCAGTGATGGCCGTGGATGCGGTAGACGTACAGCCGTCCCGGCGGGCCGTACATGATCTCCGAACGGGCGGTCCGCGTGTAGGCATGCGATGCGGGATCGTCCGGGCCCGCATACGCCTCCACCTCGGTGAGCTGGATCGTCACGCCGTGGCCGGTCAGATGAACGCCGAGTAGCCCGCGGGCCTGTTCGGCCACCGGTGCGGGAGGATCGGACGCGCGGACACTAGGCTCTGAGACCATGGCGAAGACGAGTGACTCCATCGAGGTTGAACTGTCTCCGGAAGATACCTGGGCCGCCGCGTCGGACCTGGAGCGGTACTCGGAGTGGCTGCTGATCCACGAGACCTGGCGCAGCCCGATCCCCGCCGCCGGAGAGCTGCGCACGGGCATCGAGATCGCCTCGATCGTCAGGGTCAAGGGCACGCGGGTGCGCTTCGACTGGGTCATCGAGAAGTTCGACCCGGTGTCGCACGTACGCCTCAAGGGAAGCGGGAAAGGCGGGGTGAAGGCGAAGCTCGATCTCGGCATCATTCCCACTTCGCGCGGATCGGAAGTAACCTTCACTGTTGATCTGGGTGGGTTGCCGCTCATCGGGCCCGTGGGGAAGACCGCGGTCCTGGCGGTATCGGGGGATCTGCGAAAGTCGCTGCAGCAATTCCGAGAGGTGTTCGGCTGATCCGCGCGTGACGTCGCGCGGGCCTCATCGGGCACCGCGCCGACGCGGTGACGGGTGACAGCGATGCGTCAGACGGTGGAGAACACCGCCGTACGAGGGGAACGAGAGTAACTATGGGGCGTCACAGCTCAGATGCCGACCGCGGCGGAAACGACTGGTCCAGGGCTGCTGCGAGCAGCGGGGGAGCCGCGGGCGGCAACAGCCGGTCCGACGACGATTTCGGCTTCGAGCACCGGGAGGCCGGCAGCGGCCGGCGCGGTGGCTGGCTCTGGGCGATCGTCGCCCTCGTCGCGGTCGTCGTGCTGGTCACCGGCGTGATCATCTGGCAGGCCGGCTCCGGCGGGTGCGGCGACCGGACCCGGGTGGCGGTCGCCTCCGACGCCGCGATGACCGGACCCCTCCGCGAGGTGGCACGTCAGGCGTCCGCGGATTCCTGCTACGACTACGACGTCCAGACCGCGGCCGGTGCCGACGTGCCCGGTCTGCTGACACAGGGCGCCGCCGCCCCCGACCTCTGGGTCGCCGACTCGCAGGTGCAGGCACGTCGTGTCACGACGCAGGTCCGCCGCGACCTCGACCTGGTGTCGCCGTCGACCGCCTCCACCCCGGCCGTCGTCGCCGGTGAGAACGTCCCCGAACTGCAGACGTGGGTCGACGTCATGAAGCTGCCCGACCTGAGGACCGGCAGCCCGGTCGACACCAGCACCGGCGACGCCCCGATCATCGGCGCGCTCGGGGCCGTCGACGCCGGCGAACTCCCGGAGGAGAAGTTCACCGAGGCCATGACGATCCTGGCCATCCAGCAGAACAACGCACGCCTCGCCAACGACAACGAGGGCACCCGACTCAACCTGGCCAACACCTCCGGTGTGCCGGTGGTGACGACCGAGCAGCAGTACGAGCTCTTCATGCGCACCCATCAGGGGTCGAAGCTGAAGTCCACCATTCCCGCCTCGGGCACCGTCATGCTCGACTACCCCCTGGTGAACACCGCGTCCGCGGCTCGCCAGCAGGTGGCCGACGACGCCGGTACCGCACTCGTCGCGGCACTGAACACGGATGCGGGCCGCAAGGCGCTGACCGAGGCGGGCTACCGCGACGCCGACGGCAACGGGGTCGGCGAGCCGGTCAAGAAACTGCAGCTGCGCGATCCGTCGGCGGTCGACAAGGCACTGCGCCAGTGGCAGGTGCTCGGTGTACCGATCCGCAGCCTCGTCGTCCAGGACACCTCGGGTTCGATGGAGACGCCCGCCGGCGGCACCACCCGCGCGGGACTGCTGATCGATGCGTCGAAGACGGGCCTGAAGCTGTTCCCCAACAACACGATGATCGGTGGCTGGGCGTTCAGTGTCGACAAGGGCGGTGAAGGTCAGGACTGGGTGGAGATGGCACCCATCCGGCGACTCGACGCGCGGTCGGGCAGTGGGACGCACCGTGATGCGCTCGGCAGGGCGGTCGAGGAGGGACTGTCGGATCTGGGTGGCGGCACCGGCCTCTACGACACCACGCTCGCCGCGTTCAAGAAGGTGCAGGACACCTATGACCCGAACTACTCCAACAGCGTCATCATCATGACCGACGGCCAGAACGAGGATCCGAACAGCATCGGCCTCGACGAACTGCTGGCCGAGCTGAAGCGACTCGAAGATCCGGCGCGACCCGTGCTGGTCCTGACCATCGGCATCTCCGACGACGCGGACTCCAACGCGCTCAAGCAGATCGCCGAGGCCACCGGCGGCACCACCTACATCGCCGAGAACGCCGCCGACATCCGGACCGTCTTCGTCGACGCCATCCAGGCGCGCGTCGCCGCGGCCGGTCGCTGATCATCCGGAAATCCGCGGTCCAGGGGGACAGTACATCGGGCGATCAGGAACAATGGGCCGGTGAACTCCACTTCGAGCTCTGCCCCGTCCGGCTCTGACCTGTCCGGCTCGACTCCTTCCGGTGCGACGCCCGCGCAGTCGTCACGCCCGTCGGTGCTCGTGCGCACCGTGGGTGTCGTCGCGGCCGTGGCCGCCGTCGGCCTCGTCGCCGGTGCGTGTTCGTCCGACGACTCCGAGTCCGGCAGCACGACCGCTCCCGAGACCTCGACGGCGGCCGTCGCCGGCGACGCAACGGGGGACCAGTACAAGAACGGCGAGTACACCGCGGAAGGCGGTTACATCTCGCCCGGCGGGCCGCAGAAGGTCGGCGTCACCGTCACGCTGTCGAACGATGTCATCACCGCGGTGTCGGTCGACACGAGCCAGACCAAGGGTCCGTCGGTGGAGTACCAGGGCAAGTTCGCCGGCGGGATCTCCGATGTCGTGGTCGGCAAGAACATCGACGACATCGACGTCGACAAGGTCTCCGGATCGTCGCTGACCTCGGGTGGATTCAACGAGGCGATCGAGAAGATCAAGCAGGAAGCCCTCAGCTGACCGCGACTCGCGTGACTCCTTCCGGGGCCGTTCATGATTGGGTGTTCGACGCGATCGGCACCCGGTGGACGGTCACGACGCCGTCGCCGCTACCCTCCCCGGTCGTCGACGAGGTGCGCGCCGAGATCGACCGGATCGATCGGGCCTGGTCGAGGTTCCGCGACGACTCGGCGGTCGCCGACATGTCGCGCGCGGCCGGACGCTACCCGATCGAGCAGTCGGATCAGCCGCTCGTCGACTGGTACCGCAGGCTGTATCGGCTGACCCGCGGCGCGGTCTCGCCACTGGTCGGACAGACTCTCGCCGACGCCGGCTACGACGCGGACTATTCGTTACGGCCTGCGGCGCAGGTGTCCGCCGCCCCCGCCTGGGATGAGGTGATCGCCGGGCACGAGGGCGCGCTGGAGTTGCGCGAACCCGTTCTGCTCGATGTCGGCGCGGCGGGAAAGGGTTTCGCGGCCGACCGGGTCGCGGAGATCGTCACACGGGCCACCGGCGACTTCGTCGTCGACGCCGGCGGTGACATGGTCGTTTCGCCCCGCGCCCGCCCGCTCCGGGTGGCGCTGGAACATCCGATGGACCCGGCCAAGGCGATCGGTGTGGTCACGCTCGACGGCGGGGCCATCTGCGCGTCGGCCGCCAACCGCCGGGTGTGGGCGGACTGGCACCACATCGTCGACCCCCGCAGCGCCTCGCCCGCGTGGGAAGTGCTGGCCACCTGGGTGATCGCGCCGTCGGCGATGGAGGCCGACGGACTGGCGACCGCGCTGTTCTTCACCCCGGCCGCATTCCTGCGCGGCGACTTCGATCATCACGCCGAGGGCTTCCATCACGTGACCATCCGACGCAACGGGAGCGTCGAGCACACCGCCATCCCCGGATTGGAGTTGTTCCTGTGACGACGGCCGTTTCGACGAGATCCGTCTCGGTCCTGCCGCGACTCCTCGCCCCGTTCGACGCGGCGCGGCGGCAACTGACGCCGTACCGGGCGGTGGGTTGCGGGCTGCTGCTGCTCGCGGTCGCGGCCTTCGTGGTTTCGGTGGTCGACGCCGACTTCGGTTACGGCCCAGACGAACTCGCGGTGTGGCTGCTCGTCGCGGTCGGGGTCAGCGGCGCGGCCACCTACCTGTTCGCGGCGGTGTTCCGGGTGCCGCCGAACTCCGACTCGTGGCTCATCACCGGACTCATTCTCTTCTTCGTGGTGCCCGGTGGTGAGCACCCGGTGGCCACGCTCGCGGTCGGCGCGGGGATCGCCGCGGTGTCGAAATATGTTCTGGCATGGCGTCGTCGGCTGATCGTCAATCCGGCCGTCGCGGGGGCAGTGGGTGTCTACGCGTTGGCCTACGCCGGAGTCGACTGGCTGAGCTTCCCCTTCTGGTGGGTGGCGGCCGAGCCCCTCCTGATCCCGATGATCGTCATCGGCGCGGCCGTGGTCACGCTCATCCGCGAATGGCTTCTGGTGACCGTGTTCATCGTCGCGTCGCTGGTCACCATCGGTGTGGTCGAACTGGTTCGCGGCGGCCAGGACCTCTCGACGTGGCTCGTCTCGTCCCCGATGCTCTTCGTCGCGGCCATCATGCTTCCCGAGCCGCTGACATCTCCGGCGCGACAGCCGCATCGACTGATCTACGCGGTCCTGGTAGGGGTGCTGATGCACTGCCAGTACACGGTCGCCGTGACCGACTCGTACACCCTCGCCTTCGTGCCGGAGGTCGCGCTGCTCGCCGGCAGCCTCTACGCGTTCGTCGTGCGCCTCGCGACACGCACCGCGCGCCGGATACGGCTCGACGTCGAGACGGCGTCGCTCGCCGACCGCACCTACGCGTTGCGTGGTGTACCTGCCGGTGGCGCACCGTCGTTCCGGGCGGGGCAGTGGTCGAGCGTGAGTGTGCCGCGGTGGTCCGCGCCGGTGTGGGTCGGGTCGCGACGCGTGTTCTCGTTCGTGTCCGCGCCGAAGGAATCGCCGGTCGAGTTCGGATTCACGGTGACGGGGGAGCCGTCGCCGTTCAAGGCGGCGCTCATCGACGGGCGGGCGACACGTGCATACGTCGACGAGATCGGTGGGGATTTCGTCCTGCCGCGCGGTTTCCCTGGCAAGGGCAGGGTGGTTCTCCTCGCTTCGGGGATCGGGATCACACCGTTCGTGTCGATGGTGCGCTCGCTCGACGGTGGAGACCTGTCGGGGCTGACCATGGTCCACGTGTTGCGCTCGTCGGAGCGGACCGTCTACGACGACGAGCTGGACGCTGCCCGCGAGTCCTCGGCACGTGTGGTCACGATCATCGCCCCGGAACTCGCCGATGGCGTCGACGATGCCGATCGGCTGGCCGAGCTGGTCGGTCCGGACAGCGCAGGTGCACATTACTACGTGTCCGGCACACCGGGATTCGTCGAACGCACTTCTTCGACGATCCGGCACCTCGACCCGGCAACCAGGTTGCGTCCGTGGCGCATCCACACCGACTCGTTCACCGGTTACTGATGAGGCGGGTGGCTTCGACGCGGTGCCTCGCTGCGCTCGGTACCGGCTCAGCCGGCGGTAAGGAGCTCGCTGCGCTCGGTACCGGCTCAGCCGGCGGTAAGGAGCTCGCTGCGCTCGGTACCGGCTCAGCCGGCGGTAAGGAGCTCGCTGCGCTCGGTACCGGCTCAGCCGGCAGCAAGGAGCTCGCGGCGGCGACGAGCCTCGAAGGGTCCACCTGATGCGGTACGAATACCCCTGCGAGATCGTCACCTTCGTGGTGTCCCCGAAGCATGCGTACTTCGGACGGCCCAAGGACGGTCCCGCCGATGAGGTCGAGACCCACACACCCGACACGGTGGAGATCGTCGCGGACAAGGGCATTCGAGGCGATCGCTTCTTCGGCGTGAAGGCCCACACCGAAGCCGCGGTGACGTTCCTTGCCCTCGAGGCGTGGACCGCGGCGGCCGGTGACGTGGACCCCGTATCGGCCCGACGGAACGTGGTGGTCCGCGGTGTCGAACTGGACCCGTTGCGCGGGAGGGAGTTCGAGCTCGACACCGGTCCCGGCCCGATCCGATTCCGCGGCGGGCGTCCCGCACATCCGTGTTCGTGGATGGACACCGTCGCCGGGGAGGGCGTGCGCAAGGCGCTCATCGGGCGTGGCGGACTCCGGGCGCAGCCGTTGACGTCGGGGACCCTGCACATCGGTCCCGCTGTGATCGTCACCGATGTCGAACTCGACGCCGCCCGCGCCGCAGATCAGGTGAAGCGGGCGCAACCGCTGTAAGGCGCGGTTCCCGCGTGCACGTTTCCTTTCCGCGAGACCAACTCCCTCCCGCTCGGTGGATCTGAACCGCGGGAGGGAGACACGCCGGCGGGAGGGAATCCCCTGAGCGGGAGCGCCTCACCCCGCCAGCGCGCGCAGGAAGAACCCGAGGTTCGCCGGCTTCTCGGCGAGGCGACGGACGAAGTATCCGTACCACTCGGTGCCGTACGGGATGTACACGCGCACTCGAGCTCCCGCGGCGGCGAGCCGACGTTGCTCGTCGCTGCGGATGCCGTAGAGCATCTGGTGCTCCCAGGTGTCGGGAGCCCGATCGAACTCCTTCGCCAGAATCGACGCGGCCTCGATCATCGTCGGATCGTGGCTGGCGACCATCGGATAGCCGTTGCCCTTCATCAGGATTCGAAGGCAGCGGAGGTACGCCTCGTCGACCTGACCACGGTCGGGGTAGGCGACCGACGGTGGTTCGGCATAGGCGCCCTTGCACAACCGGATTCGCGCACCCGACTCCGCGAACTCGGCGCAGTCGTCCTCGGTGCGCCGGAGATATGCCTGCAGGACGGTCCCGACGTCGGGGAAGTCGCGCCGCAGCGAGCGCACCACGGCCAATCGCTCGTCGACGGTCGAGTGGTCCTCGGCGTCGACGGTGACCGACGCACCCGCGGACCGCGCCGCCTCCGCGATCGTCCGTGCGTTCTCTTCGGCGATCTTGGCGCCGTGCTCGGGCAGTCTCTGGCCGAGTGCGGTCAGTTTCAGTGACACCTCCAGCGAACCGGGTGGCACCGGAGCCAGGCGCGGCATCGCCTGCAGCAGAGCCACATAAGCGGCGACGGTGGCGTCGGCATGCGACTCGTCGACGGTGTCCTCGCCGAGGAAGTCGATGGTCACGGCGAGTCCGTCGTCGAGTTCACGTCTGATCGCGGTGAGCACGTCGTCGAGTGATTCGCCGGGTACGAACCGCCGCACGACCTTCTCGGTCGTCGACCATCGCTGTGAGGCCTGTTTGATCCGTTCGCTGCGCGCCGCGGCGATGATCGTCGGCCGCAAGACGCTGTCGAAGAGCGTGCTCACCTCAGACCCCCGTGAAGTCGGTGCTCATGTGCGGGTATCGGTAAGTCGTCGGTGGTGTGAAGGTCTCCTTGATCGTGCGGGTCGACGTCCAGCGCAGCAGGTTCTCCTTCGACCCCGCCTTGTCGTTGGTGCCCGAGGCGCGCCCGCCGCCGAACGGCTGCTGGCCGACGACGGCGCCGGTCGGCTTGTCGTTGATGTAGAAGTTGCCGGCGGCGTTACGGAGCCGATCCGAGGCGAGGGCGACCGCCGAGACGTCGGTCGCCATGACCGCACCGGTGAGCGCATACCGCGCCGTCGTGTCGACCAGATCGAGAATCGTCTCGTAGTCGGCGTCGTCGTAGACGTACACCGACAGGATCGGTCCGAAGTACTCGGTGGAGAACGCCTCGTCCCGCGGGTCGTCGGACAGCAGCACGGTCGGGCGCACGAAGTATCCGACCGTGTCATCGCAGGCGCCACCGACCGCGACGGTGAGCGACGGTGTGGACTTGGCGCGTCGCAGCGCGGTGACCTGCTTGTCGAAGGCACGACGGTCGATGAGCGCACCACCGAAGTTCGACAGGTCGCGCACGTCGCCGAAACCGAGTTCGGCGGCCTCGCTGAGGAAGTCGTCGCCCATCTTGTCCCACACCGACCGGGCGATGTAGGCACGCGAGGCGGCCGAGCACTTCTGGCCCTGATACTCGAAGGCGCCGCGGATCAATGCCGTCCGGAGCGCCCGCGGTTCGGCGGAGGAATGCGCGACGACGAAGTCCTTACCGCCGGTCTCGCCGACGAGCCGCGGGTAGTTCCGGTACTTGCCGATGTTGCCGCCGACCTCCCGCCACAGGTGCTGGAAGGTCGTGGTCGAGCCGGTGAAGTGGATGCCGGCCAGGTTCTCGTCCGCGAGAACCACATCCGACACGGCCCGGCCGTCGCCGTGGACGAGGTTGATCACTCCGGGTGGCAGTCCCGCGGCCTCGAGGAGTGCCATCGTGTACTGGGCCGAATACGCCTGTGTGGGAGAGGGCTTCCACACCACGGTGTTGCCCATCAGCATAGGTGCGGTCGGCAGGTTCGCGGCGATGGCGGTGAAGTTGAACGGGGTGACCGCGTAGACGAATCCGTCGAGCGGACGGTGGTCGAGCCGGTTCCAGACACCCGGCGACGACACCGGCTGCTCGGCGAGGATCTCCCGGGCGAAGGCGACGTTGAACCGCCAGAAGTCGACGAGCTCGCAGGGAGCGTCGATCTCGGCCTGCTGCACCGACTTCGACTGGCCGAGCATCGTCGCGGCGGCGACCCGTTCGCGCCACGGACCCGACAGCAGTTCGGCCGCGCGCAGGATCACCGCGGCGCGGTCGTCGAAGCTGGTGTGGGCCCACTCGTCCTTCGCGGCCATCGCGGCGTCGGCGGCGGCGCGGGCGTCGTCGTGCGTGGCGTTGGTGAGGAAGCCGAGCACCTCTCGGTGGGCGTGCGGCTGCACGACGTCGATCGGTTCGCCGTGTCCGAGGTGCAGGTGCCCGCCGATGATGTGCGGCAGCTCGCGGCGGCCCGCCATGGACTGGCTGGTGAGTTCATTGATGATGCGGGTGCGTTCGGGCGATCCGGGTGCGTAGGTGTGGACCGGCTCGTTGGCCGGTCGAGGGGGAGTGGTGATGGCGTCCATGACGTCAGTTCACCTGGGGAGAAGGTTCCCGCGATATGGCCGATCGGCAAACTGATCGGTCGTAGCCTTGTTCTTGTGGACAAATCGGCGGGTGTGGCGCTGGGGCGTCTGATCCTGGCCCTCGATCGGACGGTGGCGACGCTGATCACCGCGCCGCAAGGACTCGACGTGCCGGTGCGAAGCCTGGCGATGATCGACATCGACGACGTCCACTTCGGCCTCGGCCAGGCCGCGCGGTCGGCTGACGTGTTCCTGCTGGTCGGCCTGTCCGACGAGGTGAGCACCGAACTGCTGGGCGGTCTCGGGATGCACCGTCCGGTGGCCGTCATGAGCAAGACGTCGTCGGCGACACTCACCGATCTCGCCGATCGGCTCGGAATCGCGGTCGTGGCCATCGACCCACACGCTCGGTGGGAGCGCATCTACAACCTCGTGGCGCGCGTACTCGACACCGCGCGGCGTCCACCGAACGACGGCGAGTCGATGGAGTCGGGTACCACCGGCGACCTCTTCGAAATCGCGGCCGAGGTCGCCCGGCGCACCGGTGGTCTGGTCAGCATCGAGGACGAGCGCTCGCACGTGCTGGCCTACAGCTCGGCAGGCGACGAGGCCGATGAGCTCCGGCGGTTGTCGATCCTCGGACGCGAGGGTCCGCCGGAGATGCTCGCCTGGCTCCGGCAGTGGGGGGTGATGGACGCGCTGCGCCGGTCGTCGCGGGTGGTGGCGGTCGACGCACGCACCGACCTCGGGCTGCGAGAACGCCGGGCGGTCGCGATCCGGGCCCCCGGGACGGCTGAGTTCCTGGGGGTCGTCTGGCTGCAGTGTGGTGCCGGGGCCCTCGCCGACGACACCGACGAGGTGCTCACCGGAGCGGCCGCGGTGGCCGCCCGGGTGATCGCGCGTCGTCGAACCGCCGGGACCGAACACGACGAATCGGTTCGCCGCCTCCTCGGCGCGCGGGGCGACATCATCGACGTCGATGCCCTGGCCGCCCAACTGGGCATCGAATCCTCCGTCGCGGTGGTGCTCGTCGGGTTCGCGACGACCGGGTCGGCCGTAGACGCTCCGGTCCCATTGGCAGAGAACGGCACTCGCATCTCCGCGCTCACCCTGCACGCCAGCGCGTTCAGTCCGTTGTCGGTGACCGCGACCATCGGCGACCGCGCCTATGTGGTGCTGCCCGGCGTGACCGGTGACGCCGCGGTCGAGTGGGCGCGGGTGTCCGTCGATGCGACGGACCGGCAGTTCGGCGTCCACATCCGGGCGGTGGTCGCGGGACCGGACAACCTCGCCGCGGTACCGGAACTGCGCATCCAGATCGATCGCGTGCTCGACGCGGCCTCCCTCGAAGGTGAACTGATCGACGATGTCACGACCGTCGGCGGTTCGCGCACCGGTGTCCTGCTCGGCGAGATCGTGGCGCTCCTCGCCGAGAACCCCGACCTGGTGGACCCGCGGGTCTCCGAACTCGCCGACCTCGACGACCGCACCGGCAGCGAGTTCACCGTGTCCCTGCGCGCCTACCTCGACCGCTTCGGCGACGTCCGTTCCGCCGCCGGGGATCTCCACGTCCACCCGAACACGCTGCGCTACCGCATCCGCCGGATCGAGGCCCTGACCGGGATGGACCTCGAGGATCCCGCCACGCGGCTCGTCGTGGCGTTGTCCTTGCGGGTGCGGTAGTGGTCACCCCAGAAAACCGGCCTGAAAACCGCCCCTGAAGAACGCCCCCGAAATCCACCCCGTGGAGCGGGACCGGCGACATGGTGTCGTCGGATCCGCTGTGGAGGGCGTACTTCGGGGGCGCTTTCCGGTGGTGCGTTCGCGAGATCTCAGAGGATGGTGAGCATCTCGTTGTACGTGGGCAGCGGCCACAGATCGTCGGCGACGATGCTCTCGAGCGTGTCGGCGACCTCGCGCACCGCGGCCATCGCCGGGATCAGCGTCTCGAGTGCGTACTTCGACTCCTCGTAGGTGCTCTCGCCGTGCATGCCGGCGATGCCCTCGTCGAGGGTGACCACCGCGGCCTGCAGTTTGCCGATCAGTTCGGTGATCTCCACGAGAAGTGGTGTGGGAGCTTCGATCCCGGCCATCTTCAACGACGCCGCGGTCCCGGCCAGTTCGCCCTGGTAGCGGATCGCGGCGGGCATGATCATCGTCTTGGCGATCTCCGCGGTCTCCTTTGCCTCGACGAGGATGGTGAGCCCGTAGTACTCGAAGATGACGTCCTCGCGGGCGTGGAGTTCGCGGGCCGACAGGACGCCGTACTTCTCGAAGATCTCGACGACCTCGGGCGCGGTGTACTCGGTGACGGCGTCGACCGTGGTTCGGAGGTTCTTCAGGCCGCGGGCGGCGGCCTCCTCCTGCCATTCGTCGGAGTATCCGTTGCCGTTGAAGATGACCGCGCCGTGGCTGTTGATGATCTCCTGCAACACCTTCTGCACGGCGTCGTTGAGTTCGGCGCCGTCGGCGAGCAGCTTCTCCAGTTCGGTGGAGATGAAGTCGATGGAATCGGCCAGGATGGTGTTGATCGCGACCATCGGATCGGAGATCGACTGGTTGGAACCCGGTGCGCGGTACTCGAATCGGTTGCCGGTGAAGGCGAACGGGCTGGTGCGGTTGCGGTCGCCCGGGTCGGCCTTCAGCGGGGGCAGGGTGTCGACGCCGAGCTCGAGGACGCCGGCCGCCTTGGAGCCGGTGGCGCCGCCCTTGGCGATCTGCTCGAAGACGTCCATCAACTGCTCGCCGAGGAAGATCGAGATGATCGCCGGCGGAGCCTCGTTCGCGCCCAGGCGGTGATCGTTCGACGCCGATGCGACCGCGGCTCGCAGCAGGCCGCCGTAGGTGTGGACGGCGCGGATGATGGCACCGCAGAAGGTGAGGAACTGCATGTTCTCGTGCGGGGTGTCTCCGGGGTTGAGCAGGTTGCCCTGGTTGGAGTTGCCGAGTGAGAAGTTGACGTGTTTGCCGGAGCCGTTGACCCCGGAGAAGGGCTTCTCGTGCAGGAGGCACTTCATCCCGTACTTCTCGGCGACGGCCTTCATCGTGGTCATCATGAGCTGTTGGTGATCGTGGGCGAGCACGGATCGTTCGAAGACCGGCGCGATCTCGAACTGTCCGGGGGCGACCTCGTTGTGGCGGGTCTTGGCCGGGATGCCCTGCTTGAACAGCTCGCGGTCGAGTTCGATCATGAACGACAGCACCCGCTCGGGGATGGCGCCGAAGTAGTGGTCGTCGAACTCCTGACCCTTCGACGGTGGGGCGCCGAACAGCGTGCGGTTGGAGGTCATCAGGTCGGGCCGGGCGTAGAAGAAGTGCTCGTCGATCAGGAAGTACTCCTGCTCGGCGCCGGCGTAGGAGACGACGGTGTCGACGTTCTCGTGGCCGAAGAGCCTCAGCAGGCGCATCGCCTGCTTGCTCATCGCCTGCTGGCTGCGGAGTAGCGGGGTCTTCTTGTCCAGTGCCTCACCGGTCCACGAGATGAAGATCGTGGGGATGCACAGCGTGTTGCCGTTCGGGTTCTCCAGGATGTACGCGGGGCTCGTCACGTCCCAGCCGGTGTAACCGCGGGCCTCGAAGGTGCCCCGCAGGCCGCCGTTGGGGAAGCTCGACGCGTCGGGTTCACCCTGCAGCAGGGTCTTTCCGGCGAACTCGGCGAGCGACGCGCCGCTCGAATCCGGTTCGAGGAACGAGTCGTGCTTCTCCGCGGTGAAACCCGTCAGCGGGTAGAAGACGTGGGCGTAGTGGGTGGCGCCCTTCTCGATGGCCCAGTCCTTCATCGCCACCGCGACGTAGTCGGCGAGCGTCGGATCGAGCGCGCAGCCGGTGTCGATGGTCGCCGCGACCGCCTTGAAGACATGCTTCGGCAGGCGCTTCTTCATGACCGACAAGCCGAACACGTTGCGTCCGAAAGTATCTGCCAACGGTTCGGTGAATCCGGGTGCCGACACCTCGTAGGTCGTCACGGCCTTGATGGCCTGACGGCGGGACATGCTGCCACTCATGGTTACTCCTGGAGTTTCTCGTCGACCTCGGCGAATGTCGGCACGACGACGTCGCTGGTGTTGCCGCGTTTGCGAGCGACTTGACGCTATGAGCTGGGTGTATGCGCTCCGTTGCCCCCGTGTGACGCTGAGGAAAACTGATGGCACAGCCGGGATTCGTCCGTTCGGACCACCCGGATCACCGCAGTGCGGCGTCGTCACCCATCACGGCACCCTCACGCCGCGGGTCGGCGCCGCCGATCCATCCGGCCTCGTGGCGCATGATCGCGCTGAGACCGCTGGACTGTTCGTCGACGGACACCTCTTCTCCGCGTTCGCGGAGGCCCCGCACCAACGGATCGTGCGCGCCGTCGTCGGTGGTGTCGACCAGTGGATGTTCGCCACCGACGTTCGACGTCGGGGTGTTGGCCGAGCCGAAGTCGATCATCGACACCGCCTGCTGCGGGTTGAGTCCCCAGTCCAGCATCCCGACAAGGGTCTTGACGACGAACTGGATGATGACCGATCCGCCCGGGGAACCCAACGCGGCGATCACCTGTGCGGGTGCGCCCCCGGTACCCGGTTGCATCACCAGGGTCGGGGCCATCGACGACCGTGGACGCTTCCCCGGCGACACCCGATTGGCGAGCAGGGCCCCGTCGTCGTCGCGCGGTTCGGCCGAGAAGTCGGTGAGCTGGTTGTTCAGCAGGAAGCCGTCGACCATGTGGAAACTGCCGAAGGCCGATTCGATGGTCGTCGTCATCGACGCGACGTTGCCGTATCGGTCGGCGACGGTGATGTGGCTGGTGCCGCACTCGGTACCGGGATGCGAACCCAGCGGGACCGGCCCGAGATCGCCGGCCGGGGCTTCGCCGAGCGAGGCGTCGGGGCGGATCAGTCCGGCCCGGGTCTTCAGATACCCCGGGTCGAGGATGGTGTCGACGCCGCGTCCCGGCAGCGGGACGAAATCCGGGTCGGCGACGTATTTGTCGCGGTCGGCGTAGGCGAGACGTTCGGCCTCGGTGATCAGGTGTACCGCAGTGGGATTCGGCCGACCGCCGTCCGCGGCCGATGGTGTGGAACCGTCGAGTTCGGTGGGCGGCATCGACGGCAGGTCGAAGTTCTCCAGGATGCCCAGCGCGGAGGCGACGGCGATCCCGCCCGACGACGGTCCCGGCATCGCCACGATCTGGCGGCCCCGGTATTCCGTCACGACGGGGTCCCGCGCGATGGCCCGGTAGTTGCGCAGGTCGTCGACGGTCATCAGGCTGGGCGTCATGCCGCCGGCGGTGGTGCCCGCCTCGGCGACGATCGCCTGCGCGAGCGGTCCGTCGTACATCGCGTCGGCGCCGTCGGTGGCCAGCACCCCAAGGGTTTTCGCGTAGGCGGGGTTGGCCAGGTTGGTGCCCGCCGGTTTCGCTGCGCCCTCACCGGTCAGGAAGTGGTCGCGGGCGTCGACGTCGGCCTCGAGGTCCGCCGCCGCGGCCGCGATCGCCCCGGACAGACGCTGGCTGATCTCGAAACCACTGTCCGCCAAGGAGATCGCGGGGGTGAACAGATCACGCCAGGCATGTTTGCCGTACTCGCCGTGGACCATGCCGAGCATCCGCATCACGCCGGGAATGCCGATCGACCGGCCCGATGCCCGTGCGCTGGGCACCGGTGGTGCCGGGTCGGTGGGGGAGATCCGGATCAGGTAGGTCTCGGTGGCGGCTGCGGGAGCCGTCTCGCGACCGTCGAAGGCGCGCAACGTCTTCGACGCGGCGTCGTAGTAGAGGGCGAAGGCGCCGCCGCCGATCCCCGAGGACTGGGGTTCGACGAGACCGAGCACCATCTGTGCGGCGACCAGCGCGTCGGCTGCGGTACCGCCGTCGTGCAGGACGTCGCACGCCGCGCGGGTGGCGAGCGGATTGGCGGTGGCCGCGGCGTACGTTGCGGTGACGACCGGTTTCATCCCGCTCCGGTAACCCGAGGCGATCTCGGGTTTCGTCGCGATGTCGGTGGGGGCGGCCGAGACACTCTCGGCGCCGATCAGATCGCCGTTCGGGATCTCCGTGCAGGTGACCGGCGCGGCGGCCGGACCGTCGGAGCCGTTTCCGCACGACGCGAGGACCAGCATGCAGGAGACCCCGAACACCGCGAAGCGGACGACCCGACGCCCGGAATGAGGACTTCCCCGACGGCGTCTCATGGACTCAGCGTACGGTCATCGCGCAGGACGGACGGAACGAACGGCGATGCCCACACCGATGACGGCGAGGCAGGCGAAACCGAACGAGAGCAGACGTGCCGAACCGACCGCGTCGGACCCGATGCTGACGAGCAGACCCGCGGCCGCCGAGCCGATGGTGTTGGCGACCATCTGCACGGAGTTGACCCCTGCCGAGGCGCGGGCGGCCTCCGCCTGATCGGTGGTGATGCCCATCGCGGCGGTCGCGATGTGAGGGAAGGCCATGCCGATACCCATGCCGGCGACGACCAGAGATGCGTACCACCCGGCCACCGCGATCGGCGCGCTCGACGACTGCAGCAGGCCGTATCCGGCCATACCTGCGGCGAGGAAGGCCGGACCGGCGATGCGGGCGGCCGCCGCGGACCGGCCGTGCGCCCACGTGCTGCTGGCGATCTGCGCGACGGTCCACCCCGACGACAGCGCCGCGGGCATGAGCCCGGCGGCCAACGGTGTCAGGCCGCCGACCTGCTGACCGAACAGCGGGAGGAATGCCTCGGCGGTCGACCCGATCGCCAGCACCGCTATCGACAGATAGATCCACTTGAGGGGATTGCCCACCGAATAGGTGAGACGGGGGAGCAGGCCGGTGGTCCCGCGTCGATCCACGACCACGAACCCGACCAGGGCGAGGAGGGCGACTCCGCCGAGTACCACGATCACCGACGTCGAACCGGCGACGCCGGCGACCGAGACCGCCCCGGCGGCGGCGGTCACCGCGGCCAGCGATGCCCACGGCAACGGGTGCCGTTCGCCCGAGCCGCGACCGCGTGGCAACACCCGCGCGGCGATGGCAGCGATGACCAGGGTGAACACCGTCAGGAACCAGAAGGAGCCGCGCCACAACCCTACCTCGGCGAACAGGCCGCCGAGCGCCGGGCCGAGGAGGTTCCCGACTCCCCACATGGCCGAGATGAGCGCCACCGCGCGCCCCCAGATCCGCTGTGGCAGCGCGATCTGTACGACCGCCAGCGCCAACCCGGTGAGCAGGCCGCCACCGAGCCCCTGGATCAGCCTGCCGGCCAACAGGATCGGCATGGTCGGGGTGAGGGCGCAGATCAGTGAACCCGCGGCGAAGGCGGAGAACCCGATCAGGTAGGCGCCGCGCGCGCCGAACTGTGCCAGCGCGCGTGTCACCAGCATCGACGCCACCACGGACGCGATCAGGAAGATCGTGACGACCCAGGCGTAGAACTCGTCGCCGCCGATGTCGGCGATGGTGCTGGGCAGTGACGCCGCGGTCAGGAAGGTGTTGATCGCGAAGACGAGGATGCCGCCGGCGAACACCGACACCGCCGCGCGGTGTTCACGGGCGAGGAGTTCGGACCATCCGCCCGGTGACGTCGACATCGTGCTGCAGGAATAGCCGACCCCGCGGCGGAAGGTCAAGTCGGTTATCCGTGTCCCGCACCTGGAAGTGGTTGCGACCGCATAGTGTCGGTCGGAAGCGGCGCCGGAGACACCGGGCCGGACACGCGAGAACGGGGTAGAGCGTGGGAGTGGTACGTCATCAGGTCGTCGTCGATGCACCTCGCGAGCGGGTCTTCGACTATGTCGACGGATATCAGAACGTTCCCGAGTATCTGATCGGTGTCACGCACTTCGATCCGACAACAGATCAGACCCGCGGACTCGGGTCGGTCTTCGACGTGAGGGTCGACCTCGGGCCGAAGAAGATCAAGGCGGTCGTGGAGTGCACCCGGTACGTCGAGAACGAGTTGATCGAGCTCCGGGCGATCGACGGTTTCGAGGCCGACACCACGTGGCGCTTCGCCGACGACGGGAACGGCACCGATCTCCAGCTCGAGATCAACTACACGCTGCCCGGCGGGATCGCCGGCCGTGTGCTGGGAGGCATCATCGGCCCGTTCGCGGCGCAAGCGGTCAGACACATCGAGGCCACGATCGCGAAGAAGGTGGTCGCGCGGGGCTGACCCTTTTCAGGTTTTCTCCTCGGTGTCGGTGTCGGTGTCGGTGTGCGCGACGATTCGGTTCGGCAGGTGCCGTGAGAAGAGCAACGCCAGCACGAGCAGGACGAACACGATGAACAGGGCCTGCTGGATCGCGGCGATCTGCGCGTCGGCGTAGGCGTCGGACACCGCCTGCGCCGAGGCTTCCGAGCCGCCGGTGTCGAGCACCGTGGTGCGTGCCTGATCCGCCGAGATTATGGGCACTCCGCTGTCGTCGACCGTCGAGACGATCTGCTGTTGCTCGCTGGCGGGGAGCGAATCGGTGTCGTCGACCGCGGAGACGAAACCCGACGACAACAGGAGGAGGAACACCGAACCAGCGACCGCGGTCCCGAATGACGAGCCGAGATTCTGGAACGTGCCCTGCAGGCCGCCGACCTCGGAGGTGTCCTTCTCCCCGACCGCGGACATGTTGACGTTTCCGAGTTGGGAGGCCAGGAGGCCGAAACCCGCTCCGACAACGAACATCCCGATGGCGAAGGTCATGCTGCGCAGGTCGACCCCCACCCCGGCGATCACGAAGAGGACGCCGACCGCCATGGTGAGCTGCCCGCCGCGGGCGATGAACCGGGCCGAACGTCGTGCGGTGAGCCACGAACCGAGGACCGAGAACAGCGCGAGACCCACCGACAGCGGCAGGATCTTCACACCGGTCTGCAGGGCGTCGCGACCCAGCATCGTCTGCAGATAGACCGGCACCACGAAGAAGAGGGCGGCGATCGCGAAGTACTGCGCGAGGAACCCGCCCAGTCCGCTGCGCAACGCGGGTATCCGCAACAGTTCGACGCGGAGAAGTGGTTGCCGGCCGGAACTGGCAAGTGCGCGTTGTCGATCGACGAACAACCAGAGGACGACGACGCCGAGCAGCAACAGGTAGGCGACCGGGGACACGCCCAACGGGGCGATCTCCGAGCCGTTGATCTCCGGCGGATGCTGCGGTTTCAGCCACCCCCACGTCTTCGACTGCAGCACACCGTAGACGATGAGCGACAGGCCGCCGGCGGACGCGAGGACGCTCACCGGATCGATCCGCACGTCGCGATCGCGTTCGACGTCGTGGATCAGTCCCGCCGCGAACAGGACGATCACCATGACGACGGTTTCGGCGACGAAGACATAACGCCATGAGGCGTAGGTGGTCATCAGGCCGCCGAGCAACGGGCCGACGGCGGCGGCGAGTCCGGTCACGGCACCGAGGATCGAGAAGGCGGCGACGCGGGCCTTGCCGGTGTAGTTGATCGCGGCCAGAGAGGCGATCGCGGGGATGACGAGCACGGCCCCGAGTCCCTCGACCAGTGACCAGCCCACCATCAGGACGGCCAGGTTGGGACTCAATGCGGTGGTGAGCGAACCGATCCCGTAGATGACGGCGCCGATCTTGAAGGCCCGCACCCGGCCCATGAGGTCGCCGAGTTTGCCGCCGGTCAACATGAACGCCGCCATCGTCAAGGCGTAGAAGGTGATCGCGGCCTGCATGCCGGTGATCGACGTGCCGAGATCCGCGGCCACGACCGAGATCGACACGTTCATGACGGTGCTGTCGAGCACCATCACGAACTGCGACACCGCCAGGATGATGATGACCGACCACGAACGCATCGCGGAACTCCCCTCGGCTGGAAGTGATCTCCGCCGATTGTCCCAGCCGGACGCCGTCAGCGTGGGTGATCGAGCATCGGGACGAGGAATCGTCTCGCGATGTCGGCCAGTTGCGCGTCGTCGGTGATGTCGACGACACGACTCGGCACGGTGAGGAACGACGCCGAGATGCGCACCATCATCTCAGCCACGAGTTCGATGTCGAGATCGTCGGAGATGGTGCCCGACAACTGTTCTCGTCGTAGCTGTGCGGCCACGAACTTCTGCACGACGGACAGTAGGAGGCCGTCGTCGCCGATCATCGATTCGATGAGCATGCTCGACTCGGAGTCGGCCATGCCGCTGATCAGGGGATTGCCGGCGACCGCGCGCAGAGATCCGACAAATCCGACGACCACCCGCTCGGCGGCCGTCTGTGCGGCCGGGATGTCGGCGCGGAACTGTTCGAAGTAGCGCCGGAACTCGCGCAGCACCACCTCGTCGACCAAGGCGTCTTTGGTGGCGAACTTGCGGTAGAGGGTCACTCGCGTGACGCCCGCGTTCTTGGCGACCTTCTCCATCGGGGTCCGCTGGATGCCGAGGCGACAGAAGAGGTCGAAGGCGGCGTCGAGGAGACGTTCGGCGGTCGGATCGGACTCGGTGTCCGTCGGGTTCACCGACCCGAGGAAAGCGCGGTGGATCACCGAACTCGACGACGAGCCGACCGGCATCATGCCCGGTTCCGGGATGTCTGCGGCGGACGACGGCATCGGTGATTCCCCTTTCTGTGGCGATCGATCCGCCCGGATCAACGATCCCAAATCCGGGGATTTCGGTGTGTCTTGGATCACCCGTTGGTACAGAGGATACAAGGATACGAAGTTTGTCACATTGATACATCGGAACGGATGGGACGGGGTCATGGAAGATCTGAACAGGCGGAAGCTGCTCAAGGCCGGAGGAGTGGTCGGCGCCGCGGGTGCGGTGGCCGCGGTGGCCCCGGCGACGCCCTGGACGTGGTCACCCGCGAACTCTGTACCGGGCCGCGGTGCGGGCACCGACCCGCGGCAGCTGTGGGACGACGAGGCCGACCCGGTGATAGCGAAGGTCATCGACAGCGGTCAGGCGCCGAAGGTCAACAAGCTGTTGCGTACCTGGCACAAGAACTCGCAACCGCTGCCCGCCGGGCTGCCGTCGGAACTGCGCGACGTCATGGAGCACGCGCGACAGCTGCCGTCCTGGACCGATCAGTCCAAACTGGCCACGGCGGTGAAGTTCAACCAGAAGCGCGTTACGTACCTCGGGATCATCTACGGCTTCGCCAGCGGGATGATGAGCACCCTGATCCCGCGGGAGGCGCGGGCGGTCTACTACTCCAAGGGTGGTTGGGACCTCAAGGACCGCATCTCCAAGACAGCCAAACTCGGCTACGACATCGGCTCGCTCAACGCCTATCAGCCCGGCGGCGAGATGATCGTGACCTGTCTCAAGACCCGCATGGCACATGCCGGTGTCCGGCACCTGCTGCCCCAGTCACCGCACTGGGTGCACTCCGCGTCGGAGAACGTGCCGATCAGTCAGGCCGACATCATGGTGACGTGGCACAGCCTGCCGACGACGGTCATGCGCAACTTCCGCAAGTGGCAGGTGCCGATCGCTGCCGACGAATCGGCGGGCTTCCTGCATTCGTGGCAGATCACCGCCCACGTGCTGGGGGTCAAGGACGAGTACATCCCGGCGTCGTGGAACGCCGCCGAATCACAGGCGAAGCAGGTGCTCGACCCGATCATCGAGCCGACACCGGAGGGTCGCAAGCTCGCCGACATGCTGCTCGACCTCGGGATGAACCTGGACCTGACCCTGCTCTCGCGAGGAGTTCTGGGGGCGCTGACCCGGTTCATGCTCGGCGACAAGGCCGCCGACGGGCTGCACATCCCGCGTGAACCCGTGTGGACTCCGCTGCTGGAGACGGCGTGGACCCCGTATGTACTGGTCCGTGAAGGCCTGCTGAACGTCGGCATGCCACGCGAGGCCTATTGGATGATCGACGAATTCCTCCGGCAGTTCGTACTCTTCTACATGTCGGAACTGCGGATGCCGATCAACATCGAGATCCCGGTGTTCAACAACCCGAAGTACAAGTAGTCCGGTCACCCAGACTGGCCGACCTCGACCACGCGGCGGTCATCCCCTCTCATCCGCCGTCGAGGCCTCGACCGTCGGGGTTTCGGCCACTGCCGCCCGGTCCTGCTTCTTCTCTCGCCGCTTCGGCAGCAGGGGGAGGCGGGGCCGGGCGGTCAGCCATTTGCTGAACGGAAGACGCAGCAGGATGTCGACGAGCAACAGCGAGCTGACGAGAACGACCGCGATGAGGATCAGCGAACGCATGATCGCGCTGTGCGGGAACCATTCGAAGAGCCCGCCGAGGAAGCCGACGCGTCCGAGGATGTCGAGGATGAGTGGGTGAACGGCGAACACGCCGAACGCGCGCAGGGTCGCTTGCGAAACGAACTTCGCGGCGGCCGGCCGGCCGGCCGCGCGGCGGTCGTCCCAGACGAGACCGATCAGCCACAGCAGCGCGAACCCGCCCACGAGCCACGGCAGCGACACCGGATTCCAGGCGGTGTTCGCCTTCCACGGGACGTTGCCGGGCGAGGTCGCCAGGAGGTAGCCGGCGACGGTGAACGCCGCGCAGCCCGCGGCGACGAGCACCACGGTGGCCATGTGCTCACGCAACCACTTGTCCACCGCCTGCTGATGCTGCGCCGCGAGTACACCCATGGCGACGAACAGTGCGTACATCGGCAGCGTCTTCCACAGGTGCTGGTAGGCGAGGTCCCAGGCCGCCCCGGACGGACGCGGCAGGTACTGGTAGACGACGAACATCATGATCTGGATGACCGCGCCACCGGACAGCAGAAGCCACGGACGGTTCCGGCCGCGTTCGAAGATCCACGTGATGAGCGGGAAGAACAGATAGATCTGCATCGAGATCAGCAGGAAGTACAGCTGGTACTTCCCCTCGCCGACGAGCAGATCGTGCGCGAGTCCGGAGACCCACTCGCCGGCCGGTGGGAAGGGGTTGTCCCGGATGATCACGTGGTCGGTGATCGCGTAGATGACCGTCCACGCGAGGTAGGGCCCGATCACCAGGCCGAAGCGACGCCGCCAGAACTGCACCGGCGACATCTCGCGTCCCTGCATGCTCAGGACGAGGACGTAGAGCGTCACCGCGACGAAGCCGTAGCGGGTGAGGTGACAGAGGGTGCCGACCAGGTTGGCGCCGCGGATCTCGTCGGGTCCGCCGTTGATCGCGTTGACGCTGTGTGCGACGACCACGAAGGTGAACAGGACCACGCGGACGAAGTCGGCGGTGTGTGCGCGCGAGCGGGAGCCCCTGACCGGGGCCGTCGTCGACGGTGTCGCCGGAGTGGTCGGTCCCGAGTGGGCAGCCGTGCCGGTCTCGCTGTCGGCGGTGCGCGCCGAGCCCGCTGCGTGCACCAAAGCAAAGACCTCCCCGTTGACCAAACTGTTACCCGAACGAAGTGTACGGGCCGAATCTGGCAGGAACCTCAACGTCGGGGTGCATGAAGTGGCGACAATCACAGCCCGAATTGCCCGGTTCGCGCTTCCTGTCGACTATAGCGGCGATCGGAATCGGGTGCCGTGTGGAGATGGTGCGGTAGGCGTCGAGTGCTGACGTACACTGCCGTGTGGCGCTCGCGCGGGTCTCGCCCGTCGGCGGGTCGCTGCGCCTTCGTAGCTCAGGGGATAGAGCAACCCTCTCCTAAAGGGTAGGTCGTAGGTTCGAATCCTACCGAGGGCACCACCTGCCGTTTCATAGCTCGAAACCGCGCTGACCAGGCTGTTTCGAAATGTGAGTGGCCGGCCCCAGTGCGTGTGGGAGTTGGGGCGGTGGCTTCGGCCACCGTCCCGCTTCAGGTGGTTGCGGGGTTGAGGTAGCCGGTTCCGATGGCTTTCATCAGGTTGTGGACGAGTCCGTGGAAGCTGAATTCCGCTGTTGCTCGGTCGATTCCGCGACCGGTGAATCGTTTGAACCCTAGGTTGTGTTTCGCGTGCCCGAACGGGGTCTCGGCGATATGGCTGCGTTTGCTGTAGAGCCGATGTCCTTCCTCGGTGGCCAACCGGTGGGCCATCGCCTCTACTGGTGTGGCGTCAGGTGGGGGTTGGCCGTGGGTAGGACTGGTGCGGGCGGTCTTGTGGATCTCTCGGCTTTTGCCGATAGCGATCAACCGATCGGGTCCTGGCATCGTGAGGTTGGCGTCGCTGAGGTAGCCGGCATCAGCAAGTAGCACCCCGATCCCATCAGCGCGGTGATGGTGAGCGTCAATGAGCTCGGCGGCGTCGATAGCTTTGCTGAACATGTCGGCGAAGGCGACGACGTCGGCGTTGTTGTTGTTCACACCGGTGGCGATGATCAGCCCATCTTCGCTGGTCACGGCCTGGCAGTTGTATCCCTGCACCCAGCCACCGCCGCGTAGCGGCATCAACCGCGACTGCGGGTCGGTGATGTTGCGTCGGGGACCAGCCACCCTCGCGTCGGCTGAGCGTGCAGCCTGCTTTTCGCGGCGGTCGCGGTCAGCGATCGCGTGGTCCAACCGAGCCCGGGCACGTCGCACGAACAGATGATCGTCCACGGCCACCGGCCTGGGTCCTCGTTGACCAGGGCGGTAGCGATCGATCTTGGCTTGCTGCACCGCGCGGGCGCGGTGCCAACTCGCGGTCAACGCCTCGACCCGGGTCGCGATCGGATAGCGCCCACCCTCGCCCCCGGCGACTCGCCGGGTGTGTGCTTCGACCTCGGCGGCATCGGTGGCCGCGGGTAACTGGGCCAATGCTTGGGCGATACGCGCACGCCGCGAGGAGTGGTCGGCCAACTCCGGTGGCAGCTGATCACCCCGGCCTGGGCCGTGCTGGTCGTCCTCGGCGGCATCGATAGCGGCATGTTCGGCGCTGGCACGTGCCGCTTCAGCTGCCAACGCCTTCCACAAACCGTCTGCAGTGCGATTCGCACTGGTGGAGGCGTTGGAGGCGATCTTGACCCCATCGAGGGCAACCACCCCTAGCTGACCCATCCCTACCCGGGCGCACAATGCCAGGACCTGGGTGAACAGGTCCTCGACGACGTCGGTGCAGTCGGCGCGGAAACGAGAGATCGTCACATGATCGGGTGCGTCGCCGGCGCAGATGATTCGGTAGGCGACATCACGCTGGCACAGTCGTTCCAACTGCCGTGAGGAGCGTTGCCCGTGTGCCCACCCCCAGATCAGCAGGGTCAGCAACATGTCCGGGTCATAACCGGCCCGACCGACGCCACCGGTCTTTCGTTTCGCGTGCAACCCCGAGGTATCCAACGCCGCGACTGTTTCGATCACCAACCACACCGGATCATCAGCTGCTAACCACTCACGCATACTCGGCGGCATCAGAAACTGTTGATCTCGCTGCACCGGACGATACCCCTTGGCCACCAACACATCATCGACCACCAAGCACCGCCCAACAGCCCCGACAAGCCGAAAAAGCCAGCGAGAAATCCCGCTGGCATTTCGAAACAGCCCCTGACCGCGGGTCCGAGCTATGACACGGCGGCGGACTTCGCGAAGCGACGGCGGTACACGAGCGGCGAGACGCCCACGGACGCCGCGAAGTGGTGCCGCAGCAGTGTCGCCGAGGTGAATCCGACCAACCGCGCGACCTCTTCGACGGGCGCGTCGGTGGATTCCAGCAGGTTCTTCGCGGCGAGGACGCGATGCTCGGTGAGCCATCGCCGCGGTGACACCCCGACCTCGTCGACGAATCTGCGCGCGAATGTCCGGCCGGACATGTGCATCCGTTCCGCCATGTCGTCGACGCTGATGTCACTGTCGAGGTGCTCGAGGAGCCAACTGAGCAGAGCGCCGAAACCCTCGTCGGAGCAGGAGGGCATCGGGGCGTCGACGAACTGTCGCTGACCGCCGTCACGGTGCGGCGAGACGACCATGCGGCGGGCGATCCGGTTCGCGACGCCCGGTCCCCAGGCCTCGCGTACGAGATGCAACGACGCGTCGATCCCGGCCGCGGTGCCGGCGCTGGTGGTGATGGGACCGTCGTCGACGAAGAGGACGTCGGTGTCGACCGTCGCCTTCGGGAACTGTCGCGACAATTCGTCGCCGTAGCGCCAGTGCGTGGTGCAGCGGCGACCGTCGAGCAGGCCGGCCGCGCCGGCGACGAAGGCGCCCGAGCACACGGTGAGCACGCGGCCGCCGTTGTCGACGACCGCGCGCACGGTGTCCAGGATCTCCGCGGGATAGTCGCCGTCGACCTTTCCGCCCGGGATGGCCACGAGGTCGACGTCGCGGCACTCGTCGAGGGTGTGCGAGACCTGGAGTGAGACTCCGTTGCCGACGCGCAGCGGGACCGACGGATCGGGGGAAGCGACCCGGAAGTCGAATGCGGGAACACCGTCGTCGGTGCGGTCGAGGCCGAACACCTCGTGGATCACGCCGAACTCGAAGAGCGCGACGTTGCCGTGGAGGAGGACCCCGACCGTTGTCAGCATGACGTCAGTATGGCAGAAAATTTGTGGACATTGTCATTTGCGCCACTGTTGGCTGAAATCAAGTGCGCAGAAAATTACTGCCATGATCATCGCACTCATCGTTCTCGCCGTCCTGGCCGTGGTCGCCGCGGCGACCTTGGTGTACGTCACCCGCCGCACGCCGACCGGTCGCCGCACTCCGCTTCAGCGCTTCGCCGACTGGTGGACGCGCGATCCGCAGCGTCCCTACGGCCCCGACACCGATCGGGTCGCGGCCGAACTGAGCATTCTCACGCGTCGCTACGACCGTCTCGTCTGAAACGGGCTGCGATACCGTAGCGGGCGTGAGCTCTCAGACCGTTCTCGTCACCGGCGCGACCAGCGGCATCGGCGCCGAAGTCGCCCGCCAGTTCGTCGCCCGCGGGCATCGGGTCTACGGCACGACCCGTAACCCCGACGCCGTGCGGCACCCGATCGCCGGTGTCACCTACGTCCGCCTGGACAACGCCGACTATGACTCCGCCACCGCCTGTGCCGACCTCGTCGGTCCGGTCGACATCCTCGTCAACAACGCCGGCGAATCGCAGGCCGGCGCGCTCGAGGACACCTCGATGCAGGCCATCGAGGATCTGTTCCGCGTCAACGTGTTCGGGCCGATCGCGCTCACGAAGGCGGTTCTTCCGGGGATGCGGGAGCGGCGTCGGGGCACGGTGGTCATGGTCGGCTCGATGCTGTCGAGTTTCCCGGTCGCGTTCCGTTCCAACTACGCGGCGACCAAGTCGGCGTTGAAGGCGTTCGCGCTGGCCACCCGTCGTGAGGTCGCGCCGTACGGGATTCGCATGATCTCGGTGGAGCCGGGCACCATCGCCACCGGGATCGGTGATCGTCGGTCCATCCACGTCGGCGAGAACTCGCCGTACCGTGCCGAATACGAGACCCTCGCCGCGGCCACCCGCCGCAACGAGGACGCCGGGATCGGCGCACAGGACATGGCCACCCAGATCGTCGACGCGGCGCTCGCCGAACACCCGAAGCCGTTCTACGCCAGAGGAAACCAGGCGGGAATCGTGTTCTTCCTGCGCCGGCTCGCGCCGCGCCAGCTGATCCTGGACATGACCGCCCGGAAGCACGGCCTCCCCAAGGTGAAGATCTGACCGTGCGAATCACGCTGCGGGTCATCGGGATCGGGCCCGGCGGTCCACGCCAGGTCACACTGCAGGCCATCGACGCCATGGCCGACGTCGACGCCTTCCTCGCCCTCGAGAAGGGAACGGCCAAGAGCGGGTTGCTCGACGCGCGCCGGGTGATCCTCGATGCGCATGCGCGCGCGGGCTATACGCTCGTCGAGATCCCCGATCCGCCGCGTGATCGCACCCCGGCCGACTACGACGCCGAGGTCCGGCGCTGGCATGCGGCTCGCGCGGACCTGATCGCCGCCGCACTGCGGAACGAGGTCGGCGACGGCGGGGTCGCGGCCTTCCTGGTGTGGGGCGATCCGGCGCTCTACGACAGCACACTGCGCATCGTCGACGACCTGGCCGCCCGCGACGACCTCGAGCTCTCGATCGAGGTGATTCCCGGCGTGACCAGCGCCAGCGCACTCACCGCCGCACACGGCATCGTCGCCAACCGCGTCGGCGAACCGATCCACATCACCACCGGTCGCCGCCTCGCCGAGACACCCGCCGGCGCCGATGCCAACCAGATCGTCATGCTCGACGGCGATCTGGCCTTCCGTCACACGGCTAACCCGGACGACCACATCTGGTGGGGCGCCTACGTCGGCACCGCCGACGAGATCCTCATCAGCGGACGGGTGGGCGACGTGACCGACCGGATCGTCGAAGCTCGTGCCGAGGCGCGTGAACGCATCGGCTGGATCATGGACATCTACCTGCTGCGCAAGGCTTCCCGCCCCGCATGATCGCAGAACTGAAGTCTGAGGAACCTTCCACTTCCAGACTTCATTCCGAAGTTGCGACTTCGATCGAGGTCGCAACGTCGAAATGAGTTCTGGGAGTGAAGGAACGACCAGAAAGACCCGCCACCTTTCTGACCGACATCACAGGTCCTCTCGCGCCACCAGCTCCACCGTGACGAGCATGGCGATCGAACTGACGGCGAGCAGCGCGATGAGTACGAACAACTGCATCGCCGCGGCGGCCCACACCGACGCGCCGCCGAGCACCATGCCGACGAAGGCGCCCGGGATCGTCACCAGCCCGACGGCCCGGGTCTGATCGAGTCCGGGTATGAGAGCGGTCGCCGACGCCGGGGCGCAGATCTCGAACCGAGCGTCGCGGGGGAGAAGACCCAGCGAAAGTGCGGCCTCGACTTCACCGTGACGTGTGGTCAGCTCGTCGTGTGCGCGCCGACCGGCGAGGGAGGTGGTGACCATCGCGCCGCCGAGCAAGATGCCGGCGGTGGGGATGACCGCGATACCGCGGGCGGGCAGCACACCGACCACGACCAGCACGAGCACGATGACGATCGTCGGTGCCGCGACCGGGCCCAGGCACCGCGCGACGGTGACGAAGTCGGATTGTTTCGGACGAATGCGCCGCGCCGACGTCCAGGCCGCCGCCGCCGCCATGACCACGACGAACAGCGCGGACGCCCACAGATGCGGAATCACCACCGCCAGTACGCCCGCCAACGCGGCCAGTTGCACGACGGCCCGCAGGGTCGCCACCAAAGTGTCGGTGGCCAAACCGCTTCGGCGGTTCACCAGCACCGCGACGAGAGCGAGCACACCGATGGCGATCGCGAGGACCGGTCCGATCCGGACGACGGCGTCGCCGATTCCGTTCACACCGGCCAGTTCACCAGATCTGCTGCAGGGCCGCGAGCATGTCCTCGCGGATCTCGCGGCGGCAGATCACGAAGTCGGGCATGTAGGGGTGGCGATTGTTGTAGACGATCTCCGACCCGTCCAGGCGACTGCAGTGCAGCCCGGCCGCCAGTGCGACCCCGACCGGGGCCGCGTTGTCCCACTCATACTGGCCGCCGGCATGGACGTAGGCGTCGGCATCACCGCGGACGACGGCCATCGCCTTCGCGCCGGCCGACCCGACCGGAACCATCTGCAGGCCGAGCCGGTTGGACACGTAGCTCGTCTCGTACGAGCCGCCCCACCGCGAGGTCACCATGCGACGGGTCAGTTCGGCGCCCGGCTTCTCGACGGTGTCGGCGCGGAACAGTTCACCGGTAGCGGGCAGCGAGACCGCCGCCTCGGTGACGGTTCCGTTATCCGTCAACGCCACGTGCACAGCCCAGTCCGCGCTGCCCGCGGCGAATTCTCTTGTGCCGTCGAGCGGGTCGATGATCCACACGCGCCGGGCCGTCGCGCGGTCGCCGACGTCGGCGGCCTCCTCGGACAGAACAGCGTCGCGCGGACGGTGTTTGCGCAGGACGGTGGAGATCCACGCCTGCGCGAGAGCATCGCCGACATCGCCGAGCATGCTGCCGGCCAACAGGTCGCCATGACGAATCCCGAGGAGGATCTCCCCGGCTCCCTGGGCGATCCGGGCGGCCAGCTCGGCGTCGGAAAGTCGGGAAGTCATCCCTTTACTAGAGCACACTGGTGGCATGCCCGAGCTCCCTGAGGTGGCCGCCATCGCCGACTATGTCGACGGACGTGCAGCCGGACTCCCGATCCGGCGAGTCGATGTCGCGTCCTTGTCCGTGCTCAAGACGGCCGATCCGCCGTACACCGCGCTCACCGACCGGATCGTCGATTCGGTCGGTCGCGTGGGCAAGTACCTGGTCATCCGGACCATCCCGGGTTCGGAGGCGACGGCGCAGGAGCCGACGCTGGCGCTGGTCATCCACCTGTCGCGCGCCGGCTGGGTGCGATGGAGTGAGGACCTCTCACCCAAGCCGCTGCGCCCGGGCGGGAAGTCGCCGATCGCGCTGCGGGTGCACTGCGGTCTCCCCGGTGAGGGATTCGACGTCACCGAGGCCGGAACCCAGAAGCGTCTGGCGGTATGGCTCGTCCGCGACCTCACCGAGATCGACCGCGTCGCCGGACTCGGCCCCGACGCACTGGAACTGACCGGGGAGCAGTTCGCCGAGATCCTCGCCGGCACCACCGGGCGCGTCAAGAACGTGCTCACCGACCAGCACACCATCGCCGGGATCGGGAACGCCTACTCCGACGAGATCCTGCACACCGCGCGACTGTCGCCGTTCGCGTCGTCGAAAACTCTCAAACCCGACCAGGTGAGCGCACTCTACGACGCGATGCGCGCCGTGTTGACCGACGCCACGACTCGCCTCGAGGGGCAGACCGTCGCCCGGCTGAAGTCGGAGAAGCGCACCGGCCTCCGCGTCCACGCGCGCACCGGACTGCCGTGCCCGGTCTGCGGCGACACGGTCCGTGAGGTGTCCTTCGCCGACCGCTCCTTCCAGTACTGCCCGACCTGCCAGACCGGTGGCAAGGTGCTCGCCGACCGCCGGATGTCGCGGCTGCTGAAATGAGCGATGGTGCACGCGCTCGTCGTCGACGATGACATCAGAGCAGCCGAGACCGTCCGCCGGATACTCGTCAGTGACGGGTGGGCGGTCACCCTGGCCTTCGACGGTCCGGAAGGGCTGTGGCGGGCCACCGAGGGAAGCTACGACGTGATCATGCTCGACATCATGATGCCGGGGATGAACGGGTACCGCGTGCTCCAGAGCCTTCGTGAGCGCGGGATCTGGACCCCGGTCCTGATGCTGAGCGCGAAGGACGGTGAGTACGACCAGGCGGAGGCGCTCGACTGCGGCGCGGACGACTATCTGGTGAAGCCGTTCTCGGTCGTCGTGCTCAAGGCGCGGCTGCGGGCGCTTCTGCGTCGTGGTGCCCCGGAGCGTCCCGCGACCCTGCGCGTCGGAGACCTCTTCCTCGACCCGGCCGAACACCTCGTGCGTCGCGGCGACACCCCGATCACCCTGACACCACGCGAGTACGCGGTGCTCGAATGCCTCATCCGCCACGCCGGAACCGTCGTCTCGAAAACCGCCATCCTGCACTCGGTCTGGGACGAGAACTACGAGGGTGACCCCAACATCATCGAGGTGTACATCGGGTACCTGCGCAAGAGGATCGATCAGCCGTTCGGCGTGCACAGCATCGAGACCGTCCGCGGGGTGGGTTACCGCATCGGTTGACGAGGCGGCATCGCGAGTGCCGTGCTGACCTCGCCGTCGCCCATACCCTCCGGGAGACGACGAGCCGTCGGGAGAGAGATGACGAAGGTGACGCCGTGCGCGAACCCGGCCGGCGGGTCCTGCACGTACACCGAACCGCCGTGCGCACGGACGATCTCGCGGACGATGGACAGCCCGAGACCGGAGCCGCTGCGGTTGCGGCGATCGACATCGAGTCGGGTGAAGCGGTCGAAGATGATGTCGCGACGATCCCGCGGGATGCCCGGGCCGTCGTCGGTCACCGCGATCGACGCGATCCCGCCGGCCGGGTCGAAGTACATGTCGAACCGGACCGTCGACGCCGCGTAACGCACCGCGTTCTCGGCGAGGTTGCGGAGCGCGCGCGACAGTTTCTCCGGATCGCCCGACGTCCTGATCGGGATGATCGTGGTCGCGACTGCGGCGAGCCCCAGTGACCGGAGGCGCCACGCCTCGGCGGCGACGATGTCGTCGAGGTCGACGTCCCGGATGTGCAGCGGCACACCGTGTTCGTCGGAGCGTGCGAGCAACAGCAGATCGTCGACCATGTTCTGGAGCCGGCGGGCTTCGGGAAGAAGCAAGGTGCGGAGTGTCTGCACGTCGATCGGGGAGTCGGTGTCGTCGGCGAGGTCGAGGAGGCCGACCACTGTGGTCAACGGACTACGCATCTCGTGTGAAGCATCCCCGACGAATCGCAGCTGCGCCGCACGGCTTTGTTCGAGACGTTCGAGCATCGAGTTCATGGTCGTGGCCAGACGCGTCACCTCGTCGTCGGTGGACGGGACCGGCACGCGACGCGACAGATCCGACGCGGTGATGGCGGTGACCTGCTCGGTGATCCGCCCGACCGGGCGCAGCGCACGACCCACGAAGAACCAGATGGCGACCGCGGACAGGAGAACCAGGATCGGGAGTCCGACCGCGAGCACCAGCGCCGTGTTGATCAGACTCTGCCGGTACGCGTCCGCCGACACCGCGACGATCACGGTGTACGAGGCTCCGTCGTGCGAGGTGGCGGTGACGGTCGCGCAGAACTCCACGTCGCTGCCGGGGATCAGCCGGCCCTTCACCTGCGACGACGTCCACAGTGCCGGACGCTCCGTCGTCACCGCGTCGGCCGACGCGCCCGGTGAGGACGCCACCACGTCGCCGGTCCCGTCGATCACCTGCACGATGTCGGCCCCGGAACCCATCCCGAGCGACTCGGGGGAGATCGCCGAGATCCCGCCCTCTCGGATCTCTGCGGCGATCTCGTAAGCCCGGTAGCTCGTCTCGTCGTACATCGTCCGGCTGTCCGCGCGATTCAGCATGAACAGCATCACCGCGGCGCCGATGAGCAGAGCGATGGTGACGAGGAGGGTACCGACGATCGTGGACCGGATGCGGACTCCCTGACTCCGGCGTAGAAGAGCGGGGGGCCGGGGGAGCGCGGGGCGACCGGAGGCATGCGTGGAAAACCGGACATCGCGACTCCTCGCCGGTGCCTACCGAGACGACACCTGCTGATCACTCAGCCTAGGTCGTCATGCGTCCGCTCCGACAGTGTTCGAACGGTGTACTGCTTCAGCGGTTCTTCAGGTTCGGCGACGCAGAGTTGTTCCCATGACCTTGACCGCAGACCTCAGGCACCGGGCAACCGTCACCGGCAACGTGCGCGTCGCGACTCAGACGGTTGCCGAATACATTGTGGAACAACTGATCTCGGCGTCAATGACCCTCGGGTTCGGTGTGCACGGAGCCAACATCGAAGACCTCTACGACGCGGCGACGCGTGCGCCGGGGATGACGGCGGTCGTCGCCAAACACGAGTTCGCCGCCGGTGCGATGGCCGACGGCACCGCTCGGATGAGCGGCCGGCCCGGCGTCGTCATGACCACCTCGGGTGGTGGCGCGATGAACGTCGTCCCAGCGCTCGCCGAGGCGTACGACAGCCGGGTCCCGGTGCTCGCACTGATCGGTACCGCGCCGTCGACGCTGGTCGGCCGCGGGCCTTCCAGGACATGCTCGCGCCGCCGGACACCGTCGACATCGCCGGAGTCCTGTCGGCCGTCACGGGTTCGTGTTCGGTCGTCGGGCACGCCGACGAGGTGCCCGCTGCGCTCGCCACGGCCTTCGCCACCCTTCACCGAGGTCTGCCGGCCGCTGTCCTGCTGCCCAAGGACGTCCAGTCCGCGCCGGGCCCCGAACTGCGGCAACTGCATCCCGGGGAGTGGGTGCAGCACGGAATCGGCGTACCGGGGCCGACGCTGTTCGCCGTCGCCGACGAACTGTGCGCTCTCGCGGAATCCGATGCCCGGCTGCTCATCTGGGTGGGTGACGAGGCCTCCCGCGCGAAGGCCGGTCGACCGGTCGAAGCTCTCGCCGACGCGCTCGGTGCGGTGGTCGTCGCGGCTCCCGGCGGCCGTGACCTCCTCAGGGACGCCGACGGTTTCGCGGGCGTCACCGGTGTGATGGGACATCCGTCGGCGCATCGGGCCATCGCCGATGCGGACGCGTGCCTCGTGCTCGGGTGTCGCATGACGATGACCGATCGCGCCGGACTCGACGAGGCACTCGGACGACTCCGGTTGATCCACCTCGGCGCCGAACCGCCGCGGATGCCCGGCGACGTCGACCATGTGCCGTGTACCGACCTCGCCGCCGCGATCTCGCGACTGGCCGGTGGGGTCCGGCGACGACTCGGCCACGATCGCCCGCGCGAAGCGGTCTCCGTGACCCACCTGATCGTGCCGCCCGGCCGAGCGGGCCTGGACATGCGCACCGCGGTCGAGGAGATCGGGCGTGCGTTGCCGCCGGACACCCCCGTGTTCGCCGACGCCGGCAATGCCGGCGCCGCCGCGATCCACCACCTCCCGTGCGGCCACGGCAGATTCGTGGTGGCGCTGGGCATGGGCGGCATGGGATACGCGATCGCGGCCGGGATCGGCAACGCCATCGACTCGGCCGCCTGCGAGAAGCCGAAACGAACCGTGGTGATCGCGGGAGACGGCGCATTCTTCATGCACGGCATGGAGATCCACACCGCCGTCGAACACTCCGCGCCGGTCACCCTCGTCCTGCTCAACAACAACGCACACGCGATGTGAATCAGCCGGGAATGACTCTTCTTCCCGAACACGCCCAGTGTCAACAGGTTTCAACCCAGTGACCTGGCCGGCGGATTGGCCGCCATGTTCGACGGGCTGGTCGTCGCCCGCGCATCCGACGCCGCATCTGTACGCGCGGCAGCCACCGAGCTGCTGTCGCAATCCGGTCCGAACTGTCTCGTCGTCGACGTCGATCCCGACGAGATACCCCCGTTCGCCCCGCTCATCCCGAAAGGACAGTCATGACAGTGCTACAACCCGCCCTCTCCGACCTCGGCGAGGATGCCGCGACCCTCGCCGGTCTCGTCCGCATCGAAACCCATCCGCGGCCGGTCGCGACCCCGCTCGTGCTCGACAAGCTGCGGTCGGTGTATCCCCACGACCAGATCTACGGTGAGTTCTGCCCGGTGCAGGGCTACGTCGACGCCCCGCCCCGCGAGGTGTTCGACTGGCTCGCACACACCCGGTCGCTGGAGAATGGAGCTACAGCCTCCGCGGATTCACCGAGACCGAGGAGCCGGGATTGTGGGTCGCGCAGGACCGGTTGGGAGCCGACACCGCAATCTACGTCCGCACGGTCGCCTCGCCCGAGTCGATGACCGTCGACTATCACTGCGCGTGGGACCAGGGCCGTCACCTCTGGATGATCTACCTGATGCGGTCGTCGACGCCCAGGTGGTCTTCGACAAGCCCGGTTCCGTTGTCCTGTGGGTGAATTGCCATCACCCGTTCTACGACGAGAACCCCTTCCCGGAGACCGCTCCGCCCGAACGGCCGGTGTGGGTGGGGGACTTCTGGGACACCTTCGCCCCCGGCCATCAGATCGAACTCGACAACCTCACCGCCATCGCCGAATACCGGCACCGCAACGGCCTCCCGCTCACCCCAGAATGGATGCGATCATGACATCGAACCCCGTCAGCCTCATCGACCTCGCCACCTACCTTCCCGAGAAGGTCGTTCCCGCAGCGTATTACGCGCAGTTCGCCGAGGACGACACCCTGGCGGACAACGTGATGTTCCGCGCACCGGCATTCCGTCATCATGCTGCCGAGGGGGAGACGTCGGCAGACATGATGATCTCGGCCACGCGTGAGCTGTTCGAGCGGCACGGCGACGATTTCCTCGACGACGTCGACGTGGTCCTCACCCACAGTCAGCTGCCCGAGGTGCCCGTGCGCGGTTGCGGAGGGGAGGTGGCCCACCGTCTCGGCATGAGACCTTCGACTGTCCTCGATGTACACAACGGCGGTTGTGCGGCGTTCATCCACATGATCGATGTCGCCGCGGCGTTGCTGCGGGCCGGCGGAGGCCGCAAGGCGTTGCTCGGGTTGGCGCAGAACAGTGCAGGTCAGGTGTTCGCCCAGGAACAGGTCCGCGGCAAGGCGCAGGCCGCCATCCCGGGAGACGGTGCGGCGGTGGCCGTGCTGACCGTCGACGACGTGGATGCGAGCCCGGTCCTCGGCCTGCGTTGTCACTCGTTCGGGCAGTACTCCGGCGACATGACCGGGGTCTCCGACCCGCCCCGCAAGTACTGGGAGGCCGGACCGGGCCAGGTGCACATCGGGTTCACCGACTCCAAGATCGCGAAGGTGCTCGCCCGGGGCAACCGGATGGTGCCCGAAGTCGCCATCGAGGTGGCCGACGAGATCGGCATCTCGCCGTCGGATCTCGACTGGTTCGTCACCAATCAACCCAGCCGAATCATCCTGCGCAATTGGCGTGAGGCGCTCGAACTGTCGGACAGCCATCACCCGGACACGTTCGACGAATGCGGCAACCTGTTCGCCGTGGCCATCCCGGTCACGCTTGACGCCGCCATCTCCGACGGTCGCATCGGCGAGGGCGACATCGTGATGATGGCTGCGTTCGCGCACGCCGGCGACTTCTCCGCGGCCGCCGCGCTGAGATGGGGAGGACGGCCATGAGTCCGCCGCTCGCCGGCGGCGCGTCCTGGCCACGCATCCGACTGGACCTCAACGAATCGGCCTACCCGCCGCTGACCTCGGTCGCGGCGGCGCTGCAGAACGAGATCGTCGACACCCATCGGTACCCCGACTTCCTGCCCGATCGCACGCGCGGACAGATCGCCTGCCACCTCGGTGTCGTACCCGAGCGGGTCACCGTGGGCGCGGGGGCGGCCGGAGTCGCCCTGGCAGCCTTGCAGTGCGCGGCCCGCCAGGCGGCAGAGGCCGGCGTCGCCACGCCGGCGCTGCTCACCTCGACGCCCACCTTCGACGGCTATCCGATCCTCGCGCGGATGGTCGGGATGCGCTTCGACGCAGTCGACCTCGCCGACGACGGCGCAGTCGACCTCGATCGCCTGCTCGCGGCGATCACCCCGGAGACGGTGGTGGTCGTGATCTGCTCGCCGCACAACCCGACGGGCTCGGTGGTGGACGCGGGCGACCTCAACCGGTTCCTCGGAGCGGTGCCGCCGCACGTGATCACCATCGTCGACGAGGCGTATGTGGAGTTCGGCGAGACCACGCCGGACCTGCATCGGCTGATCCGGAACCCCCGCGTAGTGGTGCTGCGGACCTTCTCCAAGGCGTACGGTCTGGCCGCACTCCGCGTCGGGTACGGAATCGGCCCCACCGAACTGATCACCGACCTGCGCGCACACGAGGTGCCCTTCGCCGTCGGCCGGGCCGCGATGGCGGCCGTCCCGGTCGCGCTCGACGCGGAACTCGAGCTGGCGCAACGAGTCCGGTCGATGAGGGGGGAGCGGGACCGGATGGTGGACATGCTCGCGCACATGGGCTTCCGGGTGCTGCCCAGCCACGCCAACTTCGTCTTCCTCCCCGGTGCGGAGGGCGTGTCGGTCGGCCGGATGCTGTGCGGGCTCGGGGTTGCGGTGAAGGCGTGCGGCACGGCGGGAACCCGTATCACCGTGGGCGACCGTTCCAGCCGATCAGGTCATCCGCGCCCTGCGACTCACCTCCAGGTCCGCGTAGCCGGCGGTGGTGCCGGTAGGTTCGGGTCCATGACCGCGACGACACGGCAGAAGATCCTCATCACGGGTGCGAGTTCGGGACTCGGCGAGGGCATGGCCCGCAGATTCGCCGCCCAGGGGCGTTCGCTGGCACTCGCCGCGCGACGCCTCGACAAACTCGAGGCGCTGGCCGCCGAACTGCGACCCTCGGCGGCACAGGTCGCGATCGCCCGACTCGACGTCACCGACCTCGACGCGGTGCCGGTCGCCTTCCGCGCGCTGGCCGGCGAACTCGGCGGCCTCGATCGCGTCATCGTGAACGCCGGGCTCGGCAAGGGGGCGCCGATCGGCACGGGTAAGGCGGCGGCCAACCTCGAGACCGTACAGACCAATCTCGTCGGCGCGCTCGCGCAGGCCGAGGCCGCGCTGGAGATCTTCCGCGAGCAGAACGCCGGCCACCTCGTCCTGGTCAGCTCGATCTCCGGGGTCCGGGGCATGCCCAAGGCGCAGGCGGCGTACTCGGCGTCGAAGGCCGGTCTGACCGCGCTGGGGCAGGGACTGCAGGCCGAGTTCGCGGGCTCACCGATCAGGGTGTCGGTCGTGGCGCCCGGCTACATCGAGACCGACATCAACCGTGGCGTGAAGACCTCGCTGATGGTCGACACCGACAAGGGCGTCGACGCCATGGTCGCGGCGATCGAGGCCGAGAAGAACTGGGCCCGGTACCCGCGTGGCCGTGGACGCCGATCGCCGCGGCGCTCAAGTACCTGCCGGCGTCGATCAGTCGACGGATGGTCTGAGGCGGAGCGGCTACTTCCAGTAGTCCTCGTCGAACACCTCGTCGGGGATCTCGTCACCGGGTTCGACGCCGAGCTTCTCGAGCCGGCCCATGATCGCGGCGGCGGTGGCCACGAAGGTCACGAGATCCTCGGATTCGACGGATCTTTCGGCGGGATCGCCACCGAGGAACTCGTAGAGGGCCGGCGGTACGCAGGCGCCCATGTCGAGCGAGCGTGTGCCGGTGGCGGTCCGCCAGGCATCGAAGCTCGCGACGTCGACGGCTTCGGCGACCTCGCCCGTGCGGACGGCTGCGAGCACGTCGTCGATGGTTGCCAACTCACCCGAAGATCCGCTGGACGCGTCGAATCCGAGCACCGTCTCGGCGTCGATGGATTCGTCCTCGGCGAGCGTGAAGTAGACGACCCCACGCCAGTCCGAGGCCAGCGCCTCGATGTCGGTCCGGCCGAAGATGTCTCCCAGCAACTCGCTGACCTGGTCACGACGACGGCTCCCCAACATCTGAAATGCGCCCGACGCCACGCTCTGTCCCTGCTTGTTCGCCACAGACCGTCACCTTACGCAGGTCAGTCGTCGATGCCGAGCACGACCACGCGGCCCGTCGACGGCGACAGGTACACCGTCGCCCGCCAGTCACCCGACGAGAACGCGTCGTCCAGGTGCTGCCCGCCGACGAACTCGCCGACCGGGACGAAGCCGCGCAGTTCGGCGGCCACCCGGTCGGGCGCGGCCACCGGTTCCGCGTGATACTCATCGGCCCAGGCGGTTGCGCGCTCGGGCCCGACGTCGACGACGGCGTCGAACCAGTAGGCGGTGGGACCGGGTACCCGCTCGGAGGACCCGGGGGCGGACCCGAGGGTTCCCGCTGCCCAGCAGTCGACGATGCCGTCGGTGAGCAGCGGAAAACGACGGGCCACCGGCTCGATGTTCCGGCTGGGACCGGCCGTCACGACCTTCACCGCCGCGGGAGCGGACATCGACGTGCCCGGCGCGCGATCGACGGGATCGTCGGGGGTGCAACCGGTGACGCCCACGAGAGCCAGTGTGACGACCGCGAATCCGGCTGCGGGGCGTCGAATCCGGTGTGGCAGCATCCCGCCACGCTAGCTTCCCGCGATCCCGTTTCCCATCCGCTGATCGGATCCGATCAGCGCGAAGGAACCGGCACTGCGGGAAGGGAACGCGCTCGCGGGAGCTCCGACCTCAGACCGCTCGACCCCGATGGCTGCGGTACCACGCGACCAGCTCGTTCGTCGACGAATCGTCGTCGCTCGCGGGCGCATCGGCCTGGGTGATGGTGCCCAGGAGTGCCTTCGCCTGGGTCTTGCCGAGTTCGACGCCCCACTGGTCGAAGGGGTTGATCCCCCAGATGACACCTTCGACGAACACCTGGTGTTCGTACAGCGCGATCAGCTGGCCGATCACCGACGGGGTCAGTCGGGGAGCGAGGATCGACGTGCTGGGGCGGTTGCCCGGCATCACCTTGTGCGCCAGCACATGTGCGGGTACGCCCTCCGCGGCGATCTCGTCGGCCGTCTTGCCGAACGCGAGCACCTTGGTCTGCGCGAAGTAGTTGCTCATCAGCAGGTCGTGCATCGAACCCGATCCGTCGGGACCGGCGGGCAGGTCGTCGGTGGGTTCGGCGAAGCCGATGAAGTCGGCCGGCACGATCCGCGTGCCCTGATGCAGCAGCTGATAGAACGCGTGCTGGCCGTTGGTTCCCGGCTCGCCCCAGAAGATCTCGCCGGTGTCGGTGGTGACGTGGTGTCCGCTCGCGGTCACCGACTTGCCGTTGGACTCCATGGTGAGCTGCTGCAGGTAGGCGGCGAAGCGTGCCATGTCGTTGCTGTAGGGGAGGACCGCCCGGGTGTCGATGTCCCAGAAGTTGTTGTACCAGAGGCCGATCAGGCCCAGGATGACCGGCGCATTCTGCTCGAGCGGCTGGGTGCGGAAGTGTTCGTCGACGATGTGGAAGCCGTCGAGGAACTCGGCGAAACGCTCCTTGCCGATCGCCGCCATCACCGACAGTCCGATCGCCGAGTCCACGGAATAGCGTCCGCCGACCCAGTCCCAGAAGCCGAACATGTGGGAGGTGTCGATCCCGAACCTCGCCACCTCGTCGGCATTGGTGCTCACGGCGACGAAATGCTTTGCCACCGCCTCGGACCCGGCATCGAGGGCCTCGAGCAGCCAGCTCCGTGCGGCGGCGGCGTTGGTCAGCGTCTCGAGGGTGGTGAAGGTCTTCGACGCGATGATGAACAGCGTGGTCTCGGGGTCGAGCCCGTCGAGGGTGCCGACCATGTCGGCCGGATCGACGTTGGAGACGAAGTGGCAGCGGATCCCGGCGTCGACGTAGTGGCGGAGAGCCTGGTACACCATGACCGGCCCCAGGTCCGACCCGCCGATGCCGATGTTCACGACGTCGGTGATGCGTTTTCCGGTGTGGCCCTTCCACTCTCCGCTGCGAAGACGGTCGGTGAACTCGCCCATCCGGGTGAGGACCTCGTGCACGTCGGCCACCACGTCCTGCCCGTCGACGGTCAGGGTGGCGTCGGCCGGGAGCCGAAGGGCGGTGTGCAGGACGGCCCGGTCCTCGGAGGTGTTGATGTGCGCGCCGGCGAACATGTCGTCGCGGCTCTCCTCGAGTCCGACCTCGCGGGTCAGGCTCATCAGCAGTTCGAGTGTCTCCCGCGTCACCCGATGCTTGGAGTAGTCGATGTGGAGATCGCCGACGTCGACGGTCAGATCGCGGCCGCGCGCAGGATCGAGCGCGAACACCTCGCGCAGATGAAGTGCGTACACATGCGGTTGGTGTGCGGCGAGAGCCTGCCAGGACTGCGTTGCGGTGATGTCGCCGTGGTCGGTGCCGGTGAAGTCGCTCCCGGTTGCCTGCGTGCTCATGACACCCAACCCTATGTGTTCGGCGTCCCCACCGCGACGCTCGTCACAGCCGTCGGCACAACTTCACGATCGCGGTCAGCGTCCGAGCGGACCCCGCCCGAGCCGGAGCAGGAGCATCGCGAGGGTGTGACCTTCTTTGCCGAGATCGGCGAAACGATCGAGGACCTTCACCTCGCGGCTGTGCACGAGTCGCGGACCGCCCGACGCCATCCGCGCGGCGCCGATCTTCTTCGAGACCGCCGAGCGTCGTTTGACCGCACCGAGGATGACGGCGTCGAGCCGGTCGATCTCCAGACGCAGTTCGTCGATGTCGTCCGGCAGGTCATCGACGTCGGAGGTGAGCTGGTACTTCTCGAGATCGATCGTGTTCTCGAAGGACGTCCCCGTCGATTGCTGGGGTTCGTCGGATCCGGAGCTCGGGCTGCGATCGGTCACGGCCTGATTTTGCCACGTCGCACCGATCCGACCTGCAGGTACCCGAGCGGACCCGGCACCCCCCGATGTGCTCGCGGTCGCCACATGGAGACTGGAGCGCATGCTCAATGCGCGCATGATGTCGATGATCGCGGTGGCCCTGATCGCCGGACAGCTGATCATCCGGGGGTGGCTCGTCGCGACCGGGAACTTCTACTGGGACGATCTGGTGCTGATCGCCCGGGCCTCGTCGAACCCGATCCTCTCCTGGGAGTACCTCGGGCACAGTCACGACGGCCATTTCATGCCGGCGGCCTTCCTGCTGTCCGGAGTGGCCACGTGGCTGGCGCCGGTCAACTGGGTGGCCCCGGCCCTGACGCTGATCGTGCTGCAGGCCATCGCGTCGATCGCGGTGTGGCGGATGATCCGCGTCATCGCGCCCGCGGCCCGGGCCGGCGCGCTGGTGGCGCTGGCGTTCTATCTGTTCAGTCCGATGACGGTGCCCGCCTTCGCGTGGTGGGCGGCGGGCCTCAACACCCTGCCGATGCAGGCGGCGCTGGCCTGGATCGTCGCCGACGCCGTGGGACTCGCACGCGGTGACGTCGACCCGGCCCGACGCCGCGCCGTGTGGATCCGGTCGACGGTGGTCTTCGTGGTCGCACTGGCCTTCTTCGAGAAGTCGCTGTTCATCCTCCCGATCGCATTCGTGGCCGCGGTCCTGGCGAACGGCAGTGGGCGACGCTCGCTGACGTCGACCCTGCGCGCCGGCCGCGAGCTGTGGGCGTCGCTCGCGGTGATCACCGCGATCTGGACCGTCGTGTACTTCGTCACCGCCGATCCGACCGCGGGCAACCACTCGGTCGAACAGACCGCCCGGCTGGTGTGGCGTTCGGTGAACCACGCCATCGTGCCGTCGCTGGTCGGTGGCCCGTGGGAGTGGGACCGGTGGACGCCGAGCCCGCCCACCGGGTTCCCCGCGACGTGGATGATCGTCGCCGGCTGGGTGGTCCTGGCCGCGGTCGCCGGGTGGGCGGTGACCCGGGCGCGCGGGGCGGTGCCGATCGTGGCCTTCGCGGCGCTGTACGCGGTCGCTGCGCAGATTCCGGTGATGTGGAATCGGTCGAGCCCGGAGACCGCGCTCGAGCTCGCCCAGCACATGCGGTATCTCCCCGACACCGCGCTCGTGTTCGCCATCGCGATCGCGCTGCTGGTCGGCGTCCGGCCGACGAATGCCCGGCCGACCGATGCGCAGCCGGACCGCCACGCTGCCGAGGAGACGTCGCCGACGGTGCTCCTCCTGCCCGCTGTCGGTGCGCTGGCCATGGTGTCGGCGCTCGTCTCGCTCGTGTCGTTCTCGGCGTCGTGGCGTGACAACCCGACCGGCGACTACCTCGACGCGGCGGTCGCCACCCTGCACGACAACGCCGACGCGACGCTGCTGGATCAGTCCGTCCCGCTGGAGATCCTGCAGCCGGTCGTCTACCCGGACAACCAGATCAGCCGCATCTTCGGTCGAGTCGACCCGCGGCCGGTCTTCGGCACGAGTACCGACCGCCTCCTCGTCCTGGACACCGCGGGCAACGCAGTGCCCGGCGGGGTGACCCAACGCCGGCTCGTCACCGCCGGAAAGGGCAGCTGCGCCCGGCCCGAGATCTCCGGACCGTCACGTCTGGAACTCGACGGCCCGCTGTTCCGCTGGCCGTGGACGGTCGCCCTCAGTTATTGCGCCACCCGCGACGGCGAGATCGAGATGAAGCTCGACGGCGGCCGGGCGGTGCGCGTACCGGTCCGGTCGGGGCTCGGCTCGATCTACGTCCGCCTCGACGGCGGCGGCGACGCGATCTCGGTGCGTCCGGTGACCGCGGGGCTGCGACTCCACACCGGCGCCGGCCGGGTCGGCGAAGCGGTCGAGGCGCGCTTCGCCGGCGGCTGACCTACTCGTAGAAGTACGCGGTGACGTTGTCGGTCTGTCCCTCGGAGTCGATCAGCGAACGCAGCGCCGACGCGGTCTCCGGCTCGTTGACGAAGTAGACGACCTTCACGTCCCCTGCGGCCTTCACCTGCTCGCCGATCTGCTTCTTGAGGACCGCGGTCCCCTCCCAGCTCGGGTCGAAGCTGCCGGCACTGATGTGCTCTTTGTAACCGGGACCGAAGGTGACGTGCAGGTTGCCATCGGTGCCGATGCCGTCGAAGAGATACTCACCGCGCTTCACCGCGTAGTAGCTGGGCAGACCGGTGATGCCGGCGCCGTAGCGCGCCTGCTCGGGGCTCTTGTTCCCGGTGCGGACGTAGACGACCTCGGTGTTGGTCTGCTTCTCGTTGTCGTCGATGAGTTTGTTGAGGTCGGCCTCGGTGGTGTCGAGGAACGCCAGGTAGGTGTATGCCGAACGCGGACCGATCGACGAGTTCGCCGGCAGGTTGGTCGCGGTGCATCGCGTCGTGGCGGTGCGGCCGAAGTCGACGCGCACGACCGGCTTGCACTCGCCGCCCAGTGCGCCCGCGGGGCGGCCGCCGACGGCGAAGTTCAGGGTCATGCCGTAGTTGAAGTGACCCGTGACGTCGTCGGCCCACGGGATGCCGGAGACGGAGAAGTCGTAGGCGCAGGCCACGGTGGTGCACTCGCCGACCAGTCGCGGGGTGACCACCGGTTGCTTGGCCCACAGGCCCGGCGCCGGCGCCGACACCAGATCGCCGACGAGGGCACGCTGATTGGCGAACACCTTCTGGGCCTGGTCGGCGGGCTGCAGGCTCACCGAGGTGTCGATGTCGTAGGTCGCCGAGCCCTGCTTGGACTGACCCTTGACGTTGGTGACGTTCTTGGTCTCCGGATCGAAGGTGACCTCCCAGCCGCCGATCTTCACCTTGTTGTCGCCGATGAACTCGATGGGCGGGTCGCTCGTCGGCCACCGGCGGGCGTCGGGCGTGCCCTTGTTCGGGGTGGGGAGCTCGGCGCCGAGCTGCGGTTCGGAATCGGATTCCACGTTGCCGATGTCGCCGGCGAGGTTGTCCGGGCCGAGGATGGTGCCGAAGCGCGGGAGGCTGGTGAAGCGGGTCGACGCCCACTTGTTGTCCAGCGGCGCCATGTCGAGGTTCAGCTTCTCGTCGGCGACGAGCAGCTCGTTCCACAGGGCGTTGGGCGCGCTGATGAAGGGGTTGTTGCTGATCTGGCGGTACTCACCCTGCTCGGATCCGAGCGACACCGTGCCCTCGGCGGTGTTCGACGTCGTCACGATGAGGTCGCTGAACTCGACCGTGCCCTCGCCGCGGGCGTCCTCGTACTTGTAGGCGACCTTGCCGGTGTACTTGGCCGCGGGGCTCGTCGCCATCTTGAAGAGCACCTCGTCGAGGCTCTTCTGGCCGCGGAACGCGGCGGTGGGTTCGACCGTGCCCGCACTGCTGAACGGCACGAACGACAGGATCAGGGCCACGGCGAGTGCCAGTGCTCCGACGACCATCACGATGGCGGCGGGGACAATGGACGGTCTCTTCATGGTCGCCTCTTTCGGTCGACGAGGCATGGATCCGCATCGACGGGCGCCCCGAGCCAGTGATACCGGGTCATCGTAGCCGCGGGAACAGGCGTCTCGGGTGTCAACGCACGGGGCGGTCGAGCGATCGGACGACGGGCGTTCGGGCACATGGCCTGCGGAGAGGTGTCGGTGCGGGCGGGTAGCCTGGACTACCGATGAACAGCTCTTCTTCTGCCCCTCTCCTCGCCGGTCGTACGTCTTCCTCCTCCTCGGGGACGGCTGCCGCCGACGACCGTGTCGCGCGCCTGCTCGAGGGCCTCAATCCACAGCAGCGCGCGGCGGTGCTCCACGCGGGCTCACCGCTGCTGATCGTGGCGGGTGCGGGGTCGGGCAAGACCTCGGTGCTGACCCGCCGAATCGCCTACCTGCTGGCGGCGCGCGACGTCACGCCCGGGCAGATCCTGGCCATCACCTTCACCAACAAGGCCGCCGCCGAGATGCGCGAGCGGGTGATCGACCTCGTCGGCCCGCGGGCGGCCTACATGTGGGTGTCGACCTTCCACTCCACGTGCGTTCGCATCCTGCGGGCACAGTCGGGGCTGCTGGAGTCGATGAACTCCAACTTCTCCATCTACGACGCCGACGACTCGAAGCGGTTGCTGGGCATGATCATCCGCGACCTCGATCTGGACCCGAAGAAGTTCAGTCCGCGTGGCGTCTCGGTGGCCATCTCGAACTTCAAGAACGAGCTGATCTCGCCCGACGGGGCGGCGGCCGCGGTCAACGAGGACGACCTCGCCGCGGCGACGATCGCCCGCATCTTCGCGGAGTACCAGCGCCGGCTGCGGGCGGCGAATGCGTTCGACTTCGACGATCTCATCGGCGAGACCGTCGCGCTGCTGCAGCGGCACCCGCAGGTGGCCGAATACTACCGGCGCCGGTTCCGCCACGTCCTCGTCGACGAGTACCAGGACACCAACCACGCCCAGTACGTACTCATCCGCGAACTGGTGGGCGAGCAGACCACGGCGAGCGGACTCGAACCGTCGGAGCTGTGCGTCGTGGGTGACGCCGACCAGTCGATCTACGCCTTCCGCGGTGCCACGATCCGCAACATCGAAGAGTTCGAGCGCGACTTCACCAACGCCGAAACCGTTCTGCTCGAACAGAACTACCGCTCGACGCAGACCATCCTGTCGGCGGCCAACGCGGTCATCGCGCGCAACACCAACCGCCGCGAGAAGAAGCTGTGGACCGACTCCGGCGACGGCGAGCTCATCGTCGGCTACGTCGCCGACTCCGATCGCGAGGAGTCGACGTTCATCGCCAAGGAGATCGAGGAAATCACCGACTACTCGATCGGCGGCAGTTCGAGCCACAAGTACTCCGACATCGCGGTTTTCTACCGCACCAACACCGGCTCACGTGCGATCGAGGAGGTGTTCGTCCGCCACGGCATCCCGTACAAGGTGGTCGGCGGCACCAAGTTCTATGAGCGCAAGGAAGTCCGGGACGTGGTCGCCTACCTGAGGGTGATCGCCAACCCGGATGACTCGGTGAGCCTGCGACGCATTCTCAACACCCCCCGTCGCGGCATCGGCGATCGCGCCGAGGCCTGTGTCGCCGTGCATTCGGAGAACACCGGACGGAGTTTCTACGAGTCGCTGATCGACGCCTCCGAGGGCAAGGTCGCGTTGCTGAACACGCGCGCGGTCAAGCAGATCGGTGGCTTCGTCGAACTCATCGAGGGTCTGCGCGCCGACTTCCTCACACATTTCGGTGACTCCGACACCGAGGACGCCGACACCGCCTTCCTCGACGCCACCGAGGAGTCCGCCGACATCGGTGAACTCGTCGACGCCATCGTCGAACGAACCGGTTACCGTGCCGAGCTGGAGGCGTCGAACGATCCCCAGGACGGCGCACGGCTCGACAACATCAACGAACTCGTCGCCGTCGCCCGGGAATTCAGTGCCGACGCCGCCCAGATCGACCTGGAGGCCGACGAGGATCCGTCCATCGAGAGCGATCGCGAGGGCGAGCCGGAACCCGGTTCTCTCGCAGCGTTCCTCGAACGTGTCTCGCTGGTCGCCGACGCCGACCAGGTGCCCGACGAGGGTGACGGCGTCGTCACCATGATGACGCTGCACACCGCGAAGGGTCTCGAGTTCCCGGTCGTGTTCGTGACCGGTTGGGAGGACGGGCATTTCCCGCACATGCGCGCTCTCGGCGATCCGGCCGAACTGAGTGAGGAGCGTCGTCTCGCCTACGTCGGCATCACGCGCGCCAAGCAGCGTCTGTATCTGACCCGGTCGGTCACCCGCGCATCGTGGGGGCAGCCGGTGTCGAATCCGGAATCCCGCTTCCTGCAAGAGATCCCGCAGCATCTGATCGACTGGCGACGCACCGAGCCGCGTCGTTCGGCGCGTGGCTTCGGCGGGTCGTCGGGCGGGGTGTTCGGACGCGACGGCTCGTTCTCGGGCTCGGGTTCGGGTGGTTCGTCGTTCGGCCGCGGCCGGTCGTCGTACTCCTCCGACCCCGCGCGCGGACGGAACAAGCAGGTGCACTTCGACATCGGCGATCGGCACAACCACCCCAAGTACGGCATGGGCAAGGTCGTGGCCAAGGAGGGGAGTGGCGCCACCGAACGTGTCACCATCGACTACGGCGGCAGCGCCGGACGCGTCACCCTGCTGACCGCGGGCGGAATCCCGGGGGAGAAGCTCTAGGAAGTAGTGCGGCGGCCCTTCGAGGCTCGTCGCTTACGCTCCTCGCACCTCAGGGAGCGAGAATGGGCGTGCGCTATCGCTACTGAGGGGGCGAGAATGGGCGTGCGCTATCGCTACTGAGGCAGCGAGAGGGCGTGCGCCTCAGACGGGCAGCTGTCGGAGAAAATCTAGCCGGTGTAGCCGGAGAGCTTGACGCCCTTGGCGGCGAGCCACGGCATCGGGTCGATCTTGGTGTTGCCGTTCTTCCACACCTCGAAGTGGAGGTGCGGGCCGAACGAGAAGCCCTCGTTGCCGACGAGCGCGATGACATCGCCCGCGGTGACGTGCTGGCCTTCGCTGACGAGGACGCCCGACGAGGACATGTGGCCGTACATGGTGACCGTGCCGTCGTCGGCGCGGATCTGGACCCAGTGGCCGTATCCGGAGGCCGGTTCGGCCTTGATGACGACGCCGTCGGTCGCCGCGTGGATGGGCGTCCCGAGCGGAGCGGCCATGTCGATGCCGCCGTGCATGGTGCCCCAGCGCATCGCGAAGGCGGAGGTGAAGTCGTACTTGCCGAGCGGGATCGGCGAGGCGAAGAGCGGGCGACGAGCCAGGGCCTCGCGCTGCGCCTCGTCGGCGGCCATCTTGGCGCCGACGCCGAGCTGACCGGTGAAGACGTTCATCTGGTCGGTCACCGGCGATGCCGTGGCCACTCCCGGACCGAGGTCGACGGGGGCGGCGGCGTCGTTGACCGCTGCTGCGTTCACCGGTGCCGTCGCGGGCGCGTCCTCGGTGGCACCGACCTGAGAGACGGCGGCGACGGCTGCGCCCGCTGCCATGGCGATCAGAGCGGCGCGACCGCCCTTGAGGGCGTTCGGCGGTGCCGCGATGCGATGCTTGCCGCCACGACGGACGCGCTGGCCGGCCGGGTTCGTGCGGAACGGGCGGAGTGCGGAGTCCGTGTCGGACTCGTCATCGATGAGGATGTCCAGTTCGGCGCCATCGACGTCGAACGGCTCGTCGTGTTCGTACTGATCGAACTCGTGCTCGGGGATCAGGATGTCCTGAGTGATCTCCGAGTGGGTCGGGCGGTAGTAGCCCTTCCAGGACGAGGGCGTCCAAGTGGTCTCGTCGGACGGTGTCCGGGTGGCGGAGGAAGACGAGTCGGAGGTGTCGTAACCGAAGTCGTAGTCGCTGAGGTCGTAGTCCGTGTCCTCGTCGACGACGGGGATGATGGTGGTCATCTCTTTTGCTCTGATGTCCTCGACCAACCCGCCCGATCGGACGCGGCTCGATCCGCGTGAGACTCCGGGTACCGCCAAATCGTCCACCTCATCTCTTCGCTGCCGCGGATCCGAAATCATCGTCCGTAATCCTTTTGTGACCAATCGCTGAAGCCGACGGTAACGAAATGATTGCGGCAAGTCCAACCCTAGAAAGCCGCTAACCGGAAATTTGTGAGCTGAGTCACAAGACTTTTCCAACTTCGTCAGATCGTCGAATTGCTGGTTTGCCGACCTGCATGAGGTGGCTCGCCGGCATCGTCGCCGCGATCGATTCAACACTGTGTGCGAAAGGCGTGCCCCGTCGGGTCTGGGGGACGGCAGATGTGCCAGGTGAGACGTATCGCGACGTACCCGGGAGTAAGTTCGGACCGAGCGAGTGATCTGTCGCACAAGGGCAGGGTGCGCGCTAAAGGGCGATCCAGTACGGGTTTAGAGTCCGATATGGCCCGCGTTACACCCTTAAGCGGGCAAATCTACGAGATGGTGAGCTGAATGGATCTCTTCGAATACCAGGCGAAGGAACTGTTCGCCAAGCACGGGGTTCCCACCACACCCGGTCGGGTGACCGATGATGCCGCCGACGCGCGGGCGATCGCCGAGGAAATCGGCAAGCCTGTGATGATCAAGGCGCAGGTCAAGACCGGCGGACGTGGCAAGGCCGGCGGCGTGAAGTACGCCGCGACCCCGGACGACGCGCAGTCCCACGCCTCCAACATCCTTGGTCTCGACATCAAGGGTCACATCGTCAAGAAGTTGCTGGTCGCCGAGGCCAGTGACATCGCGGAGGAGTACTACATCTCTTTCCTCCTCGATCGTGCCAACCGCACCTACCTGGCCATGTGCTCGGTCGAGGGCGGCATGGAGATCGAAGAGGTCGCCGCGACCAAGCCCGAGCGCCTCGCCAAGGTCGCCGTCGACGCCGTGAAGGGTGTCGACCTGGAGACCGCCCGCTCCATCGCCGAGCAGGGCCACCTGCCTGCCGAGGTCCTCGACGCAGCCGCGGTCACCATCGCGAAGCTGTGGGAGGTCTTCGTCAAGGAAGACGCTCTCCTCGTCGAGGTCAACCCCCTCGTCCGCACCCCTGACGATCAGATCCTGGCCCTCGACGGCAAGGTCACCCTCGACGCCAACGCCGACTTCCGTCAGCCCGGCCACGAGGAGTTCGAGGACCGCGACGCCACCGATCCCCTGGAGCTCAAGGCCAAGGAGAACGACCTCAACTACGTCAAGCTCGACGGCGAGGTCGGCATCATCGGCAACGGTGCGGGTCTGGTCATGTCGACCCTCGACGTCGTCGCTTACGCCGGTGAGAAGCACAACGGTGTGAAGCCGGCCAACTTCCTCGACATCGGCGGCGGTGCCTCCGCGGAGGTCATGGCTGCCGGCCTGGACGTCATTCTCAACGACGAGCAGGTCAAGAGCGTCTTCGTGAACGTCTTCGGCGGCATCACCGCCTGCGACGCGGTCGCCAACGGCATCGTCGGAGCTCTCGAGAAGCTGGGTTCGGAGGCCAACAAGCCTCTCGTCGTCCGCCTCGACGGCAACAAGGTCGACGAGGGCCGCAAGATCCTGGCCGATGCGAACCACCCGCTGGTCACGCTCGCCGAAACCATGGACTCGGGCGCCGACAAGGCCGCCGAGCTGGCGAGCAAGTAAGGGAGCCCGGAAAATGTCGATCTTTCTGAACAAAGACAACAAGGTCATCGTCCAGGGCATCACCGGCGGTGAGGGCACCAAGCACACCGCTCTGATGCTCAAGGCCGGCACCAACGTCGTCGGCGGCGTGAACGCGCGCAAGGCCGGCACCACGGTGTCGCACGTCGACGCCGACGGCAACAACATCGAACTGCCGGTGTTCGCCTCCGTCGAAGAGGCCATCAAGGAGACCGGGGCCGACACCTCGATCGCCTTCGTGCCGCCGAAGTTCTCCAAGGACGCCATCATCGAGGCGATCGACGCGGAGATCCCGCTGCTGGTCGTCATCACCGAGGGCATCCCGGTGCAGGACAGCGCCTACGCGTGGGCCTACAACGTGGAGAAGGGCGCCAAGACCCGCATCATCGGCCCGAACTGCCCCGGCATCATCACCCCGGGTGAGGCGCTGGTCGGCATCACGCCGAACAACATCACCGGCAAGGGGCCGATCGGTCTGGTCTCCAAGTCGGGCACCCTGACCTACCAGATGATGTACGAGCTGCGCGACCTCGGCTTCTCGACCGCCATCGGTATCGGCGGCGACCCGGTCATCGGCACCACCCACATCGACGCCATCGAGGCGTTCGAGAAGGATCCCGAGACCAAGCTGATCGTGATGATCGGCGAGATCGGTGGCGACGCCGAGGAGCGCGCCGCCGACTACATCAAGGCCAACGTCTCCAAGCCGGTCGTCGGCTACGTCGCGGGCTTCACCGCGCCGGAGGGCAAGACCATGGGTCACGCCGGTGCGATCGTGTCAGGTAGCTCCGGCACCGCACAGGCGAAGAAGGAGGCCCTCGAGGCCGCGGGCGTGAAGGTCGGCAAGACGCCGTCCGAGACCGCCGCGCTGGCACGGGAGCTCTACGAGGCCCTGTAAGTCGTCTCGACACGAAGAACCCGAGCGGGAGTCATCCCGCTCGGGTTTTTTCGTGCGCTCGGATCGGGGTTACTACTCGCAGGCGACGCCGTCGCCGTCTCGGTCGAGCTTGGCGCGGTAGCCGGGCTGTCCGGCGTACAGCGGGGCGGCCCCCGCCGCTCGTGCCGCCGAGCAGTTCGCGTAGTAGGCCGAGGGCGCGTCGGGGGCGGGTGCCTCGGGGGCGTAAAGCCGTGGCGGTGTGTAGGTCGCCTCGGGGAGAGGGGTCGCGGTGGAGGTGCGCGTCTCGGTGCGTTCGGTGGTGGCCGGCGCCGGTGCCGGCGCCGGAGCGGTTGCCCCGCAACCGACCAGCACGCGGGTGATCGCGTCCTTCTCGGCCTGGGTCACCCAGAGCCGGTAGGCGGCCTTCACCTCGACCTGGCGGGCCACGTAGGTACACCGGTAGCCCTTCTCGGGCGGCAGCCAGGTGGCGGCGTCGCCGTCCCCCTTCTTCTGGTTCGTCGGACCGTCGACGGCCTGTAGGTTGCGTGGATCGTTGGCGAAGTCGGCGCGCTGCTGCGGGGAGAGTTGCTGCGCACCTTTCTGCCACGCGTCGGAGAGCGCGACGACGTGATCGATCTGGACCGCCGAGGACGTGTCCTGGCCGCGGACGAACCGGATCGTCGTGCCGGTGTACGGGTCATCGAGCGTGCCCGACAGGACGGCACATCCGTTGGACCCCGGCTTGAGGGTGATGTCGGTCAGGTCGCGGCGCAGGATGTCGTTGCGGGTGTCGCAACCATTGTGTCCGCCGTCGACGGTGACGTCATCGGACCAGGCCTGCCCGAACAGGTCGCGGTCGTACCCGGTCTTGGGTGCGCGTCCCTTGACGGCCAGGGTGCTCAGGGTCTTCAGGGCGTTGTCCGCGGCCGGTACCGAGGCCACGGTGATCACGGGCGAGGGGGTCGGCAGGGGCTCCTCGGTGGTCGCGACGGCTGAGGTCGTCTCGGGCGTCGGTGGTGTCGCGGCCACCGGTTCGGTGAGCCCGCAGCCGGCGGCGGCGAGTGCGAAGGCCGCGACGGGGCCGGCCGCGATCAGCCATCGAGCTTGCGGTGTCGAGCGTGGGACGGATTCGGGCATCGTCGAACAAACCTCTCATAGGACCACTCATCATCATGACGCGCACTTGTCTCGACGGGCCTCGAGCTCCATATCGATCGTGAAGCGGCGTCGTTACACGACCCGCGACGTGACACGATTGCGACGGTCCGCGCCGATCCCCGCGTGCGATAATTCGGCGGTGAACCCAGAGCCGCGGGGCGGTGCGACATCCCAATTGATGAGGGAGTCGCTGCATTTCGCCGGTGTCGTCGTCGACGTCGCCGAGCGTCTGCCCGTCGCGGGCGGAGTCATCGGTGCGGTACGCACCAGGGCGCAGCAGTTCGTCGGCGACACCATCGTGTGGGTCGCCACGACGACGCGGTCGATCCTCGGCGCGGTCATCCGCGAGGTCGTCGAGGTGCTCACCGAAGAGGTGGACCTCACCGATCTCATGCTCAACCACGTCGATCTCGAGCGGCTCATCGCCGAGGTCCTCGCGGTCATAGACCTCGACGCCGTGATCGAGACCGTCGACCTCGATCGTGCTGTCGCGCAGGTGGATCTGATGAAGGCGATCGGCCTGGTCGACCTCGACGAGGTGATCGGGAAGGTCGACCTCGACGCGGTGGCCGCCAAACTCGACATCGATGCGGTCCTCGACCGTGTCGACCTCGTCGAGCTGGCCGAGGAGATCATCGACGGCGTCGACCTCCCCGACATCATCCGCGAGGCCAGCACCTCGGTCACCGCCGACGTGATGACAGACGTGCGCAGCACCAGCGAACGCGCCGACGACGCGGTCGCCAACGCGGTCAACCGATTCCTGCGCCGGCGCGCCGCCGAGACCGTGGACGAACACGGACGGGACGGTGGGGGCGGATGACGGCCGAACCCACACCGGACCACCCGGTGGTGCATCGTGCGCACGCCGTGCAGGACCGGGACAAGAACGCCGGGATCGTGAGTCGCGGTATCGCGGCCTTCCTCGACCTGCTCGTGGTCTGGACGATCCTGGGTGCGTGCTACATGGGTCTCGCGCTGATGAAGTTCGTCATCTCAGTCAGCGAGTTCGACTTCCCCGAGGTCAATCTGTTCTTCACCACAACGGGTTTCGTGGTCACCTCGGTGCTGTATCTGGCCACGTGCTGGGAGGTGTCCGGCCGCACGCTGGGCTCGGTCGTGATGGGCTTGCGGGTGGTCAACGGCAAGGGTGTGCGCGTCCGGCCCTCGGTCGCGGTGCTGCGGGCGCTGCTGTGCACGTTCTTCGCCATCGGTCTGGCGTGGGTGATCGTCGACCGTCGGCGTCGCTCGGTCGCCGACATCGTCTTCCGCACCCGGGTCATCTACTCTCGCTGACCGCTTTCAGCTGTGCCAGGCCCTTCTCGAAGTCCTTGCCGAGCATCTTGTCGAAGAAGCCGAACAGGCCGCCGACGCGGCTGAACAGGGTCTGCTTGCCGACCATCACCCAGGTGACCCGGGTGGCCTCGCCCTGGGGGACGAGTTCGAAGGTGACGGTGTTGGTGGCCTTCATCGGCTTCTCGAAGTCGAGTCGGACCTCGACCTCGCGCGGTGCGTCGACGCGGGTGATCTCCATGGCGCCGCGCCCGGCCTTCTTGTTGCCGGACCACGCGTACTTCGCACCGACCCCCGACTCGGCACCCGAGTACTCCCGATGCAGGTCCGGATCGAGTCCCTCCCAGGGCGACCAGTGGACCCACTGCCGAAAGTCGGTCAGGTACGGGAGGATCGCGGCGGGCGGGGCGTCGACGACGATCGAACGGGTGAAGGTGAAGGTGTCGGCCATGGTGTCTCCTGAGAGCGAGGTGGGGCTGTCGAGAAGTATGACACCGGCGGTGAGCGGAATTCATCGCTTCTCTCCCGGGGCGTGATGCACGAGCGGGATACGGTGTGAGGCATGGGTGAACGGGCACGGCTGTCGGCCGTGGACTTGCGGGACATGATCGTCGACGACGGGTCGTGGGAGTCGTGGGACACCTCGATCGTCCGTCCGGCGGTCACCTCCGACGGCGACGACCGTGCCTATGCCGCCGACCTCGCGCGGGCCCGCGAGCGCAGCGGTTCCGACGAATCTGTGATCACGGGGACCGGGCTGATCGGCGGCCGTCGTGCGGCGATCGTCCTCAGCGAGTTCGGTTTTCTCGGTGGGTCCATCGGCCGCGACGCCGGATCACGCATCGTCGACGCGGTCGGCCGGGCCACCCGTGAAGGGCTGCCTCTGATCGCGTTGCCCGCATCGGGCGGCACCCGCATGCAGGAGGGGACCGCGGCGTTCCTCCAGATGGTCGCGATCACCGGGGCCGTCACCGCGCACAAGGCGGCCGGGCTCCCCTACCTCGTCTACCTGCGGCATCCCACGACCGGTGGGGTTTTCGCCTCCTGGGGGTCCCTCGGCCACGTCACCTGGGCGCAACCCGGTGCCCTCGTCGGGTTTCTCGGGCCCCGCGTCTACGAGGGGCTCTACGGCGAACCGTTCCCCGATGGTGTGCAGACGGCCGAGAACCTCGTCCGCACAACGGTCGTCGACGATGTGGTGGAGCCGGAGGCCCTGGCCGGACGTCTGTCGTCGGTGCTGCGGCTGCTGGCGCTGCATGAGAGCCCGAAGCAGTCGAACACGGTTGATGCGCCGCGCCCGACCCCGGGCCAGGTCGTCGATGCCGAAGACGCCTGGGCGAGTGTCCTCGCCACCCGTGAGCCGAGGCGGGCGGGACTCATCGAGTTCCTTGCCCGGGGTGACTCGGCGGCGCTCTCCGATGCGGGTCCACTTCGCTTCGCGCTGAGCAGTTTCGGTGGCCACGTGGCGCTGGTCGTCGGCTACGACCGGCTGTCCCAGGAGAACGGTGAACTGCCCGGTCCCCGACATCTACGGGAGGCGCGTCGGGCGATCATGGCCGCCGGAGACCTCTCGATCCCGATCGTCACCATCATCGACACGCCAGGTGCGGAACTGTCGGTGGTCGCCGAGGAGGGTGGGCTGGCCGCCCAGATCGCGCGCTGCACAGTCGAATTGATCAAGGTTCCGGTACCGACTGTCTCGGTGATGCTCGGCCAGGGCGCCGGCGGAGCGGCACTGGCGCTGTTTCCGGCGGATTTGCGCGTCGCACGTGCCGACGCGTGGCTGTCGCCGTTACCACCGGAAGGAGCCAGCCTGATCGTCCATCGCGACCTCGATCATGCCGACGAGATGGCCGCGCGCCAGGGCATTCTCGCCGGACGGCTCGCAGCGCAGGGGATGGTCGACGTCATCGTCGACGCCGACTCCGATGCGGCCGGGATCCGCGAGGCGATCGGCCGGTATCTGGCGAGTTCGCCGACGCCGGATCCACGAGCGCGCACCCGGGTACCCGCGGCGGACGCGCGATGACCAGGCGCATCGTCGCAGTCGGAGCGGTACTCACCGACGACGAGGGTCGGGTCCTGCTCATAAAGCGGCGGAACCCGCCGCAGGCCGGGAAGTGGACGATCCCGGGCGGGAAGGTCGAGCCAGGCGAGTCGATCGAAGCCGCCGTCGTCCGGGAGATGGTGGAGGAAACCGGCTTTCGCGTCGAAGTGGGGGAGCTGCTGTGGACCGTCGACATCCCCGGGCCCGACGACGTGGTGTTCGAAGTCCATGACTTCGCCGCGCGGATCGTCTCCGGGACACTGTGTGCCGGCGACGACGCCGCTGACGCCGGATGGTTCACCGCCGACGAGCTGGCCGAGTTGCCGGTGACGCGGGGACTGATCACACACCTCCGCAAGCACGGGGTGCTGGGGTAGGGAACGTTGCACAGCTGTGGACTGAACCAACGGCCTCAATTCCCTCGGAGGTAATCTTCATGGCCTCGGATGTGGTGAGGGGGAGACTTGTCTGTTGAAGTGAATCCGGACAGCCTGAGGGCGGCATCCGGAACGTTGGCTCAGCTGTCTGCGGATATCGACTCGGCTCCGTTCCTCGGTGCTGCCGAGGTCTCAGCCCAGTTGCCTGGGAGCAGCGTTGGGGGTGCTCTCGGTGAGTCGAATGTGGCGAGTACGCGTGCCAAGCGGGTCATCAAAGCGAGGTACGACCAATGTGCAGGCCTTCTGTCCTTGTCGGCGGAGACGTATGTCGACTCTGATGCGGAAGCGGCCGTGCGCATCGCGGGCGTACCCGATATCAACCCCGGCGGTAGACGGTAGCTGTCTATGGTCACACCGGGCGAGGTGCTGGGTTGGAAGATCGACGGCTTGCGAGACGTGTCCACTCGAGCCGCGGAGATTGCCGACGCGTTGGTCGGAACGTCGAAAACCATGCGAGACACCATTTATGAGCTGGCCTGGAGAGGGGATGCGCGGACAGCGGCCGAAGACAGGGCCGAACGTGAGCGGGAGCAGATAGCTGAGGTGGCGGCTGCTTACGACGCTCTTTCCTCCACGACCGCAGGCACGCTCGCGGCGATGTCGCATCCGATATCGGAGATCAGATCTATCATTCAGAATTACGTCGTTCCCCCGGTGGCCCTGTCCGATTCGTGGGTGGTGGACGGTGTCGATGACTGGAACTCCGAAGCAGGACATCAGCTGAGTCGATTGGGGGGTTTGGTTTCGACGCTCGGCGATGCCGACGAGACCTGGGGGGCCAGAATTGCCGAGGCGAACCAGACCCTCTCGACGATGGCACCGGAAGAAACACTCGCATCTGCTCTTGCGGTGATCGAAGATTCGAAGCGTCAGAGCTCCCGCGCGGACCCCGATCGGTTACGCGCGTCTGCGGCAGCATTCGAACGGATATTTGGGCGCGACCCTTCGAGTTCGGTCGACTGGAAGACCGCAGAAGCACTGAATCCGCGAAGTTTCGATCCCAAGTATCAGGGTGTCGGACCTGCAATCAAAGTGGCGCGCATCGAGCCGGTCCCGGGGCAGGGCGTCGTCCGCGCGGCTTTCTACATACCTGCAGCCGAAGTGTTCAACGTTCCGGTCTACGACCTCGGTGACAATCGAGCAGAGGACCCGGACTTCGATCCGGAACACGCACGGGTGGTCACGTACGTGGACTATGAGAACGGCCTGATCATCACACGCCAGAATCCTTCGGTGGATACCACCGGAGAGGTTCGGGTCGGTGAACCCGACGTCATCGCGCAGCAGCGCCCCGACGGTTCGGTCATGATCCAATACGATGCTGTGAATCCATTCGCGCCGCCAGGTTCCTCGATCACGGGACACACGGTCAACGGCACCATCGTCCTCCAGCCGACGAGCGGCAACCCCGGGACCTCTCGGATCATTGCGGGTGGCGAGATCACCGATTATCCGTCAGTGGAGATCTACCAAGACAATTCGGCCGGAAAGTGCCGACCGGTTCTGATCGATGCGGCCGACTCCGGCGGTCCGGCGGGCCCGTTGCTCAACTTGCCGGGATTTCACGAAGTCGGCGGGGGGAAAGCCATGATGGAGCCCTTCAAAGCCGACTTCGACGACCCGGACTGGGAACGGAACAGACCGACGGATCTCGGGGACCCGGACGATCCGCCCACAGTGGTCGTGGTGCGATAGTGTCACGGCCGATGAAACTCTCCGGACTCCTGGCAGATCCCCGGTTCTGGCAGACTGCGACCCTGGCCACGCCCGTCTCGATGGCCGCGTCGATCTTCGTCTTCGTGGCGTTCGCAGGCGTCGCCGATCTTGTTGACTCGTCGTCGGATGCGTCCTCAGGCTGGATGTTCGGTATCGCGGTCGGTGCTCTGATCGTGATTGCCTGCCTGCTGGGATTACGCCGGACTCCCCGGAGTTCTGGAGCCGCTTGCGGTGTGGCGGTCGCAGGACTTCTCGTGGGATACGTGGGGCTGGTGGCCGGGTGACGGCCGCGCAGTCGAAGTATCGCCGTGACGACTGGTTCGGACCGGAGTCATTCGGTGCGGTGGTGATCGGCCTGTTCCTGATGTCCTTGCCCTACACCGGATTGGCCCCGCGGGAAGCGGTGTGGTTGATCGTCACGCCACCACTCGCGGGTATAGCCCTCGTCGCGCTGAGCGCGACGCCGGTTCGAGGTACGCGTACCGTCCGACGCGTCGGAACAGGCCTCCTCGCGGCGGGTGCCGGAGCCATCATCTCGATACCCGCCCTTGTGGCCGGGGCTGCGCTGGGATCGGCCATCGCGTGAACAGCGATGCGCACCGGATGACGGTGTGGGTGAACACGGCCGGTGGTGCCCGTTGCCCATCGTGTGGAAGATGGGGGACATGACCGAACTCCTGCCCCTGGATCCCGACCAGCTGCTCACGACGACGCGCTCGGTGCGCAAACGCCTCGACTACGACCGCCCCGTCCCCCTCGACGTGGTCAAGGAGGCGCTCGAGGTCGCATTGCAGGCGCCGACCGGGAGCAACAGCCAGACCTGGCACTGGATCGTGCTGACCGACCCTGAGCTCAAGCAGAAGGTCGCCGACTACTACGCGCAGTCCTTCTCCCACTACTACGCCGCCCAGCAGCCGCGCGACGAGACCGGCAAGCGGGTCGCGTCGAGCGCGCAATACCTCGCCGACACGATGGGTCAGGTTCCGGTGCTGGTCATGGGTGCCATCTACACCGGCGGTGACCTGCCCGAGGGCAACCAGGCCGGCGTCTGGGGCTCGCTGCTGCCCGGCGCCTGGAGCCTGCAGCTCGCCCTGCGCGCCCGCGGCCTGGGCTCGGCGTGGACCACGCTGCACCTCGCCCACGAGAAGGAGATCGCCGAATTGCTCGGCATCCCGGCGGGCATCCACCAGGGCGTCCTGCTGCCGGTGGCCTACTACACGGGCACCGACTTCAAGCCGGCTCCGCGCAAGCCCCTCGACTCGGTGCTTCACATCGACGGCTGGTGAGTAGAGTGCGGATCACCATGTCCGCAACGAGTGACACACCTCCGGTCGAGGCGGGGGACGACCCCCGCCCGCCGACGCGTCGCACCCAGGCCAAGGCGGCCCGCCGCGCCGAGCTGCTCACCGCGGCGGCCCGGCAGATGGCCGAACGCGGATTCGCCGGGGTGCGTCTAGAGGACATCGGGCGCGCGGTCGGGGTGAGCGGGCCCGCCATGTACCGGCACTTCTCGTCCAAGACCGAACTACTGGACGAGATGCTCGTCGACATCAGTCAACGGCTGCACGACGGCGGCGCCGAGGTCGTCGACCGCGGTGGACCGCCGTCCCAGACGTTGTTGGCGCTCATCGGTTTTCACATCGACGTGCTCGTCACGAAACCCGATCTGATCGTGGTCCAGGACCGGGACCTGTCGTCGACGACACCCGAGGCCAATCACCGGGTCCGACTGCTGCAGCGGCGATATGTCGAACGCTGGGTCGACGTCGTGATCGCCGTCTACGAGGGGGAGGGCCGCACCATGGACCGGGCCGAGGCCCGCGTCCGCGTGCACGCGACGTTCGGCCTGCTGAACTCCTCACCGCGGTTGCCCGACTACGACGAGACGCAACTGCAGCGTCTGCTCACGGCGATGGCCTTGGCCGCGCTCGGCTGCCGAGTCTGATCAGCGGAGCTCGCGGCGCAACACCTTGCCGGTCGCGCTGCGCGGGAGGGCGCCGACGATCTCGATCTCGCGCGGATACTTGTACGCCGCCATCCGTTTGCGGCAGAACTCGATGAGTTCGGTCGCGCTGACCTCCGCGCCCGGTTGCAGGGCGACGTAGGCACGCGTCGACTCGCCACGGTAGTCGTCGGGGATCCCGACCACCGCCGTCTCGCGTACCGCCGGGTGTGATTGCAGCACCTGTTCGATCTCGAACGGCCAGATCTTGTACCCGGACGCGTTGATCAGGTCGTTGCTGCGGTCGATGACGTAGAACCAGCCGTCGGCGTCCATGAATCCCACGTCGCCGGTGCGCATCTCGCCGTTCATCAGTGCCGAGCCGCCATCGTCGACCTGGCCCCAGTAGCCGGCGGCGATCTGCGGTCCGGCCGTGACGATCTCACCGAACGTCCCCGGTGGCACCGGGTCCCCGTTCTCGTCGACGACCCGGGCCGTCGTGTCGAAGATCGGCAGACCCACCGAGAGAGCACCGGTTTCGGGGTCGACCGGCGCGAGGACACCGGGCGGGACCATGTGTGTCGGCGACGTCGACTCGGTCTGGCCGTACACGTTGTGGATCATCCCGCCGAGACGTTCGGCGACCCGATCGGCGACCTCGGGTGGTACCGGTGCGCCACCCGAATAACGGAGGCGGAGTGAGCTGAACGCCTCGGGCGACGCGTCGGGGTGATCGGCGAGCGCGATGTACGCGGTGATCGCGGCGACGGAGAAGGCCGGACGCCAGACGCGCACGGCGTCGAGGACCAGACCGGCGTCGAAACGGTGGGTGAGGATGACTGGCGATCGCAGGGACAGCGCCAGCATCACCGAGCCCACCAGCCCGGTGACGTGGAAGACCGGCGACATGCACAGGATCGGTTCGCCGGACTCCAGACCGGTCCAGTCGCGATATGCCTGCGCGCTGAACGCGAGATTGCGGTGCATCAGCTTGGCTCCCTTGGGCGGACCGGTGGTGCCCGACGTCGGAGCCAGTACGGCGACGTCGTCCGGTGCGGGCACGTGCCGACTCACCTCGCGCGAACCCGTGGCGATCAGGTCGAGGAGTTCGACGGTCCCGGCGGCGGCCGGTACCCGGGACACCTCGAACACGCGCCGGATATCGTCGTTGCCGGCGAAGTCGAGCGGGGAGACGGTGATGACGAGTCCGATGGACCCGGTCACCGCGATCTCATCGGCCACCTCCGCATGCAGGTTGTCGAGGACGAGCAGCGCGCTCGGCGTGAAATCGTCCAGCGCCCTACGGAACTCGGAACGCTTGTACATCGGACTGATGAGCGCGGCGACGCCACCCGTCTTCCAGGCCGCGAGAAGCCCGAGGACGATCGACGGTCCGTTCTGCACGGCGATGCCCAACCGGTCGCCGGTCGCGAAACCGTGTGCCTGTAGAGCGTGCGCGAGGGCGTCGGATGCGGCGTCGAGGTCGGCCCAGCTGAGGGTCGCGCCGAAGTAGCGGATCGCCGGACCGTCCGGCGCCGCCGCGAGGGCCGCGTCGAACATGTCGAGCGGGGACCCGAATTCGACATCGAGGTGCTCGGACAGTCCGGACGGGTAGTGGGCCAGCCAGGGACGGCTCTCGTAGGCGTTCATGCGTAGGTGCGTTCGGCGTGACGCGCGGGAAGCGACAGGTTGTGGACCACGAGACGAGTCTACGAAAAACAGGCGGCTCCCCATAAGCTGTTCAGCGTGGTCGAACAACCGGTGACCGACAGCGGCGCCGCCGTGCGCGAGTTGCGCAAGCAGGCGGGCGTGACGCTGCGCGGACTGGCGGCCGGTATCGGGGTGAGCGTCGGGACGATGAGTGCCATCGAGAACGGCAAGGTCGGGCTCACCGTCGACCGCCTGCGCGAGATCGCGCAGTGCCTGGACGTGCCCGTCGCCCGTTTCCTCGAGCCACCGGGATCGGCGAACACCGCCCCCGAGGGAGACCCGGCGGACTGGCGTGTGTTCACACCGCTGACGCTCGACCCGGTGCTGGAGTCGGCGATCGACGTCTTCGAGGAACTCGGCTACCACGGCGCGACGATGCGACTGATCGCCGCCGGAGCCGACATCAGCGTCGCCGGGATCTACCACCACTACCCGAGCAAACAGCATCTGCTCGTGGCACTGGTCAACATTGCACACGCTGACCTGGCGCAACGCCTCGACGCGGCCGGTGACGGCGTCGACGCGGTGACGGCCTTCGCGAACATGGTGGAGGCGCTGACCCTGTTCCACGTCGAGCGACGCGCGCTGGCGCTGGTCCTGGCGACCGAGCTGCGCCGCCTCGAGGAACCCAATCGGACGCACCTGCAGGCGTCGATGGCGCAGATCGAGGGGCGCCTCCTCGATACGGCTCGACGCGCCGCCGACCTCGGCTCGTTCCGGTCCGGGGACCTGTCGGTGGCGACCAAGGCCATCGTCACGATGTGCATGGCCGTTCCGACCTGGACCGACGACGCCGACGCGGTGCAGGGCCGTCGTATCGCCCGTCAGTACGCGAGTCTCGCGCTCGACATGGTGGGCTTCCACTCCGGCCACTAGGTGTCCCCAACTCGTCGTCGTGCATGCCGGGAGACACGCCCCGGTGGGTGAATGTTCAGTGTTCCTGAACTCACCGTCTGTACTGGGCTTTCCCTCTCTTCATTGACAAACCCTGAGACATCACGGGTTTCGCCTCTTGACGGCGGTGTGATCGGGTGCGATGCTCGTCACAATGAACTTCCCGAGCGATCGCTCGAAAAGTTCAGTCCGCAACTTTCAGTTCGCGACCCGGAACCCCCGGTTCCGCTCAGGTTCGAATCAAAGGAGATGAGATGACCGAGATCGCTGCGCCGTCCATGGGAGACCTGCTGGGTGCCGACACCCCGTCGAACTGGGGCAAGTGGGGACCCGACGACGAGGTGGGCGCGCTGAACTACCTCGATGCGAGCGAGGTGCTGCGCGGTGTCGGGCACATCAAGTCGGGTGAGACCTTCACCCTGCAGATCGAGATGGGCCGCAAGGAGAGCCCCGGCGACCCGCTGTGGCCGGGCCGCGAGGGCATCAACCGCACCAACATCCTCGACGAGTCGTCGTGGGACGGTGAAGGCGCGCCGCAGTTCCCCGGTGGTCTGCACTACGCCGACGACACCGCGAACATCTTTCTGCAGGGCTCCACGCAGTACGACGCCCTCGGTCACGTCTGGTACGACGGCAAGCTCTACAACGGCTACGACGCCCGCAGCACCGTCGACGCGCTGGACAAGGCGTCCGTCCTGCCGATCGCCGAGAAGGGTGTCGTCGGCCGTGGCGTGCTGATCGACATGGCCCGCTACCGCGGCAAGAAGTACCTGGAGAAGGGTGAGACCTTCGACCACAACGACCTCGAAGCCGCCGCTGCCGCACAGGGTGTCACCATCGAGCCGCACGACGTCCTGATCATCCGCACCGGATGGCTGACCTACTGGTACGAGCTGAACAACCCGGAGGAGTTCTACGACGGCTTCTGCGAGCCCGGCCTGACCTACTCCCGTGAGCTGGTGCAGTGGTTCCAGGACAAGGAAATCCCGAACCTGGTCACCGACACCATCGCCAACGAGGTCACCACCGATCCGGAATCCGGTGTGGCACTTCCTCTTCACAACGCCCTCATGCGCAACCTGGGTGTCGTGTTCACCGAGATCGTCTGGCTCGAGGAGCTCGCCGAGGCGTGCGCGGCCGACAACCGCTGGAGCTTCCTCTACGTCGCGGCTCCGCTCAAGGTCGTCAGCGGCACCGGTGCGCCGGTGAACCCCGTCGTCATCCGTTGAGCAACAACCTGAGTCATTCGCTGAAAGAGGAACGTCAGACATGAGTGTCTACGACGAGAAGGTGTGGCTGCGCCACTACCGCGAGCAGGATCTCGCGCCGCGGACCATCGAATTCGACACCGCGCTGGACATGTTCGCGGCCACGGTCGCGCGCAACCCGGAAGCCGGCCTGATCCGCTACTTCGACGGATCGATCACGGCCGGTGAGCTCGACGAGCTCACCGACGCGTTCGCCGTCGGCATCCTGGATCTCGGGTTCACTCCGGGCGACCGTGCAGTGGTCTATGCCCAGAACATCCCGCAGTTCGTCATCGCGCAACTCGGCATCTGGAAGGCCGGCGGTATCGCCGTTTCGGCCAACCCGATGTACCGCAGTCGTGAACTCGCCGAGATCCTCGTCGATTCCGGTGCGACCGTGCTGGTCGCGATGCAGCAGCTGTACCGCGACGTCGCGCAGGAAGCATTGCGCGACAACGAGACCGCGGTGCGGACCGTGATCACGACCTCGGAGCTGGAGTACCAGAGCGCGAACAGCGGAACCCTGGCCGGGGTTGAGAAGATCGAGTGCCCCGATACGGTGGACCTGGCGGCGATGCTGGCGAAGTACCGCGGTCAGCGGCCGCCGAAGCCCGACCTGACCGGCGACAGCGTTGCGTTCCTGACCTACACGTCGGGAACCACCGGGCCGCCCAAGGGCGCGATGACCACTCATCGCAACGTCGTCTTCAACGCGCAGACCTACCGCGACTGGGTCGGCGTCGATGCCGATGACGTGATCCTCGGTGTGGCACCGCTCTTCCACATCACCGGTCTCATCGCGCACATCGCACTCGCCGAGCTGACCGGTGCGCCGCTGGTGCTGATGTACCGGATGGACCCGGCGGACACCATCGCGACGATCGCGCGGGAGAAGGCGACCTTCACGGTCGGCTCGATCACGGTGTTCATCGCGCTGATGAACGTGCCGGACGTCGACCCGGCGTCGCTCGCGAGCCTGTCGAAGATCTACTCCGGCGGGGCGCCGATCCCGCCGAGCACGATCGCCGAGTTCCAGCAGCGGTTCGGGCACTACATCCACAACGTGTACGGCCTGACCGAAACCACCTCGCCGTCGCATGCGGTTCCGTTCGGGGTCACGGCCCCGGCCGACGAGGAGACCGGCGCCACCTCGGTGGGAGTTCCCGTCTACGACACGATCGTCCGGATCATCGACGAGCAGGGCAACGACCTGCCCGCCGGCGAGGTCGGCGAGCTGGTCACGGCCGGACCGCAGGTGGTCGCGGGCTACTGGAACAAGCCGGAGGCCACCGCCAAGGGCATCCCGAACGGCACACTGCACACCGGCGACGTCGGATACATGGACGCCGAGGGCTGGTTCTACATCGTCGACCGCAAGAAGGACCAGATCAACACCAGCGGTTTCAAGGTGTGGCCTCGCGAGGTCGAAGACGTTCTGTACGAGCACCCGTCGGTTCGGGAGGCGGCCGTCATCGGTGTGCCGGACTCGTACCGCGGCGAGACCGTGAAGGCGTTCGTGAGTCTGCGACCCGGCACCGACGCCACGCCGGAGGAGCTGATCGATCACTGCAAGACGCGGATGGCGGCGTACAAGTACCCGCGTGAGGTCGTGGTGATGGCCGACATCCCCAAGACGGCCACCGGCAAGCTGCTGCGTCGCGAACTCCGGACGGTGTCACAGTGATTCGTCCGGATCTGACCGTCCGCACTCCGTCCGAGACCCTCGACCTCCGGCCGTCGGCGAGGGCGCTCGAACTGCGGGATGAACTCATCGCGTTCATGCACTCCGACGTCTTCCCGGCGGAGGAGCGCTATGAACACGAGCGTGGTGTCGCCGGCCCCGACGACCACGACGTCCCGGCGGTCGTCGAAGAGCTGAAGCAGAAGGCGCGGGCGCGTGGGCTGTGGAATCTGTTCCTGCCGTCGGAATCCGGGATCAGCCAGCTCGACTACGCCGGTCTGGCGGAGATCACCGGCTGGAGTCTGCATCTGGCTCCCGAGGCGATCAACGGTCAGGCGCCCGACACCGGCAACATGGAGTTGCTGCACCTGTTCGGCACCGACGAGCAGAAGAAGACGTGGCTCGAGCCGCTCCTCGACGGCACGATCCGGTCGGCGTTCTCGATGACCGAGAAGGACGTCGCGAGTTCCGACGCGACGAACATCGAGACCAGCATCGACCGCGACGGCGACTCCTACGTCATCAACGGCCGGAAGTGGTGGACGAGTGGCGCGGCCGACCCGCGCTGCAAGCTGCTCATCGTGATGGGTAAGACCGATCCCGAGGCCGCAACCCATCGGCAGCAGTCGATGGTGCTGGTCCCGATCGACACCCCGGGAGTCACCGTGGTGCGCGACGTGCCGGTGTTCGGTCGTCACGACCAGCACGGCCACGTCGAGGTCGTGTACGAGAACGTCCGTGTCCCCGTCGAGTACCTGCTCGGTGAGGAAGGCGCCGGATTCGCCATGGCGCAGACGCGACTCGGGCCGGGTCGCATCCACCACTGCATGCGCGCGCTGGGCGCCGCCGAACGAGCCCTGCACCACCTGGTCCAGCGGTCGAAGGGGCGCGTCGCCTTCGGTAAGCCGTTGGCCGAGCAGGGTGTCGTCCAACAGCAGATCGCCGAGTCGCGCATCGCGATCGACCAGGCGCGCCTGCTGTGCCAGCTGGCCGCCAAGACGATCGACGAACTCGGAAACAAGGCTGCCGCACCGTATGTCTCGGCAGCCAAGGTGTCGGTGCCGCGGGTGGCGCTCGAGGTCATCGACCGTGCGATCCAGGTCCACGGTGGCGCGGGTGTCAGCGACGACGTGCCACTGGCCGCGATGTACGGATGGCACCGCGCGATGCGCATCTTCGACGGTCCCGACGAGGTGCATCTCCGCACGATCGCCAAGTCGGAACTGCGACGCTGACCGTTCCCGCGTAGCCGTTTCCTTCTCGCAGCGACTGTTTCCTTCCCGCCTATTGGATCTGACAGGCGGGAGGGAAGCGGTCGCGCGGGAACGGGCGATGTAGATCCGCCTGTCGGGTGAAGCTGTCGACGCCATCGTGCGTGGAATAATCGCTATCGAGAAGCGCTCACCCGCAACGGTTTCCGAGGGCGATCGTGCCGACTACGAAACCGAACTCCTCACCCAAGCCCTGTCCGGTGCCACACCTGCGGAGATCCAAAAACACGCGCAAACGATCGGCAACACTATCGCCGACGAGAAGGGCGGCATCCCCGCCTGCGACGACCGAGCCTCGGACACCCTGTCGCACCACCTGACTGACGACAGTCGCGTCGAGATCCACGCCAACGTGACCCAGGCCGTGGGTGAGAAGTTCATCGCCATGATCGACGAACGCTCCACCCCGCGACCCGAACCCGACGGCAGCGAGGACCGACGATCGCCAGGCCAGCGTCGTTCCGACGCCCTCGAGACCCTGCTGGATCACCCAGAACCCAGACACTGCTCACCATTCCCGCCGACGGCAGCAATCCCGCGTTCCTGCCCTGGACCGGGTCGACAACCCAGGCGACCGCGAAACGACTGTCGTGCGACGGAACTCTGACCGAGATCATCATCGACGGCGAGACCGTGCCCCTGGCCATGGGCCGCGAACGACGACTGTTCCCCGCCCACCTGCGTAAGGCGATCATCGTCCGCGACGAGAACTGCATCAAATGCGGTGCGCCGCCATCACACACCCAGGTGCATCACATCCAACACTGGTCCGACGACGGTGATACCGACCTCGACAACGGCTGCCTGCTCTGCCGACGCTGCCACACCCAGATCCACCACAACGGCTGGGACATCATGATGGGCTTCGACCGCCACCCTGGCTGATCCCACCGGCTGACATCGACCCCCGACGTCAGGCACTACCCGCCTACAACCGACGCACCATGCGACTCGACGACGCCGCCTGACACACAGAGACTTTCGCGCAGCAGGGTTTCGATACGGCTCGTCGCAAGCTCCTCACCTACTCAACCAGCAGAGGCACCCGGCGATCAGCCGGGACCGCATCCGTTCCTTGACAACTCCACAGTGTGAACACGGCCCCCCGATCGGTGACCGCCGGCCTCGCGCGACGGGCTGGTGCCGCGTGGCGACCGGTCAAATGAATCTCGTCGGCGCTGGTGCACCGGGATGCGGGTCGGCTTACCCTTGCCGCAGGTCACGATGATGAGGCGCGGCCGTCAGGGGATGAAGGACGAGGAGTGTGCGGTGAATCCAGGCGATCCCAACCAGCAACAGGGCGGTCAGTGGTCGCCGGCCCCACAGGGTCCTCCGCCGTCCGGCGGTTTCCCCGGCAACCCGGGTGAGACCGCGCAGTTTCAGGGCGGTCCGCCCACCGGTGGGGTTCCCGGACAGCAGTGGGGTCCTCCGGGACCGCAGAACCAGTACCCGACCGGCGGCTGGGGTCCCGCACCCGGAATGGGTCCTCAGCGGATGGGCCCTCGTCCTGATCTGTCGGTGATCTTCGCGCTGGCGGCGGCGGTCGCCGGCGTCGTCACCTACTTCATGGGTTTCGTCAGCTGGGTCTCGGTGTCGGCGGGAGCCGAGCAGGAACTCGACCGGTGGGGTCGCGACTTCGAGGAAGGACGGGGCGGCATCCCGGCCTTCTTCTCCTACGAGATCGTGCTGAACCCGGGCAAGTTCTTCATCCTGCTCGGGGTGGTCGGGGTCGCGACGACGCTCGTGTTGGTTCCGAGATACCGGAAGGCGCTGCCGTTCCTCGCCGTGATCGCGCTCGCCGGTTGGCTGGCACTCTTCGCGTCCGCCCTGATCATGCCGCCGTTCCTCGACCTCGGCGCCGGCGCCATCGCGGGTCTGATCTTCGGATTCCTGCAGGTGGCGCTCCTGATGACCGCGTCGTTCTTGTACGGTCTCAAGAAGGATGACTCCACACCTTCCTGACGGACATGTGCAACCGGCGGGTCTCGTCGACGACCCGCTGGTGATTGCACTTCGTCGTGCCGGCTGCGTATTCGCCGAGGACGAGGCCGAGTTGCTCCGTCGACACGCCCTCGCAGCCGAACTCGACGATCTGCTCAGACGCCGGATCGCGGGTGAACCTCTCGAACACCTGCTCGGCTGGGTGCAGTTCGGAGGTCTCCGGCTCAGCGTCGGACCGGGTGTGTTCGTGCCGCGACAGCGGTCGCTGTTGTTGGCGCGAGAAGCCGTCACGGCTGCGGCGCAACGACGAGAACCAGTTGTCCTCGAGGCGTTCTGCGGGGTGGCACCGATCGCCTCGGCCGTGGCCGCGACGGTCGACGGCGCGCAGGTGCACGCCGCTGACATCGCCGCCGACGCGCTCGTCCATGCCCGCCGAAACCTGCCCGATCGCGCGCAGATCCATCACGGGATCGGCTTCGACGCGATACCCGCGTCGCTTCGCGGCCGCGTCGAGGTGATCGCTGCCGTCCCGCCGTACGTTCCCGAGCACGCCTTCGATCTGCTCGCCCCGGAAGCGCGCGACCACGAGCCCCGACGTGCCCTCACCGGAGGGGTGGACGGCCTCGATCACATCGAGGCGCTGATCGCCGATGCGCAGACGTGGCTGTCCGACGACGGAGTGCTGCTCGTCGAGATGAACGTCGCACAGTTCGACGCCGTCGCTGTTCGCGACGGGCACTCCAGCGCATTCGCACTCGACGCCGTCCCCGGCGACGACGGGCAGACCGTCGTCGCCGTCCTGCGACGGTGCCCCTGAGATCCGCCCCGGGAATCCCCCCGGCCCGAAATACGCCCCCGTGATCCGCCCTCCAGCGCCCCACCGACGACGATACGTCGTCGGGTAGCCGCTGAGGGGTTGTTCTCCGGGGCGCATTTCGGGAGCGGGTGGTTTTCGGGGGCGGTTGTCAGGGGCGGTTTCCAGGACGCCGGGTCTGGCGGCCTGTCAGACGCCCAGGGCCTGACGCAGCCGGCTGACCTCTGCCCGGTACTTCTCGACGTTGCGCATCTTCACGCTCTCGTAGCCGCGCACCATGTCCGGCAACCCGGCGAGTTCGACGACGGTCGGCAGCTGCGACTCACCGACCTTCCCACTCGCCATCGCGGCCAGCAGTGCGTCGACCATCTCGCGGTACTCGACGATCAGCGCACGTTCGGTGCGGCGGATCTCGTTGCGGCCGAACGGGTCGAGTGCCGTCCCGCGAAGTCGCTTCATCGACGCGAGGGACTTCAGCGGCCGGTTCGCCCAGCCGCCGAGGGCCATCTTCTCGCGCATGCCCATCCGGCGCAGTGTCGGCGGATGCAGGCGAACGGCGACCTCTGCATCGTCACCGAACTCCTCGGCCACCTTCGCCGCGAACGCGGGGTCCTGCGTCAGCCGTGCCACCTCGTACTCGTCCTTGTACGCCATCAGCTTGTACAGGTTGCGCGCGACGGTGTCGGTCAACTCGTCACTGCCCACACCCCGGCGCACCCGCTCGACGACGCCGAGATACTCACGTGCGTAACGCTCGTCGGCGTAGGCCGTCAGCTCGTCGTAGCGGAGGGCGACGGTGCGTGCCTGCTCGTCGCCGAAACCGCCTGCACGGACGACGCCCATCGCGTGCTCGGACGGTTCGGGTTCCGCGGTCGCGGCACCATGCAGCGAGGCGATGGTCGCCGACACCGCGTCCGCGTCGGCAACTGCCTGACGCCCCCGTCGGAATGCCTGCACGTTGGCATCGACCGCGACCCCGTTCAGCTCGATCGCACGCTCGATCGACGAGGCCGAGATCGCCAGCGCCCCGGCCTGGTACGCGGCTCCCACCATGACCAAGTTGGCGAACTGCTCGTCACCGAAAAGGGCCGTCGACAATGCCCCGGAATCCAGGTAGAGGCCGCGTGTCACGTGAGCGTCGATCGCCGAATGGATCGCGGTCTCGGCGGGGAAGCCCACCGAGGTGTCGATGACCATGAGCCCGGTGGGCACCTGCGTCGTGGACACCACGGCGACGGTCTTCTCGGGGGCTGCGACCTTCAGGTTGACCGGGTCGGTTCCGACCAGCGGGTCGCAGACGAGGTAGAGGTCGCAGTCGTCGGTGGCCACCTTCGCCGCCTGTTCGACGTCGTACGGCGCGACCTTGATGTCGCTGACGACGGCGCCGCCCTTCTGCGCCAGGCCCGTCATGTCGACGGTGCGGGCGGCGTGACCGTCGAGCACCGCAGCCGTTGCCAGCACCTGAGACACCGTCACCACGCCGGTGCCGCCGATGCCGGTGATCCGCAGGGAGAAGGTGTCGCGCACCGCCGGGAGGGACGGTTCCGGCAGCAGCGCGTCGGGGATGTCGGTGGCGTGCGCCCGCGTCCGCGTCGCGCCCGGCGTGACGGTGACGAAGGAGGGGCAGTCGCCCTTCAGGCACGAATAGTCGAGGTTGCATGAACTCTGGTCGATCTGCGTCTTGCGTCCGAACTCGGTGTGCACCGGATGCACGGACAGGCAGTTCGACTTCTCACCGCAGTCGCCGCACCCCTCACAGATCCGCTCGTTGATCATCACGCGCGTGGTGGGGGTGGGCATGGTGCCGCGCTTGCGCTTACGGCGCTTCTCCGCGGCGCAGTGCTGGTCGTGGACGAGGACGGTCACACCGGGTACGCCGGCGAGTTCGGTCTGCACCTCGCCCAACTCGTCACGATGACGGACCTCCACGTCTCTCGGAAGGCCCAGTGCGCGAGTGCGTTTCGGGTCGTCGGAGGTCACGACGATCCGGTGGACGCCCTCGTCGAGCAGGAGGGACGTCAACCGCGGGAGGTCCATCGCCCCGACCGGGTCCTGGCCGCCGGTCATCGCGACCGTGCCGTTGTAGAGCAGTTTGTAGGTGATGTTCTCGCCGGAGGCGACTGCTGCCCGCAGCGCCAGCGAACCCGAGTGCATGAAGGTGCCATCACCGACGTTCTGCACGAAGTGGTCGGCCGACACGAACGGCGCCATACCGATCCACTGCGCGCCTTCGCCGCCCATCTGCGTGATGCCGGCGACATCGCCGACCTGGCGCGGGTCCATCAGCAGAACCATGGCGTGACAACCGATCCCGGCGCCGACGAGGGTGTCCTCGGAGACCTTGGTCGAGCTGTTGTGCGGGCACCCGGAACAGAAGTACGGCGTGCGGACCGCAAGGGGTAGTTCGATCCTTGTGCGACGCCGCGACCGCTGCTCGATCCACGCCTGCGCGGCGTCGACGTGATGCCGTGCGAGACGGTCGGCGAGACCGCGGGTCACGGCGTCGACGTCGAGTTCGCCGAACCGGGAGAACAGCGTCGAACCGTCCTCGTGGACCTTGCCGACGATGCGGGGTGCACGCGGGTGACGGAACAGGATGTCGCGCATCATCGTCTCGATGAAGTCGCGCTTCTCCTCGATGACGATGACCTCGTCGAGATCGCCTCTGGCGGTGTCGAACATGAAGCGGTTCAAGATGTCCCGCTCGATCGGATAGACCATCCCGAGCTTGAGGAGGCGGATGCCGAGACGACGCAGGTCGTCGTCGCTGATGTGCATGAGGCGCAGGGCTTCTCGAAGGTCGAGGTAGGTCTTGCCCGCGGCGACGATGCCGATCCGGTCGTCGGGTGTGGACACCACGATCTGGTTGATCCCGTTGAGCCGCGCGTACTCCTGCGCGCGGGGGATGCGGGTGGTGAGCTGATTCTGCTCGAGTTCCATCAGGTTGGTACCGAGAAGCCGGCCGCTCGGGACATGCGGGCTACGCCCGAGATCTCCATAGGTGGGGATGATCCGATCGGGATCCACGTGGGCGGTCGACGAGCCGTCGGCGACGTGGGCCGAGATCTTCAGCGAGGTCCACAGTCCGCTGACGCGACTCATGATCGCCGCGTGCACTCCGAGGTCGAGGATGTCCTGCGAGTCGGCGGGGTAGAGGATCGGGATGTAGAGGTCGGCCAGGGCCATCTCCGACGCGCACGGCACCGTCGAGGACTTGGCACCCGGATCGTCGCCGACCAGGGCCACCGCACCGCCGGACGGGTGCGTGCCGACCAGATTGGCGTGCCGGATCGCGTCGGTGGCGCGGTCGAGGCCGGGGGCCTTCCCGTACCAGTAGCCGACGACGCCGTCGCGGGACATACCGTCGGGAGCAGCGCTCAGCTCGGCAACCTGGGCGGCCACCTGCGAACCCATCACCGAGGTCGCGGCGATCTCCTCGTTCAGGCCGGGGCGGTGGACGATGTCGTAGGGCGCGAGGAGGTCGCGGCGACGAGCGAGTTCGAGGTCGTAACCGGCGAGGGGAGAGCCCTCGTAGCCGGAGATGAACGACGCGGTGGTCAGGTTCTGGCGGCGGTCGACGCGAGCGCGGTCGCGGACCATGCGGACCAGGGCCTGAATGCCGGAGAGGTAGATCGTGCCCGACTCACGGGTATAGCGGTCGTCGAGCGAGAACTCGTCAGGAAAGGGCTCGGACGAGCGTGTTGCCGACAAGCCGGTCTGTGGGGTCGGCACGTGCTGGAAGCGTGCGCGGTCGTCTGCGAGGGTCATGGGGTTACCTGGCCTTCTATGTGCGGTGGCCGGTCCGGTCGTGCCGGGGATCGACGCATCGGTTGTGGCGGCCCGGGGGTGGTGGGCCTGCCACCACAGTACGAGATGACGTGACGCGCGTCACGTTGAATGGGGCCACGGTGCGGGGGCTTCGACGCGGTGCCTCGCTCCGCTCGGTACCGGCTCAGCCGGCGGGGGTGGCGGTTGGGGGGGCTTCGACGCGGTGCCTCGCTCCGCTCGGTACCGGCTCAGCCGGCGGGGGTGGCGGTTGGGGGGCTTCGACGCGGTGCCTCGCTTCGCTCGGTACCGGCTCAGCCGGCGGGGGTGGCGGTTGGGGGGGCTTCGACGCGGTGCCTCGCTTCGCTCGGTACCGGCTCAGCCGACGGGGAGGCGGGCGTGACACGGACCACTCCATGGCGTACGATTCCGTTCAGTTAATCCCTACTAACTGAAGGGTCGATGGTGACCAGCACGCTCGACGGCTTCCGGGCCGCGCACCAGCAGAATCTCGACCTGCTCAACCAGCGTCTGACGACGGTGTCCGCCGGCGGCGGGGCCAAGGCGCGCGAACGCCACGTCGCCCGCGGCAAGCTGCTGCCGCGCGACCGAGTCGACGGGCTGCTCGACGTCGGTTCGCCGTTCATCGAGGTGGCTCCCCTCGCCGCGTTCGGGATGTACGACGACAAGGCTCCGGCCGCGGGTGTCATCGCCGGCGTCGGCCGGGTGGCCGGCCGGGAATGCATGATCGTCGCCAATGACGCCACCGTGTCGGGCGGCACCTACTACCCGGTCACGGTGAAGAAGCACCTGCGCGCGCAGGAGATCGCCGCGGCCAACCGGTTGCCCTGCATCTACCTCGTCGACTCCGGCGGCGCGATGCTGCTGCAGCAGGACGAGGTCTTCCCGGATCGCGATCACTTCGGTCGCATCTTCTACAACCAGGCCACCATGAGCGCCGCGGGCATCCCGCAGATCGCCGCGGTCCTCGGTTCCTCGACCGCCGGCGGCGCCTACGTTCCGGCCATGAGCGACGAGACGGTCATCGTCCGCAATCAGGGCACCATCTTCCTCGCCGGACCGCCGCTGGTGAAAGCCGCCACCGGCGAAGACGTCTCGGCCGAGGACCTCGGCGGCGGCGCGATGCACTCCTCGGTCTCCGGCGTCACCGACCACCTCGTCGACAACGACCAGCAGGCGCTCGCTAAGGTCCGCGAGATCGTCGCCACCCTCGGTCCGCGTGAGGCGCCGCAGTGGGAGACCATCCCGGCGCGGGAGCCGCTCCGTCCGCAGACCGACATCTACGACGTCGTGCCCACCGATTCGCGCACGCCGTACGACGTGCGCGAGGTCATCGAGATCATCTGTGACGCCGGTGAATACACCGAGTTCAAGGCGAACTACGGCACGACCCTCGTCACCGCCTTCGCCCACATCCACGGTCACCCGGTGGGCATCATCGCCAACAACGGCGTACTCTTCAGCGAATCCGCCCTCAAGGGAGCGCATTTCATCGAGCTGTGCGATCAGCGTCGAATCCCGTTGATCTTCCTCCAGAACATCACCGGGTTCATGGTCGGCAAGGCCTACGAGGAGGGCGGCATCGCCAAGAACGGGGCCAAGATGGTCAACGCGGTCGCCTGCGCGCGTGTCCCGAAGTTCACCGTCATGGTCGGCGGCTCGTTCGGTGCCGGCAACTACTCGATGTGCGGCCGGGCCTACTCGCCGAGGTTCCTGTGGATGTGGCCCAACGCACGTATTTCCGTAATGGGTGGGCCGCAGGCCGCCGACACGCTGGGCACGGTGCGCCGCAACCAGATCGAGCGATCCGGGGACACCTGGCCGGCGGCGGACGAAGAGGCCTTCAAGGCGCCCATCCGGGAACAGTTCGAACGCCAGTCCGACGCCTACTATTCGACGGCCCGACTCTGGGACGACGGCATCGTCGACCCCGCCCAGACCCGCACGCTGCTCGGGCTCGCGCTCGAGACGGCGCGGTACGCGCCACTGGCCGACCCGCGCTACGGCGTCTTCCGGATGTGAGACCCGAGACCGAGATGCAATCGCCGAGTTCGACCACGACCCGCAGAGGACCCGAGACCGTGAGCACCAGACCCATTCGCAGCGTCCTGGTGGCGAACCGTGGTGAGATCGCCTGCCGGGTGATCGACACGCTGCGCCGCCTGGGAATCCGAAGTATCGCCGTCTACTCCGACGCGGATGCGCAAGCACGCCACGTCCGTGAGGCCGATGTCGCCGTCCGGATCGGACCGGCCGCCGCCTCACAGAGCTACCTCGACATCGAAGCCGTCGTCGACGCCGCACGCAAGACCGGAGCCGACGCCGTCCATCCCGGCTACGGATTCCTCTCGGAGAACCAGAAATTCGCTGCCGCGCTCGCGGACGCGGGCATCGTCTTCATCGGCCCGCCGGCCGAGGCCATCGCCACGATGGGCGACAAGATCACCGCACGCGCCGCTGTCACCGAGCGCGACGTACCGGTGGTTCCGGGACTCTCGCGTCCCGGTCTCACCGACGCCGACCTCATCGCCGCGGCCCCCGACATCGGCTTCCCCGTCCTCATCAAGCCGAGCGCCGGGGGTGGCGGCAAGGGGATGCACCGCGTCGCCGACCCCGCCGAACTGCCCGCGGCACTCCAGCGCGCACGACGCGAGGCGGGCGCCGCGTTCGGCGACGACGCCCTGTTCCTCGAACACTTCGTGGACACCCCGCGCCACATCGAGGTGCAGGTCCTCGCCGACACCCACGGCAACGTGATCCATCTCGGCGAACGTGAGTGCTCCCTGCAGCGCCGTCACCAGAAGGTCATCGAGGAGGCGCCGTCGGCGCTGCTCGACGCCGAGACCCGCGCCCGGATCGGCGAGGCCGCCTGCGACGCCGCGCGCAGCGTCGGCTACACCGGCGCCGGCACCGTCGAGTTCATCGTCTCGGCGCACAAGCCGGACGAGTTCTTCTTCATGGAGATGAACACCCGGCTGCAGGTCGAGCACCCGGTCACCGAACTCGTCACCGGAATCGACCTGGTTGAGCAGCAGATTCGCGTCGCCCGCGGTGAGGTGCTCGGCCTGGCCCAGGACGACATCGAGCTCACCGGCCACGCCATCGAGGCCCGCGTGTACGCCGAGGATCCCGCGCGCGGCTTCCTGCCGACCGGCGGCACCATCGAACATCTCGTCCATCCCGACACGTCGCCGGGAAGCGGCGTCCGCGTCGACTCCGCGATGCTGGCGGGTCTGCGCGTCGGCAGCGACTACGATCCGATGCTCGCCAAGATCATCGCGCACGGCAGCGATCGTGAGGAGGCTCTCGAACGACTGGACCAGGCACTGGCGCACACTCGCGTCCTCGGTGTCGTCACCAACATCGACTTCTGCCGCTTCGTCCTGCGTCAGCAGGCCGTCGTCGACGCCGAACTCGACACCGAGCTCCTCGATCGTCTCGTCACCGATTACGCAGTGCCGCAACCTTCTCCGGAGGCGCAGGTCCTCGTCGGCCTCGCCCGCATCGGCACCCGGGACCGCGGTGACGTCTGGTCCTCGTCCGTCGGGTGGCGCGTCGGCGAACCCGCGCCGGTGGTGACCAGACTCGTGAGCGGCGGACATCACTCCACCGTCTCGATCCGCGTTGAACGTGCTGACGCGCACTCTGTTTCGGGAACAGCCACGGTCACCGCGGAGGGTGTCGAAGGCGACGCGTCGTGGTCCGCCGACGTCGTCTACCTGCCCGCGCGGCCAGGTGACGGCCCGAACTCCGACCGGCTCATCGTCGACGGGATCAGTCAATCGTGGTCGTCGACGCTGATCGGCGAATCCTGGTGGGTGTCGGGCCCGTCCGGCGCGTGGGTCCTCGACCTGGCCCGCCCGCTCCTCGACGAGGCCGCCGACGAACGGGCCGGCGAGATCGTCAGCCCGATGCCGGGCACCGTCGTCGCCGTGGGTGTCACCTCCGGCGACGAGGTGAGCAGCGGCGCATCCGTCGTGGTCGTCGAGGCGATGAAGATGGAACACGCCCTGACCGCGCCGGTCGACGGGACCGTCGACATCACGGTGTCGGTGGGTGACAAAGTGGATGCCGGACAGATCCTCGCCGTGGTCACGCCGGCTTCGGTGGCCGATCCGAAAGAACCCGTCGATGCCACCGCCCCTTCGTGACGGCCCTCCGCAGGCTCCGGGCCTCCTCAGGGAGCGAAGGGGTGACGGCCCTCCGCAAGCGACGAGCCTCGAAGGGCTCGGAACCAACCGAACACCAAAGTGACAAGAGCGAATAGGACTCTCATGGAACTCACGCAGGAGTACACCGACCTCATCGAGACGGTGCGCGACTTCGCGCAGACCGTGGTGGCGCCGGTGGCCGCGAAACACGATGCCGACCACACCTTCCCGTATGAGGTCATCGCCCAGATGGGCAAGATGGGGCTCTTCGGGCTGCCGTTCCCCGAGGAGTACGGGGGCATGGGCGGTGACTACTTCGCGCTGGCCCTCGCGCTGGAAGAACTCGGCAAGGTCGACCAGTCCGTGGCCATCACCCTCGAGGCCGGGGTGAGCCTGGGTGCGATGCCGATCTATCGTTTCGGCACCGAGGAGCAGAAGCAGCAGTACCTGCCCGACCTCACCGCCGGCACGGCACTCGCCGGTTTCGGCCTGACCGAACCGGGTGCGGGCTCCGACGCCGGTGCCACCGCGACCACCGCCCGCGACGACGGTGACTCATGGATCATCAACGGCGGCAAGCAGTTCATCACCAATTCGGGCACCGACATCACCTCGCTGGTGACGGTCACCGCGGTGACCGGGGTCAAGGAGAACGGCAAGAAGGAGATCTCGACGATCATCGTGCCGTCGGGAACGCCCGGATTCACCGCCGAACCGGCCTACAACAAGGTCGGCTGGAACGCCTCGGACACCCATCCGCTCACGTTCACCGACGTGCGGGTGCCCAAGGAGAACCTGCTCGGCGAACGCGGGCGCGGCTACGCCAACTTCCTGTCGATCCTCGACGAGGGACGCATCGCGATCGCCGCCCTCGCCACCGGTGCCGCACAGGGTTGCGTCGACGAAAGCGTCAAGTACGCCAAGGAGCGTCAGTCGTTCGGCAAGCCGATCGGGGAGTACCAGTCGGTGTCCTTCGCCATCGCCCGGATGGAGGCGCGGGCGCACGTCGCGCGGACCGCCTACTACGACGCGGCGGCGAAGATGCTGGCAGGCAAGCCCTTCAAGAAGGAGGCGTCGATCGCGAAGCTGGTGGCCAGCGAGGCGGCGATGGACAACGCGCGCGTCGCCACCCAGATCCACGGCGGCTACGGATTCATGAACGACTACCCGGTCGCGCGCCACTACCGCGACTCCAAGATCCTCGAGATCGGCGAAGGCACCACCGAGGTGCAGCTGATGCTCATCGCCCGAGAATTGGGATTCGCATGAGCGAGACCGACCAGACACCCGTGAACCGCGTCGTCCAGCGCGGACTCTGGTTCGAGGAGTTCACCGAGGGCACACTCTACGAACACCGGCCGGGCCGCACCGTGACCGAGGCCGACAACGTGCTGTTCACCACGCTCACCATGAACACCCAGGCCCTGCACCTCGACGCCGCCTGGTCGGCGCAGCAAGCCGGCTTCGGTGGACAGCGCCTGATCAACTCGATGTTCACGCTGTCCACGATCGTGGGCCTGTCGGTCAGCCAGCTGACACAGGGCACACTGGTGGCCAACCTCGGATTCTCCGAGGTCGCGTTCCCCGCGCCGCTGTTCGCCGGTGACACGTTGTACGCCGAGACCCTGTGCACCGGTAAACGCGAATCCCGGTCGAGGCCGGGGGAGGGCGTGGTGAACTTGACCCACATCGGACGCAATCAGCACGGCGAGGTCGTCGCGCGAGCCGCGCGGGCCACGTTGGTGCGCAAGCAACCTACGGAGTGACGAAGATGTTCTTCGACGGACCCGCCGACAACTCGCTCGTGAGCGGAGCGAATCTGGGTGATTCCCAGCTGGCCAACGCCTGGCTACCCGCCGGGCCGGCCCTGCTGTTCTGCCCGGCCGACCGGCCGGAGCGCTACCAGAAGGCTCTCGATCGCGCCGACGTCGTCATCCTCGACCTCGAGGACGCGGTGTCGCCGGCGAATCGCGCGGTGGCCCGGGAGGCGTTGATCGCCAACCCGATCGACCCCGACCGCACGATCGTGCGGATCAACCCGGCCGGCACCGGCGACTACCGTCGCGACCTCGCCGCGGTCTCCGAGACGAACTACCGCGTCGTCATGCAGGCCAAGTCGGAGGACGTGGCGTCGATCCTGGACACCGCATTCCAGACGATCGCGCTGATCGAGACACCGCTCGGTGCCACCCGCGCCAACGACATCGCCGCCACCTCGACCTGCATCGGACTCATGTGGGGCGCCGAGGACCTGGTCGCCGGACTCGGCGGGACGTCGAGCCGATTCGGCCCCGACGAGCCGCGGGCCGGCGAGTACCGCGACGTCGCCGCCTGGGTACGGTCGATGGTCCGCATCGCGGCCGCCGCGCACGGCAAGTTCGCCGTGGACTCGGTGCATCTCGACATCGGCGACGTCGACGGCCTGATCGACGAGGTGCGGGACGCGGTGGCCCTCGGCTACACCGCGACCGCGTGCATCCACCCGTCGCAGGTCGAGCACATCCGCGCGGGCTACCAACCGTCCGAGGAGTCGATCGCGTGGGCGCGCAGGGTCATCGACGGTTCCGCGGAACACAACGGCGGCGTCTTCAGCCTCGACGGCCAGATGATCGACGGTCCGGTGCTCCGGCAGGCCGAGGTCGTGCTGTCCCGGCTGACCGAACGACCGACCGTGAACGCCGAGGACTCCTGATCCACCTGCGACTCCTGATCCACCTGCACTGACTCGTTCGCGACATCCCCGAGAGACCGGAGCATGCCATGAGCAACGACGCTCACGCCCAGAACCTCGCACACACCCACGGACCGCAGAGTCCGGCCCTGCTGACGGACACGATCGGCGTGACCCTGGCGCGGACCGTCGAGAGATACGGCGACCACATCGCGCTGATCGACGCCGCGGCGGATCGGCAGTGGACCTACACCGAATTCCACCGTGACGTAAGGGCATTGGCCGCCGGCCTGCTGCGCCTCGGGGTGGCGCCGGGGGATCGCATCGGCCTGTGGGCGCCCAACCGGTTCGAGTGGGTTCTCACCCAGTACGCCACCGCCGAGATCGGCGCGATCCTGGTGAACCTGAACCCGGCCTACCGCCAGAACGAGATCGAGTACGCCCTGAAGCAGTCCGGATCGAGCGTCGTCCTCGCCGCCGAGCGGTTCAAGGACTCGGGCTACGCGTCGATGCTGGCGGAGGCGCGCCCGCACTGTCCGGACCTGCGAACCGTGGTGACCTTCGAGTCCACAGACTGGGCGGACCTGACCGCCACCCCCTCCGACGAGGAGCTGGCACGCGTCGCCGACATCGCGGCGTCGTTGTCCGCCGACGACCCGATCAACATCCAGTACACCTCGGGCACAACGGGATTCCCCAAGGGGGCGACGCTGTCGCATCGCAACATCGGGAACAACGGCTACCTCGTCGGTGAGCTGCTCGACTACACCGCCGAGGACCGCATCTGCCTGCCGGTGCCGTTCTACCACTGCTTCGGGATGGTCATGGGCAACCTCGCCGCCACCAGTCACGGTGCGGCCATGGTGATCCCGGGCCCGGCCTTCGACCCGCGGGCAACACTGGACGCGGTCGCCGAACACCGCTGCACCAGCCTGTACGGCGTGCCGACGATGTTCATCGCCGAACTCGCGCTGCTCGACGCGGCCCCCGACGGGTACGCTCCCGACCTCTCGTCGCTGCGCACCGGGATCATGGCCGGTTCACCGTGCCCCGAACAGGTGATGCGCCAGGTGGTCGATCGCATGCACATGAGCGAGGTCTCCATCTGCTACGGCATGACCGAGACATCGCCGGTGTCCACCCAGACCAGGGTCGACGACCCGCTCGAGTTGCGCGTCACCACCGTCGGCCAGGTCGGACCGCACCTCGAGATCAAGATCGTCGCCCCCGGCACCGGGGAAACGCTCGGACGCAACGAGACCGGTGAACTGTGCACGCGCGGCTACTCGGTGATGACCGGCTACTGGAACGACCCGGAGAAGACCGCCGAGGCCATCGACGCCGACGGGTGGATGCACACCGGCGACCTCGCCGAGATGGACGACGCCGGCTACGTCCGGATCACCGGCCGGATCAAGGACATGGTGATCCGCGGCGGCGAGAACATCTACCCGCGCGAGATCGAGGAATTCCTCTACACCCATCCCGACATCCTCGACGCCCAGGTCATCGGTGTCCCGGACGAGAAGTACGGGGAGGAACTCATGGCGTGGGTCCGACTCCGCGACCACGCAACCGATCTCACCGCGGAGGACGTGCGCGCCTTCGCCGACGGCAAGATCGCCCGGCACAAGATCCCGCGATACGTCCACGTGGTCAAGGAATTCCCCATGACCGTCACCGGAAAGGTACGCAAGGTCGCGATGCGCGAAGAGGCCACCTCCATCCTGGAGGACCTGAGATGACCGGTGCGTCCCGGTCGGGTGACCGGCAGACGAGTACGGCGCTGCGGGCCGACGAGCCCGCGATGGACCGGTTCCGCCGGCTCGTCGAGGACCGTTTCGGTGCGCGCACCGCGGATTACGACGAGCTCTGGTCGTGGTCGGTGCGGCAGCCGGCACAGTTCTGGCGAGCACTGTGGGAGTTCTTCGACCTCGACGCGCTGGCGGCCGAACCCCTCGCCGAGGGCGACGCAGCGGTCCTCGGCGACGCCCGGATGCCCGGCGCGCAGTGGTTTCCCGGCATCCGCTTGAACTACGTCAGCCAGGTCCTGCGCCACGCCGACCTTCCCGGTGCCGCCATCGTCGGACTCGACGAAGCCGGGGAACGCTCCGAGATCGCCTGGTCGGAATTGCCGGGAATGGTTGCCGCCCTGGCCACGACGCTGCGTGAGCAGGGGATCGGTCCCGGCGACGTCGTGGCCGCCTACCTTCCCGACATCCCCGAGGCGGTCGTCGCCTTCCTCGCCACCGCGAGCCTCGGCGCCATCTGGTCCGGATGCGGTCAGGACTACGCACCCCAGGGCGCCGCGAGCCGCCTCGGCCAATTGCACCCGAAGGTCTTGTTCAGCGCCGCGGGTTACCGCTACGGCGGCAAGGACATCGACAAGCGTTCCGACAGTGCGGAACTGGCGAGCCTGCTGCCGGAGCTGGTCGCGCACATCACGATCGGCGGGGACGCCGACACCGTCTCGGACGGGGGCCCGGCACGCATCGACTACGCCGACGCCCTCACCACGGATGCCGGTGACGCGGAACCGGTCCTCGTGGACTTCGACCATCCCCTCTGGATCTTGTTCAGCTCGGGGACGACCGGACGCCCCAAGGGGATCGTGCACGGTCACGGCGGCGTCGTCGTCGAACATCTCAAGGCGGGTGCGCTGCACGGCGACCTGTCCTCGGACGACGTGTTCTTCTGGCAGACCGCGCTCAGCTGGATGATGTGGAACTACCAGGTCGCCGGTCTGCTCTGCGGGGCACGGATCATCTGCTACAGCGGTTCTCCCCTCTACCCGGACGCCGACCGGCTCTGGCAGATCGTCGCCGATGAGAAGGTCACCTACTTCGGCACCTCGCCCGGTCAGCTACAGGCATCTCGCAAGGCCGGCCTCGAACCGGGCCGCGACCACGACCTGTCTCGGCTGCGCGCCCTGGGCAGTACGGGCTCCTCGCTCGCCGCCGACCTCTTCACCTGGGTCGACGACCACGTGAAAGGCGGACTGCCGATCTCGTCGATCAGCGGGGGCACCGACATCGTGTCGGCCTTCGCCGGCGGATCGATCGGTGCCCCGGTGGTGCCGGGCGAGTTGTCGGTCCGCTATCTCGGTGTCGCGCTGCAGAGCTGGGCCCCGGACGGCACACCGCTCGTCGGCGAGGTCGGCGAGCTCGTCGTCACCGCGCCGATGCCGTCGATGCCGGTGCATTTCTGGGACGACCCGGACGGCACCCGCTACCGTTCCGCCTACTTCGACCATGAGTGGGAAGGCCCGACGGCGCATCCCGATGGGCCGGTGTGGCGTCACGGCGACTGGGTCACCGTGACCGAGCGCGGCTCACTGGTCATCCACGGTCGCAGCGATGCGACGTTGAACCGGCACGGAATCCGCATGGGATCGGCCGACATCTACGAGGTCGTGGAGGCCCTCGACGAGATCGCCGAGGCGTTCGTCCTCGGCGTCGACGGACCCGGCGGCGCCTACTGGATGCCCCTGTTCGTCACTCTCGTCCCCGACGCGGTCCTCGACGACGCCCTCACCGCGCGGATCGCTGCCGCGGTCCGAGACCGGTTGTCCAAACGCCATGTGCCCGATGAGGTGATCGAGGCACCCGGTATCCCACACACGCGGACCGGCAAGAAACTCGAGGTTCCGGTCACGGCGATTCTGGCCGGCCGGTCGGAGGTCAACATCGATCCCAAATCGGTCGACGACTACTCGCTGATCGACTGGTATGCCGAACAGGGCCGAGCTCACCACTGGTGATCGTTGTGCACGAGGAGCGCATCGTCCCCGCCCGGCATGGGTAGCGTGGACGGTGTCGTCGACGGCAGACGTCGAATCGTTCATGTGACCCGACGGTCACATGTACTACCGTGGGCCCGGTGTGCCCGTCGGGACGGTGACGGGGGAGATTCCGTCATCACCGGCGCGCGACCCGAGCGAAGAAGACCCAGACGAGCCGACCAGGAGATCGCCATGACGTATCCATCGGGGGGCTACGGGCAGCAGCCCGAGTCCGGCCAGTCCTACGGCCAGTACGGGAGTCCCTCGGGCTACCCGCAGGCCGGATCCCAGAACCCCGGATCGCAGGGGTCGCCGACCTCCGGTTCGGAGCAGTACGGCCAGCAGTACCCGCAGAGTGGTCAGCAGGGTTACGGCCAGAGCCCTCAGCAGAATTATGGGCAGCAGTACGGCCAGCAGCAGGGCTATGAACAGCAGTACGGCCAGCAGCAGGGCTATGAACAGCAGGGTTACGGTCAGCAGGGTTACGGCCAGCAGGGCTACGGCCAGTACGGCTATTCGCAGCAGCCGGCGAAGCCGCCGAGCCAGGGCCTGCCCGCGATCACGCCGACGATCCTGGCCGGCGTCATCGGGCTGTTCGGGCTCGTCGTGCTGTTCAGCGGCTTCCTCGCCGCCGCCAAGGCCTACGACTTCGAGGTGCAGCTGTTCCAGACGCAGTACAACGCCCCGTACGCGCTGGTCGCCGTCGCCGGTGTGCTCTCGCTCATCTGGCTGATCCCGGGCGTCAAGGTCGCCGCGGCACCGATCGTCGCATCGCTGACCGTCACGGCGTTCCTGATCACGCTGTTCCAGTTCCTCAACGTCGACGACAACGCCTCCGGCGCGATCGTCCTGCTGATCTTCTCGCTCCTCTCGGCGATCCTCGCGATCGTGTGGCTGCTCGTCGAGGCGGCGGTCATCAAGGTGGCGCCCGCGGTGGGAGCTCCGTCGTCCGCCACCGGACCGATCTCGACCGCGGCGTCGACCGCCGATGCCTCGGCGAGCCAGCCGGCCGCCGGTCAGGGTCAGGGCGATGCCCAGTCCGCCGCATACGGCACCGGCAGCGGCCAGGCGCAGTACGGCCAGCAGTCGTCGGGCCAGCAGCCGTCGGCGAACTACGATCCGTCCGCGTACTCGCAGGCGCCCGGCACCGGCCAGAGCGGCTACCCGGGATCGGGCGCCCAGCCGGGACAGGCGTCGGCGCACAGTGAGTCCGGCTACGGCGGCTACAACCCGGGTCAGTACTCGGCGGGCGCCTCGGGAGCCTCGACCGGTGGTGGCGCGTCGGCGAGCCCGTCGGAATCGGAGGCCGGTCCGGCCGCCGACCACTCGACCACGGTCTTCCAGAAGCCCGAACCGCCCACGAGCAGCGGTAGCTGATCGGAGGCATACGAGGGTGCCCCGCCGACACTCGTCGGCGGGGCACCGTCGTGTTCGGGGCCGGCTCTCGTGACCTGAGACGCTTTCCGTCTCATCGCGGCGCGTCTCCGACGGCCCGGCGGCCACCCGTGCCACGCTCATGACGATGCCCACCTTCAGGCCCGACTCGACCGCGGAGAACCTGGCGTCGCAGCTGCGCGCACTGCGACGATCCCGTCGTGCCCAGCGCAGCGCCGTCGAGGGTTCGGCCCGGCAGCTGGCCGTGGTCGCATTCACCGTTCCCGCGCTCGCCCTGGTCACGCTCATCGTCGTGATGCTGACGGTGCTGCTGCTCGCGAGTAGCGGACTCACCGGCCTGCCGAGCGCGATCGCGTCGAGCTGGTTGGCGATCCATCAGGTGCCGGTGACCATCAGCGGGGTCACGATCGGCGTGCTGCCGTTGCTGCCGACCCTGGTCGTCGCGATCGGCACCGCCCGCCTGACGACCCGCGCGATCGGTGGGAGTGGACCCACACAACGGTCGGCGCACGACCTGTTCGACGTCGGTGCCGTGGTCTGCTCGGCGATCGTCGGTCCGTTGCTGATCACCGCGATGTCCCTGGCCATCGTGATGGACGGCGGATCGGTGCTCCCGGTGCAGACGCCCAATGCGCTGATCGCCTTCGCCTACACGATCGGTATCCACGGCGGTGCGGCGCTGGCCGGCGTCACCTGGGTACGACGACACGACTTCGCAGCCCGGTGGGGGATGTCCTACGCCGACCGCCGCGGCTTCCGATACGGACTCGTCGCCGTGCTGGCATTGCTGGTCACCGGCGCGGTGCTGGTGTGCCTGCGCATGCTGATGCGGCACACCGAGATCGGTGAGCTGATCGAAACGGGCTACGACTTCGACGGTTTCCTCGGGCTCACCCTGCTGTCGCTCCTGTATCTCCCGAATCTGATGGTCGGCGCGACCGCTGTCCTCGTCGGTTCCGACGTACAGCTCGGCGCGATGACCGTCGACCTGTTCACCGTCCGCGGGGGAGCGGTCCCTCCCGTCCCCGCCCTCGCCGTCCTGCCCGACGGAACCGGTGCAGGCGACTGGGGCTTCCTCGGGCTGATCGCCCCCGCCGCCGTGGCGGTCTTCGTGGGCTGGCGCTGCCGCGACCTCAACCCGGTCGCGCATTTTCGCTCGATCGGGGTGGCCGCAGCCGTCGCCGCATCGGCCATGGCGATCCTGACCGCGACCGCCGGCGGATCGCTGGGCGAGTTCGGCGACGTCGCGGTCACCGTCTCCGCGGCCGGCGTCTTCACGCTCGGCTGGATCGCGGTGGTCGGCATCCTCCTCGCGCTCGTCTACGCCTTCCTCCCCTCGACCCGGGCCGCCCGCGCAGCCGTCGGGGACGAGTACTTCGACGACCCGGACGACCTCGGCTTCGAAGACGAATACGTCATCGTCGCCGACATCGACGAAGACGACGAATACGTCGAGTACACCGAGACCGACGACGGTGCGTACGAGGACGATGAGTACGGCGAGGGGTACGACGACGAGGGGTACGGCGACGAGGGTGGCTACGAGGACGCCGAATACACCGAGGCGGACCACGCGGGGGACGACTCCGTCGACGGGTTCGTCCCGGCCGATGCGGACGACGTCCCGCCGTCGACCAATCGGATCCACCCCGACGACCTCGACGACAGCAACCTCGTCGACGACGCCGACTACGACCTCTACCCGGGAACACCCGGCGCGGGGCGTCGGCGCTGAGACCCGCTCATTCCCGCTCGACGTGCTGCTATTAGGCTCGCAGGCGTGACTTCGGAGACCGCGCCTGCACCAACACCTGTCGTGGTGATGGCGTCGGGCACCGGTTCCCTGCTCGAGTCGCTGCTCGCCCGTGCCGCCGCCGACGACGCTCCGTTCACGGTCGCGGCCATCGTGGTCGATCGCGTCTGCCGGGCCCAGGAGATCGCGCAACGCAACGAGATCCCGTTGATCACCTGCCGCGTCGGCGACCATGACGATCGGGCCGCCTGGGATCAGGCGCTCACCGACGCCGTCGCGGCGATCGATCCGGGCTGGGTGGTCACCGCGGGATTCATGAAGATCCTCGGTCCGGCCTTCCTCGAACGGTTCGGTGGACGAATCGTCAACAGCCATCCCGCGCTGCTGCCGGCGTTCCCGGGCGCGCACGGCGTGCCCGAGGCACTCGACTACGGCGTCAAGGTCACCGGTGCGACCGTCCACCTCGTGGACGAAGGCGTCGACACCGGCCCGATCCTGGCCCAGCAGGTGGTCACGGTCGACGACGACGACACCGTCGACACCTTGCACGAACGCATCAAAACGGTCGAGCGCGTGTTGCTCGCCGAAGTGGTGACCGCACTGGTCACCCGTGGAGTAGTCATCGATGGACGAAAGGCCCGCATCCCGTGAACGCACAGCCCGCTGACAGCGCCCGCCGACCCATCCGGCGCGCACTGGTGAGTGTCTACGACAAGAGCGGCCTGGCCGACCTCGCGACCGCACTGCAGGTCGCCGGGGTGGAGATCGTCTCGACGGGATCGACCGCCAAGACCATCGCCGACGCAGGTGTCCCCGTCGTGGAGGTCTCGACGCTGACCGGCTTCCCCGAGTGCCTCGACGGCCGGGTGAAGACCCTGCATCCCAAGGTGCACGCCGGCATCCTCGCCGACACCCGCAAGGACGACCACGTCGCCCAGCTCGCCGAATTGGGCGTCGCCGCATTCGATCTCGTCGTCGTGAACGTGTACCCGTTCACCGCGACCGTCGCCTCGGGCGCGACCCCCGACGAGTGCATCGAGCAGATCGACATCGGCGGCCCGTCGATGGTGCGCGGTGCCGCCAAGAACCACCCGTCGGTGGCCGTCGTGACCAGCCCCGGTGACTACGGTCTGGTGACCGAGGCGATCTCGGCCGGCGGCTTCACTCTCGCCGATCGGAAGAAGCTGGCCGCCAAGGCGTTCCGGCACACCGCCGACTACGACGTGGCCGTCGCCTCATGGATGTCGAGCGTGGTCGCACCGGAGGACGAGTCGCAGTTCCCGATCTGGGCGGGTGCCACCTGGAACCGCTCGGCCGTCCTGCGTTACGGCGAGAACCCGCACCAGGCCGCCGCCCTCTACGTCGGCAACGCCGGCGAAGGCGGCCTCGCCACCGCCGAGCAGTTGCACGGCAAGGAGATGAGCTACAACAACTACACCGACGCCGACGCCGCCTGGCGTGCCGCGTACGACTTCGACGCGCCGGCGGTCGCGATCATCAAGCACGCCAACCCGTGCGGCATCGCCGTCGGTGCCGACATCGCCGAGGCGCACCGCAAGGCCCACGCCTGCGACCCGGTCAGCGCCTACGGCGGCGTGATCGCCGCGAACCGCGAGATCACCGTCGAGATGGCCGAGCAGGTCGCCGAGATCTTCACCGAGGTCGTCGTTGCGCCCGGTTTCGCCGATGGCGCGCTCTCGGTGCTCACCCGCAAGAAGAACATCCGTGTGCTGGTGGCGACACCGCCGTCGGCCACCGGTATCGAGACCAAGCCGGTCTCCGGTGGTCTGCTGATGCAGCAGCGCGACGTCCTCGACGCCGAGGGTGACAACCCCGCCAACTGGAACCTGGTCGCCGGTCCGCCGGCCGACGCCCAGACTCTCGCGGATCTCGAATTCGCCTGGCGTGCTTGTCGTTCGGTGAAGTCGAACGCGATCCTGCTGGCCGCCGACGGTGCCTCGGTCGGCGTCGGCATGGGGCAGGTCAACCGTGTCGACTCCGCCCATCTCGCCGTTCAGCGTGCCGGTGACCGCGCCTCGGGCAGTGTCGGTGCGTCCGACGCCTTCTTCCCGTTCCCGGATGGTCTCCAGGTGCTGCTGTCCGCGGGCGTCAAGGCGGTCGTGCAGCCGGGCGGTTCCATTCGTGACAACGAGGTCATCGAGGCGGCCGACGAGGCGGGCGTGACGCTCTACCTCACCGGGGCCCGCCATTTCGCTCACTGATCTCGCACTACTCGTCGTCGCCGGTTTCGGCGCGGGTCTGATCGGATACATCACCGGACTGGCGTCCATCGTCAGCTATCCCGCACTTCTCGCGGTCGGTCTCACCCCGATCGCGGCGAACGTGACCAACACGGTCGCACTCGTCGCGGTCGGGGTCGGCAGCACCGCCCAGTCGGGTAGGGCCCTGCTCGACGGCGATCGCCGACGCCTCGTCATCGGACTGTTCGCCGCACTCGTCGGCGGAACGATCGGCGCCGCACTACTTCTCGTCACGCCTGCCGAGGCATTCGAGGCGCTGGTCCCGTTCCTGGTGGCGATCGCGGCCATCGCGCTTCTCGTGCAGCCGGTCCTGCGTCGGTGGGCGACCTCGCACGCCGAACGGCCGTGGATCTTCATCCTGGGACTGATGATGATCTGCATCTACGGCGGCTACTTCGGTGCGGGTGCGGGCATCATGATCCTGGCGCTGATGCTGGTGGTCACCAGTGAGCCGTTATGGCGTGCGGCACTGTCGAAGTCGGTGTTCCTCGGGGTCGCCAACGCCGTCGCCGCGGTCGGGTTCATGATCTTCGGGCCGGTGGACTGGTGGGCCGCGCTCGCGATGGCGATCGGCTGTCTCCTCGGCGGCTGGTGCGGGCCGCCGGTGGTCAAGCGACTGCCCGCCGGTCCGTTGCGGATCGTCGTCGGACTGTGCGGGCTCGGCCTCGCAGTGTGGCTCGCCGTCGCCTGAGTACGGATGAGGCCGACGATGGCGTCCTCGTGAGAGGTCCCCGAGGGCACATCGCCCTCGGACAGCGCTGAGATGGACGCGAACTTCGCGGTGTTTCGGTGTTTCGGTCAGCGTGAGCGCAATCCTGTCCGTCTCGTCGGCGGGCGACTACACAGGACGGGTGTCCGTTTCCGCACTGCCTGCCCCGCACCGCGACTGCTCGTCGAGCATGTCGTGTCCCGGGCCGGCGGCCGGAACGGAGTCGATGCGTCTGATGACGATCCACTCGATGAACTGGTCCGACGGGTCCCACCAATCGAGTTCGGAAACCGGTTGGGCGACCTGACGTTCGGCCACCCGGTGTGGGATTCCGGCGACGTCCCGGACGAGGTGTACGAACTCGACAGCGCCGACAACGGATTCGCCGACGTCTGGCACACCGACATGACGTTCATGCCGCGACCGCCGATGGGTTCGATCCTGCGTCCGGTCGTGTTGCCGCGCAACGGCGGCGACACCAACTGGGCCGACGCCGAACTCGCGTATCTGTCGCTGTCCGAGCCGATCCGACGCCTCGTCGACGGTCTGACCGCGGTGCACGACGGCAGTCGCGAGTTCGGCTACTACCTCAAACAGCGCCGCGACGGGCGCGGAAACACCTGGGACGGCAAGGAAGTCACCGAACTCGTACCGGTGAGCCATCCGGTGGTGCGGGTGCATCCGGAGACCGGCCGCAAGTCGCTGTTCGTCAACCCGGGTTTCACCTCGCACATCGAGGGCGTGTCGGAGGCCGAGAGTCGCGGCATCCTCGACCTGCTCTACGCGCACATCACCAAGCCCGAGCACATCGTCCGCCACCGCTGGCGTCTGGGTGATCTCGTGCTGTGGGACAACCGCAACACGCTGCACTACGCCAACCGCGACTACGGCGACAACCGCAGCGTGATGCACCGCATCACGCTGCGCGGCGACGCTCCGGTCGGGCCGGCCTGAGGCGACCTTCGAGATCCGTATGACGTTGTGCCCGGAATCCGGGCACAACGTCATACGGATACTTTTGCCCTCGTATTCAACCAAGGGGTTGACAACAGCGCTCCGCGGGAGCATCGTCGTATTCAACTAATCGGTTGAGGAGGACGAATGGCCGACGAGCTGTCCAAGGTGTTCGCCGCACTCGCGGACCCGACCCGCCGCGACATGGTCGCGCGACTGGCGGTCTCCGACGCGACGGTCAGCCAGCTCGCCGAGCCGTACGACGTCAGCATCCAGGCGGTCTCCAAGCACCTGAAGGTGCTCGAGGATGCCGGCCTGGTGACCCGAACCCGAGAGGCCCAGAAACGTCCGGTCCATCTGGAAGCCGAGGTGTTCGACCTCATGACCAAGTGGATCGAGCGGTACCGACGGCGGGCGGAAGAGCGCTACCAGCGACTCGACGTACTGCTCGCCGAGATGAACGACGGACCCGAGGCGGAACGTCCCGAGGGTCAGAACGACAAGATAACCGATAACGACACGACAACGAGGAAAGGAAAGGCGTCATGAGCACCACACAGACCCGCTATCCCGAGGCCGCCATCGAAGCCGACAAGGAGGTCCCGATCATCCGGATCACCCGCGACTTCCGTGGCACCCCAGCCCAGCTGATGAAGGCGCACACCGATCCCGATCTGTTCGTCCGCTGGATCGGCCCCGACGCCATCACCAGCCGGATCCTCGAATGGGATGTGCGCGACGGCGGCAGCTGGCGCTATGTCTCGACCCACGAGGGTCAGGAGTTCGGCTTCCGCGGCTGCTTCCACACCGTGGGTGAGGACAAGATCGTGCAGACCTTCACCTTCCTCGGGATGCCCGACCAGGTGTCGCTGGAGACGCTGTGGTTCGAGGACCTCGGCGACGGCACGACGCGCCTGCATGCCCAATCCCTGTGCGACAGTTTCGAAGCCCGCGACGGCTGGCTCGCGTCGGGCATGGAGGTCGGCGTCAACGAGGGGTATGCCGCCCTCGACCGGCTGCTCGAGTCCGGCGAGCTGTAGAACCATGGCACTGGCAGAACTCGACGCCGCAGACCGGCACCGTGCGGTCGCGGCCGGATTCGCCGACGTGATCGCCGACGTCTCCGACTGGGAGGCGCCGACACCGGTCGACGGCTGGGTCGCGCGCGATGTCGTGGCCCACCTCGTCGACTGGTTCACCGGGTTCCTCGACGCCGGGGGCGTGCGGTTGCCGGGCGGGCCCGCGGTCGCCGACGACCCGGCGGCGGCCTGGTCGGCGCATGCGGCAGCGGTGCAAGAACTGCTCGACGGGCCGTCGGCGCGGGAGACCTTCGCCCACCCGATGGCGGGGGAGCACCGCCTCGCCGACGCGGTCGACCGGTTCTACACCGCCGACGTCTTCATGCACACCTGGGACCTCGCCCGGTCGCAGGGCGCGACCCCCGACCTCGACACCGCCTATGCGCAGGTGCTGCTCGACGGGATGATCCCCATCGACGAGTTGCTCCGGAGCTCGGGTCAGTACGGACCCGCCGTCGACGTGCCCGCCGACGCCGACTCCGTCAGCCGCCTGATGGGCTTCGTCGGCCGGGACCCCACTGCCGGCTGAGCCGGTTCCGAGCGTAGCGAGGCGTTGTCCTGCCGGCTGAGCCGGTTCCGAGCGTAGCGAGGCACCGCGTCGAAGCCCCAGCCCCGCTGCCCCTCGAGACGCCCTTCGGAGGCTCCGGGCTCCTCGGGGAGCAGGGGGTGCTTCGTCGGGCGCGACCCCTCTGCCGGCTGAGCCGGTTCCGAGCGTAGCGAGGCGCCGCGTCGAAGCCCCAGCCCCGCTGCCCCTCGAGACGCCCTCCGCAGGCTCCGGGCTCCTCGGGGAGCAGGGGGGTGCTCCCTCGGCCGCGACCCCTCCGCCGGCTGAGCCGGTTCCGAGCGTAGCGAGGCACCGCGTCGAAGCCCCCTCTGCCGGCTGAGCCGGTTCCGAGCGTAGCGAGGCACCGCGTCGAAGCTCCTGGGTGACCACCCGACAGTGCGCACGCACATCACAACTCGGAGTAGCGTGGATCACGTGCCAGAGGACAATTTCACCACCCATGGTTCTCAGTCGACCGAAACCCGCCATCCTTCACCCCGCACCCTGGGTGAACTGCGTGCCAGCGGCCATGTGCAGCGCAGTGTGCGCGACGAGATCCGCAACAATCTGCTGACCGCGCTCCGCGAGAGTCGCGACCCGTGGCCGGGGATCGTCGGCTTCGAGGCCACCGTCATCCCCCAGCTCGAGCGCGCGCTCATCGCAGGTCACGACGTCGTGATGCTCGGCGAGCGCGGACAGGGCAAGACCCGCATCCTGCGCACCCTCGTCGGGCTCCTCGACGAGTGGACGCCGGTGATCGCCGGATCAGAGCTCGGCGAGCACCCGTACGAGCCGATCACCCCCGCGTCGATCCGCAAGGCCGCGAACCTGCTCGACGATCTGCCGATCGAATGGCGTCACCGCTCGCAGCGCTACAGCGAGAAGCTCGCCACCCCCGACACCTCGGTGGCCGACCTCGTCGGCGACATCGACCCGATGAAGGTGGCCGAGGGTCGCAGTCTGGGCGATCCGGAGACCATCCACTTCGGCCTCATCCCGCGTGCACATCGCGGGATCGTCGCGATCAACGAGTTGCCGGATCTGGCCGAGCGCATCCAGGTCTCGATGCTCAACGTGATGGAGGAGCGCGACATCCAGGTCCGCGGCTACACACTGCGGCTCCCGCTCGACGTGCTCGTGATGGCGAGTGCGAACCCGGAGGACTACACCAACCGCGGTCGCATCATCACTCCGCTGAAGGACCGCTTCGGCGCCGAGATCCGCACGCACTACCCGCTCGAACTCGACGACGAGGTCGCCGTCATCGAGCAGGAGGCCGACCTCACCGCGAGTGTCCCGACCTTCATCGTCGAGATCCTGGCGCGGTTCACCCGTTACGCCCGCGACCACCCGTCCATCGACCAGCGTTCGGGTGTCTCGGCCCGCTTCTCGATCGCCGGGGCCGAAACCGTTGCCGCCGCGGCACTTCACCGCGCGACGGTCACCGGCGAGGACCAGGCGGTCGCGCGTGTCGTCGATCTCGAGTCGGTGGTCGAGGTGCTGCGCGGCAAGATCGAGTTCGAGTCCGGCGAGGAGGGGCGCGAGCTGGAGATCCTCGAGCACCTCATGCGCAAGTCCGTCGCCGACACCGTCCGCGCACATCTCGGCGGAATCGACATGGCGGCGCTCGTCGACGCCCTCGAGAACGGTGAGCCGGTCGTGACCGGTGACCGCGTGCGGGCTGTCGACTTCCTGGGCTCGATCCCGTCCCCGGAGACAACCGGGAATGTGCTCGACGCGATCGCCGAGCGCCTCGAGGCCGACATCGAAGGCGAGCGGGCGAGTGCCGTCGAGTTGGCACTCGAGGGTCTGTTCCTGGCGCGTCGGATCGGCAAGGAAGCCGACGAGGCGGGCCAGACCATCTACGGCTGAGGAGAACACATTGGCGCGCAAGAGCTTCCATCGTTCGCGCTACCAGCGGTACACCGGTGGGCCCGACCCGCTCGCCCCGCCTGTCGACCTGCGTGAGGCGCTGGAGACGATCGGCGACGACGTCATGGCCGGTGCGTCGCCGCAGCGTGCCCTGCGGGAGTTGCTGCGCCGGGGCACCCCGAACATGCGCGGCCTCGACAAGCTCCGGGAACAGGTCAACCGGCGTCGGCAGGAGCTGCTGAAGAAGCGCAACCTCGACGGCACGTTCGCCGAGATCCGCGAGCTCCTCGACCGCGCCGTCCTCGAGGAGCGCAAGCAACTCGCCCGCGATCTCGACGACGACGCGCGCTTCGCGGAGATGCAGATCGGCAGCCTCCCGCCGTCGACCGCGCAGGCCGTCGAAGAGCTGTCGGAGTACAACTGGCGCAGCCCCCAGGCCCGGGAGGACTACGAGAAGATCAAGGACCTCCTCGGCCGCGAGCTGCTCGATCAGCGGTTCGCCGGAATGAAGGAGGCGCTCGAAGGCGCCACCGAGGCCGACCGGCAGCGGGTCTCGGACATGCTCAAAGATCTCAACGAGCTGCTCGAGGCGCACAACCGCGGTGAGGACACGTCGGAGATGTTCGACGAGTTCATGGACGCCCATGGCGACTTCTTCCCGGAGAATCCGCGCAACACCGAAGAACTCATCGACTCGCTGGCCCAGCGTGCCGCCGCGGCGCAGCAGTTCTACAACTCGCTCACCCCGGAGCAGCAGGCCGAGCTGGACCAGCTGGCGCAGCAGGCATTCGGTTCGCCGGACCTGATGAGTCAACTCGCGCAGATGGATTCACAACTCCGCGCGGCGCGGCCCGGGCTGGACTGGGACAACGCGCAGTCGTTCTCGGGGGACCAGCCGATGGGACTGGGGGAGGGTGCCGAGGCGCTCCGCGACATCTCCGAACTGGAAGCGTTGTCCGAGCAGTTGTCCCAGCAGTACGCCGGAGCGCAGATGGACGACATCGACCTCGACGCTCTCGCACGGCAACTCGGCGACGAGGCGGCGGTCGACGCGCGGATGCTCGCCGAACTCGAGAAAGCGCTGTCGGAGGAGGGGTTCTTCGACCGTGCCGCGGACGGGCAACTCCGGTTGAGTCCCAAGGCGATGCGGCAACTCGGGCAGTCGATCTTCCGTGACATCGCCGAGCAGTTGTCGGGACGTCGAGGCGATCGTCAGACCCGGCGCACCGGTCTGCTCGGTGAGCCGACCGGCGCCAGCCGCGAATGGGAGTTCGGCGACACCGACCCCTGGGATGTCACCCGAACGGTGTCAAATGCGGTGTTGCGCACTGTCTCCGAGACCACCGAGCCGTCGCTGGCGACGTCGGAGATGGCGCGGTCCGGAGTGCGGATCGACGTCCGCGACGTCGAGGTCGCGGAGACCGAGAGCCGCACCCAGGCGGCGGTCGTGCTGCTCGTCGACACCTCGTTCTCCATGGAGATGGAGGGTCGCTGGACACCGATGAAGCGCACCGCGATCGCGTTGAACCACCTGATCTCGACCCGCTTCCGCAGCGACGAACTACATCTCATCGCCTTCGGCCGCTACGCGAGGTCCATCGACATCGCGGAACTGACCGGACTGCAACCACGGATGGAGCAGGGCACCAACCTGCACCACGCGCTGTTGCTGGCGCAGCGGCACCTGCGTCGCTTCCCGAACGCACAACCGGTGGTCCTGGTGGTCACCGACGGCGAACCCACCGCGCATCTCGACCCCAGTGGTGAACCGTTCTTCTTCTACCCGCCGCACCCGCAGACGATCGCGTTGACCGTGCGCGAGCTCGACCACGTCGCCCGGCTCGGCGCGCAGGTCACGTTCTTCCGTCTCGGTGAGGACCCAGGCCTGGCCCACTTCATGGACCAGATCGCGCGCCGGATCGGCGGTCGCGTCGTGGCACCGGACGTCGACGGCCTCGGCGCCGCCGTGGTCGGGGACTACCTGAAGTCCCGGAAGGGTCGTCGTCGACGCGGCTGACCGGCGGGCGCCGGCTCAGGCCGTGCGCGGCCTACGTCCGGCGATGGCCCACAGCACGATCCCGATCAGCAGGAGGACGGCGCCGAATCCGCCACCGAAGACGGCCAGGAGAACCCCGCCGACACCACTGAAGATGCCGCCGAGGTCGATCGTGGCGACCACGACGCGGTCGCTGCAGAGGAACGAATAGGTTCCCGCCTCGACCACCTCGTAGGAGTCGAAGGACCGCACCTGGGTGCCGTCGTAGGGGAATTCGGCCGTCACGTCGGTACCGCGTTCGAGTGCCGCCGGTCCGGTGATCTCACAGGAGGGCGTCGCGGCGGTGTTGTCGGGGCGGAAGAGGGCGAAGGTGTCCCCGGCGTCGTATCGGTGCTCGGCCCGTGGGTCGACGACGAAGGCCTGGTCCGCCTGATCGACCACCTGGCTGATCCCGCTGACGGCCAGCACCACGCCGACCGCGACCGATGCGACGAGGATCACGACACCGACGGCGGTGAGGATCTTGCCCCAGAGTCGCATCCCGGTCCGGTCCTTGGGGGGCGCGGGCGGCGGGTAACCGCCGTACCCGTACGGGCCGGGCTGGTTCGGGCCGGGCTGATATGGATTCGGCGCGCCGGACGAACCGGGATCGTAGGGCTGGCCCATGGGTCGCCTCCGGTGTAGGTCGGGCGGGTGTCCGTCCGGGGTGAGTGAATTATGCCCCACATGCGTCGGGCGGTGGGCGGATCGTCGTCGGGGTCGGCTCAGGGTCGAAATCAGGGTGGTCTGACTGCGGTGCGGCCACTAGGGTTTCCAGACGTGACCTCTTCCGGCGATCTCCCCGCACCCGACGATCGGCGGGCGCGTCTGCGTGCCGCCGACGCCGACCGGGAACTGGTGCACGAAATCCTGTCCGCAGCCATGGCTCACGGCAGCCTCTCGCCCGTCGAGTACGAGGAGCGTGCGGGAAAAGCCATGATGGCCAAGACCTTCGGCGATCTCGACGAGTTGACCGATGACCTCCCGATCGCGCAGCTCGGCGTGGCGATGCCGGCGCCGTCGATGTCGCCGGGCCCCCGGGTGACCGGTGGGAGTTCCGATGCGGCGGTGCGCCATCGCCTGGCCATCATGTCCGGTAGCGAATTGTCGGGGACCGCGGTGGTGGCCGACGCCCTCACCGCGACGGCGATCATGGGGGCCGTCGAGATCGACCTGCGCGAGGTCGAGTTCACCGCACCGGTTCTCACCATCCAGTGCATCGCGATCATGGGCGGCGTCGAGATCAGGGCCCCCGAGGGCGTGACCGTCGAGATCGGCGGCCTCGGGATCATGGGCGGCTTCGGCGGGAAGTCGCAGAAGTCGCCACGGCCGGGTGCGCCGGTCGTGCGCGTGACCGGGCTCGCGCTGATGGGCGGCGTCGAGGTGAAGGTCGTGCCGCGCGAAGATCCCGACGTGTGACCGAGCCCGCGCGGTCAGCGGTCATCAGGCGAGAAGCAGGGCGATGACGGCGATGGCCGGGATCGACGCGAGTGTGGTGATCAGCGCGGTGTCCCGCGCCAGGATCTGCCCGCGCCGGTAGCGGGTGGCGTAGACGAGGACGTTCTGCGCGGTCGGCAGTGCGGCGATCACGACCTGGGCGAACAGTGCCTCACCGGTCTGGCCGAATCCCCACCGCGCGATCGCGTACACCGTCAGCGGCATCACGACCATCTTCAGTGCCGCGGCGAGCGCGATGTCGCGGCGCGGGCTCTCACCCTTCTTGAACACCTGGACGCCGGTCAGCGACAGACCGAAGGCCAGCAGCGCCGCCGGCACCGATGCGTCACCGAGCATCTTCAGCGGTGACATCACTGCCGCGGGTGGCATCACACCGAGCACCGACACGAACAGCCCGGCGATGCCGCCGACGACGATCGGGTTGGTGATCGGGGCGATGAGCGAATCACGGACGATCGAGGTCTCGGTGTTCCGTTCGAGGGCGGTGAGGTCGAGGGCCAACAGTGCCATCGGGGAGTAGATGACGATCTGGAACAGAAGCAGTGGCGCGATGAACGACGCGTCGTCGAGGACGAAGATCGCAATCGGGAGGCCGAGATTGACGCTGTTGACATACGACGACGAGAGCGCGCCGATCACGAGTTCCGGGACTGGGCGTCGTAACCACAGCTTGGCGATCACGAGGTAGATGACGCCCATGAGCATCGCGCTACCACCGGCGATCACCAGCGTCGAGGAGAAGACGACCGACAGGTCCGTGGTGACCAGCGAATGGAACAGCAGCGCCGGGGTGAAGACGAAGAACACCAAGCGGGACAGGACTTCATGTGCGTGATCGCCGATCACATGCGTCCGCCCGAGGAGATAGCCGACCCCGACTACTATGAAGATCACCGTGAAGCCGGAGATGACGCCAGACACCGCTCGAGTCTATTCATTAGGGTGATGAACGGATTTATCGGATCGAACGAGGGGGTTACGGGTGTCATATCCACCGGGACAGGGCTCGGGCCAGGGCCAGGACGACTGGGGGACGGTGCCGAGCCCCGGGGCGGCGGACGGATCGGGAGGGTCGCGCCCGAACCTGAACAAGGGTGACCAGGGTCAGGGTTCCCCGGACTACGCGCCGACCGAGTTCGGTCAGACATACCAACCGGGACCTTCCTCCGATCCGCAGGGTCAGAATCCGCAGGGTCAGAATCCGTACGGACAGAACCCGTATGGGCAGAACCCCTATGGCCAGAACTCATACGGACAGAACCCGTACGGCCAGGACCAGAATCCGTACGGTCAGCCGCCGGGGACGGGCTACGGCCAGTACAGCGATCCCTACCAGGCCGGGCAGGCGCCCGCTTACGGATCGGCCGCCTACGGTGCCCAGAATCCTTACGGCGCTGCGCCTTACGGAGGTTACGGTTACGGCGCTCCGCAGAAGAGCACCAACGGCAAGGCGATCGGCGCACTCATCTGCGGCATCGTCGCCCTGGTCATGCTTGCCGCGTGCTTCCCGCTCGCGCTGCCCCTCGGAATCGCGGGTGTCGTCCTCGGCTTCATGTCGCGGCGTGAGGTGGAGCAGTCGGCCGGAAACCAGACCGGTGCCGGCATGGGCCTCGCCGGCATCATCACCGGCGCATTGGGAATCCTCGGCGCGATCGTGTGGATCGTGCTGTTCATCATCCTGATCGCGGCCGGCAACTCGACGGACTCGGTCTACTACTACTGAACGAATTTCGGCCGATCTGAGCTTGCGATCGTCGACTTCTGCCCAGTTCGAGGCGTTTTCTCACTACTCTGTGACCTGCGCAGCCATGTGCATGAACGATCCTCGCGCCGCGACGACGCACGGCTTGGAAGGGCACCTGATGTCGAACCCGACCGGAGGCGGGGATCCGCGCGATCCGTCCTCCACACCCCAGTCCCCGTCGGATCAGGTACCGCCGGATTCGGCACCCGACCCGAATCCTTCTCCGGGGGAGCCGACGCAGAAGGTGTCGGCCGCAGAGCTCCTCGGCGAATCCGGCGATCGCCCAGCAGGTTCGGAGGAGACGACCGAGCCGGTGCCCTCGACGCCGGACACCCGCTCGCCCGACACCTCGACACCCCTGACCTCGACGCCGGGCCCCGGTCCGGAAGGCACGTCGGTGCCGCAGTCGCACAGCCCGGCCGACGGTGTCACCCGCGTCATCAGCACTGGTGGCGCACGTGCCGGGGGTGCACCTCAGGGTCATACCGCGCCGCCCGCACCGCCCGGTCCGCCACCGTCGGGGTACGACTCGACACGCGTGATCTCGACCCGCCCTCCGGGTGGTCCCGGTGGGCCGGGTGGACCTCCGCAACCGGGTTACGGCCCGCCGCCGGGTTACGGCCGGCAGGGTCCGGGGCAGCAGGGGCCGGGGCAGCAGAATCACCGGCAGCCGGCGCCGCCCGGGTACGGACCGCAGGGGACCCCGCCCGGCTACGGCGGGGCCTACGGACAGCCCGGTCAGCCGGCGCCAGGAGGTCGGCCCGGGTACGGTCCGTCACCTCAGCAGCAGGCGCCCGCGGGGCCGCCGCCCGGACAGCATGCGTTCGGCGATGATCCTCGGCCCGGCCTGACCCCCAAGACGAATACGCTTGCGGTGGCTGCGCTGGTCGCCTCGCTGCTCGGTCTCGTGTGTGTCGGCATCGGCGGCCTGGTCGGACTCGTACTCGGCGTGGTGGCGCGCAGACAGATCGCGGCGTCAGGCGGTGGGCAGACCGGCGACGGCCTCGCGCTGACGGCCATCGTCATCGGCTTGTTCATCGTCGTCATGTGGGTGGCGTACGGGCTGGTCGTCGCGTTCACGGGAGTGGAAAGTCCCTGGTCGTACATCTGACGCGGATCTGCGGAGCGTCGTACGGATGACCATTTTGGAGCTGGGCGGTCCCGCCAGGTAGTCTGGTCGGGTTGTGTGCCGCGCCCGCGGGGGCCGATAGGCGCACTGACTCGGGTCGATCGGTGACGCGCAGCGTTGCCGGCGGCCACGCAGACCACAGTAGGAGAAGGGCTCAACCATGGCTGTACCGAAGCGCCGGATGTCGCGGGCGAACACCCGTAGCCGTCGTTCGCAGTGGAAGGCGGAAAACCCCGCACTGCAGGAAGAAAAGGTCAACGGCGTCCCCGTGCGGATTCCGCGTCGACTCGTGAAGGCCGCTCGCGCGGGCATCATCGATCTGGATCGTCGCTAGCCTTTTCCCGGTTGCCGCCTCGGCACCGCGATTTCTACACGGACGGCCGTCCCCGGTTTACCGGGGGCGGCCATTCGTATGCCGTCGGCGGACCGGCGTCCTGGTCGTGAGGAGGGTCTGAGGTGCTTCTCGACGTGCTGAACTTCGCGGGTGTCGCGGTGTTCGCGGCCTCCGGTGCGATGGTCGGTGTCCGCAAGGACTTCGACATGTGGGGCATCGTGACCGTCGGAGTGCTCACCGGCGCCGGTGGCGGGGTCCTGCGGGACGTCCTGCTCGGCATCACCCCACCCTCGTCGGTCCAGGGCTTCGGCAACGCGCTGACCGGCACGATCGCCAGTCTGCTCGTCTTCGCCTTCCATCCGGCCTTCACGAAACTGCGCCGGTCGATCCTCGTCCTCGACGCCTTCGGGATGGGCCTGTTCGCGACGACCGGGGCGTCGATCGCCGTGGACGTCGGAGCGAGCGCGTTCGCCGCCACCGCCGTCGGACTCATGACCGCAATCGGCGGCGGCGTCCTGCGGGATGTGATCTCCAACGAGATCCCGCTGCTCCTCCAGCCCGCGGACCTCTATGCGATCCCCGCGCTGCTCGGCGCCACGATCGTCGCGGTCGGTTCCTACCACACCCCCGTCCCGCACTGGGTCTGGCTGACGGTCGGGTCGGTCCTCGCCACCGGTCTGCGTCTGCTCGGACTGAAGTTCGGGTGGCGACTCCCGACGGCCCGGCACTGACCGCCGCCTCGCAGACCCACCCACCCCGCAAACCCACCACTTTTCCAGATATCCACCCCATTGTCGGGTGGTGGAAATCTGGAAAAAGGGTGGGTTTCCGGTCACTCGACGCCGGCGGATCGAAGCGCTTTCTTGATCTGCGCGTAGAAAGCGGCCTTGTCGGCGAGGTCCTGCCATGTCCACCGCACGACGGTGTACCCCTGCGCACGCAGCTTGTCCTCACGGACCTTCTCGTCGACGACGGTCTTCCAAGCCGGATCATCACCGACTGTGCCGTTGTACTTGATCATTCCGTCGAACTCGCCGACCACCCTGTTCGCCAGCAAGAAGTCGACGCGAGCAATGAACTTGCCGTGGTCGTCGACGATCTCCACCTGCTGCTGGGGCACGGGTAGGTCAGGAGACTCGAGCATGATTGCGCGACTGAGGGACTCGCCGACGCTTTCCGATGACGCGTTCGCGTGCGGCAGCGTGCGGCGGAGCATCTCGACCCCCTTGAATCCTCGGCACGAGTCGAGGATCTGCCGCAATCGTTCCGGTCTGGCGTCGCGTCGGAGCGCGGCGTCGAGCACCGCGAGGGCCTGTCGATCGGTACCCAGGCGGGCGACATCGCACGCCGTGCGTTCGATGGATGTCACCGTCACCCCGTCGACGACCTCGATGTCCTGCGGCTCGACGACGGCCTGATGCCGGACGATCTTCGCCGCCCGCTTCCCGACCTTCGGCGACGTGACGTGAACGTGTGACAGTTGGGGCCAGAGCACCGGCAACCGGTGGATGGCAGCCGCGGAGACGTGGCTGAACAGTCGGCCCGGGCGTCCTGCGCTCGCGGCGGCGATGACGGTCAACCGGTGCTTCTCGATGGCGTCGAGTTCGTTGACCGTGGTGAAGTCGGTCATCGCGCCCGGCCAGAGACGGTACAGCGCTTTGCCTGTGACCATCCGCTGCAATGTGTCGTCGGTGGTGTGAGTGCCGACGGTGTCACTTCTGAGGATCAGTCCGTGCCGGTCGTTGGGTAGCTCCATGTGAATGAGACGCACGGGCGCCCGGTTTGGACCCACCTCCTGACAAATTCACCCTTTTTCCAGATTTCCACCCCCTTCTCGGGTGGTGGAAATCTGGAAAAAGGGTGGGTTTGCGGGGCGGCTACTGCGCGATGAACTTGTTGACGGTCCGGTTCAGGAAGTTCGGGATGAACTTGGCGGCATTGCCGAGGAAGAGGGTCTGGGCACCGACGGAGTAGCTGGTGCGGTGCAGCAGCTTGTCCTGGCGCGTGGGATGCACGGATTCCCAGACCTTGTCGGCGACCTGGTCGGGCGTGATGCCGATGCCCAGGGTCTTCGTGGACTTCGCGTCGTCGGCGGCCAGCGCGGTCTTCGCCCACAGCGGCCAGATGCTGACGACCCGGATGTCGTCGTGCTCCCACTCGAGTTCGAGGGCCTCGGTCAGTCCGCCGACGAAGAACTTGGTGGCGGAGTAGACCGCGATTCCGGGCTGGCCGTAGATCGCCGACGCCGACCCGATGTTCACCAGGTGCGCGCCCGGGGTCTTCTTCAGGTACGGGTGGGCGGCTTGTGCGCCCAGGGCGACACCGAGTGCGTCGATGTCGATCTGCCGCTTGATCTGCTCGGGCGTGATGGAGTCGATCCTGCCCGCGTGCAGGATGCCGGCGTTGTTGTCCAGGACGTCGAGGGTGCCACCGGTGTGCGAGGTGAACTCGGCCAGCGCGTCGGCCCACTGCTCCGGTTCACGGACGTCGAGCGTGCCCGTGATCCAGTCGGGATGGTCGGCCTCGACCTTCGCGAGGGCGTCGGTATCGACGTCGTAGCCCGGCCGCTCCGCCGGTGATGAAGATGGATGACATGCGTACTCCTACGGGGTGGTCGGTAGCGGCTTTGGTGGCGCTGACCTGCAAGAAGGCTGTCCAGCACCGAACTTACCGGCCAGTATATTCGTTGATTCGTTTACCGGGTCACAGTGCGGTGCTATCTTGACAACACACATTGTCATTACATCGATCATTGTCATGATCGACGTCGACCGGGAGGGGAGTTCGCATGACGGCCGCGATGGAACGAACCGAGAACGTCATCAGCATGCGAGACCAGGGCACCGAGGAGGTGTCAGCGCGTCTGCTGGCGTCGGCCGCCCGCCTCTCGCGCAATGCGATGACCGAGATCGACTGGTCCAAGCCGATGGACCCGACCAAGTACGGCTGCAGTCCGGAGTGGTCGTCGCTGTACGGCACCGACTACTGGGACGAACTCACCGAGGAGCAGCGGATCTCGGTGACGCGCCACGAGTTCGCGTCGATCATGAACATCGGGATCTGGTTCGAGATGATCCTGCAGGAGATGGTGATCCGCGATCAGTACCTCGGCGACTACCACGGCTCCGAATTCCAGTTCGCGCTGACCGAGATCGCCGACGAGTGCCGACATTCGCTCATGTTCGCCAAGGCGTCGGAGAAGATGGTCGGCGCCTCTTACCGGCCGTCGAAGAAGGTCGCGCGCCTCGGCAAGATCTTCATGCAGACCGCGAAGAACGAGGTCGCCTACGCCGGAATCCTGGTCGCCGAGGAGGTCCTGGACGTTTTCCAGCGTGGCTGCATGCGTGACGACCGCGTCCTCGACTTCATCCGCACGGTCAACGAGATCCACGTCCTCGAGGAATCGCGCCACATGAAGTTCGCGCGCGAAGAGGTGCGCGAATCTCTCGACGGAGTCAGTTGGGCGCGCCGCCAGTTCAGTGCGCTGACCGTAGCGATCGGTGCGTACTACATCGTCACGAGTCTGGTGCAGCGCAAGGCCTTTGCCGACGCCGGCCTCGACGCCGACCGCGCGGTCCGCGAGATGCGCCACAATTCGCACTTCCACTCGATGATCCGTTCGAGCTGCGCCCACCTCATGGAGTTCCTCGACGAGGTCGGCTTGCTCACCAAGCCCGCCATGCGGTACTACCGGAAAGCGCACATGCTCTGATGTTCGTCATCACCCAATCATGTTGCAGTGACGCGGCATGCGTGTCCGTGTGCCCGGTGAACTGCATCCACCCGACACCCGAGGAACGCGGCTTCGGCAGCTCCGACATCCTGCACATCGACCCGCAGGCCTGCATCGACTGCGGTGCCTGTGCCGACGCGTGCCCGGTCGACGCGATCTATCCCGCGGACAAACTCGGCACGCGCGACAAGGTGTTCATCGACATCAACGCCGACTACTACAAGAACAACCCCGACGTCCGGTCGGGGTGGGTGCCGCCGACCGACGACGAGGCGTCCACCGTCACCTACCCGGACATCCCGAAACTGCCTGCCGGCCTGCGGGTTGCCCTGGTCGGCACCGGACCGTCGGGTGGTTATGCGTTGCGTACCCTGCTCGACCGGACCGAGGCGACGGTCACCGTCATCGACAAGCTGCCGACGCCGGGTGGACTCGTCCGTGCCGGCGTGGCACCGGATCATCCGGGCACCAAGGGTGTGCTGCGCGGATTCGACCTGCTCTACCGCGACCCCCGCGTCACCATGCTGACCAACGTGTCCGTCGGCGATGGACCGGACGAGGTCACCCCGGCTGAACTCGCCGAGCATTTCGACGCGGTGTTCTACGCCGTGGGCGCCAGTGAGTCCCGGCGCCTGGGCATTCCGGGTGAGCACCTGCCGGGTTCGACGTCGGCGACCGACCTCGTGGCCTGGTACAACGGCGTGCCCGGCGTCGACGCGGGACCGCCGCTGCGTCGGGGAACCGCCGACGATCCGGCGACGGGCCGCGCGGTCGTCGTCGGCACGGGCAACGTCGCGCTCGACGTCGCCCGCATCCTCGTATCCCCGCCGGAGTTGTTGGCCACCACCGACATCGCCGACCGGGCGCTCGAGATCCTGCGCGAACAGAATGTCCACGAGGTGGTCCTGCTCGGTCGTCGTGATCAGGCCGCGGCCGCCTACACGGCAGCGGAATACCGTGCGCTGTCGGAGATCCCGGGCGTCGAGGTGGAGGTGTTCGACGGAGCGAACGGGCAGGTTCCGTCCTTGCACGAACCCGCTGACCCGTCGCGGCGTCGGATCGTGTTCCTGTTCCACAGCACTCCGGAGGAGATCGTCGGCAATCCGCAGGTGCAGTCGGTGACGGTCCGTACCGGCGAGGGACGGCATCACGTCGCCGCCGACCTCGTCGTGCGCTCGATCGGGTACCGCTCGACCCCGATTCCAGGTCTCGCCTTCGACGACGAGCGCGGCGTCTTCCGCAATGTCGACGGTCGACTGGTCGACGAGTCGGGCGGGATCGTCCCCGGCGGCTACGTGCTGGGCTGGGCCAAGCGCGGCCCCAGCGGCGGGATCGGCGCCAACAAGAAGTGCGCCACCCAAACGGTCGAGGACTTCATCGCCGACGCCGCGTCGGGGAGTCTTCAGCGCACCCGGCGTGCGGCGGGGGAGTTCCCGGCACTGGTGCGCAAGCGGGTGCCGACCGTGATCGGGTACCGCGGAATGCGCGCCATCGACAGGCGAGAACGCCGCCGGGGCATCGAACAGGGTCGCCCTCGTGTGAAGTTCACCCAGGTCGCCGAGATGGTCGGCGCGGCGGGATGGCGGCGTAGCTGACCCTTCGAGACGGCCCTCCGGGCCTCCTCAGGGGGCGGAATGCATCCGCAGCCGCGTCGACCGTGCCACCATCGGGGCACACACCCATCCCAGGAGGCGCGATGATGCACGACGGCTTGAACCAGAAGTGGCGCGAGCGTTCGCTGTTCGCCGTGTTCGTGACTGCGTTGGTCACCCAGAACGCGATTGCGATCCCGTATGTGCAGCGCAACGGCCCGGAGTCGGTGAAGGATTTCTTCGTCGGCGACATCATGAAGACCACGCCGGGTCGTTTCGCGATGGTCGATCTGCTCTTCGTGGTGATCGCCTTCCATCTGTGGGCGTTCGGCGAGGCCAGGCGGCTGCGGATCATGCCGTGGTGGATCGCGTCGGTGGTCCTCACCTTCGGGGTGGGCATCGCGACGGCGATCCCGTTCTTCTTCCTGGCCCGCGAACGCGCGTTACGGCGCTGAGCACACGCCTCCGGGCTGCTCTCCGGCCTTCGGAACGGCCGTGAGAACCAGACAACCCTGCCGTAACACCGAGGCAAGTCGCATTTCACGCGGCGCGCGGATAGTGGCGGCATGTCGAGTACTCCGCACTTCCTGCAGGGTGTGTTCCCGTTCGCGGGAGCGGGCCTGACCAAGTCCGGTCCCATCGACCCGGTGCTGTCGTTCGTGGTGCCGTCGGGAATGACGGCCCAGCCCTTGTACTTTCGTGGCGGCAACAGCTCCGACGAACTGATCTGCGTGACCCTGATGCGCGACGGGACGCCGATGCGGATGTTCCCGATGGGGGCGCGGTCGTCGGTGAACGTGCCGCTGAGGGTGGTCGAGGACGTCGATCCCGACACGACGCTCGAACTCGTGATCGCGGCGCCCGAGGGTGCGAGCGGTGAGGTCGTGGTGGACTTCGGGATGGTCGTCTTCTGATGGCGGATTCGCAGAACCTGCACGAACGACGCCGACTGGTCGTCGTCGGGAACGGTATGGCGGGGGCGCGCACGGTCGAGGAGATCCTGACGCGCGGTGGCGGCGACCTGTTCGACATCACGATGATCGGCGACGAACCGTACGGCAACTACAACCGCATCATGCTCAGTCATGTCCTCGCCGGTGAGGCCACGGTCGACGACGACGATCTGATGCTGAACCCGATGGCGTGGTACCGCGAGCACGGCGTCACTCTCTACGCGGGCGACCGCGCCGAGGCAATCGACCGCTTCGCCAAGACCGTGACGTGTGCGTCGGGGCGGGCAATCGACTTCGACGTCCTCGTCATCGCGACCGGCTCCCACACGTTCTTCCCGAACATGGACGGCCTCCGCGAACCCGACGGCAAGCTCGCGCGTGGTGTGTTCGGATTCCGGACCATCGAGGACACCAACGGCATGCTGCAGATGGCGACGTCGCGCGATCACATGCGCGCCGTCGTGATCGGTGGCGGCCTGTTGGGTCTCGAAGCGGCGTACGGTCTGCAGACGCAGGGCGTCGCTGTCGACGTCGTGCATTCGCCCGGGCATCTGATGAACCAGCAGCTCGACGAGCGCGGGGGACGGGTGCTGCGGAACAAGATCGAGTCTCTCGGTGTCGGCGTGCACACCGGCAAGCGCACGACGTCGGTACTGCGCAACGACGACGGGACGGTCGCGGGAGTCGGCTTCACCGACGGGGATTCGCTGCCGGCCGACATGATCGTGGTGACCGCGGGTATCCGCCCGAACGTCGAGATCGCGCGTGGCGCCGGTCTGGTCGTGGAGCGTGGGATCGTCGTCGACGATCAGATGCGTTGTGAGGATGAAGCATTCATCTACGCGGTGGGTGAGTGTGCCCAGCACCGCAGTGAGGTGTACGGACTCGTCGCCCCGCTGTGGGAACAGGCTGTGGTTCTGGCGGACGTGCTGACCGGCGTGAATCCCCAAGCGGAATATCATGGTTCGCGACTGACCACGAAGCTCAAGGTCGCCGGTGTCGACGTCGCGGCGATGGGTGTCAAGGGGCCCGAGCGTGACGACGACGAGTTCGTGCAGTTCTACGAACCGCGCAGCGGCACCTACAAGAGCGTGGTGGTCCGCGACAACAAGCTGATCGGCGCGATGCTGCTCGGCGACATCTCCAAGGCCAACTTCCTCACGCAGGCGTTCGACGACAAGGTGCCCCTGCCGGACGAGCGCATCTCGATGCTGTTCGACATGGGCACGCCGAGCGCGGAGACCGGCGCCGCCGAACTCGCCGACGATGTTCAGGTCTGCAACTGCAACGGCGTCACCAAGGGCGACATCATGGGTTGCGTCGCGTCGGGTTGCACCAGCGTCGGCGAGGTGTGCGCGAAGACGCGGGCCGGCAAGGGATGTGGGTCGTGCAAGGGCCTCGTCGCCGACATCGTCGAGTACGCCGCGGGGGACACTCTGACGGCCGACGCCGCGGCCGACTGGTACGTCCCGTCGATCCCGCTCACCAAGCCCGAACTCATCGACGCGATCCGGCGACAGGATCTGCGGTCGGTCAGCGAGGTCTTCGACAAGCTGGCACCCGACGGCGAGGACGCGACGGCAAAGATGCCGCTCGCCTCGCTGTTGCGGATCATCTGGGGATCGGAGTGGAAGCATGAGCCGGGTGCGTTGTTCGTCAACGACCGAGTGCACGCGAACATCCAGCGAGATGGCACGTTCTCGGTGGTTCCGCAGATGAAGGGCGGGGTGACCTCACCCGAGCAGTTGCGCAAGATCGCCGACGTCGCGGAGAAGTACTCGATCCCGATGATCAAGGCGACCGGCGGTCAGCGACTCGATCTGCTCGGCGTCAAGAAGGAAGACCTGCCGAAGGTGTGGGAGGACCTCGGGATGCCGTCGGGTTATGCCTACGGCAAGTCCTTCCGGACCGTCAAGACCTGCGTCGGAACCGATTACTGCCGTTTCGGTCTCGGTGATTCGACGCAACTCGGAATCGACATCGAGACCCGCTATCAGGGCCTGGAGTCGCCGGCGAAACTCAAACTCGCGGTGACCGGTTGCCCACGCAACTGCGCCGAGGCGCTGTGCAAGGACTTCGGTGTGGTCGCCATCGGCGACGGCAAGTGGGAGATCTACGTCGGCGGCGCCGCCGGTGCCCACATCCGCAAGGGTGACCTGCTGGCGACGGTGGACTCCTCCGACGAGGTGATCCGGTTGTGCGGCATCTTCATCCAGTACTACCGTGAGCAGGGCAAGTGGCTCGAGCGAACCTACTCCTTCGTGCCGAGGATGGGCATCGAGGAACTGCGCGCGATCATCGTCGACGACCGGGACGGCCTCGTGGCCGGCCTGCAGGAGCGGATCGACGAAGCCGTTGCCGCCTACGTCGATCCCTGGCTGGATCGCGCCGAACCGAAGTCGCCCGCACAGTTCACCCCGGCGCTGCCGTTGCTGCCGCTCCCGCAGGTGCCGGTCCGATGACCAGCATCGCCGAACCCGGAGTGGTCATCGGGGCCGTTGCCGACCTGGAACTGGGGGAGAGCCGCGCATATGTCGTGGACGGCAGGCAGATCGCGGTCTTCCGCATGACCGACGGCACGTTACGCGCCACCGACGCCGTCTGCCCGCACCGCGCCGGACCGCTCGCCGACGGCCAGTTCGACGCCGCGAAGATCGTCTGCCCGCTGCACCAGTACGCCTTCTCCTTCGCCGACGGCGCCTGCACGTCGGACGGGATCGGGTCGGTGTCCGTCTATCGCGCCGAGGAGCAGGACGGCGAGATCATCGTCTGGCTGTAGCACCGCCTGAACGCTCTCGAGAGACTTACCACCTCGGTGATCGTTGCAGGGCGGGTCCCCGCACCTGTGCCAGATGCGGTCCTCCTCTGATGGACCAGTTGGTCACCCCAGACGTTCCTGAGCCCACGCCCAGTCGATACGTTCCTGCTCGAGTCGCACCCGCTCGCCGAGAGCATCCATCACAAGATCTGTGTAGAGATCGCGCTCGGTAGGTGTCAGCCGGACCAGATCCGATGAAGCGGGTCGTTGCTCGATGACCCAGCGATCTCGATGGGCCACAAGCGTTTCGCGATCCATCAACACCGACTCGGTCTGTGGCAGCCACGCTCTCAACCGGTCGAGGATGGCGAAGCCGTGGGTGTCGAGGTCGCCCCAGTAGCGGATTGGGACGCCGGCGAGCCAGGGGAGACGTCCGATCCGGTCCACCTCGAAACCCTTGCCCCACAGCACCACACCGTCGTCGGGGACATCGACACACAGGTAGGTGATCTCGTTCTCGATCACGAGCGCGGTTCGTGGCTGCACTGCGAGACGCGCGAGTTCGTCGGTGCGGACGGTGATCTCGGTGAGTGCTGCAGGTAGACCCATCGATGCGGACGGCCGCAGCCGTACGGACTCGGGCTTTGTCTGCAGCCCCAGTCCGGACAAGAAGCCCGATGCCGTCGACGACACCCCGAGCATCGCAGCCAGCACCGGGCGATGGCGTTCGGCGAACTTGGTGTCGACGCCGGGGGCGCTGATCTCCCGGAGGTAGCGGTGCGAGTCCCGATGGGTGTTCAGCCACGCGTAGGCGGCGATGAGTCGCGGCATCTCCGGTCCCAATTCGAGTGCACGCAAGGGGTATCGGAGCATCCAGTCGCGGACTGCCGGATGAGCGGAGGCTGATTCGAGGAGTTCGTCGAACTGCCGGACCGCCGGTGAGACCCCCAACAGTGCCCACGCCTGATCGAACGTCGACACCACGGCGCGCGACGGCAACTGGTTGCGCCCGACGTGCCGCCCGCCGACCGACTGCCACACCAACGCGTAGCGTCGGTCGCCCTGACGGCCGCTGTCCATCACGGTCACCCAGTCGCGGGCCGCGCCCAGATCCTCGCCGATCTGCGAGGCGGTCGGTCCCCGGAGCGGAATCTCGATGGGTTCGAACGGCTTTGCGTCGGCGTGGGCACGCAACAACGTCCCGTCGTCCCACCGGCGGCGAACCTTGCCGGCGATGTCGTCGGGCGAGGTCCATCGTCGGGTCACTTGAGCCGACCGTCGCGGCGTGACCGGTACTCCTCGATCGTCATCGTCTGCAGGCGCGAGAAGGTGCCGGTGGGGTTGTCGACGAAGCCGATCGCCTTGACGTACGGTTCGATCACGTGCACCTTCTGCAGTGGCGTCACGATCAGCAGCTGCAGCCCCAGCTTGGCGAACAGGTCCAGCGCGTACCTTGTCGACACATCCGAGCCACGTCCGAAGGCCTCGTCGATCACGGCGAAGCGGAAGTCGCGGGACTTCTCCACACCCCATTCCAGGCCGAACTGATACGCCAACGACGCCGCGAGGATCGTGTATGCCAGCTTCTCCTTCTGCCCACCGGATTTGCCGTCGGAGTCGCTGTAGTGCTCCCACTCCACGTCGGTGTCGACGTCTCGTTCGGATGCGGAGAACACGAACCAGTTGCGGACATCGGTGACCCGCCGCGTCCAGTTCTTGTCGGAGTCGGCGTGGTCGTCGCGCCCGCGGAATCGTTCGATGATGCGCTTGACGTCCAGGAATCGTTGCTCGGAGTACTGGTCGCCGTCGACGGCGAGGCTGTCGTTGGTGAGGTTGCGTAGGTCCGCCCGGAACTGTGCAACGTCCTGATTGGTGGTGGCCTCCCGCTCGAGCCGGATGTAGCGTCCCGGGTTGTACGGCACCGCCCCCAACGCCTCGTTGATCCGGGCGACGCGCTCGTCGATGGAGGCGGCCTGCCGGTTGAGCCAGTTGTTGAACCCGGCCAGCTCCTGGATCGCGTTCTTGTTCAACTGCTCCTTGAACTCGAACTCGAAGCGCGGCAGATCATCGGTGGCAACCTGTTCGCGGAACGTCACGAAGTCGGCGCGCGCATCGACGTCGGCGTCCATGTCGGCCCGCAGATCGGGCCAGCGCCGCAGCACCTCGGCCATCTGCTGGGCCAGGCTCTGCCCGAAACCGCCGAGCTCACGGGTGAGCCGTTCGATTCGTTGATGCAGCGTCGACGACAACGTGTTCTCCGCGGCGGCACACTCGGCGGCCCGGGTCGGCAGTGATCCGGAGAGTCGTTGCGTCAGTGCGGCATACGAGGTGCGGGCCGTCGCGAGGTCGGTGTCGGTGTGCTCGGCGACGTACTCGTCGTCGCGTTTGCGGTCCTGCTCCGCGCGATGGCGGGTCGCGGCGGTGGTGGCGAGCTTGCCGGTGAGCTCGTCGATGGCGGTGTCGGCGGTGGCCGCCAGCTCGGCGTTGCGTTCCAGAGCGGTCGTGATCTCCTGCAGACGAGAGGAACCTGATTCCAGCCGTGCTCGTTCGGCCGCATACTGGTCGGCGCGGCGTTGCGCTTCGTCGACGTCCAGATCGGCCCACGAATGGAAGCCGTCGAGACGGGCGAGCGCCTCGCGGCGCGTCTGCAATTGGTCCCGCTCCGACGACAGTGCCTCGACTTCCGTGGCGGCGGTCGCACGTTGCCGGTCCAGGTCGGCGAGATCCTCGCGCAGCGCGGCGATCTTGCGCTCGTTCGCCCATCCGAGAACCCAGCGGCGGGGATCGTCGACCCGATGCCGATCGTCCTTTTCGTGCCGACCGCCCGAACGGACCTGCCCCTCACGGGTGACGGCCCGCTTGGCGGACCGGAACTCCTCAAGGGTCGCCGCGCACTGGTGGTCGGCACGCTTGATCAGTTCGTCGCGCAGATAATCAGCGAACGGACCGGCTTTGACATCGAGGCGGTCGGCGAGCAGCAGGGTCGCGGAACCCTGCCGCTGCAACGGAATTCGTCGTGCCGGCACCCGTTCGTAGACGAGTTTGGCGCCGACGGTGCGCCCGCCGGCACCCCGGAACGTGAGGCGCCGGCCGTTGACCCACTGGGTGACCGCCTCGTAGTGCTGCTGCGGAACCAGCAACGACAGCGCGAAACCACGCAGTACCCGTTCGGCCGCGCCGCGCCATTCGGCATGCTCCTCGGCGACGTCGAGAAGCTCACCGGCATAGGGCACCTCCTCGTGGGAGAGGCCGAGATCGGTGCACAGCTCGTCGCGCAGCTGGACCTGATCGGGCGGCAGGTTGGTGGTGCGATTGGCGAGGTCGTCGAGTTCGTCGCGGATGGCGTCGCACCGTCTGGCGACTTCTTTCTCCCGTCCGATGGCGTCGGCGGTCGACGCGTCGAGTGACTGCTTCGTCGCCGCCAGTCGCGGACGTTCATCGGCGATGAGACCACGCAGCGAGGTGAACTGTTCTGCCGTGATCACCGGCTCGAAGCCGGCGGCGGTCACCGCGGTGTCGAACAGTGCGCGGCCGTGGCGGCGTTTGTCCACATCGTCGCGGGCGGTCGACGCGAGACGTTCCAGCTCACCGATGCGATCGCCGCCGGCCCGGGCCCGTTCCTCGATGAGCGATTCACGTTCGCGGCTCAGAGTCCGTTGCCGCGCTTTGGCTTCGTCCTGCTCACGCAACAGGCGTTCGCCTTCGGCGGTGAGGGTGGCGATCTCGTGGGCGAGCAGACCGGAGCGATGCTCGGCCATGAACAGTCGCACTGCTGCCCGCTGCCGGTCGAGGGCGTCACGTTCGGCCAGCGCGGCGTCGTACTTCTGCGCGGTCGCGACGATCGGGTCGAGCAACTCGAGCTGCTCGCGCGCCCGCTTGACCGCGTCGTACGCCTTGGTGAGGTCGTCGAAGTGGGCGATGATGTCGCGAACCCGGTCGGTCGAGTCGCTCGGTTCGAGCATGTGCCCGCGGACGAAATCGTTGAGATTGCCCACCGACTTCATCGACACTGTCTGGTGCAGCAGCTCCAGGGCCTGTTCGGACCGGATGCCCAGCAGCCGCCGAAGCGCGGTGGAGTATCTGGGGAACTCGTCGACCACGTCGGCGCCGCCGGATCGCAGGCGTTTGCGCAGATCGCGCAGGTCGGAACCGAAGTCGGCGAAATCGGTGGCGATGGCGAGCTGTTTGCTCGCGGTGACGTAGAAGCGGTACGGCTGCCCGGCACTGTCGCGTTGCTGGAAGACCTGTGCCAGGGTGACGGTCTCGTCGTAGCCGGGATTGGTGAACACTCCCAGGATCACCGAGTAGGTGCTGCGGTCCTGGCGCAGCCCCTTCGCACGTGATCGGCCGGTCGCCTCTTGTCGTTCCGACTTGTAGTGGCCTTCGACATAGGACCGCAGTGTGCGTTCCTTGGCCTCGGCGCCGGCGGCCTTGTTGTAGGCGATCTTGTGGGCCGGCATCAGCAGCGTCGTGACCGCATCGACCAGAGTCGACTTGCCGGAGCCGATGTCGCCGGTGAGCAGGGCGGTGTCGGTATTGGGGCTCAGCCGCCACACCTGCCGGTCGAAGGTGCCCCAGTTGAGGACCTCGACATGTTGCAGCCGGAATCCGGCGCCGCCGGCCGGGGCGGCCAGTTCGACCGAAGAGAACAGGCCCTCAGTCATTGGCGCTCGCCGTCCCCGCGTACTCGCGCAGCTTGCCGGCGAAGTCCGACAGTGTCTGTGCATCGATGTAGGCCTTGATGATGCGCCGGACCTCCCACTGATCGGTCTGGCCGCGGAGCTGGCGCAGGAAGCCGAGTTCGACGGTTTTCTTGATGGTTGCCTCGGCCTGGTCGACCAGTCGGGCCTCGTTGGTGGACTCGGCCTGGAACAGCCGCAGCATCTCCATGATCTGTTCGGTCGACAGCACGAGGCGCCCGTCGCCGCCGGTGATCTCGAACTCCAGCAGCCGTTTGCGCAGCAGCACCAGCAGCAGACTCACGTTGTAGGTCAACGCACGTCGGCGCACGAGCCGCGGAAGTGGTTCGTCGCCTTCTTCTGCCGGACGGGACCGCAGGTAGGCATAACCCTCGGAGTCGTCGAGCACCACATCCACGCCGATGATGGCGAAGTGGTCGCGTACCCCGGCACCGGAACGTTCGAGGGTGCTCCAGGTGTCCTCGTCGGATTCGCGATACACCACGCCCTGCATCAGCCGGATGATCGCGCTCGCGACAGCGCGTTCGTCGGTCATCGTCGCCTCACCGTGACTCTCGGTAGCCGGGCACGTTTGGTGGTGTCCGGGTCGTCGGGGTCGGGATACTCGAGCAGCGTTTCCTCGGTGTCGTCGATGTCGACACTGACGTCGTCGTCATCGAGAGCGAGGTAGCCGACGATCTCGGCCGCGCCCTGCTCGATCGGGTACATCTCGATCACATCCGACAGCAGCGCCGACGAGCGCTGCGGGAGGATGGTTCGGATGTTGGCGGCCAGTCGCGCCTGATCCACGTAGGTCTGGCTGAACAGGAGATCCGCGTCGACCTCCTCGGTGGCGTCGTCGAGCCGGCTCTCGACGGTGACGGCTGCCGGTTGCTGATAGAGCGGCCGTTCGAACGGCAGCACGATCTCGATGCCGGGCTGATCGACCGTGAGGCCGAAACCCGGTTCCCGGCCGCGGACCTCGAGAGCGGTGGCCTCCACCGAGCGCACGAGGTCGAGGACGCGTCGGTTCTCGAGCCACACCTGGTCGTCGAGGAATCGGCGAAGTTGTTCGGAGATCTGTCGCACGGTGCGCTGGGTGCGATCGGCGGCCTCCGACCAGTCGTGGTGGATACCGCGGATGGGCCGGTCGGCGTCGATGATGTCCATCGACGACACCGCGTCGAGCAGGTCCGACAGTTCGGTCTGCCGTTCGTCGGAGAGCAGGAACTCGTAGAACGACTGGAAGCTGCGGCCCTGATCGGAGCCGGCGATCTCCGAGCGGCCACCCACCAGTTCGGCGAGCAGCTCACCCTTCGGGCCGTCCCAGGAGGCGATCTTCTCGCGGGCGGCTCGGTCGAGCAGACGGAAATTGTCCTCGACCTCGCGGAAGTCGGAGAGCAGCTCCCGGGCGGTCGACGAGAGCTGCTGATAGCGATCGCGCACACCGACCTCGTCGAGGACCGACACATCACCGGCTTCGACCGCCTCGATCTCGGCGTCGATCTCCGCGCGACGGCGACGTAGCTGGGCCAACCGGATCTCCGGGTCGGACTCGGTGCCATGCACGATCTGTCGCAACAGCTCGACGACGGTGTGCAGCCTCGACTCGGTGCCGACGAACGACCGGCCCCGCAACGAGACGACCCACCCGTAGGCCTTCTCGAAGGCGGGGGTCACCTCGTAGTGGACCTCGTCGTCGCCGGGCGGGTAGAAGCGGCGCAGGAAACCGGCGTCGGTGGCGGCCCAATCCTCCAGATAGGCGCGCGGTTCCTTGGGAAAGCGTGGTTGCCCGTCTTCGGTCGATGAGGCGATGTTGAGGGTGTAGAGGAGGTCATCCAGCGCTGTGGCCAGGTCACTTGCCGAGCCGGCGCCTCGGTTGCCCTCGACGAAATAGTTGCCGAGGAACGTCAGGATGAGCGGCGAGTTGTGCGCGCGCAGCAGCCGCCAGGCGGGATGCCGTTCCCACAGGCTGCCGAATGCGTCGAAGTCCACGGGTCAAGGGTAGGCAATGGGGCCGACATGCTGGGTCAACGGTGTGCGTGCCGGGTTGTGGCCGGGGAGGTCAGTACACATCGCGCACGTACCGCTTGTCGGCGGCGAGGGCCTTGACGTAGGCCTCGGCAGACGCGGGGGAGCGGCGACCGTGCTGCGCGACGATGCCCTTCAGGGTCGCGTCGACGTCCTTCGCCATCCGGGTCGCGTCACCGCAGACGTATACGTGGGCACCGTCGTGCAGCCACTGGTAGAGCTCTTCGCCGTGTTCGACCATGCGGTCCTGGACGTAGATCTTGCGATCCTGGTCGCGGGAGAATGCGACGTCGAGGCGGGTCAGCAGGCCGTCGCCGAGCATGGTCGTCAGCTCGTCTCGGTAGTAGAAGTCGGTGGCCGAGTACTGTTCGCCGAAGAACAGCCAGTTCTTACCGTTGTGGCCCAGGGCCTCTCGTTCGCGGAGAAAACCGCGGAACGGGGCGATACCGGTGCCCGGTCCGATCATGATCATCGGGGTGTCGGGATCGGCCGGCGGGCGGAAGTGCGTGGTCGAGGTGACGAAGACCCCGACCTCGGTGTCTTCGGCTTGGTCGGCGAGGAAGGTCGAGCAGACCCCGCCACGCTGGATGCCACATCGGTTGTAGCGCACCGCCGACACCGTCAGCTGCACCTCGTCGGGACTCTCCAGTGGGCTCGACGAGATCGAATACGAACGCGGGGCCAGTGGTTTGAGGATCTTCAGCCACTCGTCGACGTCGGCGGAGATCGGGTGCTCGGTGAGGACGTCCACCGACTGACGGCCCCAGGACCAGTCGTTGAACGCCTGCTTGTTGCCGGCCGCGACGAGCGTCTTCAGCTCGTCCGAACCGCAACGCTCGCCGACGAATCGGACGAAATCGGGAGTGACCCGCGCGAACTCGAGCCGTTCGCGCAGTGCCTGGTGCAGGGGCATGTCGTCGCCGCCGACCGTCACCGAGTGTCCGCCGTCGAGTCCCGTCCGGTCGAGAAACTCGTCGATCAGGGCCGGGTTGTTCAGCGGCCACACGCCGAGCGCGTCACCGGCCTGATAGGTCAAGGTGTCGGCGGGCAGCCGGAACCCGAAGTTGCGCACGTCCTTCTGCGATCCCTCGGTGTTCAGCTTCACATTGCGCACCAGCGAGGTGACCAGCGGCTTCTTGCGTGAGTAGGCCGGCGCGGTCCTCACCGACGGTGCTGCCGACGAGTCTGCGGGCTCGCTGACGACGGTGACCCGCTCGTCGGTGACGCCGGAGACGGGCGCGCGGTTGCCGATGCTGATCGCGCGGATCACCTCGTTGAGCCAGCCGCCCGCGGTCTCCTCGAAGTCCGGTTCGCAGTCGACGCGGTCGACGATCCGACGACCACCGAGCTCACCGATCCGTTCGTCGAGTTTGCGCCCGTGGCCGCAGAAGTCGTCGTAGTTCGAGTCGCCGAGGGCGAGCACCGCGTAGTCGACACCGGAGAGGTCCGGTGCCTCAGCGCCATTCAATGCCTCCCAGAAGGCCGTACCGTTGTCCGGCGGATCACCGTCGCCGGTCGTGGACGTGACGAACAGCGCGGTACCCCGCAAGTCGCCGACCTCGACCTCGTCCATCGACTTGGCATCGACGCGGAGCCCGCTCGCCTTCACCCGTTCGGCGGTCTCGGTGGCCAGTTCCTCCGCGTTGCCCATCTGCGACGCCCACAGCACGGTGATCGTGCCGGTCGACTCCGCCGGCTCCGAAGACTCTTCGCTCGGCGGGGCGACTTCGGTGCGCGCGAACATCCCGGCCAGCAGGCCCGACACCCACACTCGGACCTCCGGGCGCAGCGGTGCATCGGCCGGAACCGTGGGAACCTTTGACGGTGCGTCCGGGACCCCGGCGGCCAGCCCGGCCAGATACAACTGTTCGGTCGATGACAACTCCGGAGAGGTGACGTCCGAAACCTCGAGTGCGACAGCCAACTCGGAAGACCCGGCGACCGGCACCACGGCCGGTGTAGACCCGGCGGCCTTTGTCAGCGTCACGGCACACACCTTCAGCTCGGGCTGCCGGGAGAGCGGGTCCACCGCATCAGACGTGACCGCGTTGATGGAGAGGTGCTCACCGAAGACGTCGTTCCAGTGGAACGGCACGAAGCAGTTCCCGGGACGCACCCGATCGGAGATCCTGGCCGGCAACACCGCTCGTCCACGACGCGACGCCACCTCGACCTTGTCCTTCGCCGCGACACCGATGCGCTCGGCGTCCTCCGGATGGAGTTCGACGAACGGCTCCGGGTTGAGTTTGTTCAGCTTGGCAACCCGGCCGGTCTTGGTCATCGTGTGCCATTGGTGCGGCAGGCGGCCGGTGTTGAGCAGGAACGGATAGTCGTCGTCCGGGAGCTCGGCGGGGTCGAGGTGCGGCCGGGCGAAGAACTGCGCGCGGCGTGTGGGTGTGGCGAATGCCAGTCGCGGAGTCGATCCGTCATCGAGACGGTGCAGCGTCTGGCTCCGGCCCTCGTTCAGATAGCGGATCGGGTTGCGCGCGCCGTCTTCGAGGAGGTCGGCCCCGTCGGACGACGGTGGGCACGGCCATTGCATCGGTGCCCGGCGCAGGCCGTCGTAGGTGACGCCGCGCAGGTCGTAACCGGTGTCGGGGTTGGCGAACTGCTTGATCTCGGCGAAGATCTCCTCGGCACTCGAATAGCTGAAGGCGTCCGCGTAGCCCATCTCGCAGGCGATGCGTGCGATGATCTCCCAGTCGGGGATCGCCTGCCCGGGCGCGTCGAGAGCGGGTTCGAACAGGGTGAGGTTCCGCTCCGAGTTCACCATGATTCCGGTCGATTCCGACCACAGCGCCGCGGGGAGCACGACGTCGGCGTACTGGTTGCTCTCCGTCTCGGCGAAGGCGTCCTGCGTGATCACGAGATCGGCGCGTTCGAGTCCTTCGATGACAGTCTTGCGATTGCCGACGGAGGCAACAGGATTGGTGCAGATGATCCAGCAGGCCTTGATCTCGCCATCGGCCATCTTGCGGAACAAGTCGATGGTGCCGCCGCCGACGTCGGTGCGTAGTGTGCCGGCCGGGAGGCCCCACGCGGTCTCGACGAACGTGCGATCCACCTCGGACAGCACCGACCTCTGGCCGGGCAATCCCGGCCCCATGTAACCCATCTCGCGGCCGCCCATCGCATTCGGCTGGCCTGTCAAGGAGAACGGTCCGCTGCCGAGTCGGCAGATCGCGCCTGTCGCGAGGTGGAGGTTGATGAGCGCGTTGGTGTTCCAGGTGCCGTGGGTCGACTGGTTGAGGCCCATGGTCCAGCAGCTCATCCATTCGCCGGCCTCGCCGATCATCGTGGCCGCGGTACGCAGGTCCTCGGCGGGAATCCCGGTAATGGATTCGACGACCTCCGGCGAGTACTGCGCAGCGAAGTCCGGCATCTGCTCGAATCCGTCGGTGAACGACGCGATGAACTCGTCGTCGGTGTGGCCGTCGGAGATCAGCAGATGCAGGAGCCCGTTGAGGAAGGCGAGGTCGGTGCCGGATTCGATCTGCAGGAACAGGTCGGCCTTGTCGGCGGTCGCGGTCCGCCGCGGGTCGACCACGATCAGCTTCGCTCCCGCCTTGACCCGGTCCATCATCCGCAGGAAGAGGATCGGGTGGCAGTCGGCCATGTTCGACCCGATGACCAGGAAGACGTCGGCGTGGTCGAAGTCCTGGTACGAACCGGGCGGACCGTCGGAGCCGAGCGACAGCTTGTAGCCGGTGCCGGCGCTGGCCATGCACAACCGGGAGTTCGACTCGATCTGGTTGGTACCGATGAAACCCTTGGCGAGTTTGTTCGACAGATACTGCGCCTCGAGTGACATCTGACCGGACACGTACAGCGCGACCGCGTCGGGGCCGTGATCGTCGACGATGGCGCGCAACCGGCGCGCGGTGTCGGTGAGGACCGCGTCGAGGTCGCCGCGGCGTAGCTGACCGCCGCGGTCGTCGCGGACGAGGGGAGCGTCGAGCCGTCCGCCGGCGGCGAGCATGTCGGCGGTGGTCGATCCCTTGGTGCACAGCCGGCCGAAGTTCGTGGGGTGATCGGCGCGCCCGACGGTCTTGACCAGCCCGCCGGAGTCGTCGAGCCGCATCTCCATACCGCAGCCGACGCCGCAGTAGGCGCACAGGGACATGACCGATCGGGACATGACGGGGTGCGTGGGGGGTGAGGCGGTCACGGTTCCAGCGTCGAAGTCGGATGTTTCGCAACCCGAAGGCCGGCGTTACGCAACCATCAACTTGATCTCACAGTCGATGGTCACTGGCGTGAAGGCGGGAGAAACTGCAGGTCGCGCGCAATTCCGAGACCGGATGGTCCGTGTTGCGGCGTTGCTCAGGCGGATCTCAGCCGAGGCGGATAAGACTGTATGCCATGCGCATCCTCGTGGTTGATGACGACCGGGCGGTCCGGGAGTCGTTGCGGCGGTCGCTCACCTTCAACGGATACACCGTCGAGACAGCGGGCGACGGCATCGAGGCACTCGAGAAGATCCTCGCCGATCGTCCCGACGTCGTCATCCTCGACGTCATGATGCCGCGACTCGACGGCCTCGAGGTGTGCCGCCGACTCCGTTCTGCCGGTGACGACCTGCCGATCCTGGTGCTGACCGCCCGGGACTCGGTGTCCGAGCGGGTCTCCGGGCTCGACGCCGGCGCCGACGACTATCTGCCGAAACCGTTCGCACTCGAAGAGTTGCTCGCACGGTTGCGGGCGCTGTTGCGTCGCGCGGCACCTGAAGGCGACATCGACTCGGAGACGCTCACCTTCGCGGACCTGTCGCTCGACCCGGTGACGCGTGACGTGACCCGTGGTGAGCGGCCGATCAGCCTTACACGCACCGAGTTCGCCCTGCTCGAGATGTTGATGGCCAACCCGCGTCGGGTGCTGTCCCGAAGCCGCATCCTCGAGGAGGTGTGGGGATACGACTTCCCGACCTCGGGTAATGCCCTCGAGGTCTATGTCGGCTACCTGCGCCGCAAGACCGAGGCCGACGGCGAGTCGCGACTCATCCACACCGTGCGCGGCGTCGGATACGTGCTGCGGGAGACCCCGCCCTAGTGTCGTCGCCCTCGCGGATGCGCGACCACCTGACCCGTATGCTCGCCGGCGGTCCCGGTTCGTCCGGGGAGAAGGGGGCGTCCGGGGAGAAGGAGATGCGGGCGCCGATGCCGTTGACGCGGGCGGTGTCCCTGCGTTCGCGTGTCACGATCCTGTCGGCGACCGTCGTGCTGGTGTCGGTGAGTCTGATGGCCGCGGCCGCCTACTTCGTGGTGTACCGGGCGATGTACAACGAGGTCGACCAGCAGTTGGAGAGCCGTGCCGACGGCATGGCGGCTCTGGCGCGCGCCGGTGTGCTCCGCAACCAGCCCGAGCAGCTGGTGGCGGGAACCGTGTTCTCGACGAACATCTCGGTCGCCCTCGTGACCCCGAGCGGTCAGACGTACCTCATCGGGCAGGTCCCGTTCGAGGACCCCGAGCGCGAGATCGTGCGGTCGCCGTCGGTTCCCGGAACCAATCCGCAGAGCCTGCGCACCACCCGCAATCAGCGCGTGCTGACGCGGAAACTCGACGACGGCAACACCCTTGTCCTGGCGCAGAGTCTCATCCAGACCGATCGCGTTCTCAAACGCCTGGCCTGGGTGCTGCTCGTGGTCGGTTGTGGCGGAGTGGCTTTGGCGGCTCTCGCCGGCACAACGGTCGGACGTGCCGGCCTGAGACCGGTTGCCCGGCTGAACCGGGCCGTCGAACGAGTCGCGCGAACGAACGACCTGACACCCATACCGGTGACCGGCAACGACGAATTGGCCAAGCTCACCGCGAGTTTCAACGCGATGCTCCGGGCACTCGCCGAATCCCGGGACCGCCAGGCACGTCTCGTCGCCGATGCCGGACATGAACTGCGAACCCCGTTGACCTCCTTGCGCACCAACCTCGAACTGCTGATCGCGGCGAGCAGGCCGGGTGCACCGGCCGTCCCCGAGCAGGACATGGTCGACCTGCGCGCCGACGTCATGGCCCAGATCGAGGAATTGTCCACGCTGGTGGGCGATCTCGTCGACCTCGCCCGCGAGGACGCCCCCGAGGTGGTGTACGAGGAAGTCGACCTCGCGGAGATCATCGAGCAGGCCCTCGAACGTGTCCGACGCCGCCGCAACGACATCGAATTCGAGCTTGACCTGTCGCCCTGGTACATCTTCGGTGAACAGCACGGACTGTCCCGCGCGGTACTGAATGTGTTGGACAACGCGGCGAAATGGAGTCCGCCGGGGACATCGGTGGCCGTCGGGCTGACGCAGACCGGGATGTCCACCGCGCAGCTCACCGTCGCCGACGCCGGTCCCGGGATTCCCGAGGAGGACCGTGGTCTCGTCTTCGAACGCTTCTATCGTTCGACGCAATCGAGGTCGATGCCGGGATCCGGTCTGGGCCTGGCGATCGTGCGGCAGGTCGTCGAACGTCATGGTGGCACCGTCGTGGCCGACACGTCGCCGCGCGGCGGTGCACTCATCCGGATGACTTTGCCCGGCCGGGCAACTCCCGCGGAACCATCTCCGCAAGTGATTCGTCAATAAGGGTGAAGCGCCGTGCATCGGCGGGTCACGACGGCCGTCGTCCACATCATCGACAGCTGTGCGGTTACCCGGTGTGACCTGCCCATCGATCCCATAGGGTTGACCAAGGCGCTGTGCGGGACGCCGGTCGAGTGGTTTCGGCCGACAAACCCGAGCGAAGTGAACCTTGCCGGCACAGGGCCGGCGGAGACCACCGAGCCGGCTGTGTGCCGGTCAGACGACGAGGAAGAGACGAAGATGACGACTGGCGGTTCGCAGGGTGGCGGTCCGTACGGGGGTGGCCAGCACGGTCAGCACGACGCTGGCCGGTCGAACGGGGGCAGCGCTCCCTCCACACCATCGGGCTCTGAGTCACCGACGCAGTCCTACAGCGGCCAGGGCACTCCAGGGCCGGCCTCAGGGGCGTTCCCCTCGCAGGGCGGCCGGCCCGTCTTCGGCGGCAACAACGCACCCACGTCTGTCTACGGCAACCCGGGAACCAGTCCTTTTCCTCCGCAGGCCCCGTATGGCGGGCCCGGCGCCGGCAATGCCTACCCGCAGCCCGCGTTCGGCGGGTCGGGTGGCAACCCGCCGCCCCAGGCGGCGAAGAACAAGGGCGGCGGACGCCTGGCCGCACTCGGCGCCGGTGCGCTGGTGGTCGCGCTTGTCGCCGGTGGTGCCGGCGGTGCGATCGGTTACACACTGGCCGACGGTTCCGACGGGTCGTCGAGCAGCAGCACGAGCAGCGGCCCGCTCGGCGGCGACCCCAAGGCGAACGGGAACACCGCGCCCGTCGAGGCACCGGCCGGCTCGGTCCAGGAGGTGGCCGCCCGCGTGCTCCCGTCGGTGGTCTCCATCGAGGTCGTCTCGGGCGGCGCGCTGGGCTCGGGATCGGGGGTCGTCCTGACCGAGGACGGCGTCATCATGACCAACAATCACGTCGTGAGCGCCGGCGGCAACGGCCCCGCGGCCAGGGTCGCGGTCAACTTCTCCGACGGTTCGCGTGCGCAGGCCCGGGTGCTGGGCGCCGACCCGATCTCCGACATCGCGGTGATCAAGGTCGACCGGAACGATCTGACCCCGGTCACGGTCGGTAACTCGAACAACCTGGCGGTGGGGCAGGACGTCATCGCCATCGGTTCCCCGCTCGGCCTGGCCGGGACTGTCACCACGGGCATCATCAGCGCCTTGAACCGACCGGTCCTGACCTCGCGCGATCCGGGCACCAACACCACCTCGGTGATCGACGCCATCCAGACCGACGCCGCGATCAATCCCGGCAACTCGGGCGGTGCGCTCGTCAACGCCAGGGGAGCGCTGGTCGGCATCAACACTGCCATCGCCACCCTCGGTGGAGGCGAGGAACAGGCCGGTGGCAGCATCGGACTCGGGTTCGCGATCCCCATCGATCAGGCGATCCGCGTGGCCAAACAGCTCGAGTCCACGGGTAGGGCCAGCCACGCCAACATCGGTGTGTCCGTGCGTCCGAGTGGTGACTCCGACACGCCCGGCGCCGTCGTCACCGATGTGACCCCGGGAGGTCCGGCAGCGACCGCGGGTATCCCGAAGAATGCGGTCATCACGAAGGTCGACGACCGTCCGATCGCGTCGGGAGACGCTCTGGTGGCGGCCATCCGGTCGCACGCGCCGGGGGACACGGTCACCGTGACCTACTCCGATGGCGGGAACAGCAAGACCGCGCAGGTCAAGCTGGGCACGCTCGAGGTGAAGTGACGCGCTGCGCGTCCGCCCGCGAGTACGAATCGCACAACTACAGAGCGCACCACGACCGTCCATCGGACGGTCCGAGAAGATAGAGAAAGGGCCTGCCATGACTTACGCCGGATCCCCCGTTCCCGGAAACCCCGCCATCTCCGGCGACACCGACGAAGGGCAGTCCCTGGACGTCCGTCTCGCTGGTGATCCGGGTCAGGTCGATCCGGCCGACGTGGTGGCCGCCGACGCCGCCGCGCGGGAGTTCGTTGCGCGCCACGAGCAGGCCACCCACCGGCCGCAGGGCGAGGAGATCGGCCGGGCACTCGTCGTCGTCGTCGACGACGAGGCGGCGCACGGAGAGGACCAGCGTCTGCTCGGGCCGCTCGTCGGTGAACTGCTCGCCGAGGCGGGGTTCCATGTCGATGCGGCCGTTGTCGTATCCGGCGACGAGGTGGAGATCCGCAACGCACTGAACACCGCGGTGATCGGTGGCGTCGATCTGGTGGTGTCGGTCGGCGGGGTGGGTGTCGGCGCCCGCGACGTCACCCCGGAGGCCACCGAGCCCCTGCTCGATCGCCGGCTCCGCGGCATCGAGGAGGCGGTCCGCAGTTCCGGTCTCGCCGCCGGCGCGACGGACGGCGGACTTTCGCGCGGGCTGGCCGGAATCTCCGGGCAGACGTTAGTCGTCAATCTGGCCAATTCCCGCGCCGCGGTGCGCGACGGAATGGCGACCGCGGCACCACTCGCCAAATATGTGATCGAGTCCATAAGTGAATTCTGATTATGGCCGCGATTACTCGTCTCGAGTACTGTTGAGCAAGGCTAAGGATCTCCCGGAACACAGGGACGATCGACCGACCGGAAACGGGGCGTCCCGTCCGCCGGCGGCTGACCGTGAGCACCCCGGAAAACGACCGATGAGCAGTAGCGATGACGCTGCTGCTCGTCGTGCTGCACGGCGGGCGAAGCTCGATTCCGTGTTCGGTGACGACCTCCCGGATCTCACCACAGACGAGTATGGCGAAGATCACAAAGGCCACTCTCAGGATTGGTTCGAAGCGCAGCGCCCGCCTCATTACGAGTGAAATGCGACTTCTTCTACATAGCCGCATCAGCGTGTTTATCTACCGTTAACTTTGGTCCGTTGATGGATCACGTATTCGATATTTGTGATGCTGCGTCTCCAGTTCGTGACACGGCTGAGTCCAGCTGTTGCCTGTTCTGAGACCCCTCCGATAACGTTCGGCTCGACAACGCTCGGTGCCCCCGTAAAGGGGACATGAGCAGTGTCCTGCGATCTGTCGCGAGTGACGACGCAGCAGTGACCAGGAATTCGATGAATCCTCAACGGAAGCTAAGTAGTGCGTCAGAGCATGCTGAGCACCACCGTGGGGAGCACATCGAACGTCGAGGTCATGACTTGCGGATGTGAATGCATTCCGCGGGGGTAACAGCCGAATCCTGTGAGAGGGAACGAATGAGCAAGTTCAGCAAGCTTGGGCTGCGCCGCGCCGCGGGCGCGGTCGCGATCGCCTCGGCCGCGGTCGTGGGCCTGGCAGGCATGGGCGTCGGCGATGCCGCGGCTGCCGGTCTGCCGAATGGTTACAAGAAGGCCGCCGGCATCGACGGCGAGTCCATCCAGACGTGGCGCACCGGTGAGAGCGCGTACCCGGTTTCGACTGTGGCGAACAACCCGGCATCGCGTGGCTTCGCGATCTCCGGCACCTACACCGCGAAGGCTTCGGCCGGTGTCGGCGGCAAGCTCGCCGTCAAGTACATCATCGGTTGCCAGGTCGACGTCAGCGGCATCTCGCTCGATCTGGGCGGCGCCATCAGCCTCACCGCCACCACTCTGTCCGGTTCGCTCGGCCTCCCGCTGAAGCCGGGACAGGTCGCGGTCGTCGACATCACCGACAAGGACTTCTCGGACAGTGGCATCGCCGCCGTCCAGCTGTCGCAGCTCACCTTCAACCTCAACCAGTGCGGTGGCTTCGCCTCGGCACGCTCCGCGGCCAAGGTCATCGGCGCCAAGGGATACAGCACCGACGACGGCAAGCTGAGCGGCGAGGGCACCCTCATCCAGTCGACCCTGTACGGCAAGCCCTTCACCATCAACTGACCGGGCAGATAACAAGCACGTCCTGACTTATCTGCCCTGCGCAGATTGATATTCCACGAAGGGGAATCATGAAGAAGAACATCACGCGTCGCGTGGTTGCGGCGGCCGGTCTCGCCGGTGCCGTCGCGATGGGCCTCACCAGCCTCGGCGCCGGCGGCGCCACCGCCGGGCCGCTGCCCGGTGGCACGATCACCAAGACCCTGGTCGACGGCACCCCGGTCACGGTCCAGCTGTTCGACGAGTACGTCAACGTCCAGCGCCCGATCAGCAACGTCCCGACCACCCGCGAGGTGTGGCTCTCCGGCAAGGTCCGTGTCACCGTCGGCGGCAAGGCCGAGGGCGGCTCGGTCAAGGTCGGCTACGACGTCGGCTGCCAGGTGAACTTCGGTGGCGGCGAGGTCGGCCTCCCCGGTCTCAAGGCCGGTATCGACTACAGCGATCCGTTGAACGTCACTGCCGGTGGTGGAATCGACGGCCAAGAGGTCGGCGGCGGCTTCAGCCTCGGCCCGGGTGAGGTCAAGCGCAAGTGGCTCATCAACGAGACCTCGGGCGACAACACCGCTTACACCGACTACGAGCTCAACGGCTACACCTTCAAGGGCAAGGCCGGTGGCGTGGCCTACAGCCAGGAGCAGTTCAAGGTGGAGAGCTGCGCCGGCTACGCCGCTGCTCGCGCCTTCATCCAGGTGACGGTCAGCACCGACGCCGTCAAGGGCATCGTCGTGCTCAACGGCAAGCCGTTCAGCCTCGGCTGATCGACTCGCTGACCCTCAGCAGCACCGCGGGGCGGGGATCCATCATGGATCCCCGCCCCGCGGCGTTTTGCTGCGGAGGTGCTGATGAAGTCCTGTGATCTTCTGTGATCCGCGCGCGGACAACGGCTTTCATCGGGATCGTGCGCTGATGTCGATCGCGGCGGTGAGGGAGCCGTCGCCGGCAGAGTGTGGCGTTGCGTGACCTCGAGGAGTGGGCGGAAGACGACACTCGAGTGAGGCGTCCGGCTGTACCAGCACACGCAACGGCTCGTGCCGCATGCGCGGCACCGCTTCGGTACGGGAGATCTCGCGTCGCGCAACACCTCCGACGTGGAGGCGGCCGACGGCCCGCTGCCGTCGAGCGTGGTCACCGCCGCCGTCGTGAGCCCGATCGTCTAGGACGCAGCCGTATTCGTGACGCAGTGACCGAGTCTGGATCTGTGGTTACAGACACGCCAGGCAGGCTCTGTACGGACTGGCGGTCAAGGGCATTTCGGCGACACCCGGCGCCGAACGCGTAGCGCAGGTATTCGACGCGTCGGTTGGGTTGTACGGGAACAGATCTCAAGTGCTTTCCTACGTGGCAGCGACGAGCGGTCGAGGCCGGCTCCGCCCAGCAGCACCACCCGGAAGCCACAACCACGAACCTGACCTTGGACATGAGCGCCGTCGTCAGCGATGCGCGGGGGGGGGCTGATCACACGTCACCCGGGGTCATTGACCCCGCGCACCGGTCGAGCTGAGCAATGGGCGATTCAGCACTCTGGCGCCGAAAAGGCAGTCATCCGAGCGTGGGTCGCCAGTCCGGAGTGGGACATGGAAAAGCCGCCCTGCCATTCACGGCAGGACGGCTGACCGATGAATCGGGTCTACTCGGCGATACTGTCGGAGCCCGCCTCGAGCGAGCCGGTCACCAGTTCGACGATCGCGTCGGTGATTGCGCCTTGAATGATGTCCGCCATGTTGTGCCTCCCTCGTCGGAAAATGTTCTGACTGTCGGTCCACAGAGGCGCCGAACAGCCGTGACACCAAGACTACAGTATCTCGCGGTCCGAAGTGGACGTGGAAGTGAGATATCGGCAACCAGAGAATGGCCATCAGTGGACGAATCGGCACAAATCAACCGTTCGGCACATTTCATTCCTCACGTTCCTCGGTGGTCTCCCCTGAGGTAGAAACTCGGCACCACACAAAAAACACCGCCTCCCGGCACGAGGCCAGAAGGCGGTGTGAAGCTCGGACGGCCTAAGCGGTCGTCTCCGACTCCGACTCCGTCGAACCGCTCTGCAGGTCCCTCAAGAGTTCGGAGATGTTGATGTCGATTCCGGTGGCCATGTGGTCTCCTCCTTTGTGCTGTACGGGATCAGGCGCCTGGGAAGGTGCCTGTCAGTCCTCGGGATCGATGGGAACGCCGTCGCTGTCAAGAGACCCGGTCATCAGGTCTTTGATGGCATCTTCGATTCCGCCACCGACAACTTGGCCCATGAGAATTCCCCTTCGTCGTACTGAGCGTTTTCGTCGTACTGAACGTTGTGTTGTTCAGAATTCGATCGGCGGACAGCCGCCGTTTGTTCTACTCGGCGGGCGGTGTGGTTTCGCCTTCGGTGGACCCGGTGACCAATTCTTCGATGTAGAGGCGGATCCAGGAAATGCTGATCGCGTCGGACACGTGAATCTCCTACTCATTGCCACTTCGTTGTGAAGTACGGAAGTCCGTCTCAGACGGCCTCGCGGTCGACAATACCGCACCCGGTCCCGGCTGTCGTGGCGGGCGAATGCTGAATTCTCGGTGACGAATATCTTACGTGGCGGTAACATGTCTCGGTGCTCCGAAGCAGCCGTGAACCGCCATACTCGCCCCGGCCGTCGTTGGTGTGCTGATATTGGGTGGTGACCCAGCACGCGGCTTATCGCAATCAGGCAGCACGTCCGTTGGTCGTCTCCGACCGCGACGGCGCGCTCGACCTGCTCGAGAACGGACTGCGGGAGGTTCCGGTCTACCGGTGGCTGATCGGTGACGACGCACCGGCGGATGCGTACCGGTGGTACGGCGAGGTCCTGTTGGTCGAGTGCATGAATGGTCTCCAGGGAATCTTCGACGACACAGGCAATCTGACTGCTGTGATCGCGGTGTCCGAGTCCTCCGAAGAAGCCGGTGTCGTCGACGGCGAACTCAAGGACCGCACCCGTCGGTGGGTCCAGAGGATCGACGGGTTCGTGGACCGTTTCCGGGAGTTGCAGAGCAAGACAGACGAAGCCAAGGTCGCCGACGAAGCGATCCGCGTCATCTTCGCTCTGGTCCACCCGGAGCGACGCGGCGGCGGGACGCTCGCGGCACTGGTGGACCCGGTGGTCGAGCGGGCACGGCGCCTCGGAATGCCCGTCACGGCGAGCACGTCGGACCGGCGGTTGTCGGAGCTCTACGCCCGCAAGTGGAATTGTCTGGTGCGCGCGGAGTTCACCCTCACCGACGGTCCGACGGTGTGGGTTCAGCGGCTCGACCCGTAGCGGTCGAATCCAACTGACGAATGCGACTGAATCCGGCGAACTCGGAGCCTCCTGGGGTGGCTGTCGATGTCACCGACGATTTCGGCCCCGCCTGGTGGGCGAGGGCCGAAAAAGGGTGAAACTCTCAGCGCGAGTGGCGTCCCGGCGCGTCCGGACCGTCACCGGGGAACTGTTCGCTCGGGTACTGCTCACCTGGGTACTGCTCGCCCGGGTACGGCTGCTCACCGGGGTACTGGGAGCCGGGGGGCGGGTAGTTGCCGGGAGGCGGATAGTTTCCGGGCGGTGGGTAGTTACCCGGAGCCGGCTGCGGCGTCGGATACGGCTGGCCTCCCGGGCCGGCGGGCTGACCCTGCGGCGAGTTGAACAGCGGCGACGACTGCGGTCCCGACTGCGATGGTCCGTGCTGGAACGGCTGACCCGACGACGGGGGAGTCGAAATCCGTTGTGTGGTACCGGCACCGGACGGCGACTCGTACGGTGCGAGGGGGCCCGACTGGGGCGTGTAGACGTCACCGGCCGGCGCGGATGGCTCGGCCAGATGTGGCGGCAGATCGCTCTCCGCCTCGGCCTTGGCCTTCGACTTTCCCTCCGGATCGAGCAGGTCGCGGATCTCGGTGAGCAGAGCTACCTCGGTGACCTCGGACTTCTTGCCGAAGCCGCCCAGCTCCGCGAGCCTGTTGTAGGGCAGGATGATGATGAAGTACACCACCGCCGCGATGATCAGGAAGTTGATGACGGCGGTGATCACGCCGCCGAGGTCGACGAATGTCGAGGCGTTGTCGGTGATCTGGAAGCCGAGTCCCTGTGCGGCGTCCGTACCGATCGGGATCGAGTTGATGATCGGTTGGACGATGCCGTCGGTGAACGCGGTCACGATGGCGGTGAAGGCCGCACCGATGATGACTGCGGTAGCCAGCTCGACGACGTTGCCCTTGAGTATGAAGTCCTTGAATCCCTTGAGCACGGTGTGCGGCCTCTCCTTGGTAATCCCGCTCTTGTTTCCGGCGATTCGGTTTCGGTCGGTGCAAATCCGACATGTGCTGTGCGAACTCGTACTACCCTATCCACGATCGTGAACCGCGCGATCCATTTGCCTTGAATCGTCCGGAGTGTCGCGGGTTCAGTGCAGGACGACCGCGAGCGAAGACTCCAGACCCGCGGCGGCGACGCGATGGGCGGCTGCGGCATCCATCGCCAGGAGAACCGGTGCCACCGAGTTTCGACCGGAGGCGATCCCGCCCGAGGAGGACTGACCGGTGTGCATCGCCACGACGGCGCGTCGTGCGAGGACATCGGCCGAATCGGTCAGCACATCAACCACATCCCCGGGCCGGAGCAACGAGGTGACCGCCTCGTCGGACAACCGGACCGGTACGAGACGGGCGTCGTCGACCCCGGTCAGCTCGGCCGGCAGACGCGAGGACAACAGCCGGGTGTCGGTGAGTATCTCCCCGGTCCGTACGCGACCGGTGACGGTACGGCCGGTCGCGAGTGCGGCATCGGAGATCGCCCCGGCGGGGACCGTGCTCCCCATGACGAGCCGAGGGGTGAGATCACCGGCGTCGACCATCTGGCCGGGTATCAGATCGTGTGCCGCGACGAGCACCTCGAACTCCCCGTCGGCGCGGGCCCCCACCACTGCGACGACGGCGGCCGCGACGATCAGCGCTACCGCGACCAGTCGTCGGACCGCGAGACTGCGCGTCCATCCGGGACGCACTGCGTGAGCAATCCGGTCGCCCAGGCGTGGGCCGAGCCGCTCGCGCGGCAACGACATCCGAGTCAGTGGCATGGCTGGACGATAGGCGTCGACCGCCCGGGAAACGGTGCCGCGGACTCGTTGTGGACAGTCGTGGAGTCCGGCGTCGTGCTGTGCACAAGCGACCGCCGGGTCGGCCTCCGCTAGGGTGACGTCGGAAACAAACCATGGTGTGCCGGGAAGTCTGGTCGGCCGTCGCCCGGTGAAGGGTGGCGTGAAGAGGGCACGTGTACGTGTGCCCCGCGGACAGAGGAGTTCCATGACACGCGACCGACTGCGGCAGTGGGCCGCTCTCGACACCACCAGCGGCGTGCTGTTGCTCATCACGGCGGCCATCGCAGTCGTATGGGCCAATTCACCGTGGCGGGAGAGCTACACGTCGCTGCTGCACACCGAGATCGGTCCCGAAGCCCTGCATCTGCATCTCTCGCTGGCGCACTGGGCGTCCGACGGACTGCTGGCGATCTTCTTCTTCGTGGTCGGTGTGGAGCTCAAACACGAGTTCGTCGCCGGCAGCCTCCGCGACCTGAAGCTCGCCGGGGTGCCGATCGCGGCCGCCGTGGGCGGTATGGTCACGCCCGCGCTCTGTTACGTGGTCGTCGTCGCGGCCGGAGACCCCGAGGGGCTTCGGGGATGGGCCATCCCGACGGCCACCGACATCGCCTTCGCGCTCGCCGTCCTCGCGATCTTCGGTCGCGGCCTCCCACTGCCGTTGCGGACGTTCCTGCTCACGCTGGCCGTCGTCGACGACCTGCTCGGCATCGTCGTGATCGCGACCTTCTACACCGACGAGATCGACTTCGTCATGCTCGGCGGCGCGATCGCGGTGGTCGCGGTGTTCGCCGTGCTGGTGCGTCGGTCGTGGCAACTCTGGCCGCTCCTGATCCCGGTCGGCCTCGTCGCCTGGGGCCTCATGCACGCGTCCGGCGTGCACGCCACCGTCGCGGGTGTGCTGCTCGGCTTCGCCGTGCCCGCGGTCGCCATCCGCGGCGAGAAGATCCCCCGCACCGAACGGCTCGACGAGGCGGTCCGTCCCTACTCCGCGGCGATCGCGCTCCCGGTCTTCGCCTTCGCCGCCGCCGGCGTGACGGTGATCGGCGGTGAGGGCTCGATCGTGCAGCCCGTGTCGATCGGCATCGTGCTCGGACTCGTGGCCGGCAAACTCGTCGGCGTCCTCGGATCGACGTGGCTGATGACGAGGTTCACGCCGTTACGGCTGCCCGATGCCATCGGAATCCGGGACCTGCTGCCGATCGGCATGCTCACCGGCGTCGGCTTCACCGTGGCGCTTCTCATCGCCGAACTCAGCTTCGAGGGCGGCTCCGACGACCACGCCGCGGCTGCCAAGGCGGCCATCCTGGCCGGTTCGCTCATCTCCGCGGTGCTCGCCGCGGTCCTGTTGCGCTGGGATGCGCACCAGGCGCGCGACGCCGACATGAACCGCGACAACATCCCCGACGTCAACCGCGACGTGATCGGCGGATAGAGGTCGGGAGTGGTCGCCGGGCGGGCTGGGTGGACCCGCGTTAGCACTCGGAATGTGGGAGTGCCAAAATCGGTTACACTTGTCAGCGTTTACTGACTTTCGGAGGTTCAGGTGCCCACCTACTCGTATGCCTGCACGGAGTGCGACAACAAGTTCGACATCGTCCAGTCGTTCTCCGACGATTCGTTGACCGAATGCCCGCAGTGCACAGGTCGCCTGCGCAAGCTGTTCAACTCGGTCGGCATCGTGTTCAAGGGGAGCGGCTTCTACCGCACCGACTCGCGGTCGGGTTCGTCCTCCTCGGACGCCGCGTCGTCCTCGTCGTCGGACAGTTCGTCGTCGAGCAGCTCCACGTCCGGCAGTTCCTCGACCTCGTCGGATTCGTCGAGCTCGAGCAGCGCCACCAAGAGCGACAGCAAGGTCGCCACGCCCGCCTGACACGCGGGGCGCACAACTTCAGACCAGAACCTGGGCAGGAGCTCACCCGTCACGCGACGGACGCACCGCCCGGGTTCTGTCGTCTCAGCCGAGTTCCTGGAACCCGCCGCCGGGGGTCAGCGCCCAGCCCACGGCCACATCGTGATCGCCGGCCGGCAGGGAGTCGACGAACTCCTCGTCGTAGACCACCGCGACGAGTTCTGCGGACAGCCCCACGAGCGTGCGGTCGTAGTACCCGGCACCACGGCCGAGGCGGACGCCGGTCTTGTCGACGGACAGGGCGGGGATCAGGATCACCGACGCCGCGCGGATCGCGGCGACACCGAGGCGGTCGGTGGTGGGTTCGAGTAGGCCCCATCTCCCCGGCGACAACGATCCCGGACCGGTGTATCGCGCCCAGTCGAGCGGTGCGGGTTCGCCGGCGGGAACCACCGGGAGCAGCACCGTGACGCCGCGATCGAGCAGTGCGTCGAGCATCGCCGTCGATCCCGGCTCGTCGCCGACCGGCACATACGCGGCCACCGTGACGTCGTACTCGAGCCGGAACGGGCAGGTGTGTATCCACTCGGCGAGGTCTGCCGCAGCCCGCTCGCGCGCGGCCTTCGGTATGGCCGACCGGCGTTTCGCGGCTTCCTCGCGCCGTTGGTCCTTCAGGGTTCGCACGACGCGTCCGTCCTTCATCCCGTGGTGGCTCGCCGACGACCGAACTGTATCCGACCACGGTCTCGATCCGGGTGAGGTCCGGGTCACTGCCGTCCGTCCGGCCGGCCGGGGACACCTGTCCTAGGGTGGATTCATGACTGCGTCCAAAGAAGGCTTCAGTGAGTACGAGGCGGTACCCAACACTCCGCCGATCCCGCGTACCGCGGTGGTCCCGGCTGCCGGGCTGGGGACGCGGTTCCTCCCCGCCACCAAGACGGTGCCCAAGGAGTTGCTGCCGGTGGTCGACACCCCGGGCATCGAGCTGGTCGCCGAGGAGGCCAAGTCCGCCGGCGCCGAACGGCTCCTGATCATCACCTCCCCGGGCAAGGACGGGGTGGTCGCCCACTTCGTCAAGGACCTCGTGCTGGAGAGCACCCTCGCCAAGCGCGGCAAGGAGGCCATGCTCGCCAAGGTCCGCAAGGCCCCGAACCTCCTCGAGGTCGCCTCGGTGATCCAGGAGAAGCCTCTGGGTCTCGGTCATGCGGTCGGTTGCGTCGAGAACCTCCTCGACGACGACGAGGACGCCATCGCGGTCCTGTTGCCGGACGACCTCGTCCTGCCCGGTGGAGTGCTGGAGGTCATGGCACGTACCCGTCAGCGCCGGGGCGGTTCGGTACTGTGCGCGATCGAGGTTCCCGAGGACCGCATCAGCGCATACGGCGTCTTCGACGTCGAGCCGCTGCCGGATGCGAACAATCCCAATGTGATGAAGCTCAAGGGCATGGTCGAGAAGCCCGAGCCGCAGGACGCACCGTCGAACCTCGCGGCCGCTGGACGCTACATCCTCGACCGCAAGATCTTCGACGCGCTGCGCCGGATCAAGCCGGGTGCCGGTGGTGAACTCCAGCTCACCGACGCGATCGCGCTGCTCATCGAAGAGGGCGAACCGGTGCACGTCGTCGTGCACCGCGGCACCCGCCACGACCTGGGCAACCCGGGTGGCTACCTCAAGGCCGCGGTCGACTTCGCGCTCGACCGTGACGATTACGGGCCTGATCTGCGTGAGTGGCTGGAGAAGCGGCTGGCCGAGAGCTGATCGCCGGCGGCCTCCGCGCGCCTCGACCGTTCCGGCGCGCACGCCCGATAACGTTTCCCTGTGTTGTATCGAGCAGTGCGGGAAGAGCGGTGAGATGCGGTCCGTCGAAGATCATCTGACGCTCGTGACCGCCGCCGCGGTGGCGCCGCGGCCGGTGCGCGTCGCGATCTCCGAGGCGCAGGGTCTGATGTGCGCGGAGGAAGTGGTCACCGAGCATCCGATGCCGGGTTTCGACCAGGCCGCCATCGACGGTTACGCGGTGCGTGCCGTCGATGTGGCGCTCGCCGGTGTCGTCGCGCCGGAGGATCTCGAGGATTTCGATGCGAACGGCGCCGAACTCGTCGACCTCGAGGCAGGCGAACCGATGATCGTCTCGCTGCCCGTGGTCGGAGAGGTGGGTCCGGGGTCGCGGACCCCCACTCGGCTGCAGCCGCGACAGGCCGTCCGGGTCGAGACCGGTGCGCCGATGCCGACTCTCGCGGACGCGGTAGTGCCGCTGCGCTGGACCGACGGCGGCGACCAGAAGGTGAAGATCGGGCACGGCGTCGAGAGCGGCAACTATGTCCGACGGGTCGGGGACGACGTCCAGCCCGGTGACGTCGCGGTCCGTGCCGGCGCGATCATCGGTCCCGCCCAGGTGGGTCTGCTGGCTGCGGTGGGGCAGGCGCGCGTGATGGTCCACCCGCGCCCGCGGCTGTCGGTGATCTCGGTCGGCAGTGAGCTCGTCGACATCGATCGCACTCCCGGGCCAGGGCAGATCTACGACGTCAACAGCTATGCGCTCGCCGCGGCGGCGCGCGACGCCGGCGCCGACGTCAACCGGGTCGGCATCGCCGAGCGCGACGCCTCCCGCATGCGAGAGGTGGTCGAGGCGCAGCTCATCCGCTCCGAGATCGTGGTGATCTGCGGCGCGGTCGGCGGTAGCGCGTCGAAGGCCATCGCCGACGCCCTCGCCGATCTCGGTGAGCTCGAGATCGTCCGGGTGGCCATGCATCCGGGATCGGTGCAGGGCTTCGGCCGGCTCGGTCGCGACGAGGTGCCGACCTTCCTGCTGCCGGCGAACCCGGTGAGCGCGCTGGTGACCTTCGAGGTGATGGTGCGGCCGCTGATCCGTATCGCGCTGGGCAAGCGGCAGCCGATGCGCCGGGTCATCAAGGCCCGCACCATCGGGCCGATCGCGTCGGTGCGCGGCCGCAAAGGGTACCTCCGCGGACAGCTCATGCGGGACGAGCGGACCGGGGACTACCTGGTTCAGGTGCTCGGTGCGTCGCCGACCGGCTCGTCGCATCTGCTGGCCGAACTCGCCGAGGCGAACTGCCTCATCATGGTCGACCCCGACGTCGAAGAGATGAGCACCGGCGACGAGGTCGAGGTCGCCTTCCTCGCCCAGCGCGGCTGACCGCGGAGCGCGACTCTCCGCGAGACGCAGGTCTCATGCGGGGGATCCTGTGATTGCGCCTAAACTGTCATCTCGTGTTCAGGTGGTTGAGTGGCGGTGAGGGGAGTCCGGGCTGGCCGGCGTCCCTGGGACCGCTGCGCACCAGGGCCGGAACGGTCACGCTGCGCCCGGTGAAGATGCGGGACGGCAAGACCTGGAGCGCACTGCGCATCCGTAATCAGAATTCGTTGTTGCCCTGGGAACCGACCGGCGTCGGGAGCTGGGCCGACCGGCATCAGCCCGGTTCGTGGCCGCCGTTGTTCGCGGTGCTGAAATCCGAGGCCAAGCGCGGCACGATCCTGCCGTTCGTGATCGAACTCGACGGCCAGTACGTGGGGCAGCTGACCGTCGGCAACATTCAGCGCGGAGCCGTGCGCAGCGCGTGGATCGGCTACTGGGTCGACGACACGCATTCCGGGAAGGGCATCGCGACGGCAGCTGTCGCTCTGGGCGTGGATCACTGCTTCGGTCCGGTCGGCCTGCACCGGCTCGACGCGACCGTGCAGCCGGCCAACGACGCCTCGCAGAAGGTGTTGAAGAACATCGGTTTTCGGCAGGAGGGCCTGCTGGTCCGGTACATGGACGTCAACAAGCGCTGGCGCGACCACATGTTGTTCGCGTTGACGGCCGAGGAGGTCGTCGGCTCCGCGGCCGAGGCGCTGGTCCGTTCGGGCCGGGCGACATTCCAGTAGAAAGGCTATGCGCCGTGAGCGAGCTGGAAATCGTGGTTCGCGGCAACGCGCGCGGCCGCTACGCCCCAGAACGTGGCGTCATCGACATCGCCGTCCATCTCGAAGCCCGGTGAAGTCTGCGGTGTACGAGTCTGCGGTGACGCTGCATTCCAGGATCACCGACGCCCTCGGCGAACTCGAAGCGGCCGGCGCGGTCAACCGGTGGACCGCCGAATCGGTACGGGTGTACTCGTACCGGCCCTACACCAACGAGGGCGAGTCACGGGAACCGATGTACAACACCCGTATTCGTCTCGATGCCGAGTTCGGCGACTTCGAGAAGCTGTCGGAGTTCATCGACACCTGGTCGGGCGAGGAGGGGGTGACGATCGACGGCGTCCGCTGGGACGTGCACGAGGCCAGCCGTCGCGCACACGAACGTGAACTGCGCCGGGAGGCGGTCGAGGACGCAATTGCCAAGGCGCAGGCCTACTCCGACGCCGTGGGCCGCGGACCGGTGACACCGACACTCCTGTCCGACCCCGACATGGTCGACCACGTCGCGTCGCCGCGTGCGCGATTGATGGGTGCCGCCGTCGCGGGTTCGGCGCCGAGTCTGGAACTGCGGGCCGACGACATCGAGATCGACGTCGCGGTCGACGCGCGGTTCCGCGCTGAGTGACTGAGAGTGGCGTGTGAATCCGCGTCGACATGACCGCGCTACGGCGCGTCGGCGTGGAACTGGGACTTTCGGGCCCTAGATTGTGGAGTGGCCTCGTGTGACCAGAGTGAATGAAGGGAGAGTCGCATGCCCAACTCCGTACTGTGGGTTTGTCTCGTCGCGGTCTGGCTCTTCGTGCTGGTCCCCATGGTGATCAAGGGTCGTCCCCAGATCCTCAAGTCCACTGAGGCCGCGAAGAAGACGCGACTGCTCCACCGTGGTGGAGCGCGAGCGACGGCACCGTCGACCGCGCGACGCCGCTCGTCGGCTCGCCATCCGCACGACCCGTCCTGGAAGTCGACGCGTAAGACGGCCGCGACCGCCACCGCCGTCGTCGACGAGACCGAGGACGACACCCAGACCGACGATGCCGACGACACGACGAAGGTCCAGAGCGTCGGGGACGTCGAGGTCGAGAAGCCGACGGTCGAGGCCTCCGATGACGCCGACGACGCCGCCGACGACGATCTGACCGCCGACGCCCACGCCGACGCCGCCGACGACGCCCACGCCGACGCCGCCGACGACGCCCACGCCGACGCCGCCGACGACGTCGAGGCCGACGACACAGACGACGAAGCCGAGTACGAGGATTCCGAAGAGGCCGAGTACGAGGACGATTCAGAGGCCGCCGAGTACGAGGACGCGACCGACGATCTCGACGAGGACGAATACGACGACTACGCCCGTGCGTCCCGGCACACCGAGGACGAGCCGGAAACGGTCGTCGACGAGCTGGAGGACGAGCGTCCGGCTGCGCACACCGCACAGTCCGGGCGGGGTCGCCGCAGCGTCTACTCCTCGGAGAAGGAACGCGAGCTGAAGTATCGCGAGCGTCAGCGGGTCACTCTCGGCCTGTTCGCGCTGCTGATCCTGGCAGTGGTGTCCGGGTTCCTCATCGGGACGACTGGTTGGGTCGCCACCGGTGTGATCGGGCTGATGCTGGTCGGCTACCTCGCATACCTGCGTCGGGCCGTGAAGGTGGAGCAGCAGATCCGGGCCCAGCGGCTTGCCCGTGCCAAGCGTGCGCAGCGCGCTGAGGAGGAGCGTCGTCGACGCGCCGCCGCGGTGCCCGAGTTCGCCGCCGCACCGCCGCCCCCGCGCCTGCGACGTCCCGGTGGCGCAGTGGTTCTCGAGATCGACGACGAGGACCCCGTCTTCGATCACCTGCCCCCGTTCCAGCGTCGCCGCATGGACCGCGAGGACGTGGAGTACCGCCGGGTCGGCTGACCTTTCAGCTGCCTTTGGTCAGCGACGCCCTGCCGTGCGACTCCAGCCAGGCCTGGCCGCGTCTGGCGGCCGTCGAGAGGGCGAATCGCTCACCGACATAGGTCGCCGGTGCGCCGATCACCGGGATGTACCCGAGCATCCGGAACAGCACCATCGGCTGGGGACGCTTCTCGAACTCGTCATCGACCGCTCGGAGCAGCTTCGCGGCGTCCCAGATACCGCGGAACAGCGACTTCTTGCGCTCGTCCGGGTCGGTGGGTAGTGCGGCACCGGATTCCGCGTCGACGTCAGGCGTGGAGATGTCCCGTCCGCACAGCACCGACGCCAGGAGCGCGACCTGGCGACCGCGCTCGGTGACCCCGTACTCGCGGGCGATCGCGACGAGCACCATCGCCTGGTTGGCGAACCCCAGATAAGGCGTGACCGGCAGGCGCTTCGCCCAGACGCCGAAGACACCGGGGAAGGCGACCGCACCGGTGTTCAGCGTGCCGATGCGGGTCACCCACCAGCTCGCGCGCTTGTGCATCGGCCGTTCGCCCCAGCCCTTGGTGCCGGGCCAGTCGGCGACGTCGAGGAGCTTCGCCGCGGCGTGCCGGGCCTGCTGGAGGCGGGAATCCGGGTGGTCGTCGTCGTGGAAGGTGTGTTCCTTGAGGTCGAGCGGGTCCCGTTCGGCGAGCACGTCGAGGACCGGGTTGATCACCCCCACGACATTGTTGAGAACACCGGCCAACTGCTGATCAGACATCTGAGGCACCGACCCAG